>NZ_JAMYOI010000001.1:0-645246 GCF_040319775.1 Mesorhizobium sp. M0870
ATTCCCCTATTCCCCTATTCCCCTATTCCCCTATTCCCCTATTCCCCTATTCCCCTATTCCCCTATTCCCCTATTCCCCTATTCCTCAGCTGCCTGCCGCAAATCGGCAATCACCGCCCGTCGGTCATGACGCCGCCAGGCGAGATAGATGGAGACCGTGCGGTCGAACCACGGCAGGTCGCGAAATACGATCCGCGGCGGCGCAGCGACACGCAGGCTGGCTTGCACCGTCGCAAGGCCGAGACCGGCACTGACAAGGCCGAGCGAGGTCAGCGGGTCCGCCGTCTCATAGGCGATGTCGGGCAGAAAGCCGGCCTTGGCGCAGGCGGCAAGGAACTGGCCGCGATTGGTGTCGTCCGGCTGGCGCACGACGGTGATCCAGGTGCGACCGTCAAGGTGGTCGGGCCCAATCTCTGGCACTTCAGCAAGCGGATCATCTTCGGGGATCGCCAGCACCAGCGGCTCATGCCGCAGCGCTATCGCGGCGACATCCGGGTCATCATCGGCTGGCGGCGAGTAGACAAAGCCCAGATCCAGCGACCGCTGCCGTAGCCCTTCCAACTGCGCCGCCGAACGCAGGCTTCTCAGCTGCAGGTGGAAATCCGGCCGGTCGCGACGGAACTGGCGCAGCATCCCAGCGACAAGCCCGGCATGAACGGCGCCTTCGACATAGCCGATGGCGAGCCGGCCGACGGCGCCGCTGGCCAGGTTGCGGCCGAACTGCTCCAAACGTCGCGCATTGGACAGCAGCGCGCGGGCTTCGACGAGGAAGGCGCGGCCCTCGGCGTTGAGGTGGACCCGCTGCTTTGCCCGTTCGAACAAAGCGACGCCGAGTTGCTCCTCGAGCTGGATGATCTGCCGGCTGAGTGGCGACTGAGAAATATGCAGCATTTCGGCGGCGCGCCCGACATTGCCGGTTTCGGCGACGGTGACGAAATAGCGGAGCTGACGCAGATCGAACATTTTTCTCCGGGCTCCAGTCCCCCCAGGTCTCAACTTTAGCCTAACCAGTCTTGGACAGTCTGACCGGCGGGAGCGATAATTCGGCCATTCCAACCAAAGGAGACCGCCATGCAGTTCTTTGCCCTTCTCACCCGCAACACCGAAAAATTTGCCGATGCCGATTTCGCTCCGCTTCTACCCGGCGAAGCCGAACAGCGGCGCACGCTCTATGCCGAAGGCGCGGTACGCCAGATGTGGAACCGAGGCGACATCCCGGGCAGCGGCATGATGTTCGAGGCAGCCGATGATGCAGAGGTTCGCGCCCACCTCGCCACCTTGCCGTTGGTCAAGGCCGGCATGATGGACATTGCCGCAATCGTATCCTAAAGCCCTACCCCGGCTTCGGCCCGAAGCACTGACAGGGACACAATCCGGGGGTGGCGAAGGCCGTCACCACCGGATTGACGTAGGTGATCGACAGACCGTGATCGGCTGTCAAGAAACCGTCACACGGAACCGGGTTCGCTCGTGCTAGAAATCAAGGCCAGGCAGCCGCCGTGCGGTGCCATCTTCGGAACATGCATCTGGCACCGCCCCCATGGATATCACTGTCGCCCCGGAAGGCACCGACCTGTCGCCCTACCTGCCCGACGAGCACGGATTGTTCTTCATCTATCACTTCACCGCTGAGGGCGTGCGAACCAGGGACGCCGCCGCCGCGCACTGGACATGGCGCAGCTACCAGCTTTCCGACATGCGCGCTCGCCATGAGATCGGCACCGATCAGGCTTTGCCGGCACCGGTGCGTGAAGCTTTCCTGTCCGCCAGCCATGGCTGCCACATCGACCTCGAGGACGACTGGCTCTATGGCGACCTGCCGGATCTGCGCCATGACTATTCGGCGGAAACGGGCGGACTTGGCCATTTCCGCTTCGCCCTCAACGACACCATGCTGGTCGGCGCCCGCAAGCAGCCGCTGCAGTCTGTCGATAACATCCGCAAGGCGATCGAGAACGGATCGCGCAAACTCCGCTCGCCGGCCGCGCTGATCGAGGCGGTCGTCGGCCAGTCGTTCGACGGCATGGTGGCCGAACTTGCGGCACTTGGCGACAGTCTCGATGGCATCGAGGATCGCATCGTCTGCGACGCATGGCACAATGAGCGGCAGGCGCTGGTCGACGCGCGCCGGCACCTGGTGGTGATCCACCGGCAGATGGCGACGCTGACCAATCTGTTTCGCCATCTCGACCATTCGCACCGCAACGACCTGCCGGATTCCATCAACGACATGGCGGCGCGGCTGTCGCATCGTGCGCAGACGCTGCACTATGACGGCGAGCAGTTGCAGGCCCGCGCCCGGCTTTTGCAAGACGAGCTGATGGCCAAGCTGACAACGCAGTCGAACCGGCTGCTGTACGTACTGTCGGTGATGACGGCGGTGCTGTTGCCGATGACCATCATCTCCGGCCTGTTCGGCATGAATGTCGGCGGCCTGCCGCTGGTCGACACGCCAATGGGCTTCTGGGTGGTGACGGCGGTAGCGATGGTAATCGCGGGAGCGACCTATCTCTTTGTCAGGCGGCTCGGACAGATGTAGCACCCGCCGGCGGCTATCACGCCGTGGCGCGAAGATCCTCGATGACTGTGCCGGCGGCGGCCACTTCCGCTTCGTGATCGGACTCGCGCCAGATTTCGGCAAGGCCAGCCGCATACCATTCGCGCATCGCCGGTAGAGCAAGCAATTGCGCCGGATAAGCCGCAGCCGCACCCTCGAAGGGGAGCCCATAGGACTGGGCGCGGAACGCCACCGGAGCAAAGAAAGCGTCGACGGCGGTGAAATGAGCGCCGGCCAGAAACGGCCCGCCGAAACGGGCAAGACCATCATTCCAGAGGTCACCGAGGCGGAAAAGGTCCTGCTTCAGCCCATCGGACATCGGGAACGGCTTTACCCGCACGCCGCAACTCATCGGGCATGCCCCGCGCAATGCGGTGAAGCTCGAATGCATCTCGGCGGCGGCCGAGCGTGCCCAGGCGCGCGCCTTGGCTTCGACGGGCCACACGCCATGGTGGCGTTCGGCCAGATATTCGACGATGGCCAGCGAATCCCAGACCGCCCAGCCGTCCTCGATCAGGCACGGCACCCGGCCGCTGGGCGAAAACGACCGGTAGAGTTCCCAGCTCGATGCGGTCGGGAATGGCGTCAGCCGCTCCTCGAATGGGATATCCAGCGCGCGCATCAACACCCAGGGCCGCAGCGACCATGAGGAATAGTTCTTGTTGGCGATATGCAGCAGGTACATCGAAACTCCTTACCGTGCGGGCTGCGGCGCGGCGCGGCGCGCTGTCGTCAACATCGACCAGGAATAGACCGCCAAGGCCGCCCAGATCAGCGCGAACGCAATCGCCTGGGTGGTGCCGAAAGGCTCGTCGAAGATCAGAACGGCGATCAGGAACACCATGGTCGGCGCGATATATTGCATGATGCCGATGGTTGACAGGCGCAGCAGCTTGGCGCCGAAGGCGAACAGCAGCAGCGGTATCGACGTGACTGGACCGCAGCCGATCAGCAGCGCCCTATCGGCACCGCTGCTGGATACGATGTGGTCCTGCCCGGTCGCGATGAGATAAACGATGTAGCCAAGTGCCGGCACCGACAGCAGAAGCACTTCGAGCAAAAATCCCTGGCTCGGTCCGATCGGCAGCGTCTTGCGGAAGAAGCCGTAGGCGGCGAAGGAAAAAGCCAACGCCAGCGACACCCAGGGCAGCTTGCCGCCCTCGATGGTCAGCACCGCGACCGCGACGGCCGCCAGCACCACCGCCGCGATCTGCAGCCGGTCGAGGCGCTCGGCAAGCAGCAGCGCGCCGACAACGACGCTGACCAGTGGATTGATGTAGTAGCCGAGCGCGGTCTCGACAGTGCGGTCGACGGCAATCGCCCAGACATAGATGCCCCAGTTGACCGAAATCAGCGCAGCCGTCAGCGCGGCCATGGCGATGGTGCGCGGCGAACGCAGTGCCGCCTTGAAATCCGCCGTGCGGCCGGCCCAGATCAGGACGGCGGCGGCGATCGGCACCGACCAGACGATGCGATGGGCAATGACTTCGGCGAGCGGCAGATGAGCGACCGCCTTCATGTAAAAAGGCAGCAGCCCCCATAGCAGATAGGCCCCCAGTGCCAGCAGGAAGCCGCGACGGGCCTTGGAATCCGCATCCAGGGTGATTGTTTCAGTGGCCATGGGCCAACGCTATGGCCCAGCCACCTTGGCAAGACCATCGCAAAGTTCTGATGGATCAATGGACTTTCGCTGATGGTTCAACCCTATTCGGCGGCCACCAGTCCGGCCATCTCGCGGTTCTTCATCAGCTTGTAGACGATGGAATCCATCAGCGCTTGGAACGAGGCGTCGATGATGTTTTCGGAAACGCCGACCGTCCACCAGCGCGCGCCGGTGCCGTCATGCGATTCGATCAGAACGCGGGTGATCGCCTCGGTGCCGCCATTGAGGATACGCACCTTGAAGTCGGCCAGTTCCATGTCGGCGATCTCGCTCTGGAACTTGCCAAGGTCCTTGCGCAGCGCGATGTCGAGTGCGTTGACCGGGCCATGCCCCTCGGCCACCGACATCTTCTCCTCGCCGTCGACCACCACCTTGACGATCGCTTCGGAGACCGTCTTCAGCTGGCCGTTGGCGTCGAAGCGGCGCTCGACCATGCAGCGGAACGAGGTGACGTTGAAGAACTCCGGTAGGCCGTGCAGCATCTTGCGTGCCAGGAGCTCGAAGCTGGCATCGGCGCCCTCATAGGCGTAGCCCTCGGCCTCGCGCTCCTTGACCACTGATATCAGCGCGTCGAGCCGGTGATCATCTTTCGGCACGTCGATGCCGCGCCGCTTCAACTCGGCGAGGAAATTGGCCTTGCCGCCCTGGTCCGAAACCATGACGCGGCGGCGGTTGCCGACCGTTTCCGGGGGCACATGCTCATAGGTCGCCGGCTCCTTGGCCAGCGCGGAGGCATGGATGCCCGCCTTGGTGGCGAAAGCAGAGGCCCCGACATAGGGCGCTTGCGCTTCCGGGGCGCGGTTCAGGAGTTCGTCGAAGGCGCGGGACAGGCGCGAAATGCCGGTCAGCGCCTCAGCCGAAATGCCCGTCTCGAAACGATCGGCGAAGGCCGGTTTCAACGCCAGCGTTGGTACGATCGAGATCAAATTGGCGTTGCCGCAGCGCTCGCCGATGCCGTTGAGCGTGCCCTGGATCTGGCGCACGCCGGCCTCGACAGCGGCGAGGGAATTCGCCACTGCCTGGCCGGTGTCGTCATGAGCATGGATGCCGAGATAATCGCCTGAAATACCTGATGAAATAACCTTCTCGACGATGGCGCGGACTTCCGAGGGTTGCGTGCCACCATTGGTGTCGCACAGCACCACCCAGCGCGCGCCGGCATCACAGGCGGTCCTGGCGCAGGCCAGCGCATAATCGGGATTGGCCTTGAAGCCGTCGAAAAAATGCTCGCAATCGACCAACGCCTCCTTGCCGGCGGCGATCGCCGCCTCGACGGAGGCCTTGATGGCGTCGAGGTTCTCCTCATTGGTGCAGCCGAGCGCGACACGGACATGGTAGTCCCAACTCTTGGCGACGAAGCAGATGGCATCCGACTTGGATTGCACGAGTGACGCAAGGCCGGGATCGTTGGAAGCTGACACCCCAGCCCGTTTGGTCATGCCGAAGGCGACGAATTTGGCGCGCGACGTACGTTTCTCCTGGAAGAAGGCTGTGTCGGTCGGGTTGGCGCCGGGATAGCCACCTTCGACATAATCGAGGCCGAAAGCGTCGAGCAGTTTCGCGATAGCGATCTTGTCCTCGACGGAAAAGTCTATGCCCGGCGTCTGCTGGCCATCGCGCAAGGTGGTGTCGAAGAGGAACAGTCTTTCCTTTTTCATGACAGCAAGGTGCTTGAGCACCCCCCTGTGGCCTGCCGGCCATCTCCCCCGCAAGGGGGGAGATCGGCAGCTTTGACGATAGCGCTGGTCCTGCATCGTCGGCGATTGGCGAAAGCGAAGGCGACATCCAATCTCCCCCCTTGCGGGGGAGATGTCCGGTAGGACAGAGGGGGGTGTGAAGGATCGCCGTGCATCGACTATATCTTCCCTGCAAACCGATCCGTCGCCCGGATCAGTTGATCCAGAATCCCCGGCTCCGAATAAGCATGACCGGCGCCCTCGATCAGATGGAAATCCGCCTTCGGCCAGGCCTTGTGCAGCGCCCAGGCATAGCGCGCCGGGCACGGCATGTCGTAGCGGCCATGGACGATGGTGCCGGGAATGTCGCTCAGCTTGTGCGCGTCGCGCAGCAGCTGCCCTTCCTCAAGCCAGCCGGCATGGACGAAATAGTGGTTTTCGATGCGGGCGAAGGCAATGGCATAGTCGTCCTCACCAAACGGTCCACTGGTCTCCGGTTCCGGCAACAGCGTGATCGTTTCGCCCTCCCACAGGCTCCAGGCGCGGGCGGCTTCGATCTGCGCCTTGCGATCCGTGCCGACCAGCCGCTTGCGGTAGGCAGCCATCATGTCGCCGCGCTCGGCCTCCGGGACCGGCGCCAGAAAGCGCTCCCATTTGTCCGGGAACATTTCCGAGACGCCGAACTGATAGTACCATTCGAGTTCCGCACGTGTCAGCGTGTAGATGCCGCGTACCACCAACTCACTGACGCGTTCGGGGTGCGTTTCGGCATAGGCGAGCGCCAGCGTCGACCCCCAGGAGCCGCCGAACACCAGCCATTTGTCGAAGCCGGCCATTTCGCGCAGGCGTTCGATGTCGGCGACCAGGTGCCAGGTCGTGTTGGCTTCGAGCGAGGCATTGGGCGTCGATTTTCCGCAGCCGCGTTGATCGAACAGGATGACATCGTAGAGCTTCGGGTCGAACAGCCGCCGGTGCTTTGGCGAGATGGTGCCGCCCGGCCCGCCATGCAGAAACACCGCCGGTTTGGCGCCTTTGGTGCCGGAACGTTCCCAGTAGACCTGATGGCCGTCGCCGACATCGAGCATGCCGGACTCGAAGGCCTCGATCTCGGGATAGAGGGTACGCAATTGACTGCTCATAGTTGCAAACCTTTGGTCGGCCAGTCCGCTGTTTCATGGTCGGGGTGCTGGAAGGAGATGATGGATTCCTGCCTGTTATAGTAGTCGGGATCCTGGTGGACGGGCTGATCGAAGATCGTCTCCACCCAGGGCAGCCGCGCGGCGTAGTTGACCTGGATCTGCGGGGCGAGATCTGAGCGGTCGTCGAAGGCACCGATAGCGATCTCAAGTCCACCGGGCTGCCGGTAGGTCAGCGGCGTCCCGCAGCGGGCGCAGAAACCACGATCGATGTTGACCGACGACTGGAAATAGCTTGGCTCTTCATGGGTCCATTTGACGCCATCCCTGGGCACCGTGACCAGCGCACCGAAGAACGAGCCGAACTGCTTCTGGCACATCCGGCAATGGCAGATCGAGGGACGGCCGAGCGCCCCATGAATGCGGAAACGCACGGCGCCGCATTGGCAGCCGCCAGTTCTTACTGTCTCGGTCATGGTCTTTCCTTCGGCGGCCATTGTTCGGTGTCGTGGTCCGGATGCTGGTAGGAGACGAGATCGGCCAGATAAGAGGCCGACGACACGTCGGCCATCGTCTCCTCGCCCGGCAATTGCGGGATCGTATCGACATAAGGCAGCTTTGCCTCGACACCCCATTGGATCAGCGGCACGATCTCCGCCGGATTGTCGAACGCGCCGATGGCGAGGCCAACGCCGTCCGGCGCGGTGAAGGTCAGCGGCGTGCCGCAATCGGCGCAAAAACCGCGATCGACATGGTTGGAGGAGCGGAAGTATTTCGGCTCGCCGCGCGTCCAGTCGAGCCGGGCGCCACGCACCGAAACCAGCGGCGCATAGAACGAGCCGAACGCCTTCTGGCACATGCGGCAATGGCAGACCGAAGCGTCGCCGAGCGCGCCTTCAACGCGAAAGCGCACCGCGCCGCACTGGCAGCCGCCGGTGTAGATCGGCCGGTTGTCGAGGCTCATCTCGGCTCACTCCGGCGCATGGCAGACGGCTTCGACATTGTTGCCGCCGGGATCGAAGACGAAGGCGCCATAGTAGTTCGGGTGATAATGCCGGCGCAGGCCCGGCCCGCCATTGTCCTTGCCACCGGCAGCAAGTGCCGCTGCGTGGAAGGCATCGACCTCGGCGCGGCTGCGCGCGGTGAAGGCGACGTGCTGGTGATCCCTGGGCTTGTCCTTGGCCGAACTCAGCCAGAACACCGGCCGGTCACGGCCATAGCCGCCGACCTTGGCGCCGCCGGTGTATTCCAGCGGCACCATGTAGAGGAGCGCTGCACCAAGCGGCGCCATCGCCTTGTCATAGAAAGCCTTCGAAGCATCGAAATCGGCAACGGTGATGCCAAGATGGTCTATCATGAAATTGCCTCCCTAGCTGGTTCGATCGCCAGCACTTCGGCAGCGGCCAGGCCGGCCTCGATGACGATGTGCTGGCAGACATTGTCGATATCGCGAATGACGTCGTCGTTCCAGAAGCGCAGGATGGTCCAGCCACTGCTCTTAAAATATGCGCTGCGTGTCTCGTCTTGTTGTAGATTTTCGCTATCCGCATGCTGGCTGCCGTCTACCTCGACGATGAGACGATAGGCCGAGCAAGCAAAGTCAACGATATAAGGTCCGATCGGCACCTGCCGTCGAAAGCTCATCCCCATAAGCTGGTGAGCACGCAACTCATTCCAAAGTTTCAACTCCGCATCGGTCATGACGCGACGCATGGATTTTGCATTCCGGCGGTGTCGTTGCGGAACGAGATCGTGTCCCATCAAACACCCCTTCGCCGGTGATTAGCGAAATCGGCGACGAGGGCTGATCTCCCCCCTTGCGGGGGAGATGCCCGGCAGGGCAGAGGGGGGTGCTGTCCCGCCCGCTTATCAATTGGAGACCGCTGCCTTCTCAGGAAACGGTCGAAACGAGGGTAGGCAAACAGAAACGATGGCGTTCCTTCACACCCCCCTCTGTCCTGCCGGACATCTCCCCCGCAAGGGGGGAGATCGGCTGTCACCAGGGTCTCCGCCAACCTTTCAAAAGTGTTTCGCGCCAACCTCACCGCTTGACCTCCCACGTCGTCACTCGCTCGCCAGTGACCAGATCCTTACCGTCCTTCAACTGTACACCTTGCGCCAGCAGTTCGTCGCGGATGCGGTCGGCCTCGGCCCAGTTCTTCGACGCTATGAGGGCAAGTCGGGTTTCAATTGCCTCAACAATGGCATGTTCGGCAACTTTTGCTTCCGCAAAGTCAAAACCAAGAAATAACAAAGCTGCCTTTACCTCAGCAGCGGCATTCAACTTAAATTCGACGTCTATTGGATCGCCATCAATTTCAACAAAGGGCGTTTCTGAGCCCTCCGACCCCAGACCTTTGCTCGCGTCTGAAACGAGCTCCGCCAATATGTAAAAGGCCTGAGGTGTCGAAAGGTCGTCCGAAAGTGCCTTAACAAAGCTGCTAGGGGGGCCCGTTTCATAACGCGCTCCATCAGCTACTCGCTTCCATTTGCGCAGCGTGTTCTCGGCCTCTTCCAGCTTGCGCACGGAAAAGTCGATTGGTTCGCGGTAGTGCGTCATCAGCATCGCCAGCCGCAGCACCTCGCCCGGCCATTTGCGGCCGCCAAAGGTCTCGGTCTCCAGCAGTTCGTTGATCGAATAGAAATTGCCGACGCTTTTCGACATTTTCTGGCCTTCGACCTGCAGGAAGCCGTTGTGCATCCAGATGTTGGCCATCACGTCCGTGCCATGGGCGCAGCGCGACTGGGCGATCTCGTTCTCATGGTGCGGGAAGATCAGGTCGAGGCCGCCGCCATGGATGTCGAACACCTCGCCAAGATAGGCGGCCGACATTGCCGAGCATTCGATGTGCCAGCCCGGCCGACCCCTGCCCCATGGCGAATTCCAGCCGGGCTCCTCCGGCGACGACAACTTCCACAGGACAAAATCGCCGGGATTTTTCTTGTGCGCGTCGACGGCGACGCGAGCACCAGCCTGCTGCTCGTCGAGATTGCGCTTCGACAGCTGGCCGTAGTCCGGCATCGACGCCGTATCGAACAGGACTTCGCCCGCGGCAACATAGGCATGGCCGCGTTCGATCAGGCTTTGAATCAAGGTGATCATGTCGACTTTGCCGTCGGCGCGGGGCTCGACGAATTCGGTGGCGCGCGGCTCGACCGTCGGCTCCAGGCAGCCGAGAACCGCCACATCGCTGTGGAACTGGTCGGCGGTCTTTTCGGTGACCCGCCTGATCGCCTCGTTGAGCGAAAGTGTTCCGGAAGCGATCTCGCCGCCGAAGTCGCGCAGAGCGCGCGCGTTGATCTTGTCGTCGACGTCGGTGATGTTGCGCACATAGGTGACGTGCGCCTCGCCATAGACTTGGCGCAGCAGGCGGAACAGCACGTCGAAGACGATCACCGGTCTGGCATTGCCGATATGGGCAAAGTCGTAGACGGTCGGACCGCAGACATACATGCGCACGTTCAGCGGATCGATCGGGACGAAATCCTCTTTCGTCCGCGTCAGCGTGTTGTAGAGGCGCAGGCCCTGCGATGCGTCAGACATTCGTGCCTTCCCGTTTCAGATCTTTCATCTGGATGGAGCCAGCCCGCGCCAAGACGCAAATCAGGCTCCAGCCTGCTGGCCGGGGCGTTTGTCCAATCTGGGGAAAGATGAGGCGAAAACGTCCGGACCAGCGCGAGGCTAGCCAATAATGCAAATGCCACAAATGGCGAAAGACGTTTTCATGGGCGGCTTTATCGCCTTGGCGAGTGTTGCCGTCAAGTCGCTAGTTTCGGCAAAAACGTCGCTGGATCACAGGTAATGAGCCACTGAAACATTTTATTAAACATGTCGGCACAGTCATGAAACATTCGCCGGCTAGATCAGCAGGCGTCACGATTTGGTCAGAATCGGCCATCAAACGCAGACACGAAAATGTTACCTGGGAAGAGAGACATGCTCCGAAGCAAGCAGGAATCCAATCGCGCCAAGCAACCGGCGCTGGCCAACCACTATCGCGCCATAGGCCCGGCCGCGATCGTCGCCGCACTTCTCCACACCGCGAAGAAGAAGAAGCCGGCGCAGAAGATCGTATCGCCCCGCGCTGCCTGAAGCAGTGTGTGGCTGGCGCCAAAGGTGCCAGGCATGAGGGCGCTGACATGCGGCCCTGAAGAACAGCTCAGCTAAAACAACGTCAGCTGACTGTCGTCCGCGCCGGGCTTCTGGCGCTTGACTTTTTCGGGCTCCGGCCCGATCTCGCCCCGCTCCTGGATCTCCGGTCCGGTGTTGACGACCTTGTTGACGAGGTCGGAGACGGGAATTGCCTCGAAGAAATCAGGCTGTGCCGGCCGCAACAGGTCGGCGACATCGCGCGGCTCGAGCGTGCGGCAATCCAGCCAGCGGGCGAAATCCCTGGGATCGATCACCACCGGCATGCGGTCGTGAATATGGGCGATGTCGGCATTGGCGTTGACGGTCAAGATAGCGCCGGTGTCCATTTCCGAACCGCCCGGCTCGGCATAGGTCTCGATCAAGCCGGCAAAGGCGAGCAACCCGCCATGCCTAGGCCTGATCCAGTAGGGCTGCCCCTTCTTGCCACCAGTTTGCCGCCACTCGTAAAAACCCGACGCCGGCACCAGCGCGCGGCGATGGCGCATGGCGGCTTTGAACGAGGCCTTCTCAGCTGCGCCTTCAGAGCGCGCGTTGAACAGCAGCGGAAATTCCCTGGTATCCTTGACCCAGGTCGGAATCAGCCCCCAGCGCACCAGCATCGGCTGCCGGTCCGGCAGATTGGAGCCCGGCGCCTGCGGGGGGCCGGCGACCGCCATCAGGATCGGTTGGGTTGGTGCGATGTTGTAGCGCGCCGGGAAATCCTCCAGTTCAGCCAAACCTAGCAAGGCGGCAGTCTGGTCCGGCGTCGCGGTCAAGGCAAAACGTCCGCACATGGTCGATTGGCGCCCTTCGAATGGTTCAGCTTGAAAGTGGCGATAGAACCGCCGTTGCGCAACCGCTAAAGCTTCCGCATGCTGGCGGTTCCACAACAGACCAGCTTCACGCCTGATCGGGAACCCATGAACAAAGCGCGCAAGACACTTCCGGCAGTTTCGGTCGCCGTCGTGCGCGCAGACACCGTGCTTCTGGTCAAGCGGGCGCGGCAACCCTCGCAGGGGCTCTATGCCTTTCCAGGCGGCAAGGTCGAGCCCGACGAAACGCTGGAGCAAGCCATCGCTCGCGAACTGTTGGAAGAGACCGGCTTGCGGGCCACCGATTATCGCCGGCTTCGGGAAATCCACATCGACGGCAGGGACGACAGCCACCCGGTTGACTATCTCCTCACAGTCTTCGGAGCCGTCTATGCCGGCGGCGAGGCGGTGGCCAGCGACGATGCAGAGACGGCGGCCTTCTATACGCTCATCGAGATGGCGGCGCTGCCGCTAGCAGGCTCGGTATTCGCGGTCGCAGAAGACTTGTTGGCCCCTGGCAGAAACGCCGGACTGCTGCCCTGAAAACCGCCTTGCAGGCGACAAATTGTTTCGCCACAAAGACTTATCCTGTTTGGCAGAGCCACGCCGTTGGGTAGAGAAGGCTTATGAACCGTCCATCCATGCTCCTCGCCGTGTGTCTTTCCGTCAGCACGACCGTTTCGATACGGCCCGCGCTCAGCGCCGAGTCGCCGTTCGAGCCTGGGTTGATGCGGCTGGCGGAGGTTCTGGGCTCGCTGCATTTCCTGCGCAATCTGTGCGGCGAGAAGGGCGAGCAGTGGCGTGTCGAGATGACAAAACTGCTCGATTCGGAAAATCCGGACGCCGAGCGGCGCGCCCGCTTCATCGCCAGCTTCAATCGCGGCTACCGCTCTTTCGGCGGCACCTATACGAGGTGCACGCCCTCGGCGACCGAAGCCATCAGCCGCTACATGAAGGAAGGCGAGACGCTATCTCGCGATATCGCCTCGCGTTACGGCAACTAGGCACTCGCTCATCAACAACTATCCGGATCATTGCTGGGCACAGCGGATATATCGGCTTGTGCCAGGCGATATCTTGGTGCAATCCTCATGTTGCACTTCTGCAACAGTATTAACGAAACCTTACCGCGCGAAAGCGGAATTAACTCAAACTGAAGGTTTTCGCCCCGCAGGCCGCCCCAATCGGCTAAGTTTGACTCGAGCTGAACGCAGCTTCGCACAAGGCAATCGGGCTTTGTAAAAGACGATCAAAAAAATGTCGTATTTACAAATACTTAATCGCCCCTGCGTGTGAAATGAACAGATCAGGCCTGATCCACATCGATGGATCGCAGCTTGAAAGGGTGGACATTCGCTTATGGAACATGGTGTCAACGACATCGACGCGCTGGTCAGGGAAGAAAAACGCCTGACCGCCGTGGAAAGCCACAGCGAGGCCTGGGCGGAAGGTCTCTCCGCCGGGATAGAGCCCGAGATCATCGCCGAAGCAGCGCTCGAAACAGCCTTCGGCGAGATGTTGCGTGCCAATGGCGAGACCTCGGCCCTTGCCCTGCTCGACCGTATGCGTGAAAAGGTGATTGCTGGCGCCTTCGAACCTGAACGGCTGCGGCACTGAACCGACGTCCGGTTCTTTGACGGGAACATGCCGCTCGGGCGTCATGCCCGGAAGCAGGGAGAAACGGGCAGTGAGTTTTTCGATGTCAGGCAAGCCGTGTGGCTTGATCCTTCGCATCTCCTTCGCCGCTTGCTGTGCCGCGATTCCCCTGCTTGTGTGTCTCGCGAGCAGCCCCGTGTATGCGCTGAGCGAAATCAAGCGCGAAGAGCTCCCCCCGACAGTCACGCCGCCGGCCGACGACGACATGTCGCCCCCCGGAAGCGCCGTGCCAATGCCCAACCCGGTCGGAACACCGCCGCCGGCCAGCCAGCCGACTGCTCCTGCCGAAGCCGAGCCGGACAGCCCGGCGGATGGCGGCGTGACCAGACCGCGCGTCGATCCGGAAACGCCGGTGCCTGAGGTCGTCTACGATCTCGGCAAGCTGCCGGAACCGGTGCGGCGCATGCACGATCTGATCGTCGAAGCCTGCAAGGGCGGCGATATCGAAAAGCTGCGACCGTTGATCGGCACGGGCGAGAGCATGACACAGATATCGCTGACCGACATAGACGGCGACGCCATCGCCTTCCTCAAGGGCCTCTCCGGAGACCCAGACGGCCAGGAGATTCTGGCCATCCTGGAGGAGGTGCTTAATGCCGGCTACGTCCACCTCGATGCCGGCACGCCACAAGAACTCTATGTGTGGCCGTATTTCTTCGCCCTGCCGCTGGACAAGCTGGACGCCAAGCAGCGGGTCGAGCTCTTCAAGATCGTCACCGCCGGCGATTTCAATGATATGAAGCAGTTCGGCGCCTATATCTTCTACCGTGTCGGCATCACGCCTGCCGGACAGTGGTCGTTCTTCGTCGCCGGGGATTGAGCTTTCTGCCTCTGCCCTTGCAGAGATCCGGGAGCCTAGACGGGCAATGCCTCGGAAAACTCCACCGCTTTGCCTTGGCCTGGCGTGACGATTTGGCCCTCCCACATGACACGTCGGCCTCGAATGACGGTGCCGACCGGCCAACCCGTCACTTCCCTGCCATCATAAGGCGTCCAGCCGGCTTTCGAGCCGGCCTGCGCATTGGTGATCATCTCGCGCCGCATCATGTCTACGATGGTGAAGTCGGCGTCATAGCCGGCGGCGATGCGGCCTTTCCTGGCCATGCCGAAGATCCGCTGCGGGCCATGACTGGACAGGTCGACAAAGCGCTGCAAGGTCAGCCGGCCGGCATTGACGTGGTCGAGCATGATCGGCACCAGCGTCTGCACGCCGGTCATTCCCGACGGTGAGGCCGGATACGGCTTGGCCTTCTCGGCCAGCGTGTGCGGCGCATGGTCGGAGCCGAGCACGTCGACGACGCCTTGGGCAATGCCGTGCCAGACGCCGTCGCGATGGCGGGCGGCGCGCACCGGCGGGTTCATCTGGATCAGCGTGCCAAGGCGTGCGTAGTCGTCGGCGCTTAGCGTCAAATGATGCGGCGTTGCCTCGCAGGTCGCGACATCCTTGTGTTGTTCGAGAAACACAATCTCCTCGGCCGTCGAGATGTGCAGGACATGAATGCGGGCGCGAACGCTGCGCGCGATGCGTACAAGCCGTTCGGTACAGCGTAAGGCGGCGATCTCGTCGCGCCAGACAGGGTGCGATGCCGGGTCGCCCTCGATGCGCTCGCCAAGACGCTCGCGCAGCCGGAATTCGTCTTCCGAATGAAAGGCGGCGCGCCGGCGCGTGTTTCTCAGGATCGACGCCACGCCCTCGTCATCCTCGACCAGCAGGTCGCCAGTGGACGAGCCCATGAAAACCTTGATCCCGGCAGCGCCCGGCAGCCGCTCAAGCTCGCCGACATCCCCGGCGTTTTCGCGGGTACCGCCGACCCAGAAGGCGAAATCGCAATGCATGCGATCCGTGCCGCGCCGGACCTTGTCGGCAAGCGCTGCCTCGCTGGTGGTCAAAGGATTGGTGTTGGGCATCTCGAACACGGCGGTGACGCCGCCAAGCACGGCCGCGCGCGACCCCGTTTCCAAATCTTCCTTGTGCTCCAGTCCCGGCTCGCGAAAGTGCACCTGGCTGTCGATGACACCCGGCAGGATATGCAGGCCGCGGCAGTCGATCGTCTCGCCGGCCGAGGCCTGGCGGAGACCGCCGATGGCAGCGATGCGCCCGTCCTTCACGCCGATGTCGCGAGCCCCTTCGCCGTCATGGTTGACCACTGTGCCGCCTGTCAGGATGAGGTCGTAGATCATGGCCATGCTCTCTTGCGGGGGGAGTGCCAGCGGCTTACGTAAAGGCCGACCATTTTGCAAGATCAGGTTGCTTTTCCGCCCATGCCCTTTGCCCAGCTCAAAGACCGCGCCCTCATTTCCGTATCAGGTCCGGATGCCGAGCATTTTTTGCAAAACATCGTGACCACCGATCTCGACATTCTGGCTCCCGGCGAAGCCAAGCCCGGTGCGCTGCTGACGCCGCAAGGCAAGATCCTGTTCGATTTCCTGATCTCGCGCACCGGCGAGAATGCATTCCGGCTCGAATGCCGTGCCGACATAGCGGACGATTTCATACGCCGGCTGACGCTCTACAAACTGCGCGCCAAGGTCGAGATTGCAAAATCCGATCAGGCATTTGTCACCGTCGCATGGGGACATGAATCAACACCCTCACAATCTGATTCAACGGCAGCCGCCGACACACGCTTTCCGAAGGGTGCCGTCACGCGTTCCTATGGCGAAACAGATGAGCGCAGCGATCTTGCCGCGTGGCAAGCCTTCCGCATTGCCGGCGGCATTGCCGAAAGCGGCAGCGACTACCAACTCGGAGACGCCTTCCCCCACGACGTGCTGCTGGACGAAACCGGTGGCGTCGGCTTCAAGAAGGGCTGCTATGTCGGCCAGGAGGTCGTCTCGCGCATGCAGCATCGCGGCACCGCCAGGCGGCGCGTGCTGATTGTGTCAGCCGACCGGCCCCTGCCCGCGCCCGGCTCTGAGCTGACCGTCGAAGGCAGGCCGGTTGGCACGCTTGGCTCGACTGCCGGCACGGCTGGTCTGGCGATTGTCCGTATCGACCGGATCAAGGCGGCGCTCGACGCCGATCTGCCGATCATGGCGGCGGACGTTCCAGTTACGCTGGCCATTCCCGGTTGGGCAAAATTCACCTTCCCGCAGGAAGCCGCCAGCGCGGAGGGGGTCTGATGGCGGCCGACCGCGTCGGCGCACCGGCACGCGCCTGGCAGCGCATGCTGTCGGGCCGCCGGCTCGACCTGCTCGACCCCTCGCCGCTCGACATCGAGATTTCAGACATTGCGCATGGGCTCGCCCGCGTTGCCCGCTGGAACGGCCAGACCAGCGGTGAGCATGCCTTTTCGGTCGCCCAGCACTCGCTGCTGGTCGAAGCGCTGTTCCGCGACCTGGTACCCGAGGCTTCGGCCGACGCCCAGCTGGCGGCCCTCCTGCACGACGCCCCCGAATATGTCATCGGCGACATGATCTCACCGTTCAAATCGGTAATGGGCGGCAGCTACAAGGATTGTGAGTTGCGGCTGCAGCGCGCCATCCATCTGCGCTTCTCGCTGCCGGAACCGGGTGCTGCGCTGCGCAAGGAGATCAAGCGCGCCGACCAGATCGCCGCCTATTTCGAGGCAACGCTGCTCGCCGGCTTTTCGACCGCGGAGGCGACCGAGTTCTTCGGCCGTCCGCGCGGCTTCAATGCCGACCGCTTCGATTTCACGCCACGCTCGGTGACCTGGGCGCAAAATGCGTTCCTGAAGCGGTTTTCCGCGATCGAGACATCGCGACACCAGGTTTCGGCGACCGCAATCGACTAAAAACGCTAAATTAACCGGCGGCGGCCACAATAGCGCGTTCGATCACGGTCCGCAGGCGCGCTCATGCCCGTCGCTGATGCCAAGGATGGTTCGACCAACCCGAAACGGGAGGCCGAAGGCATGGACCGCTCCCGCCACATGGAAGACGAACTGCGCGAGCAGAACCAACGCTTTTCGGCTGCGGTCGAGAACATGTCGCACGGCCTGTGCATGTTCGACGCCGACGAGCGGATGATCATCTGCAACGGCAACTACCTGAACATCTTTTGCCTCGAAGCCAGCGTGATAAGGCCCGGCATCCGGTTCCTCGACATTCTGCGCCACAGCGCCGATATCGGCATCGCCTCGCAAACCGCCGACGAACTCTACGCCATCCGCAAGCCCTATATCGATCAGGCAAAGCCCTCGACCTACGAAGAAACACTGTCGGACGGCCGCATCGTCAGCATCTCGCACCGCCCTCTGACTCTGGGCGGCTGGGTCTCGATCTATGAGGACATCACTGAGCAGCGCCGCGCGCAAGAGGATCTCAAGGAGCAGCACCGCCGCTTCGACGCAGCGCTCGCCAACATGTCGCAAGGCCTGCTGATGTATGACGCCGACGGCAAGATGATCGTGCGCAACGGGCGTTTCCTAGAACTCTACAACGTCACCGCGGCGGACTTCCCGCTTGGAACGACGCACCGCGACGCGCTCGAACGATTGCTGGAACTCGGCATCTATACGAAGATCGATGTCGACAGCGAAGTCGCCAAGACCGAAGCCTGCCTGGTGGCGAGAAAAATGCATTCGGCCTATCGGCATCTTACCGACGGCAGGACGGTTCTGGTCACCCGCCAGCCGATGAGCGGCGGCGGTTGGGTGGCGACCTTCGACGATGTTACGGAGCGCTGCCGTACCGAAGAGCGCATGACCCATCTTGCGCATCACGACATGCTGACCGGACTGCCCAACCGCTCGATGTTTCGCGAACGGCTCGACCTTGCGCTGGAGGACACGGCGGCCACGCCGCTGGCGATCTTCTCGCTCGATCTCGATCGCTTCAAGGCGGTCAACGACACTTGGGGACATCCGGCCGGCGACTGGCTGCTGAAGAGCGTGGCCGAGCGGCTGCAGCGCTGCCTTCATAATGAAAACGACGTCGTTGCCCGCTTCGGCGGTGACGAATTCGTCATCATCCAGTTCAATTTCAAGGGCATTGCCAATGCTGAAAAACTCGCGAAGCGCATCATCGAGACAATAGGAAAACCGTTCCGCGACAAGAGCCGCGAGATGCATATCGGCATCAGCCTGGGCATAGCGGTTTTCCCCGACGACGGTGGAGATGCCGACACGCTGCTGAGGAACGCCGATACGGCGCTTTACCGGGCGAAGAGCGAAGGGCGCAATCAGTATCGGTTCTTCGAACCCGGAATGGACGCTATGGTACAGGCACGGCGTGCGCTGGAGATCGACCTCGAGACCGCGCTGCCGCGCCAGGAATTCGACCTCGACTTCCAGCCCATCATGAACATCGCATCCGGGGAGATCGTCGGCGCGGAAGCCTTGATGCGCTGGCATTCGCCGACACGCGGCACGGTGGCGCCGGACAGCCTCATTCCGGTCGCCGAAGACACTGGATTGATCGTGCCGCTTGGCGAATGGGCGCTGAGGAAAGCTTGCACGGCGGCGGCCGACTGGCCCGCCGGCCTGCGCGTCGCGGTCAATGTCTCGGCCGTGCAACTTAAAAGCGGCAGCTTCGCCCGCAGCGTCATCTCGGCGCTGGCTTTCTCCGGCGTGCCAGCCGATCGGTTGGAACTGGAGATAACCGAAACCGTGCTGATGGACGAAAGCGAGGCGGTGCTAAGGACGCTGCGGCAGTTGCGCGAACTCGGCGTCCGTATCGCGCTGGACGATTTCGGCATCGGCTATTCTTCGCTCGGCTATCTCAGGCGTTTTCCCGTCGACAAGATCAAGATCGATCGTTCGTTCATCCACGACCTGGGCAATCGTGACGCCGCGGCGATCGTTCGCACCGTCATCGGGCTGGGCGCCGAGCTTGGCATCACTGTCACCGCCGAGGGGGTCGAGACCGAGGCGCAACTCGACATCCTGCGCGGCAATGGCTGTACAGAGGCGCAGGGCTATCTGATCGGCGTGCCGTCAACGGCCGCCGAGATCCAGCGTCTGTTGAAATCCCGAGCGCTCCACAGCCAGACCGGCTGAGGCCGGCCATCGTCAACGCAGCGTGTCGATGTATTTGCCGTGGAAGCTGACATAGCCGGGCTCGACCACCTTGAGATGCCGCTCGATCAGCGCATGAAACCGCGGCAGTTGATGAAACGGCACGCCTGGATAGGCATGATGCTCGGCATGGAACGGCATGTTCCACGCCAGCCTGCGGACCAGCCAGTTGGTCAGCGTGGTCCTGGTGTTCTCCAGCATGTTGGCGACGAACGGACAACGGCCGTGCTCGGCTAAGAGATAGAGGCGCAGAAACGGCTGCCCCAACAGAGCGGGCAAGATCCAGACATAGAGAAGCACCGAGAGCCGGAAATAGACGGCCAGCAGAAGGACCACGGCGTAAAAGGCAATTATGGCGCGTGCCTCGATGCGCACCTTGTCATAGCCCTTTGGCGGAACGTAGCTTTCCCGGCCGCGGTCCATCGCATTGGCATAAAGCGTCTTGAGGTGGCCCCACCACAAAGGGATGCCGGATATGTGGACGAGATATTGCCGCCATGTCTCCGGTTTGGGGAAGGCCAGTTCCGGGTCGTTCTGCGGGTCCTGCGTGTATCGATGGTGGGCGAAATGGAAATAGCGAAACCAGTCCGCCGGCAGCGCGATCGCCAGGCTGCACACCCGCGCCACGGCATCGTTCAGCCATTGCGACTCAAAGGCCGTGCGATGGACCGTTTCGTGCAGCAGCGTGAACAGGAAGACGATGAGGATACCTTGCGGCAGCATCAGCAGTGGCCAGAACGGCACCTTGACGGCGATCAGCGATCCGACGACCATGATCGCGCCCCAATGAGCAGCAAGCTGAACGAGGCCCGCAACATCAGACTTGGCGGTCAGCCGATTGCGCTCCTCCTGCGTCAGCGATGAAATTACGTCACGATGATCCACGTGCTTCGATCCAGACTGGAGTTTGATGAACCCACTGTAGCCAATGAACAACCTTTCCAAAAACGACGATTTCTGCAATCTAGATAAGCTGAACTTATCTATTCGGTGATTATGGCCGTACCTCCTTCTCTCAAAGGGCTTCAAGCTTTCGAGGCTGCGGCCCGTATAGGCAGCTTTGCCGCGGCGGCGGAAGAGCTTTCGGTGTCGGCCGCTGCCGTCAGTCAGCTCATCCGCACGGTCGAGGAGCAGATGGGCCGCAAGCTGTTCCACCGCGTCAACCGGCGCGTCGTCCTCACCGAGGCAGGCGTCGAGATGCTGCCCAGGCTGACCATGGCCTTCCAGGAGATCGGCAGCGTCGCGCGCCAGCTGGGCGGCGATACGTTCCGCCCACGCCTTGTGGTGTCGGTGCCGCCATCCATGGCCATGGGTTGGCTTTCGCAGCGTCTCGCTGGTTTTGCCTCAAGCCATGGCGTCGTCGACATATCGCTCAGAGGCGACGACGACCCGGTGCCGTTCGACCGTGAACTGATCGACATCAGGCTCTCCTATGGGCCGCATTATCGCGAGCACCCGACCGAGGACATCGTCCAGGACGCAGTCTATCCCGTGTGTGCCCCCGGGCTGGCGGACACAATCAAACCCGAGGGCCTGGCCAGCCTGCCGCTTATCCACACGGGCTGGGGACCGACTGGTGCGTCCTTTCCGTCCTGGCACAACTGGTTCGAGGCGGCCGGCATCGAGCCCGGCCGGGCAGCGCAGCGCGGCCTCTCGGCCAACTCATCGCGCGCGGCTCTCGACCTTGCCATTTCGGGATTGGGCGTGGCGCTGGCGCAAGGGATCTACTGTGCCGCGGCGCTGGCAGACGGCCGACTTGTCAGGCCCCTCGCCCAGGCACTGGAGCTGCGCCAGCCCTATTGCCTGACGATCCCGGAGCGCAGCGCCAGGCGCGATGTCGTGGCCGCGTTTCGCCTGTGGCTGATCGACGAGTGTCGGCGCGCAGTCGGCTCGCCGGCACTGCGTTGACGTAGTGTGCGGCGATGATCAGAGGTGCCCGCTCAATGCCTCAGCCATGTCCTTGTTTGTCGCCACGGGAACGATCTCGAATTCCACCAGATCCGCCCATTCGATGACCCAGCGCTGCAGCAGCGTGACGTCATTGGCTTCCACCAGCAGGAAGCAACGGCTCATGTCCGCCGCGATCCAGCTGTGGTGCACGAGAAGCTCGTCCGGCTTTAGGCGGCCCCGGTCGCGAAAGCGACGGTAGATCTCCTTGCGATCGCAGCCGGTGAAATCCTCGATGACGATGAACTGCATGTTCTACCCCCGATCAAATTACCGCCCCGGCCGGTCCAGCCGCTCCAGGAACCACTGCGTCAGCCGCACCCAGACCTCGTCCTTCTCGCCGGAATCCTCCCAGCCATGGTCGAGGTTGGGATTGTCGTTGACCTCTATGACGAAGACGCCGTCCTTGGTCTCCTTGAGATCGACTCCATAGAGCCCGTCACCGATGCAGCGCGCCGCCTTCACTGCCGTCTCGACGACATGCGCCGGCGTTTCCTTTAGCGTGAAGGTCTTGATGCCGCCCTGGTCGGGCTTGCCGTTGGCCTTGTGGTTGACGATCTGCCAGTGCTTCTTGGCCATCAGATAGTGCACGGCAAACAATGGCTGGCCGCCGAGCACGCCGACGCGCCAGTCATACTCGGTCGGAATGAATTTCTGCGCGATCAGAAGGTCGGAATCCTCCAGCCATTCGGTGGCCAGCGTCTTCAGTTCCTCGAAATTGGCGCATTTCTTGACGCCGCGCGAGAACGACGAATCCGGGATCTTCAGCACCAGCGGAAAGCCCAGGGTCTGCGCCGCCAGTTCGAGATCCGAGGTGCCGGCGATCATCACCGTCGGCGGCACCGGCACCTTGTTGTAGGCCATCAGCTCGTTGAGATAGACCTTGTTGGTGCAGCGGATCATCGACAGCGGATCGTCGATCACCGGCATTCCTTCCTGCTGGGCGCGGCGGGCGAAACGATAGGTGTGGTTGGAGATCGAGGTGGTCTCGCGGATGAACAGCGCGTCGTAATTGGCGAGCTTGGCGAGGTCCCGTTTGGTGATCGGCTCGATTTCGACGCCCATCTTCTCGGCGATCTTGGCCCAATAGCGCAGCGACGATATCTCCGAGGGCGGCAATTCCTCATGCGGGTCGACCAGCGTGGCGAAGGTGTAGCGCGCCGGCGTGCGGCCCTTGGTGTCGCGCCATTCGCGGTTGGTGTAGGTCTCCAGGCACTGGATGAAGCTTTTTTCCTCGTCCTCGGTCATCCGCGCCAGCGGATGGAAACCGATCTTGCGGATCGAGGCCCATTCGGCGCTGTCCTTGATGTGGACTTCGAGCGCCGGCGCGCGGAACCAGTCGAACAGAAGTTTGGCGAAGCGGTCCCAGATTTTCGACGGGCCGATGCCGAAGAAGATGCAGACCTTTTGCGGAAAAACGTCGCCGAGGTCCTTGCGGCATTTGTTGAGCGCCAGCTCCAGTTCCGGCAGCGCGTGTTCATAGAGCTTGCGCTCCGAAAGGTCGATCATCGTTTCGACCGTCGGGATCACCTTGTGGCCGCGCGAGCTTGCCAGCAGCGACGCATAGTAGCCGCGGCTCTGGTAGGCGTAATTGTTCGACAGGTTGATGACCTTCGGCCGCTGGCCGCGAAACAGTGACGGATGCGCGAGATAGTCGCGATTGGTGATGATCTTGTGCGGTGTCGCCACCTGGTCGAGATCGCTCTGCCTGCCGGTAAGGATGACCCAGGTCATTATCTGTCACGCTTTCCCAGAGTGATGGCGGCACGCAGTCCATCGCGACCGAACTGCGCCATGTTCATGAAGATGCCGTAAGGCACGGGAATGTTGGCTGCATCGAGAATGGTCTCCTGCCTTTCATCCTCGACCCAAGGGTCGTGGATCAGGATATGGTCGCCGTCATCGCCGATCGCCAGCACCCAGTGCGGCACCTTCTTGCCGAACATCAGGAAGCCGCTGATCAGCACCAGCACCAGCTTTCCCCCAGCGATCGCAGCGCGGATATCGTCGATTGTGAATGCACGGTAATTCACCGGGATACCGTAAAGTTCCGCGCGTCGGCGAAAGTCGACCTGGGCCAGTTCCATCACCCTGCGCTTGTCCTCACTGCGCACCGATTGCAGGAACAGCGCGCCATAGAAGGAAACGTAGATCTCCACCGCGAGCCCGCTTTCGTAGCCCGAGACAGCAAGGCCGAACGGTTCGCAACCACCGGGACCCGACATCATGAAGACGGTCGTCGCTTCACGCCACAGGCGGATTTCCATGACCGGATCCGGCACGAAGCCGCGATCGAAATTGGCCATCGCCATCATCAGGCAGCACGGGCCGCAGGTGAATTCGCAGGTCTGCGGGTAGAACGGAACCTTGGTGGCGATCGGAATGCCGCCACGCAAGGTCTTTTCGTAGCGAAGTGCCGTTTCGCCATCCTCATAGTAGCCGGGCTCACGGCCGATCTTGCGATAACCGGCCCGTTCGTAGATGCGGATCGCGCGGCTGTTGTCCTCGCGAACTTCGAGGCGCAGCATCATGCGGTCGTGCTCGAAGGCGGCATCTTCGGCGGATCCGAGCAGCATGCGGCCGACACCCAGTCCGCCGAAAAACGGACTGGTCGCAATCGAGTAGAGGCGCGCCACGCCGCTGCCCTTGCGAAACAGCACGATCGCATAGCCGGCCACGCGGCCGTCGACTTCGGCGACCAGCGTCTCGGCGGTTTCACGCTCGATGAACAGGCGGAAGGAGCGGCGGGAAATACGGTCGCTTGAGAAAACAGCTTTCTCAATGGCGGCGAGATCATCGACGTCAGACGCGCGGGCCGTGCGGATCTCGGCAGGCATGCGGCTTCAGAAAACCTCGATTGGTGGTGGAAATGGCCCTACTCGAACACGTCCTTGACGCCAACCAGGGCGTTGGGAAAACCGGCGTCCACCTGGGCGCACGAAGTCCGCTCCACCACCTTGAATCTTCGCCTCGGGTTTCCAAAAACCGTTTCCGATTTTCGGGGCGATGCGACGGCATTCATCAAGCGCTATCGCACCTCGATTAGGGCCGAATTGTGACAAATCCGACGCCGGCCCGACGGGCGCAAAAGGTCCTTCGGCCGGATCAGCATTCGCGCATCGACGGCACCGGCAAAAGCGATGCCGTTCAGCTTGCCAGCCCGTTTACAAGTTGCGTGTAGGCGCTCCTCGCGACCTCGGCCAACCGCTCGCGCGGCAAGGAGCCGACCACGGCACAGCCATAGCCCTTGTCCAGCCAGTAGACGGCCTCGGGTCCGTCTTGCGCGGCGGCGTAGGTGCCCTTGGCATTCTCGGTCGATTCCGTGGTGACGAACAGCGAGATACGCTGCCCATTGCCGTCCTCGTAAAGCAGCATGGCGGCCTTGCTCTCGCCTGCCGGCAACAGCCGGCCGCCCACCAGCTGGAATCCGTCGGCGGTCAGGTCCGGCGCCACCAGCTTCAGCCCTACCCGGTTGGACAGCCAGGTCTGCAGATGGTCCTTGTCGCTGGCCGGCACCTCGACGGCATGCCGCTTTTCGGCGGCATAGATGACATGGGCCGCGATTGCCTGCTCGGCCAGCCGATCTTCCGCCGGGTCCTCCTGGCCGATGCCATCGATGCCGGCAAAGTAGCCACCAAGTCCGCCAGTGACCAGAAGCACGGCGGCAGCAGCGGCAAGCCACCAGCGTGAGCGTGGCACAGATGCCTTGACCGGCACCTCGCCAAGCACGACCTTGCGCAACCGCGCAGGCACGGCTTCGTCCAGCACGTCGGCGAAGGCGGCACGCAGCGCCGCTCGGTCGGCGGTGAAACGGGCGCTCTTGGCCTTCATTTCGGGATTGGCGTCGAGCCAGGCATCGTAGGCCGAGCGCTCATCGCCGGGCAGCTCGCCATCGAGCGCCATGTGGATGTCACGTTCGGAAAAGTCGCGGCGGATCATTTCTCGACGATCCTTATCGCCCGGCGGCGCGCCGTGTCGTCCAGCAACCCGCGCAATTCCTCACGCCCGCGCGCAATGCGCGACATCAGCGTGCCCGCAGGCACGCCCAGAATGTTGGCGGCTTCGGCATAGGAAAAACCTTCGATGGCAACCATGACAAGGGCTGCGCGACGGTCGGGGCTGATCGCCTGCAATGCGTCGATGATCTCGCGCGAGGCAATGCTCTCCATCTGCTCGGCCGGCTGGGCAACGGCCTCGCCCGCCTCCAGCGGCAGCATCGCCGCCTCGCCGCGGCGGTTCACCTTGCGCATCTGATCGATGAACAAATGATGCATGATCGTAAACAGCCACCTCCTGGGGCTTTCTCCTGTCTGCCAATTGTCGAGCCGCACAAGCGCCCGCTCGAGGCAATCCTGAACAAGGTCGTCGGCTGCGTCGCGGTCGCGCAAAAGCGAGCGTGCGTATCGGCGCAGGCGCGGTATTTCGCCAAGGATTGCTGCCTTCTTTTCGTCCATGACCGCTGGTTTTCGAGGTCGCCCTTGTTGATCCGATTGAACGCGCCTTCCGGGCGCGGCGCAAGCGGCCAGCGCGAAGCGGTCCGCCGCTCCGGTCACCCAAGCAATGAGATAACGCTGGCTGGTGCCGATTTATTCCCGACCGGAAGGCAGCGGCAAATCGATTGCTTAGATACGTAAAATATGCACAATAGGTGAAATACATATGAGGACCACCCGATGAAGCAGTTCACCTTTTCAGACATGAACCGGGCGTCCGGCGAAATTCTCGAAACGGCAATGATCGAGCCTGTCGCTCTCACGAAACGTGGCAAGGAGAAGCTGATCATCCTGTCAGCCACCCAATACCGGCAGCTCGTCAGTTCGCCTCATGCCGTAGCCTACACGCTTGAGGACGCGCCGGACGAGATCCACGATGAACTCATGTCCGGATTGGAGGCCATCACAACCGGCGACAAGCCGGATGCTTAAGCCCGGCGATTTGCTTCGATACTACTATCTATGGGCGCGGCAGGCTGATGTCGGCGAGGCGTCCGGCCGCAAGGCGCGGCCCGTCTGCATTGTGGTTAGAACGCCGGCAACGCCTGCCGCACTCTTCTTGTTTCCGCTCACTTCGCAAAAGCCCGACCAGTCCCACACGCATGTTGCCGTGAGCGAAATCGAGTGCCGCAGAGGTGGGCTCGATTTTCCGTCGTGGCTGATTCTAGACGAGTACAACCGCGTACAAGTCGACGAAGCTTATGATCTGGTCACGACGAAGCCAATAGGTTCCTTCAGCCCGGCGTTTGTCCGCAAGATCGCGGGCCTCATCAAAGAGGCAGTCGTACAACGCCGCGTGCGTGGCACCATCCGAAAATAGCGAATAGGCGGTCCATGAACCGGTAAGAACTGTTCACGGAAGCAAGCGTGTCATCCCTCCTTCGCCGCCCGCGTCAGCAGCCGCTGATAAAACAGTCCGATGCCGATCAGCACCGCGCCGAGGCCGATGAAGGACAGCGCCCTGAGCACTCCCTCCAACTCCGACATGTCGAAGATGAAGACTTTCAGCACGGCGATCGCGATCAGCGCGGCCGAGGCAATTCGCAGCACCTGCGACTTCAGCCAGACGCCGGCGGTGAGCAGCGCCACACCGATGACCAGCCAAAGCGCCGAGTAGGTGTAGGTTTCCAGCTGGCCGAGGCCGCTCCACAAGCCGATGAACTCGCCCTTGAACAGACGCCTCACCGAGAGCGTGGCATAGGCGAAGGCAAGCGCGGCAGCCACCACAGCCAACATCTGCGCATACCATTTCGGCCGCTTGTCCCTGGTGTAGAGCGCCAGCGCGCCAACGGCGACCGCTGGCAAGAGATAGGCGAGGAACAACAGGTTGAACACCGGGATGCGGCCGGTCGATTCGTCGGTGAACAATGGGTTCAGCAAGACCAAATGCCTGACAACGATGAAGGCGACCGAGGCCACACCGGCGGCCATCGAACCATAGCGCAGCACCGAGCTTGGCGAGCGCATGTCGATGGCGACCAGGATGGCGCCGGCGCCAATGGCGATCAGCGTGTAGATCGACTGTTCGGCGAGCGTCATGGCACCCGTGTCGATGACGCCGCCGTGCATGGCGTGGCGCACCAGCATGGCGAGCGTGAGCAGCGCAAACAGCGCCGCAGCCGCCTCCATGGCAAGGCGCGGCCGGCCATTCGTGGTGCGGGCGAGCTGCCAGGCGGCGAAGCCGAAGGCCAGCGCCGGTACGCCGTAGCCGGGCAACAGCCAGTTGAAGACCGGTGTCCTCGACAGGAACCCGGCGCCGACAATGGTCGGGTCGAAAGCGACGCGGCCAAGCACCGCGATCACAGCGCCGACCGAAATCCAGCCGAGCACCGGATAGGCGCGCCGGCGCGTGGCCAGCGCCGGCACGATGGCCGCCGCACCGAGCAGGATGGTGGTCCAGCCGGAATCGAAAGCCATATGCATGAGCAGGAGCCCGGCGATGGCCGCGCCGCCCAGGGCAAACGACACCGCGACACCGCCCTTGAGCGGCGGCTCCTCGGCCCGCGCGATCCACTCGCCACCGGCGGCGAAAATGACGACCAGCAGTGCCGCCGCGGCAGCGTAGACAAAGTCACGGTCGAGATTGCCGAAAGTGAACCAGAGCGCCAGCAGGACGACCAGCGGGACGATGACGCCCCACGCTGCCCATGAGGCCGCGCGGATCTGCGTGCCGGCGGCGAACCGGCGTGCGGCCCAGAAGCCGGCGCCGATGAAAACCAGGCCAAGTACGATGCCGATGCGCAAGGTCAGCGCGTTGGACGTGGCCACCGGCAGTCCGTCGACGCCCAGGGCACCGCCCGAAAAATCGGAAGCGATCGAGGTTGGCGGGATGATGCCGAGATAGATCAGCACCATGACCAGTCCCGCGGCATAGAGGAGCGGCAGCGCCAGCGGACGATAAAGCGCGACAGCCACCATTGCGGCGATCACCACCGCGCCCGGCAAGGCATCGCCGGCGGCTGCAAAGACCGGGTCGACCGACAGGCCCAGCGCCGAGAATGCGATGAACAGGCCGGGCACGATAGACGGCCAGTCGAAAACCCTGGCCGGCCCGGTTTCATCGCCACGGCGAGCGAGCCAGACAAGGGCCAGCACAGCCAGCGTGACGGCGTCGATGAACAGGATGGCGGAGAGGTTCGCCCCCCGCGCATCGGTCATGTAAAGGATGGTCCAGACACCGGTGCCGAAAAAGGCCGCCGCCATCAGCGACGTCCAGACGCGCATGCGGGCGATGACGCCGGTGGCGGCGAGCACGATCGCGAGATAGCCGAACAGCGCCCAGGGATTGGGCGCCTGCGAGGCGACCAGCACCGGCGTCACCATGGCACCGACGAGACCGATGCCGGCCAGCGCCTGGCCATGGACGAGGGCTGCCGCGATCGTCGCCACGCCGATGACGCCGAGCAGCGTGAAAGCGAGTGCCGGGCCTATGAAGCCGTAAATGCCATGCGCGGCATAGACGGTGCCGAACAGGATGAAGGCACCGGCAGCAGTCAGGATTGCTGGAATATAAGCGCCGGCGGCCCCTTGCACCGGCACCTTGAAGCCGGTGCGGCGGATGAACTCGCCGCCGGCGACCAGCACCAGGCCGAGCACGCCGGCCATGGCCAGCCGCACGCCGGGACCGAAAATGCCGGCTTCAATGGTGTAGCGGATCAGGAACAGGCCGCCCAGCGCCAGTGCGATGCCGCCAACCCAGACCGCCCAGCGGGTTCCGAGCGCGGTTTCGACATCGGATTGGCGGGCGGCTTTCGCCGCTCCGGGAAGCTCCGCGGGATCCACCGCCTTCGGTGCCGGTTCTGGAGCGGTCCACGGCCCGGAGGCGATCTCGCCGGTCGAGTCTTCCGTGTCCGTGGCTGGCGCCGGGGCGGTGACTGATGCGCTTACCTCCGGCGGAACGATATCGGTCGCAGCCGCTGCGTCCGGAGCCATGTCGGCGGGCGCGTTGTCGTCCACCTGTTCGGACGACTGGGCCGCAGGCGGCACGGCACCGGAAAGGACCAGGCTGCGCAGCGCGCCAAGCTCGCGCTCGACAAGGCCGATGCGGCTCTGCTGGCGCGAAATGATGACGAACAAAGCGATGATGGCGACAAGGCCGATCAGGCTTTCAAACATGGCGGTTCCCCCAAACCAGGCCAGTTTTCACTGACATCCGTCGTACTGACATTCAAATGCGGCGGCCAAGCGGCCAGAAAATCCAAGCTCGGAAAACTCAATGCGCCGCCAGTCAACGCGCCGCCAGATTGGCGGCCGGAAAGATCGAGCATGTTTCGGTGCCGAAAGCCAGCAGCTTGCCGCCGGCATCCTTCAACGTCGCTTCCGACACCGCCAACGTGCGGCCCTTGTGAACAACCCTGCCCTCGCACACCACCTCGCCGGTCCTCGGCGTGATGGGACGCGTCAAATTCACCTTGAACTCCGCCGTCGTATAGGCCTCGCCCTTTTCGAGCAGCGTCTGCACGGCACAGGCCAGTGCCGAATCGAGCAGCGTCGCCGCCCAGCCGCCATGTACGCTGCCCAGCGGATTGAGATGGCGCTCGCTCGGCATGCCACGAAAGACAGCGCGCCCTTCCGAGACTTCGGTGAGAGTGAAATTCAGCTGAAAGGAAATCGGCGGCGCCGGATACTTGCCGTCGACGATGCGCTGCAGCAATTCCAAACCGGTGTATTTCAGGATGTCGGCGTGCGGAATGGTGCCGAGGCCGAGCGGTGAGACCCGGCCAGGATAAAGTTCGACCTCGCTCATGTGATGATTTCTCTGGCTGCGTCCTCGCCAGCTATGGCCTTGCCGCGCGCGTGATGTTTGCGCAAGGCGGCGAGGAAGCCGGTACGAGCGTCTGGCGGCTCGAAGCCGCGCGGCTCATAGACATGGCGGTTGAAGAAGAAGCCGGTGAGCCGGAAGGCGTCCTCGACCGCTGCCGCATCGGCGCGCAGGCCGGAGCCGCGCTGCAGGAAAGCCGGCAGAGCCAGCATCTTGTCGCGCCAAGGCAAACCGGCTTCGCGCGATACCGCGCGTCCCGACTTCGGCGAGACATAGGCCAGGTCCTGTCGCGTGCCGGTGGCGGCACATTGACTGAGATCGAGGCCGAAGCCGAGTTCGTCCAGCACCAGAAGCTCGAAGCGCGCCACCAGTTCGCCGGCAATTTCGGCATCGTCGAGATGGACGATCATTACGGCAAGCGTTTCGTAAAGACCTTCGTGCGCATCGCGCTCGGGCAGCAGGCGCAGATGCGCGGCCATGGTCTGCAAGCCGTAGACGGCGACGGCGCTGTCCATCAGCCGGGCCGCGTTCATCTCGATCGCTTCGGCCTGGAACGTGCCGAGGTGCTCGTCAAGGCGCGCTCGCCACAACAGGTCGACACGGTTGCCGGGCTGGAGAACAGGCTGCTGCTTGCGCGAACGGCCGCCGCGAACAAGGCCGAGATGACGGCCATGCGCTCGCGTCAACACCTCGAGAATGGCGCTGGTTTCGCCATGCTTGCGGGTGCCGAGAATGATTCCCTCGTCGCGCCATTCCATTTCAGGAGCTTTTCACCGATCGGGTGGCGAAATCAAGGTATCGGCTTGGCCCTGGGTAACTCTCATGCCAATGGCATAAAAAACCGCCCGCAGCGATGTGCTGCGGGCGGGCTGGTGAGGTCAGTCGATCTGTTAGAAATTGCGCTGGAAGCGAACGATGCCGCCGACGCTGCTCTTCTTGTCGGCCTTGGTCCAGTTGTTGAAATCGAAGTCGTCGAATTTTCCTGCATTGAGGTAATCGACTTCGGCCGTGATCGTGTAACCGGGGACGATGGTGTAGGCAACGTTGGCCGCGACGCCGAGGTTCTTCCAGTCGTCATAGGAGACCTGGGCGTTGAACGAGGTCTTGTCGTTGAACTTGTAGGTGCCGCCGCCCCAGATCGCCCAGTTTCCGCCCCATGGCTTGTATTGGGTACGGCCTGTGCCGAAGTCGTTGATGTTGTCGTTGGTGCCGTAGCCGCCCATGACGAACAGCGTCAGTTCCTTGCTGACGTTGACGTCCAGACGGACCTTGCCGGACACTTCCTCATAGTTGCTGTCATAGGCCACGACGCCGGTGATCGCACCCCAGTCGCCCTTGTACTTCAAACCGCCGACAACATGCGGAACGTAGCTGTCGATCGTGTTGACGGCGGTGCCTTCTTCGAGCGAGACCACGCCCGTGAAGCCGCTGCCTGCGTCGAAGTAGTAGCTGATGAGGTTGGTATCCTTGACACCATACGGGATGAGCGTGTCCTGGATGACATTGCCGGCATAGCCGATGAACTGGTCGTATACCGTTTCATCCTTGCCGACCCGCAGGCCACCGAGCTGGATCCAGGCGAAATTCAGCGAAGTCTTGCTGGTTCCATCTGCCTTGTTATTGCCGGCTTGCCAGCCAGTGCTTGAGCTTCCGTCATAGTCGCCAGAGGAGTTGCCGAACTGGAACCGGGTCTCGGTGAAGGTCTTCAACGTGCCGAGCTCGGTTTCCTGGCCGGTATAAGTCCTCAGCGTGAAGCGCATGTTCTTGTAATAAGTGTCGTGCCTATCGCCGTCCATGTGATCGGCAACGTTGTTGACACCATCGAACGTGCCGGAATCGCCGACGCCCATGTCGTAGCGGAGATAGCCGCCGATGCGCAGGCAGGTCTCGGTGCCCGGGATGTAGAAGTAGCCGGCGCCATAGACGTCGCAAATCTTGACGTATTCGGCAGGTTCCGGCTCGGCAACGACGACAGCGTCGGCGGCGCGCGCGCCGCTGACCGCGATGAGGGCCGCGGCTGAGCCGAGAAGGAGGCTCTTGATGTTCATTTTCTGACCTCTCCAGTCATAGTTATAAATGGCTTCGGATTTGTGGCTGGCGGCAATGTTTTCCCGCCTCACCCCCACAGCGAAAAAGGCTCGCATCGCTCGCCCTTTTCAGCGGCGAACATACCCATCGATCATCTGTCTTCAATGACGATTTCTCGAATAATGCCAATTCCTTGAACAGATTAATACTGTGTTGCACAAATAACACTTGCGAATCCGACGAGTGGCACAACTGGCACAATGTCATTTATTAAATATATATACCGATACTTTCGCGGCTAAATACAATTGTGACGTGCTATATTTCCAAAATGACCGTATAATGCGGAATATCTACCTGATTTACGCCGAAATCGCCTGAATCTTGCCGCCCCCTTTATCGTCAGATGCCGCCGATCCGCCAAACCCACTTTGATACCGAGGCGAAAAGCGGGATGACGCCTCCAAGCCTGTCTGCCTCTTCCAAAGCGATCGAAACCCCCTGGAGCGCTGTCGCGTCGCTGATTGTGACAGCAGTCAACCGTTGAAGGCGATTCCTTCGCGACGCCTCTCAGTCGACCTTGGCGACGCAGGCGACGTGGTCGCCCGCCTCGATCAGGCGGATCGGCACTCCATAAGTCCGGGAAAGCGTCGTTTCGGTCAGAATGTCCCTGGTCGCGCCATGCGAGGATGGTTCGGCCACAGGATCAGGATCTGGTGGGCGAGAGCGGCTTGAACGTTTGGCGCCTCACGCCCCGTGCGCGTGATCGGCAAGCACTTCATCGATCACATGACGGGATCTTTCAACCTCGACAGGGTTGACGTCGATCTGCCCGGCAACCGTGATCAGCGCCTTCCAAAGCGTCCAGCCACGACCGCGCGCCCACATCGCCCCGTCGGCCGGAAGGCCGGCACGAAACGCCTCCCGGCTTTTGCCTTCCAACAGCGTCCACGCAATCGCCAGATCGCAGGCGGGATCGCCGACGCCGGAGGTTCCGAAGTCGATCACCGCGCTCAACCGGCCTTGCCTGACCAGCAGGTTTCCCCAACTGACGTCACCGTGGAACCAGACCGGTGCACCGTGCCATTGTGCGGCAAGTGCTGCCTCCCACACCGCACTGGCGGCGTCCGTATCGATCTTGCCGTCGAGGGCGGCAATCGCTTGCCGGGCCTCGCCATCGTAGACGCTGAGTGCTCCGCCGCGAAAGAAATTGTGCTGTCCCGGCGCCGGTCCGCCGGCACCTGCAGGGAATAGGCCCCGGCACTCGGCAGCCGCACGGTCATCTCGTCACCGAGATGAAAGGTCCTGTTGTCCCAGCCGCCTGATGCAACCGGCCTGATCGCAAGATCCTTCCACTTGGGAAACTGCGTGGCGATCAATCGGCTGACAAGTGCTATGTCGATATTCGGCTTGCTGACCATCGAGCCTAGCGCGGAAACTCGAGCCCCATCTCGCGATAGCGCTCGGGGTCGTCGCCCCAGTTCTCGCGCACCTTGACGAACAGGAACAGATGCACCTTCTGTTCGAGAATGCCTGCTATCTCCATCCGCGCCGCCTGGCCGATGGCGCGGATGGTCTCGCCCTTGTGGCCGAGAACGATCTTCTTCTGGCTGTCCCGCTCGACATAGATGGTCTGGTCGATGCGCACCGAGCCGTCCGGCTTCTCTTCCCATTTCTCGGTCTCGATATGCGAGGAATAGGGCAGTTCCTGATGCAGCCTGAGATAAAGTTTTTCGCGGGTGATCTCGGCCGCGAGCTGGCGCATCGGCAGGTCCGAGATCTGGTCTTCCGGATAGTACCAGGGACCGACCGGCAGAGCCTCGGCCAGGTAATCGAGCACGTCCTTGCAGCCGGAACCAGTCAGCGCCGAAACCATGAAGGTGCGCTTGAACGGCACCCTTTCGTTCGCTGCCGCCGACAGAGCCAGCAGCGCTTCGTGCTTGACGCGGTCGACCTTGTTGAGGATCAGCACCATCGGCTGGCGCACATCCTTCAGCCGTTCGAGGATGGCGTCGGCGTCGCCCCTGATGCCGCGCTCGGCGTCGATCAAAAGCAGCACGATATCGGCGTCCTTGGCCCCGCCCCAGGCGGTGGTCACCATCGCCGTGTCGAGCCTCCGCTTCGGCTTGAAGATGCCGGGCGTGTCGACGAAAACGATCTGCGCATTGTCATGCGTGGCGATGCCGCGCACGATGGCGCGGGTCGTCTGCACCTTGTGGGTGACGATCGACACCTTGGCGCCGACCAATTGGTTGACCAGCGTCGACTTGCCCGCATTGGGCGCGCCGATCAGGGCAACGAAACCGGAATGCGTGGGGGCAGCTTCCGTTGCCGGTTCTTCGGTGGCGGTCATGCCGCACTCCCTTCACTTGAGCGCGCGCGCTCCGATTTTTGGGCCGATGTGGTGGTCCAGACGCCTTCGCGCAAAAGAAATGCCGAAGCCGCCGCTTCTTCGGCCACCCTGCGGGAGCCGCCAGTACCGCTTATCGGCGCAAAGCCACGGACCTGCAAGGACACGGTGAAGACGGGCTGGTGGTCCGGGCCTTCGCGTTTTTCGATCACATATTCGGGGCGCGCATCGCTGGTCTTGGCAATCCATTCCTGCAGATCGGATTTCGGATTGAGCGGTTTTGCGATCACCGTATGAGAGCGCGGTTCCCAGTAGCGCAGGACGAACCGCCGCGCGGCCTCGATACCACCGTCGACGTAAACCGCCGCGATCAGGGCTTCGACCGCATCCGCGAGGTAGTTTCCGCCTGAGCCACGCGACCGCATCTTCAAGGCAGCATCGGCCCGGACCAGATCTTCGAGCTGCATTTCGATGCCGATTTCCGAGCATGTCCGCGCATCGACCAACGCATTGAAGCGCGGGGCGATTTCACCTTCCGGCGCATTAGGAAATTTCTCGAAAAGCATATCGGCGACGACGAGCCCGAGCACGCGGTCGCCAAGAAATTCAAGACGTTGGTTGTTGGTGGCCGCCTTGACGGCGCTGGAATGCGTCAGGGCGGTCTCGAGCAAACGGACATCCTTGAAGACGTGGCCGGTCTTGGCCTTCACCAAACCGGCCAGAGTTTCGCCTGTCGGACGCTTCAAAGCCATCAATTGACGAAGTGGAACAGGCGCGAAGCGCGCATCAGCGACGGCCATTTCCAGATTTCGAGAGGGCTCGCCTTGCCGGCGATCGAGAAGAAAACAAGATTGGCGCGGCCAACCAGATTTTCCGCGGGAACGTAGCCGACGGTGAAACGGCTGTCCGCGGAATTGTCCCGGTTGTCGCCCATCATGAAATAGTGGCCGGGCGGCACGTCGAATTCGCGGGTGTTGTCGCCGATCGAGTTCGAATTCAGGTCGAGCGTGTCGTAGCTGACGCCGTTGGGCAAGGTCTCACGATACACATCGATCGGGCGCGATTCCTCGGTGATGTCGGGATTGTCGATCTGGCCTGTTTTCACGCGCGGCACGCCGACGCCGTTGATGAAAAGCTGGCCGTCCTTGACCTGGATCTTGTCACCCGGCAGGCCGACAACGCGCTTGATGTAGTCGACGGACGGATCAGGCGGGAACTTGAAAACCGCTACGTCGCCGCGCTTCGGCTCGGAGCCCCAGATGCGGCCTGAAAAAATATCGGGTCCGAAAGGCAGCGAGTAGCGCGAATAGCCGTAGGACCATTTGGTGACGAACAGATAGTCGCCTTCCAAAAGCGTCGGCCGCATCGATCCCGACGGGATCGAAAAAGGCTGGAACAGCAGCGTGCGGATGACCAGGGCGAGCAAAAGCGCCTGGACGATGACGCTGACGGTCTCGCCAAGCCCGCCGGATTTCTTCTCGGATTTTTCAGCCACGCTCATGTCGTCCTCGATTGTGCGTTGGATGGTATAGAGTCTCGGCGCGCGCTGGGCAACGTCAATGCCGGTCGTCAGAGGCAATCAATGTGGCGCTTCTTCGACGGGCAGCGCCTCGATGATCACAAAGGCTTGAGCGAGCGGGAAATCATCCGTGATGGTGAGGTGGATCGCCGCCCGGTGGCCCTTTGGCAGGATTTTGTCCAGCCTGGCCTGCGCTCCTCCCGTCAGCGCCATGGTCGGCGCGCCACTGGGCAGGTTGACGACACCCATGTCGCGCCAGAACACGCCCTGCGCCAGACCGGTGCCCAGCGCCTTGGCGCAGGCCTCCTTGGCAGCGAACCGCTTGGCATAGGAGGCCGCGCGGGCGCGTCGATTGTCCGAACGCGCCTGTTCGATCTCGGTGTAGATTCTCTGGATGAAGCGCTGGCCGTGACGCTCCAGCGACTTTTCGATGCGTCTGATGTCGATCAGGTCGCTGCCGATGCCGATGATCATCGCGCGGTGGAACCGATGCTTGCGCCGGGATGGGACGATTGCGCATGCCGGCTTGCACGCTCGGCCAGACGCTTGCGCCGCTGTTCGCGGAAAGCGTTCATGCCCCAGCGCGTGATGGCGTAGAACAGCAGCCCGAAGGCGAGCCCGAGCGGAACCGCGCCGATCAGCATCGGTTCGAGGACCGGTTTCCACAATTGCGCGAAGGAGAGATTATGCAGCATCTCGCCCAGATGTGCCGGCGGCCCATGCGTCGGCAGGCGGTCATGCAGGATGAGCTTGCCCGTTTCCCACGACGCGCCCCATAGCAACGGGAAGGTCAGCGGGTTGCCGAAAAAAACCGCGCCGAGAGCGGCCGCCACCAGATTGCCGGCGATCACCCAGCACAGGAGGGCAGCGATGATGAAATGGAAACCGACGGGAAAGAATGAAGCGAAGACACCGGCCGCAACACCGGCCGCAACCGCATGCGGTGTGGCCTTCAGCCGCAGGATGCGCTTGGAAAAATACTGAAGCGAGCGCGAAAACGAGCGGCGCGGCCAAAGGTAGGTACGCACCCGCTCATAAAGGCCATCAGGCTTGCGGCGTCGAAAAAGCACTCTGTTCCCGTTCCACAGCGCCCGCAACGGCACCTTCAGCCGGGCGTGGCAGCCACATCTTGCGCTTGACTATCACCCTATGGCAATCGCCACCTTATATAACGACGCGCTGGCGCAAGAACAACCAAACACCTTCTATGCGCCGCGCTTGTCGCCGCCCTTCGGGGCGGCAGGTCTTGCTTCGAACATTGGATAATCGCGGCGAATTTAGGGAACCGGCAGTCGCATCGCCGAAAGGCGCATCGCCGCCGGCGGCTACCGCAGGTATTCGCTGACCTCGACCAGATTGCCGTCTGGGTCACGGAAATAGACCGACATCATAGGACCTCTAGCCCCGACACGTTCGACCGGGCCGAGTTCCACCGCCACACCATTGGCCGCGAGCCGGGCACGGACCTCATCCAGTGGCCGGTCGGTGATCAGGCAGAAATCACCTGATCCTGATGTCGGCGACTTCGCCTTGGGCTCGAAGGTGCGGCCGACCTCATGCACATTGATCTTATGGGTACCGAAAGCCAGCGCCGTCGGCCGATCCGCCGCGTCGATGCGCTCAAAACCCAGCACGCGCTGGTAAAACTCACAGGTCACTTCCAGCGAAGCGACCGTCAGCACGAAATGATCGATGCCGGCGATCATTTCCAATCTGTCTCACGCATGTCGCTTTCCCCAAAACCGCCGCACACTGTTGGGCGAAAAAAATGCCCCGTCAGATGTTGCGGCTGCCGGGCTTGATCGCCGGGATGGCGGCAAGCTCCGGCGGCAGCCGGTCGGCCGGATAGGCCGGGACCTCATACTCGGCAAGCGCGATGAGCGGCACACCGACATCGGTCTTGCCAGCCGAACGATCAATGATGCAGGCCGCGGCCACCACCTCGGCGCCAAGATCGCGCAGGCACTCGATGGTCTCACGGATCGACAGGCCAGTGGTGACGATGTCCTCGACGATGACGACACGCGAGCCCCTGGCGATCTCGAAGCGGCGCAAGCGGAACTTGCCGCCTTCCCGCTCGACCCAGATCGCCGGCACGCGCAGATGACGCGAGGTCTCATAGGCCGGGATCAGCCCTCCGATCGCCGGGCCTACGACATAGTCGATCTTGCCTGGCACGCCAGCGCGTATCTTCTCGGCCAACGCCTTGCACAGAAGCTCGGTCTTGTCGGCATGCATGAACACGCGCGCCTTCTGCAGGAAGACCGGACTGCGCAGGCCCGAGGTCAAAATGAAATGCCCTTCCAGAACAGCACCCGCCTCGCGGAAAATGCCCAGCACTTCATCGGTGTTCATGTCTGCCTCTTTTTGATTGACCATGACTTTGTCCGAAACCGGAGCATGGTCTAGCCATTGACGCGTCTTGCGTCGCTGACGCTCGAATTGTCCTTGAGCTGCGACAGCAGCCGGTTGAGGTGCTTGAGATCCCAGACTTCGAGATCGATCAGCATTTCGGTGAAGTCGGGAGCAGTGCGCACCATCGACAGTGTATGGATGTTGGCGTCGTTCGAGGCAACCACCTGCGCTATATCGGCGAGTGACCCCGGCGCGTTGATGGCGGTGACCGATACGCGCGCCGGAAAGCGTTCCTTGGTGCGCTCGTCGATGTCCCAGCGCACGTCGATCCAGCGTTCGGGCTGATCGTCGAACGCCTGCAGCGCCGGCGACTGGATCGGATAGATGGTGATGCCGGTGCCCGGCTGGACGATGCCGACGATGCGATCGCCAGGCACCGCCCCTTCCGGCGCGAAGCGCACCGGCAGATCGCCGCGCACGCCGCGGATCGGCACGGCGCCATCGCGTGGCTGGTCCTTGTCCTTGCGCGCGGCACGACCCGGAATCTGGAACAGCATGCCGGCGGCATTGCGGATTTTCGACCAGCCCTCCTCGCGCGGCTTGGGGACGGCCGTGGTGACGCGCTCATCCTTGTAGTCGGGGAATACCGCCTTCATGACGTCGGTGGAGGCGAGCTCGCCGCGCCCGACGGAGGCCAGCACATCCTCGATGTCCTTGCGCGCCAGCCTGTGCAGCACCTGCTTCAGGCTCTCCTTGGTGAAGGTCTTGCCGGCACGCTCGAAGGCGCGCTCCAGGATGCGGATGCCGAGACCCGAATATTGCTTGCGGATGGCGTTCTTGGTGGCACGGCGGATGGCCGAGCGCGCCTTGCCGGTGACGACGACCGATTCCCAGGCCGCCGGCGGCACCTGCGCCTTGGAGCGGATGATCTCGACCTCATCGCCGTTCTTCAGTTCCGTCATCAGCGGCATGATGCGGCCGTTGACCTTGGCACCGACGCAGGTGTCACCGACATCGGTGTGCACCGCGTAGGCGAAGTCGATCGGTGTCGCGCCGCGCGGCAGCGCAATCAGCATGCCTTTCGGGGTGAAGCAGAACACCTGGTCCTGAAACAGTTCCAGCTTGGTATTTTCGAGGAAATCCTCGGGATTGTCGCCTTCGGCAAGCTGCTCGATGGTGCGCCGCAGCCAGGCGTAGGCGTTGGTTTCCTTTGAAATCGCGTGGGCGGCGCCATTCGTCTTGCCGCCTGTGTCCTTGTAGATCGAATGCGCGGCGACGCCGTATTCGGCGATCTTGTTCATCTCTCGGGTGCGGATCTGCAGCTCGACACGCTGGCGCGACGGGCCGACGATGGTGGTGTGGATCGACCGATAATCGTTCTGCTTCGGCGTCGAGATGTAGTCCTTGAAGCGGCCCGGCACCATCGACCACGCGGTGTGGATGGCGCCAAGCGCCCGGTAACAGTCCTCGACCGTGTCGACGACGACGCGGAAGCCGAAAATATCCGAGAGCTGCTCGAAGGACAGTGCCTTGGCCTCCATCTTGCGGAACACCGACCACGGCTTCTTCTGCCGGCTCTTCACGCCGGCGTTGATCGCATGCTTCTCGAACAGCGTGGACAGCGCTTTTTCGATGTCCGTCAGCACGCCCTTGTTGCGCTCGAAGATTTCGGCAAGCCGTGCGGTGACGGCGCGATAGGCCTCCGGATTGATGAAGCGGAAGGCGATCTCCTCCAGCTCCTCGCGCATGCCTTGCATGCCCATGCGGCCGGCCAGCGGCGCATAGATATCCATCGTCTCCTCGGCGATGCGCAGGCGCTTGGCCTCCGGCATGTGGTCGAGGGTGCGCATATTGTGCAAACGGTCGGCGAGCTTGACCAGCAGCACGCGGACATCTTCCGAAATCGCCAGCAGAAGCTTTCTCAGGTTTTCCGCCTGCTCGGCCTTCTTCGAGACGAGATCGAGCTTCTTCAGCTTGGTCAGGCCCTCGACCAGCTTGCCCATTTCGGGGCCGAACAGATCGTCGATCTCGGCCCGTGTGGCGGTCGTGTCCTCGATCGTGTCGTGCAGCAGGGCGACCGCGATCGTCGCCTCGTCCATATGCATCTCGGTGAGGATGGCGGCGACTTCGAGCGGGTGCGAGAAATACGGGTCGCCGGAAGCGCGCTTCTGGTGGCCATGCTTCTGCATGGCATAGACATAGGCCTTGTTGAGCAACGCCTCGTTGACGTCAGGCTTGTAGCGCTGGACGCGCTCGACAAGCTCATACTGACGCATCATGGGCGGGATCTCGCGGTGCTGAAATGATTGATGCGCCGCACTAGCGTACGGCGCATCCCATAGATAGCCACGAAACTGACTGGACGGAAGTGCCGGAAACGTATTCCAGGCAGGTCCAGAGCGCTGGCTTAGTAGTCGTCGCTCTTTTCCGGCGGCACCAGGCCCTCGATGCCGGCCAGGAGGTCTTCCTCGGTCATCCGGTCGAAGGTGACGTTCTCCTCGGTGTCATCGGCGTCGGTGGCCGCAACGGCGGCGCCGGTCTGATCGGCAATCGCCTCGCCGTCGGCTTCGGGCTCGTCGACCTCGACATGCTTCTGCAGCGAATGGATCAGATCTTCCTTGAGGTCGTCGGGCGAAAGCGTCTCATCGGCGATCTCGCGCAGCGCCACGACCGGGTTCTTGTCGTTGTCACGCGGCACGGTGATCGGCGCGCCCTGGCTGATCTGGCGGGCGCGGTGGCCGGCCAAGAGCACCAGCTCGAAGCGGTTGTCGACCTTGTCGATGCAATCTTCAACGGTTACGCGGGCCATGGATTGCCCCTTTCATGCGATGGATTTGATGGAAAACAGGCGCGGTCCATAACCCGAACGCCGCCAAAATACAAGCATCATGGCAATGGCCGGGCTGCATGGCGCCCAAACCTTGGTTCAAACACCCGATTTGGCAAAACCTGTCTGTGGTTATGTGTTCGGTGTCCCGATCACAATTGCTTGCAGTACAGCACGCACCCTTGGATTGCCGCGAAACTGGCGCTATTTCGGATGGCATGGAGGTCAGCCGGTTTATTATGAGCCTGACCGAACGCTATCGCATTTCGTTTAGACGGCCGTTTATTTCGAGAAGGAATATTTTCCATGTTCGACCCTCGTGAAAAAATCGCCCTATTCATCGACGGCGCCAATCTTTACGCGACGTCGCGTGCACTCGGCTTCGACATCGACTATCGCAAGCTCCTGTCGAGCTTTCAGAAGCGCGGCTATCTGTTGCGCGCCTATTATTACACGGCGCTGGTCGAGGATCAGGAATACTCCTCGATCCGTCCGTTGATCGACTGGCTCGACTATAATGGCTTCAAGGTGGTCACCAAGCCGGCCAAGGAGTTCACCGACTCGACCGGTCGCCGCAAGATCAAGGGCAATATGGACATCGAGCTTGCGGTCGATGCGCTGCAGCTCGCCGATGTCGTCGACCACTACGTCATCTTTTCCGGCGACGGCGACTTCCGCACGCTGGTCGAGGCGTTGCAGCGGCGTGGCCGCAAGGTGTCGATCGTCTCGACCATGGCCTCGCAGCCGCCGATGATCTCCGACGACCTGCGCCGCCAGGCCGACCATTTCATCGACCTGATGACATTGAAGAACGAGGTCGGCCGTGATCCCTCCGAGCGGTCGGTGCGGCGGCCCGAGCCGGCCGAAGTCGACGAGGACGATTACTGAGGCCAGTCGCCTTGACCGCCCTTTCCGCCTCCGAACCCGGCCGCGATTGCCCGCTCTGCCCGCGGCTGCATGACTTCATCGCCGAATGGCGGCAGCGCGAGCCGTCCTGGTTCAATGCGCCGGTGCCGACTTTTTTGCCTCCCGAAGGTGACGCGACGGTCCAACTGCTGATCGTCGGGCTGGCGCCCGGCCTTCGCGGTGCCAACCGAACGGGCCGCCCGTTCACCGGCGACTATGCCGGCGACCTGCTCTACTCGACGCTGATTTCGCACGGTTTTGCACGCGGCGAATTCAAGGCCAGACCCGACGACGGATTGGAGCTTGTCGGCACCGCGATCACCAACGCGGTGCGCTGCGTGCCGCCGGAGAACAAGCCGGTGGGCGCAGAGATTGCCACCTGTCGGACATTCCTGGTGCCGACGATCGCGCGGTTCCCCAATTTGCGCGCCGTGCTGGCACTGGGATCGATCGCGCACCAGTCGACCGTGCGGGCACTGGGTGGGCGCGTCGCCGCCTACCCGTTCAAGCATGGCGGGCAGCTGCCGGCCGGTGGCGTCACGCTGTTTTCGAGCTATCACTGCTCACGCTACAACACCAATACCGGCGTGCTGACCGAGGCAATGTTCGTCAGCGTTTTCAGCCAGATAGCGGCGTTCTTGGGCAAGTAGGCACGATAAGCAATCAGCTTCTCCCCTTGACAATAGTCAACCATGGTTTACAGTTACCATGATGCAGGTTTTCGAAACCGATACATTCAAACGCTGGCTCGAAGACCTCCGCGACGCGCAAGCAAAAGCCCGCATTGTTCGGCGCATCGACCGACTGACTGTAGGCAATCCGGGAGACGTCAAGCCCGTTGGCGAGGGCATAAGCGAAATGCGGATCGACGATGGTCCTGGCTATCGCATCTATTTCCTCCAAGCAGGCAACTTGTGCGTGCTGCTCCTTTGCGGTGGCGACAAAGGAACGCAAAGCAGAGACATCGCAGCCGCAAAAAAACTCGCCAAGGAATGGAAGGACAAGGCAATATGGCAATGAAAGTCACAGCCTTTGACGGGGCCGAATATCTCGACACTCCAGAGGCAATCGAAGCATATCTGGCAGCGACGTGCGAAGATGGCACCGCAGCGGAGATTGCTCATGCGCTTGGCGTCATTGCGCGTGCGCAGAACATGACGAGACTTGCCGAGAAAGCCGGTATGACGCGACAGGCTCTCTACAAGGCCCTGAGCGGCGAAGGGAATCCCGAATTCGCAACGATCATGAAAGTGGCCGAGGCGCTTGGTCTGAAACTGACCTTCGTGAGCGCGCAGGCAGGACGGAACGCTGCGTAACACGAATCAGCGCGCCGACATTTGGTTCTCCATCTCGCCAGCGGAATTCGTCTGATCAAGGTGCAGCGAACAGCTCGGCCAATTTCTCCGGCCCACCCTGCAGCACATTCAGGTCGACATCGCCGTTGATGCCGTCGACGCGACCCCTGTTGTGGTACTGCCAGTAGACCCAGTCGTCGCGATCCGGCTCCAGGAGCAATGAGCGGAGCCAGAGCGGACGGGCAGCAATCCGCGCTGCATACGCTTCCGCTGCGTCGTCGGTCAGATAGACCACCGCCGGCTTGCCGAACGCCGCCTCGACTGGAGCGAGGAACGCGGCCAGTTCGGCGTTCAATTGTTCGGGCGTCGGCCGCTGCGGGCAGTTGCCGCCGAATTCGATATCGACCACGGGTGGCAGCAGGGGCTGATCGTGCGGCACCACCGAGATGAAATTCTTCGCCTGGTCCGCACCCGGCCGGCAAAAGGTGAAAAAGTGATAGGCGCCGACGGCGAGACCGGCGGCCCGGGCCTCTTCCAAATTCCGTGCGAAAGCATCATCGACATGATCGCCGCCTTCGGTCGCCTTGATGACGGCAAAGGCGACATCGTCGGCGGCTACGCGCCGCCAATCAATCTGGCCCTGATGATGGGAGACGTCGATGCCCCTGACCGGATATTTATCGCGATCCGGCGAGAATGTGCGGAAGTAGAGATAGCCGCCTGCCGTGATGAGGCACACCGAGACCAGGCTCGCTAGACCGAAAAGAACAATCCGGTTCGTCAAGCGAATGGCCCCAGCCTACCCACGCTCTTTTAAGAGCCGGCCCTTCTCGCGCGACCAGTCGCGCTGCTTCTCGGATTCGCGCTTGTCGTGCAGTTTCTTGCCGCGGCCGACGGCGAGCAACAGCTTGGCGCGACCCTGGTCGTTGAAATAGATTTTCAGCGGCACCAGCGTCATGCCTTCGCGGTCGACACTCTGCGACAGTTTCGCCATCTCGCGCTTGTTGAGCAGCAGCTTGCGGCGCCGGCGCGGCTCATGGTTGAAGCGGTTGGCCTGCAGATATTCCGGCAGATAAGAGTTGATCAGCCAGATCTCGCCGCCTTCGACCGAGGCATAGCTGTCTTGGATGTTGGCTTGGCCCTGGCGCAGCGACTTGACCTCGGTGCCGGTCAGCACCAGACCGGCCTCGACCGTGTCGAGCACCTCATAGGAAAACCGCGCCTTGCGGTTTTCCGAAACGGTCTTGTTGTTGGGATCGGCTTTTCTGACTTGATTCATGATGCGGAGAGGTGGCGCCTCATCCCTAATTAATCAAGCCGGCGTGCTTCATCGCCGCATCGATCTTGTCGGCGGTCGAATGTTCGACCGTCATTAGCGGCGAACGCAGCACATTTTCGACCTTGCCCAGCTTCGACAGCGCATATTTCGCCCCGGAAACGCCAGGTTCGATAAAGATCGCCTTGTGCAGCGGCAGCAGACGATCTTGCAATTCCAGTGCCTTGGCGCTGTCGCCGGACAGCGTCGCCTCCTGAAATTCCGCGCACAGCCGCGGCGCGACATTCGAGGTCACCGAGATGCAGCCGACGCCGCCATGCGCGTTGAATCCAAGCGCCGAAGCATCCTCGCCCGAAAGCTGGATAAAATCCATGCCGCACGTGGCGCGCTGCTCGGAGACCCGTTCGACCTTGCCGGTGGCATCCTTGACGCCGACAATGTTCTTGAAGTCGTGCGCAAGCCGCCCCATCGTCTCCGGCATCATGTCGATCACCGAGCGCGGCGGGATGTTGTAGATGATGATCGGCAGCTTGGTCGCCCTGGCGACCGCCGCGAAGTGCTCGTACAGGCCGCGTTGTGTCGGCCTGTTGTAATAGGGCGTGACAACGAGTGCAGCATCCGCACCGGCCTTCTCGGCATACTGCACGAGGCCGACCGCTTCCTCGGTGTTGTTGGAGCCGGCGCCGGCGACGACCGGAACGCGGCCCTTGGCCACCTCGATACACACCTTGACGACCTGGCGGTGCTCGTCATGCGACAGCGTCGGCGACTCGCCGGTGGTGCCGACCGGCACCAGTCCAGTCGTGCCCTCGCCGAGTTGCCATTCGACGAATGCGCGAAAGGCTTTCTCGTCGAAACGCCCGCTCTTTTCGAACGGTGTCACGAGCGCAGTAAGCGAGCCTCTCAGCATATCGTCCAACTCCTTGGCACTTCTATTTTGTGTCGGTGTTTTGTTGTGCGCGCCTTCTAGCCGAAAGCGAAGCGGCGCACCATAGTCTCGACATGGTTGCACGGCAAGCATTGCCATGGTGCCAGCAAGCGCAATTCGAACGGCCTCGATAACTCTTTGTTTACGAGCTCTTCACGACCTAAGTTTAGGCTTCGAGGCATCTCCGCCTGCTTGTGGAATGCCAGGACAAGGAAGATTTAAGGATCATGCCGGGCGGTCGGCCTCACATTCTCGCGCTGCTTGGCGCCACGCTCGCGCTGATGCCGGGCATGGCGATCAGTGGTAGCGTGGACGTACGGGTCACCTCAGCCATTCCGATGCCAGGCGCGGCAATTGCGCTGCCTGACCTGCAGGGCAGGATCCCACAGCCGCCCTTGCCCGACGTCGCCCCCTTGAAAAGCGGGCTGGATGCGTTGGCGGCGGGCGATAGTCCCCGCGCTCGTGGTGTGCGCGATGGCCTTCCCGCTCAGTCGCTCGACCAGCATATCCTTGCCTGGGCGATCGCGCTTTATGGCGGCGACAAGATTCCGAGCGGCGATATCACTGCTGCGGCCAAGATGCTGCCCAATTGGCCGGGCACCGTCACCCTGCGCAAAAACAGCGAACGCGCACTCTATCGCGAGAACCCTGCCCCCGATGCCGTCATTGCGGCATTCGACGGCGGCCAGCCGCAGACATTCGAAGGCGTGATGGTTCTTGCCCGCGCCTATGTGGCGTCAGGCAATATCAAGGCGGCACGTTCGGTGCTGTCGCCCTTCTGGCGCACCGCGATCCTGGAGGCCAAGGACGAGGCGGCGCTGATCAAGGAATTCGGTAGCCTGATCCCGGCCGCCGACCACCGCTTTCGCATGGAGCGCATGTTCTATGCCGACCGTGCGAATTCCGCCCTGCGTGTCGCCGGCCTTGCCGGTGCCCAGCAGCTCGCCGATGCATGGGCGGCGGCCGACAAAGGCGACAAGAACGCGCCCAAGCTGCTGAAGGCCGTGCCGGCAATGCAACGTTCGGCCGGCTACTTCTTCGCGCAGGCCGAATATCTGCGCAAGCAGGAGGATTTTGCCGGCGCCGCGGCCATTGTGATGCAGGCGCCGACCGATCGCGAAGCTCTGGTCGATCCGGATGCCTGGTGGGTCGAGCGCCGGGTGCTGTCGCGCGAACTGGTAGACCAGGGCGACATGAAGACCGCGTACAAGATCGTCGCCACACACGCCGCCGAAAGTGCCACCAATGCGGCGGACGCCGAATTCCATGCTGGCTGGTACGCGCTGCGCGGCCTGAACGACCCAAAAACCGCGGCCAGTCATTTCGCTCGCATCGCGGACCTCGCCCAGGGGCCGATGACGCTGTCGCGCGCCTATTACTGGCTCGGCCGTGCCGCGGAAGTCGGCGGTCCGGGCAATGCCAAGGACTATTTTGCGCGCGCCGCTGCCTATGGCACGACATTCTACGGCCAGCTTGCCGCCGAACGCGTGGGGCGGCAGGCGCTGAACATCGTCTATCCCTCGCCAAGTGCAGCCGACCGGCAGAATTTTGCCGGCCGCGAGGCCGTCAGCGCCATCAAGCGGCTGCAGGAGGCGGGCTACGACCGCTATGCCGAGACGCTCTATCGCGACCTTGCCGGGCAGTTGACCAGTCCGGGAGAACTGGCGCTGCTGGCTGTCCTTGCCGAAAAGCAAGGGAACCATTTCATGGCGCTGAAAATCGGCAAGATCGCCGGGGCGCGCGGCATCGATGTCGGCGCATTGTCGCATCCGCTCGGCGTCATTCCCGATTCGGCCGACATTTCCGGCTCGGGCAAGGCGCTGGCCTATGCGATCGCCCGCCAGGAAAGCGAATTCAACATCGGCGCCGTGTCGAGCGCCGGCGCGCGCGGGCTGCTGCAGCTGATGCCGGGAACCGCAAGGCAACTGGCGAAGAAGGCCGGGCTGCAGTTTTCACAAACACGGCTGACCACTGATGCCGGCTATAACGCGACGCTTGGTTCGGCCTTCCTCGGCGAACAGCTCGACCGCTTCAACGGCTCCTACGTGCTGACCTTCGCCGGCTACAATGCCGGCCCCAACCGGGCCAGCCAGTGGGTGGCCAGGTATGGCGACCCACGCGGCAAGGACATCGACGCGGTCGTCGACTGGATCGAGCGAATTCCCTACACGGAAACCAGAAGTTACGTTCAGCGCGTGATGGAGAATTACGAGGTCTACAAGATGCGTATTTCGGGCAAATACGACATTGTCGGGGATCTGGTGAACGGGCGGGGTTGACGGCTCAAGAGGCGACTTCGTCGAAGCTGGAGATCTCCCCCTTGCGGGGGAGATGCCTGGCAAGGCAGAGGGGGGGGTGCTGTCCCTCGGCCTATCAGTTCAATGGCTCATTCCCAGTAATGGGCCAAGGTTGGCAATCCTTCACACCCCCCTCTGGCCTGCCGGCCATCTCCCCCGCAAGGGGGGAGATCGGCAGCTTCAGCGCCCCGCCCTCTATTTGACCATCCCCGCGCTCGCCTGTAGCAGTCGGCTGAGGCATGGCGGGAGAGAATCCAGATGTCGAGCACCAAAGGCTTTTCCGACTTCTTCTTCAGCGCACCCGATGGGCTACGCCTTCATGCGCGCATCTATGGTGAGGCCAATACCGGATCCTGGCCGGTTGTCTGCCTGCCTGGCCTGACCCGCAATGCCAGGGATTTTCACGAGCTGGCGCTCTATCTGTCGACGGATGCGGCAACTCCGCGAAAGGTCGTCGCCTTCGACTACCGTGGGCGCGGGCAGTCAACCTATGATCCCGACGTCAAAAATTACAATGTCGGCGTGGAGGCCGGCGACCTCCTGGCCGGGCTGACGGCGCTGAACATCGGAGAAGCGGCCTTCATCGGCACCTCGCGCGGCGGGCTGATCATCCATGTGCTCGGGATGATGCGGCCATCCGTCCTGAAAGCCATTGTTTTCAACGACATCGGACCGGTGATCGAGACGGCCGGGCTTGCCCATATCCAGTCTTATCTCGAGCGCGACCCGGGACCGAAAACCCGCACGCAGGCGGCGGCCGCCCAGCGCAGCGTGCATGGCGAAGACTTCCCCGCCCTTGCCGGCGCCGATTGGGATCGCATGGTCTGGGCTCTCTACCGCGAAACGGATGGTGGGCTGGTGCCGGATTTCGATCCGAAGTTGGTGGATACCGTGGCGAGCCTCGATCTGACGCAGAAGCTGCCTGATCTATGGCCTCAATTCGAGGCGTTGGCCGCCATCCCGTTGCTCGCCATACGTGGTGCCAATTCGAGATTGCTGTCCATGGACACGCTCAACCAGATGAGAGAGCGACATTCCATGATGGAGACGATCACTGTCGAGGGCCAGGGCCATGCGCCATTCCTGGAGACCGGCAGCCTGCCGGGCGACATAGCCGCTTTTCTCGACCAAGCCGAACGCAGGAATATCTCGAAGTAAATCCCATGACCAAACAAGGTCACGGGATAGCTACAATAGTATAGACAGGATTCTTCAGCCTACTTGGCTTTTGAATTTTTCCGAGCCGCTTTCGGCGACTCTTTTGCGGCGGCGGCTGCCTCATCCCTCTTTTTTCGCCCTGCCGTCGGCGACGAAGGCGTCGTCACGGGCGAAGAAAACATGGAGCCTTCAGCGCGATTGCCGCCCGGCTGAGTCGATCGAGGCGTTTCCAGCACGATGACACAGCCATCGAGATCGTTGGTGGCCAGATGCGCGTAGCGCATGGTCATCGACAACGTCTGATGGCCGAGCCACATCTGCACGCGCCGGATGTCGATGCCGCCCTGGACAAGACGCGAGGCGCAGGTATGGCGCAGTATGTGCGGCACCACCTGATCGTCGGCGCCGAGACCGACTTCGGCCTTCGCGTCGTTCCAGATGGCACGAAACTGTGCCTGGCTGAGCTTGGTGAACGGTCCTTTGGGCCGGCGACCCTCAGTGGGAGGCAGCTTGATGACCTCCTTGACCCGCTCGGTCATCGGGATGGTGCGGCTGCGGCCGGATTTGGTGATCCAGAAACTGACGCGATGCTCCTGGATATCGTTCCAGATCAGCCCAAGCGCCTCGCCGAGACGGCATCCGGTGTCGACCAGGAAGACGGAAAGCCTGTAGGCATCCTCGCTGCGGCTCTTGATGGCGGCGAACAGCCGCGCCTCTTCGTCCCTTTCGAGGAAGCGAATCCGACCCGCCCGCTCCTTCTGGCGGCGGAACTCGGGCAGGCTGTGGATATCCCCCATCTTGTGAGCCTTGCGCAGCAGTTTGCTGAGGGCAGCCATCTTTCGATTGATGGTTGCGTTGCTGTTGCCGCGCTGGCGCAAGGTGCCGATAAGGTTGTCCAGGGTACTTTGGTCAAAGGCGCTGAAACGCTCCCCAAGGAGGATCTCGTCTATTTCGCCGATGAACGAGCTGACATTATACTTATGCCGCCCATCATCCCATAATATGTCCCGATATGCTGAAAAAAGATCTCCGACCCGATGCGACTTTACTTCTCTAATCTTGTTGTAGGTATATCGAATCTTCGGACTTTGAGAAGAAAACATCGAAAAATGATCAGAGGACTCACCCTCTTGAATCGCTTCGTTCGTCATCATTTGCCACACCCCCGAGTGGGATAGGTCAGCCCTACCCGCTTGGAAGCGTCCTTTCAAGAGATTTTAATCACGCAGTTGTGATTTCATCCGCCCATCAGCAGATCCCACGAAATCACCCCACGGATTCATTCAGCTACCGTTACCCCCATCCTTCCGTTTGCCTTGATCCAGTCGCGAAAACAAAAACAGCCCGGGCGTTGTGCGCCCGGGCTGGATTTCACCTGTAAGGAACCAGCCCTTAGAACGAGCGCTGGAAGCGGAGGATACCGCCGATGTTGTTTTCTTTGTCGGCGCCAGTCCAGTTGGAGACGGTGTCATCACCAACATGGAGGTAGTCGACTTCCGCCGTGATCGTCAGACCCGGGACGATATCGTAGGCAATGTTAGCCGCGGCGCCGAAGTTCTTGCCATCGTCATAAGACAGCTGAGCATTGAACGAGGTCTTCTCGTTGAACTTGTAGGTGCCACCGCCCCATACGGCCCAGCTACCGCTCCACAGCTTGTACATGGAGCGACCACCGCCGAAGTCGTTGATATTATCATCAGTGCCGTAGCCACCCATGATAAACAGCGAAAGTTCATTCGTGGCGTTCACATCCAAACGAACCTTTCCAGAAACTTCTTCGTAATTGCTGTCATAAGCAATGACGCCGCTGATGCCACCCCAACCCTGCGTCCACTTCACGCCGCCAACGACATGAGGGACGTAGCTGTCGATCGTGTAGTCGCCATAGCCTTCTTCGAGCGAGACCACAGCCGAGAAGCCGTTCCCAGCGTCGAAGTAGTACTGAATCACGTTCGTGTCGAAGCCACCATAAGGAACGAGCGTATCCTGGATGACGTTGCCAGCATAACCGGTAAACGTATCGAACGCCGATTCGTCCTTACCGACGCGCAGGCCACCGAGCTGGATCCAGGCGAAATTAAGCGAAATGCCCTTATTGAAGGCTTCGTCGCTAAAATTCGTGTTGCCGAAATTGATACGGGTCTCGGTGTAGGTCTTCAAGGTGCCGAGTTCGGTCTCCTGGCCGGTCCAGGTCTTCAGCGCGAAGCGTGCATTTTTTCTCCAGGTATCCTGGACGTCACCATCCATCCGGTCGATAGCACGAGCACCATTAAACGAACCAATGTCACCAGCGCCGATGTCATAACGGACATAGCCGCCGATGCGCAGGCAGGTTTCGGTGCCGGGGATGTAGAAGTAGCCAGCGCCGTAGACGTCGCAAATCTTGACGTATTCAGCGGGTTCCGGCTCGGCGACGACGACGGCGTCGGCGGCGCGCGCACCGGAAACTGCGATCAGGGCCGCAGCGGAGCCGAGGAGAAGGCTCTTGATGTTCATTTTCTGACCTCCAGTCAAAAGTTAAAAAACGGGTCTGGGTATTCTTTGCTGAAGGACAGCGTTCCCTGCCCCATCCCCACTACCGAAAAAGATGCGCACCGCGCCGCTCCTTCAAAATCGACATTACTCATGAGACGGCGGCGTTCAACCACGATCGTACCGGTGAAAGGGCTGCCTGGCTGCTATCCCCCGGCGTTGTTGCACAAATGACACGATTTGGCCTCACTCAGAAAGCTCTCGTTAACCATCAGGCCACCGCAACCCCTTGCTCGTCGCCGAATCCGGCGATGGACCGACGGAATCATGGCGAGTTCCCGAGTCGCTGGCCAGAAACAACCGCAGAACCGCCACATCTATGGAAGGTCGCGGTTCGGCGCCTTCTTATTTTGCATATAATGATGCGGGCTTGTTGATTGTGCCGGCGCTTTTCTTTATCCAGCGGCCCAACGGAGAGGTGGCCGAGTGGTCGAAGGCGCTCCCCTGCTAAGGGAGTAGAGGTCAAAAGCTTCTCGTGGGTTCGAATCCCATCCTCTCCGCCATCCTGCTTCGCGCTGCGCGCTTCGCAGGACAAGTCCCGACCTCCCCGCGCGAAACAGGATGCCCTCCGAAGCCGTAGCGAAGGAGGGCTCAAGCGCCTGAATTTCTTGCAAAAACAGGGTTGGCAGCTGCCCTTCGGCCAAGCCGGATACCTTCTCGCATTGGCAAAGGAGGGGCCGGCTCATGTGGTACGTTTATCTTCTGGAGAGCGAGGTTGCGGAAGGTGGCGTTATGTCGGCATGACGTCGGACCTAAAACGACGGCTTGCCGAGCACAATTCGGGAAAATCCAGCCATACGTCCAAGTTCCTGCCATGGCGGATCGTCACCTATATGGCCTTCTCGAATCAGGCCAAGGCAGCTTCATTCGAACGTTATCTCAAATCCGGGTCAGGCACGCTTTCGCCAGTAAACGCTTTGGTGACGACCGCAGGCCTACCGAAAAATGCTACGGTTTTCCAAAAAGAGATAGCGATAACAGCTCGTTACTCCGATGAAGCGGACGGCGGCTCCCGTAATTTCATTCGATTCTGACTGGAGGTCAGAAAATGAACATCAAGAGCCTTCTCCTCGGCTCCGCTGCGGCCCTGATCGCAGTTTCCGGTGCGCGCGCCGCCGACGCCGTCGTCGTCGCCGAGCCGGAACCCGCTGAATACGTCAAGATTTGCGACGTCTACGGCGCTGGCTACTTCTACATCCCCGGCACCGAAACCTGCCTGCGCATCGGCGGCTATGTCCGTTATGACATCGGTGCTGGCGACGTCGGCTCGTTCGATGGTGCTCGCAGCAACGACGTGCAGGACGGCAAGAACCAGGGAGCCTGGTACAAGAACACCCGCTTCACGCTCAAAACCTGGACCGGCCAGGAGACCGAGCTCGGCACCTTGAAGACCTACACCGAGACCCGCTTCAATTTCGGCAACAGCAACGGTGATCCCGACTTCGGCCCGAACGATGCGCACAACAAGGACGTATCGCTGAACTTCGCCTGGATCCAACTTGGCGGTCTGCGCGTCGGTAAAGACGAATCGGCCTTCGATACGTTCATCGGCTACGCCGGCAATGTCATCCAGGATACGCTGGTTCCCTACGGCGACTTCGACACCAACGTCGTCCAGTACTATTTCGACGCAGGCAATGGTTTCTCGGCCGTGCTCTCGCTCGAAGAAGGCTCGGGCGCTGGATCCGTCGACGATCTTGGCAACGGCAAGTATGGCGTTGGCACGATCGACAGCTATGTTCCGCATGTTGTCGGCGGCGTGAAGTGGACCCAGGGCTGGGGCGCGATCACTGGTGTTGTTGCGTATGACAGCAACTACGAAGAAGTCGCCGGCAAAGTTCGCTTGGATGTGAACGTTTCCAACGAGTTGTCGTTGTTCATCATGGGTGGCTATGGCACCGACGACAACCTCAACGACCCGACCTATGATCAGCCCGCGGGCGGTCGCGGCTTCTACAAGCAGTGGGGCGGCAACTGGGCAGTGTGGGGCGGTGGCACCTACAAGTTCAACGAGAAGACCTCATTCAACCTTCAGGCGTCTGCTGATGACTGGAAGAACGTCGGCGTTGCAGCGAACGTCGCCTATGACATCGTTCCCGGCTTCACCGTCACGGCCGAAGTTGACTATCTTCATGCCGGCAAGTTCGATGAGGGCAGCACGGACAACGTCGCCTGGACTCCGGCCGACAAGAAGAACAGCGTCGGCGGCCTCCTTCGCTTCCAGCGCTCGTTCTAATAAGTTGCGACTTGTCGAATCGAAAACCCGGCGGGCAACCGCCGGGTTTCAGACTGCTGACAAACCCCGTCGATTTTCGGCGGGGTTTTTTGTTATGTGATTGAAGTGTCTTGGACTGTTTGTGTCAGGAGATGGGCAGCCGCGGCAGATGGCGGGGTCGCTCTTGTAGCGGCGGTAGCCATTGCGGTCGGTGGTGGCGTAGGCCAGCACCTGGCCCTGTGGGCCATCAGCCGCCGGCTCATGGGTGAAGGCCGACGGTGCCATCATGCCGGGCTTGGGCGGTCTCGGTCGGCGATAGCCGGTGACACCGCACATGGCTCGATCCTCCAGTCCTTTGGCGATGCCGGCCGTGGCATAGCCGGCGTCCAACCCGACGGCGCCGACATCAAAGCCGAAGCCCTCCACCTGCCGATCGAGCCTCGACAGGTAGACGGTCGAATCATGGACGATCGCTGTCGCGTGTGTGTCGGTGATGATGGCATGCGCCGCATCCACCGTGCGGTGATCGAGATAGAAAAAGCCTTTCGGCTTGCCCTCGCGCACCATGTAGCCGCTGTCGGGATCGATGCGCGAGACCTTGGTCTCTTTCTCCACCGGCTGGCGTTGCTTCTCCTTCAGCCGTTTCTGGCTATGGACGGCGCGCTCTTCATCGATCGCCGCGTCCAGCGCCTCCCAGTAATGGGCCCGCGACTTGGCCACGAACGCCAGATCGAAGCGGGTCTTGTTGGCGTTGGCCTTCAGATGGGTGGAGGCGGTGTAAAGCACCGTGCCATCGACAAGGCCCGCCCGGATCGCCTGCTCGACGATGCGGTCGAAGATCGCCTGCGACACGCTGGTGTCGTCGTAACGCCGCCGCCGGTTCTGTGACAACGTCGAGGCGTCGAACACCTTGTCCGTCAGCTTCAGCCGCAGGAACCAGCGATAGGCGACATGACCTCGATCTCGCGCACCAGCTGCCGTTCCGAGCGAACTCCAAACAGATAGCCGATGAACAGCGCCTCGAACATCAACGTCGGATCGAGTGGCGGGCGGCCATTGTAGGGGCAATACAGTGGCGCGGTCAGTTCGTGGATGAAGGAGAAATCAATCACACGGTCGATCTTGCGCAACGGTGATCAGCCGGAACCAACTGATCCAGCGTCACCATCTCGAGTGCGGTCTGTTCAGGGGCGGGTCGCTTCAACATAACCCAGTGAATCAAAAACCCCTAGCAAATGCTAGGGGTTTGTCAGCAGTCTGCAACCCGGCGGGCAACCGCCGGGTTTTTTTCAGGACATTGTGCGACTATTGGATGCGGTGCTGCAACCCGCTGTCTTAATTGATTGATTCGGTATTAACAGCGAAAGTCGCGGGCGCATTGCATGCACCCGCACAGCTCGGATTGGATTATTTGTCCGCTAGATCGCCCAACGCATCAATCAGCGTCTGAATCTCATTTTCATAATTCTTCCAGCGCTTGACCGACGATTTGTAGATCGGTTGGCGAACCTGCCAGCGGCTGGGCGTATTGACCGAACCATCCCTGTCGAAAAAACGCAGGCAGGCGTCATCCCAGGGCAGCCCAAGGTAATCTATGAGGCGGCGTGACTGCGCCTCCTGATCCTCGACCAGCGTTTCGTAGCGATTTTCGAAGATAAGGCCTGGAAAAACCTCGTTCCAATGGCGCATCAGTCGGTCATACTCGCGGTAGTACAGACCTAGTATCCGCAAATCAGTATTGTAGCTGTGTCCTTTGTTGAAGCTCTGGACAAAGCAAGAGACGCAATTGTCGATGGCATCACGGCGACAATGAATGATGCGCGCGTTGGGAAAGAGAAGGCCGATAAGGCCGATCATTTCAAAATTGTGCGGCATCTTGTCCACCACGCGAAGCGCGGCAGGCGCCCACTCCCTAAGGTAGGACAGATGCTCTTCCGCCAACTTTCTGGACAGATCTTGCGTGACCGACATGACCGGCCGGCTCAAATCGCCGGCCGATGAGGTTTTAAGGCCGATTGCATTGGCGACCCGCCTTAATTTGTTAAGCTCGCCTGCCCCTTGAACATCGGGATGGCTGGCGCAGATCTGTTCCGTGAGCGTTGTGCCCGACCGCGGCATACCGACCACGAACACAGGCACTTCGGAAGGATTTCCATAGCCGGCCCTGGCCGCCAGAAAGTCCGGCGTGAAGGTTTCAATCAGGGAGTCGATCCAGCGGCGATACAGATTGATGTCGAAGGTGTAGCCGGAGGCCCGTTTCCCCCTATTGAAATGGTCGAATGCCTCACTGTAGCGCTTGAGGTCGTTCAGTACCTTGCCGGCAGCGTGATGGAGCTTGTAAGCACCGTCCGGATCAAGCTTGGGATTGCCGAGTTCACGCAGGATGGATTGGAGTTCCTCCGGCTCTTCGGTGAATTTTTTCGTCTGTACGAGGTCGTGGTAGGCAGCCGGCACGTCGATGCGACGTCCGATTGCTTCTTTCAGAAAGGCGGCGGCCTCATCCATGCGCCCCAGGCCGCTGAGCGCGCTGGCCAGCCCCGCCCGCACTTTGGGATGATCGCGGTTGATCTTGAGCGCTTTCTCGTAAAGCGGCAAAGCCATGTCGGGTTTGTCAAACTTGGTGTAGGCGCGCCCCAGTGCACAAAGCACTTCGATAAGTCTGGGCTGCAGTTCCAAAGCATACAGCATATGCTTGATGGCTGGCGAATATTCGCTGACCTTCACATAGGCCTCGCCGAGGCTGAGGTGGTAGTAAGGGTTTTTAGGTTCCTCGCCGACCGCCCGCGCGAAATATCGCAAGGCCATCTCGTCATCGTAACGCTGGTACAGGGTCCCCAGGATGTACAGAGCGAGCGGATGGTTTGGCGTGCGCGCCAGCACCCGAAGGCACAGGTCCTGAGCCTCGTCGAGCCGCTGGGCCTGCTGAAGGGCATAGGCCTGGTTCAGCAGCGCTTCGTCGGCCTGCGCTCGCGATTGAGCGTTTCCTTGGCTCACTGTCGGCTTGAGTATCGGCCCCTTCGCTTTCGGCGTGGGCCCGGGCTTGATGTGCTTTGACCAAGCAGGCGGGAGACGGTTGTTCATGATATCTCGCTAGCAAAAAGAGCCGGATGAATCCAGCGTTACGGATCTGCCCAGCGGCAACTTGCACCGACCCATCCGGCGCGCTAGCAAGAAGGCCCTTTTCAAACGAGCTTCCACCATGCCCCAGCGCCCTCCCCTCATGCCGCTCATCGCAGCGCTTCCCTCGACGGTGCCGTTTGTCGGCCCCGAAGCGCAGGAGCGCGAGCGTGGCCGCGCTTTCCGCGCCCGCATCGGCGCCAATGAGAGCAGCTTTGGTCCCTCGCCGCGCGTCACCGCCCGGATGGCCGAGATCGCCGGCGACATGTGGATGTATTGCGATCCCGACAATCACGATCTGAAGCTGGCGGTTGCCGCCCATCACGGCCTAGAAGCCGAGAACGTCGTTGTCGGCGAGGGCATAGATGGCCTGCTCAGCCTTGTGGCACGCATGTACGTCGCGCCCGGCGATGCTGTGGTCACCTCGCTCGGCGCTTACCCGACCTTCAACTTCCACATTGCCGGTGTCGGCGGGCGGCTGGTGACAGTTCCTTACGAGAACGACCGGGAAAGCCTGGATGGCCTGCTGGCGGCGGTGCGCAAGGACAAGGCCCCGCTGGTCTATCTCTCCAACCCGGACAATCCAATGGGCAGTTGGTGGGAGGGGAGCGAGATCATCCGCTTCATCGAGGCGCTGCCGCAAACCACCATGCTTGTGCTCGACGAGGCCTATGGCGAACTCGGGCCGGCCTCGGCGCTGCCGCCGATCGATATCTCCAGGCCAAACGTCATCCGCATGCGCACCTTCTCGAAGGCTTACGGGCTGGCGGGCATACGCTGCGGCTATGCGATCGCCGAGGCCCAGGTGATCCACGACTTCGAGAAGATCCGCAACCATTATGGCGTCAGCCGCATGGCGCAGATCGCCGGCGTCGAGGCGCTCGCCGACCAGGACTATCTCAGAAGCGTGGTGGCGCGGGTCGCGGCCGGCCGCCGACGCATCGCCGGCATTGCCGAAGCGAACGGGTTGAAGCCACTGGCGTCGGCGACCAATTTCGTCACCATCGATTGCTGCGGCGATGGCGCCTTCGCGCTGAAAGTTCTGCAAGGCCTGCTGTCGCGCGACGTGTTCATCCGCAAACCGATGGTGCCACGGCTCGACCGCTGTATCCGCGTCAGCGTCGGTCTCGATCACGAACTCGATATTCTTGCCGAGGAGTTGCCTGGCGCGCTGGCAACGGCGCGGGGGAACTAGAATCGCGTCTGCAAGCAAACCGGCAGCAAAAGCTGCCTACAAATCCATTTCCCAGGTCTGGCCGGTCAGATCCTTGCCGAAGCTGTGGTGGTGCTCCTGCGAGACCAGCCTGAAGCCGGCACGTTCGTAGATCGCGCGCGCCGCAACGAGGATATCGTTGGTCCACAGCACCAGCTTGGCGTAGCCGCAAGCCCGGGCCTGGTTCACGCATTCCGCGACCAGTCGTTTGCCGATGCCGAGGCCGCGCGCCGGCGACTCGACATGCAGCATTCTCAGCTTGGCCACTTCGTCGTCCTGATGAACCAGGAACACCGCGCCGACCGGCTCACCACCGCGCTCGGCGATCCAGCAGAAATCGCGGCCGGGCACGAAATTGCGAATGAAATCGGCGCCGATCTCGGCGAGCATGGCCTCGAACTCGATCGTCCAGCCATATTCCTCGGCATAGAGTTGGGCCTGGCGCTGCACGACCCAGCCGACATCGCCGACGCGATGCGGCCGCAACGTCACCTCGCTGCTGTCACGGGTGGGATCGCCCAGCAATTCCCCCGCCTTGCGCAAGGCGCTGCGCAGTTCATGCAACCTGTCGTCGGGGACGCTTTCGATCAGCCGCGCCGTGTCCCGATCGGCCGCCGCTTGCAGTCTGGCAAGCGCTGCCTCGCCTCGTGAGGTCAGCGAGAGGACCCTTCGGCGCCGGTCAGCCGGGTCCGTTCTGGCCTCGGTCAGCCCCTGGCCCGCGAACTTGCGCAGGATCCGCGTCAGATAGGCGGCATCGACACGCAACTGTCTTGATATTTCAGAGGCCGCCGGGCCATTCTCCAGCCGAAAAGCCCCAGCCAGGAAACCTCGCTCGCCCGCGATTTCGGCGGAAGCCGGGTTGCTGCGGTGACCCAATTCGAACAGCACGCGCGCCTCGGTCAAAGTGAATGCACTTTGTGTCAGCGTCTCGTCGAGAAGGCCGACGGTGCGCGTGTAGAAGCGATTGAAGCGCCTGACATCGGCCACCAATGCGTTGCGTTCGTCCAACATCCAGCCAACTCCCAATAGGGCAGCTCCATTTTTCAAAATTAATGGACTGAGTCAATGAAATTTCAAAGCCAGAGGGCCCAGCTATTGCGTCGTGCGCGCAACTCTCATGTTGCATTCCCTGAGCCATGCACCAGATTTTAACGAGACAGGCTTGGAGAGATTCATGACTGGTCATCGCAGGAAAGTGCAGGCGCGCATCTACGGCAATGTGCAAGGCGTCGGCTTCAGAGCATGGGCCCGGGATGAGGCCACAGGCCTTGGTCTTGCGGGCTGGGTTTGCAATGAAGCGGATGGGGCCGTAACGACGCAAATTGCAGGCCTTGATGAAGCGGTCTCGACAATGATCAAGCGCCTCTGGGAAGGGCCGGCCGGAGCTTCTGTTTCCAAGGTCGACATCGAGGAGTTGGTGGCAGAAAACGCCTCTGTTGGGTTCAGGATCGTTGCATGAAGGTGAGTTTGGATTGGCGTCTTGAATTAATTGAACGTTCGTTTTATTATTGCTTCGCAGAGGAGCTGACATGGCACGCACCGCTGGGTCCGATGGCGAAAAGACAGAAGCGACCATCCGTGAGGCGGCGGTCAACCTCATCGCGCGCCTTGGCTACGAAGCGATGTCGATGCGCCAGTTGGCCGCCGAGGTCGGCGTCCAGGCAGCCGCGCTCTACCGCTACTTTCCAACCAAGGAAGAGCTTCTGTTCACGCTGATGCGCGAGCACATGGAAGGTCTGGCCACAGCATGGGAAGCAGCCCGGCCGGCGGATGGAGATCCGGCGCAACTGCTCTCCGCCTATGTGCGCAATCACATCGCCTTTCATATCGAGCGACGGCACGCCACGCATGTGTCGAACATGGAATTGCGCAGTCTGTCGCCCGAACGGCTGACACAGATACTGCGTATGCGCACGGCTTACGAGAAGGAGTTGCGCGCCATCCTGCGCGACGGCGACGAGACGGGCGCTTTCAGCATCGACGACACCGGGCTGACGGCCATGGCGCTGATCCAGATGATGACCGGCGTCATCGTCTGGTTTCGGCCGGGCGAACGGCTGTCCATCGCGGAAGTGACCACGACATATCTTTCAATGACAATGCGGCTCGTCGGCGCGAAGATCGACGCCTACAGCGCCGCGCGTCCCTTCGGACGCGCAAAGGACGCTGCAGCATTTTGATTTCGCGCATGATCCCTTTCCGAAAATCAAAGTCGATTTTTCGGGGTCATGCGCAGGGAGGAGAAAAATGTACACCAACACGCTCAGCTTCGGGCATGACGAGGAGATCGAGGCGCTGCGCGACATGGTGCGGCGCTTCGCCCAGGATCGCATTGCGCCGATCGCCGCCGACATCGATCGCTCGAACGAATTCCCGGCGCATCTGTGGGGCGAACTCGGCGCGCTCGGCCTGCTTGGGATCACCGCCAACCCCGATTTCGGCGGCAGCGGCATGGGTTATCTCGCGCATGTGATCGCCGTCGAGGAAATCTCGCGCGCTTCGGCCTCGGTCGGCCTCTCCTACGGCGCCCACTCCAATCTCTGCGTCAACCAGATCAACCGCTGGGCGACGACGGCGCAGAAGGAAAAATTCCTGCCGCCACTGTGCTCGGGCGAGCGTGTCGGCGCGCTGGCGATGTCGGAATCCGGCGCCGGCTCGGACGTCGTCTCGCTCAAGCTGCGCGCCGAAAAGCGCAACGACCGCTACGTGCTCAACGGCACCAAGATGTGGATCACCAACGGGCCTGACGCCGAGACCCTGGTCGTCTACGCCAAGACCGACCCGGACCTGAAATCGCGCGGCATCACCGCTTTCATCGTCGAGAAGGCTTTTGCCGGGTTTTCCGTGGCGCAAAAGCTCGACAAGCTCGGCATGCGCGGCTCCAACACCGGCGAACTGGTGTTCAGGGATGTCGAGGTGCCCTTCGACAATGTGCTGCATGAGGAAGGGCGCGGCGTCGAGGTGCTGATGTCTGGCCTCGATTATGAGCGCACGGTGCTCGCCGGCGGCCCGATCGGCCTTATGGCGGCGTGCCTCGACGTGGCGGTCCCCTATGTGCACGAGCGCAAGCAGTTCGGCCAGGCGATCGGCGAGTTCCAGCTGGTGCAAGGCAAGTTGGCCGACATGTACACGACGATGAACGCCGCGCGCGCCTATGTCTATGCCGTCGCCGCAGCCTGCGACCGCGGCCAGACGACACGCAAGGACGCCGCCGGCTGCGTGCTGTTTGCCGCCGAGAAGGCGACGCTGATGGCGCTCGACGCCATCCAGCTGCTTGGCGGCAATGGCTACATCAACGACTATCCGACCGGCCGCCTGCTTCGCGACGCCAAGCTCTATGAGATCGGCGCCGGCACCAGCGAAATCCGCCGCTGGCTGATCGGCCGCGAGATCATGGCGGAGGGGGTGTAGGTATGGCCACATTGCAAACCCAGATCTCCCCTTCCTCCGAAGCATTCCGCGCCAATGCCGAGCGCATGCGGGCGCTGGTCGCCGACATTGCGGAGAAGGCGGGCACCGTCGAGCGCGGGGGCTCGGATGAGGCGCGCGAGCGGCATGTTTCGCGCGGCAAGCTGTTGCCGCGGGAGCGCCTGGCCCAGTTGCTCGACACCGGCTCGCCCTTCCTCGAGATCGGCCAGTTCGCGGCATGGTCGATGTATGGCGAGGAGATCTCTTCGGCCGGAATGATCGCCGGCATCGGCCGCGTCGAAGGCACCGAGGTCATGGTCGTCGTCAACGACGCCACGGTGAAGGGCGGCACCTACTATCCGCTGACGGTGAAGAAGCATCTGCGCGCGCAGGAGATCGCGCTGCAGAACAATTTGCCTTGCATCTACCTCGTCGACAGCGGCGGCGCCAACCTGCCCAATCAGGACGAGGTGTTTCCCGACCGGGAGCATTTCGGCCGCATCTTCTACAACCAGGCCAATATGTCGGCATCAGGCATTCCGCAGATCGCCTGCGTCATGGGTTCCTGCACGGCGGGCGGCGCCTATGTGCCGGCGATGTCGGACGAAACGATCATGGTGCGCAACCAGGCAACCATCTTCCTCGGCGGTCCGCCGCTGGTGAAAGCGGCAACCGGAGAGGATGTCAGTGCCGAGGATCTTGGCGGCGCCGATGTGCACACCAGGCTCTCCGGTGTTGCCGACCACTATGCGCTGGACGACGACCATGCGCTCGCCATCTGTCGCCGCATCGTCAAAAACCTGAATCGGAACAAGACTGTAAGCCTAAACTTACAGAGATCGATTCCGCCGCTTCATCCGGCGGATGAACTCTACGGCATCGTGCCGACCGACCTGCGCCAGCCCTATGACGCACGCGAGGTGATTGCGCGCATCGTCGACGGTTCCGAATTCGACGAGTTCAAGCAGAATTACGGCACCACGCTGATCACCGGCTTTGCCCATCTCCATGGCATGCCGGTCGGCATCATCGCCAACAACGGCGTGCTGTTTTCCGAAAGTGCTGTGAAGGGCGCGCACTTCATCGAACTGTGCTGCCAGCGCAAGATCCCATTGGTCTTCCTGCAAAACATCACCGGCTTCATGGTCGGTCGAAAATATGAAGCAGGCGGCATCGCCAAGGACGGCGCCAAGCTGGTGATGGCGGTCGCCACCGCCCGCGTGCCGAAAGTGACCGTCATCATCGGCGGTTCGTTCGGCGCCGGCAATTATGGCATGTGCGGCCGCGCCTATTCGCCGCGCTTCCTGTGGATGTGGCCGAACGCCCGCATCTCGGTGATGGGCGGCGAGCAAGCAGCAACGGTGCTTGCCATGGTCAAGCGCGAAGGCATCGAGCGCAAGGGCGGGGAATGGAGCGCCGAGGAAGAGGCGAAATTCAAGAAGCCGATCCTGATGAAATACGAGCATGAGGGCCATCCGCTCTATTCGTCCGCACGCCTCTGGGACGACGGCATCATCGACCCTGCGAAGACCCGCGACGTGCTGGCGCTCAGCCTGTCCGCCGCGCTCAACGCCGAAATCGAGGACACGCGCTTCGGCGTGTTTCGGATGTGAGAATGGACGGTCAACTTCGACGGACAAACGGCGGAACTATACCGGCAGGCCGTTGCTGCCGTGCGAAAAGGCTGAACTGTATGGACCAACCGATTCATCAGCATAGGCGGCTTCGAATCTCAAACAGTGAACTGGCGGCGAGGCAAAATATTCGATACTGCTTATCCAGTATGGGGCGATGGGGACGGGCTGGAAATGAAACTGAAATATTGCCAGGGAACGGCTGCTTCGATACTTTCAGTATTTCTAATATTAACCGCGACCGGCATCGGCTCGGCGGAATCGCTCGCGGGACGCAAGGGAGACGTGCGTTTTCCGCCGACCTTGGGTTCGGGCGAATGCAACGTTGCCTACAAGGGCTACGTCGCGGCGAGCGGCCATTCGGCTTACGCCACAACCTTTTATTCGCGTGTCGTCGACCTCTACATTGTCTGCGGGACGAAGCTCGACGCGCCGTCCCAGAAGGCGGCGGAAGAGACGGCGCTGCGCAATTGCCAGGCCGGCTTGACACGGTGGAAGCTCAAGACCGCGAGTGGCGGCTGCGCAATTTCGTCATCGAAATAGATACTACCGACCGCAAGGTAGAGCACTCCCTTGGTAAGGGAGAGGTCTACGCCGAGGGCTGGAATGGCTCGCTGGACAGTACCCCCCTCTGTCCTGCCGGACGTCTCCCCCGCATTGGGGGAGATCGACTGTCGCTATCGCTTTCGCCAAATTCCAACATTGAAAGTTCGCAGCGAGGGCAAAGCTGCCAATCTCCCTCCTTGCGGGGGAGATGTCCGGCAGGACAGAGGGGGGTGTTGAAGCGCCCTGCTTCCCATGGACTGCGAGCCTTACATGCGGAGGCTCCATGTTTGCCAAGATCCTGATTGCCAATCGCGGCGAGATCGCCTGTCGTGTCATCCGCACGGCTCGGAAACTGGGTGTGCGCACTGTCGCCGTCTATTCGGATGCCGACGCGAGATCCCTGCATGTCGAGATGGCCGACGAGGCGGTGCATATCGGCCCCTCGCGCGTCGGCGAAAGCTATCTGCGCGGTGATAAGATCATCGCCGCGGCCTTGACTACCGGCGCACAAGCCATTCATCCCGGCTACGGCTTCCTGTCGGAAAATCCCGATTTCGTCGACCAGGTGACGGCGGCGGGGCTCATTTTCATCGGCCCGTCGGCGGCCTCGATCCGTGCCATGGGGCTGAAGGACGCGGCCAAGCGTCTGATGGAAAAAGCCGGCGTTCCGGTCGTTCCGGGCTACCATGGCGAGGCGCAGGAGATCGTGCTACTTGCCTCCAAGGCACGCGAGATCGGCTATCCCGTGCTGATCAAGGCACGCGCTGGCGGCGGCGGCAAGGGTATGCGCCGGGTCGAGCATCCCGATGAGTTTTCCGAAGCGTTGTCCAGCGCGCGGCGCGAGGCGAAAGCTGCGTTCGGCGACGACCGTGTGCTGGTCGAAAAATATGTCGACAAGCCGCGCCATATCGAAGTGCAGGTGTTCGGCGACAATTTCGGCAACGCCGTGCACCTCTACGAGCGCGACTGCTCGGCGCAGCGCCGCCACCAGAAGGTGATCGAGGAATCGCCCGCGCCCGGCATGACCGAGGCTTTGCGCAAGGCGATGACGGATGCGGCGGTGAAGGCCGCCAAGGCGATCAATTATTCAGGCGCCGGCACCATCGAGTTCATCGTCGATGCCTCGCAAGGCCTGAAAGCCGACCGCTTCTGGTTCATGGAGATGAACACCCGTCTGCAGGTCGAGCACCCCGTCACCGAAATGGTGACCGGCACCGATCTGGTCGAGTGGCAGTTGCGGGTCGCCAGCGGCGAAAAGCTGCCGAAGACGCAAAGCGAGATCGCGCTTACCGGCCATGCCTTCGAGGCGCGCATCTATGCCGAGGACGCGGCAAAAGGTTTTCTGCCGGCAACGGGCACGCTGCATCATCTGAGATTTCCAGACGCGGCCCCGCAAGGCGCCACGATGCGCATCGAGACCGGCGTGCGGGCGGGTGACGCCATCTCGCCGTACTACGATCCGATGATCGCCAAGCTGGTCGTCCACGCCACGGACCGCCAGGCGGCTCTGGAAGCGCTTGGCGCGGCGCTATCCCGGACCGAGATCGCCGGCTCGACCGTCAACACCGCCTTTCTTGCCGCTCTCGCCGCCGATCCGGATTTCGCCGCAGGCGACGTCGACACCAGCCTGATTGGCAGACACCAGGCGGCTTTGACGATCGTCCCGCCGCCGAGCGGAGAAACCATAGCCGCGGCCGCAGTCGCAGCCTCGGGGGCCGGAGCATCGCCGTTGTCAGACGATCCGTGGTCGTCGCTTGCCGGTTATGCCCATTTCCACAGCGTGGCGCGACGCACATGGCTGAAGTTCGGTGAAGACGATATCGCGGCGAAGGTTTCGGTGCGGCCGGATGGGCGCTTCCAGGTCGCGCTGGAGAAGCCCTATGACGACACCAATTCGCATGATTTTCGCGCCGCGCCGCGCCTTGCCCGCTGGCCCGGCCACATCACCGTGTTCGAAGGCGCCGTTGGCTACACCTTCGCCGTGTCGGACCCGTTGGCACGGGCCGATGAGGCGGCGGCAAGCGCCGGCAGCCTGCGTGCGCCGATGCCGGGATTGGTCAAGCTGGTGCGCGTGGGAAAAGGCGATACGGTGATCAAGGGCCAGCCGCTGCTGATCCTGGAGGCGATGAAGATGGAGCACACCATCGCCGCGCCGCATGACGGCGTGATCGCTGAGATCGCCACCGAGGGCGCGCAGGTGACCGACGGGACGGTGCTGGTGCGGTTCGTCGGGGAACAAGCCGCCTCGACCGCTGTAGCCAGCTGACGGTTCGAAGGTAAAAAGAAATGGCCGGGACGGACCCGGCCATTTCTCTACGCTACTTGGTCGCCAAGTCGGCGATTACTGCGCGATCGGCGCGTATTTGCCGTCATGCCACTGGTTGATGTCGTAGCTGGCATTCTTGAGATCGCCCTTCTCGTCGAAGGTGACATCACCGACAACGGTGCTGATCGGCGTGCCGTTCTTCAACGCTTCGGCAACCTTGGCCGGGTCGTCGCTGCCGGCACGCTTGATGCCTTCGGCGAATGCCTGGATGGTGGCGTATGAGAACAGCGTGAAGCCCTCCGGCACGAAACCGCCGGCCTTGATCTTCTCGACGGCAGCCTTGGCTTCCGGCTTTGCCTGCGGATCCGACGGGAAGACGAACATGGTGCCCTCGCCGGCCGGGCCAGCGACCTGCCAGAATTCCGGCGAGGCGATGGAGTCCGGCATGATCAGCTGGAACTTCAGGTTCTGTTCCGCCGATTGACGCAGGATCAGGCCAGCTTCAGGATGGTAGCCGCCGAAATAGACGACGTCGGCTTTCAAGTCCTTGAGCTTGGTGACGAGAGCCGAATAGTCCTTCTCGCCAGCGTTGATGCCGTCATAGTAGACCTCCTTGAGGCCGCCGGCATTCATCGTTGCCCTGACGGCGTCAGCCACGCCCTGTCCGTAGGCGCTCTTGTCGTGCAGGACGACGACATTCTTGCCGGCAAACTTCTTGGCGATCCATGGGCCGATGAAGGCGCCCTGCGCATCGTCACGCGTGTATAGGCGCATGATCGTCGGCCAGCCGGCCTTGGCTGCCGCATCGGTCAGCACCGGGTTTGACGAGGCCGGGCTCATCATCAAGGCGCCGGCTTCGGCATAGACGGCCGAGGCCGGAATGCTCGAACCCGAGCAGGCATGGCCGTCGATGAACTTGACGCCATCGGCGACGACGCGGTTGGCAACCGACACGGCCTGCTTGGGATCGCACTGGTCGTCTTCGATATCAAGCTTGATCATCCGACCCGTTGATGCCGCCAGCGGCGTTGATCGCGTCGGCAGCGGCCTGTGCGCCCTGCTTGAACTGATCGCCGATGGTGGCGAGCTGTCCGGTCATCGGGCCGATCACCGCAAAGGTGATGTCGTCGGCGAATGCGACCGGCGTGCTCATCATCAGGCCGAATATGGCCGCGTTTAGAATACTCAATTTTTTCATTGTTGTAGAACTCCTCCACTCACGCGCGGCCGCCCCGGCCCCGCTTCTTCCAGAGAGGCCGGACAATTTCATCCTTCATTCGGCCTGTCTAGGCGCATTGGCGCCGCTCGATTGGGCCTGCAAGACGTCATCAACGCAAAAAGCCACGCCAGCCTTGTTCCGGCTGGTCGTGGCTTTTTTGTCCGTCGAGCAATCTCCGGGCGCTCTCGCGCCTAAGAATCCCGCTCGCCTTCCCCGTGTCGCGCACAGCTGAGCCTTGCTGCCTGCCGCGTTCTTTCTCTTGCCTTCGTGACCGTCTTGCGCGGCCTTCGATTTCGCCGGGTCTGGCCGTCTGTGCGGCCTTGATCCCGGAGCTTCCCTGTCTTCGATGGACCTCTCTGCGATTGGCAGATTTCAGTGCATGGTCATCCATTCGCGGGCTTCGCGAAGCGCCGTGGCGATCTCGACCTTCGACATGGCGGCCGACAGTTCCGAGCGCAGCTCGGCGGCGCGGGCCGAGCCCTTGATTGCGGCGATGTTGAACCATTTGTGGGCGGCAACGACATCGGTCTCGCAATCGCGGCCGGTCGCATACATCATGCCCAATTCGAAAAGGATGTCGGCCTGGGCAGTTGCTCCCATGGCGCCGAAACCTGCTTCAAGCATTTCAAAACGTGCCATTTCAATCCCCTGTTTTCCGGCCCTGTCAGGCTCCCGAGAGCTGCCTTCTTTCGTCTTGCCGGCTGCTCTTCCGATGCTTTCGAGAATGCCGTGCAGGCTTGAATCCGTCGTTAAATGGCGTGCTTAATTTGAGGAAAACAAAGCTAAAACAAGAGGTAAACGCCGAAATTCGTTAAGGATACAAACCCAGCAATTCAGCCTGCTTGCGTCAAATTTGACGAAAGTTTTCTCACGCGGGGGCAAGACTTCGCTAACCACGGCAGACAAAGGCGATGCGCCGATCGTTTCATTTCGTCGTCGAGGAGGCGCTTTCAGGTGGCTTCAAAATCCGAAAGTCTTCCGCTACGGCACCGCTTTTGTTTTGCCGGGAGCTGGATTAGCTTACGTTTGCGTAAGCGGCAGACCGGCGAGGCGGAGCATCCGGCCGGACATCCACAGGGAGGAAGACATGTTTCGAAAACTGAGCCTGGCCCTTGCGGCCACATTGATCGTGCCGGGTGCGGCATGGGCCGATCCGATCGAAGGCAATTGGAAGACGCAGGCCGGCGAAACCGCGGCCATCGCCGGCGGCGGCTCGTTTTCCATCACCCTCAAGTCCGGGAAATATGCCGGCAAGACCATCGGCTCGCTCAAGGCGACGGGCGACAACAAATATGCCGGCAACATCACCGATCCGGCAAACGACAAGACCTATTCGGGCAAGGCGACATTGTCGGGCAGCTCTCTCAAGATGAGCGGCTGCGTGCTGGGCGGACTGATCTGCAAGAGCCAGACCTGGCACAAGCTCTGATCGACCGCACCCTTACGACATGATGACGGGGCCTCGACGGGCCCCGTTTTCGTTTTGTCGACACATCCTGCGCCGGTGATGCTCGATACCCGCCGGCGGCTATCCAAACCGACGCCGGCGCCGTCGAAACCCCGTCAATCATCTTGAACCGCAGATGAACGCCGGCATCAGAGCCGGTTCAGTTGCATCAGGGCATTCTCCGGCGTGTTGAAGGAGACCGACCCAATGCTTTCTCGCCGCTTCACCATCGTCTGCCTGCTGGTGAGCCTGTTTGGGATGTTCTTCGCCATCCTCGTCGCCGAAGCGGGCCGTCCGGCCCGCGCCTGGGACGAAGCCAGTTCCGGAACCTGCCGCCTCGCCTGCCCCACCCATCTTCGCAACTGAACAAAGAAACCAAGACCTCGAAAAGAAAAGCTGAAACACCATGAACCGCATCGCCGCCAACGCTCTCAAGACCCTTCGGCTTCTGCCGCGGGCGGCGCTTATCCTGGCGGTTCTGGCCGCTCCGGTTCTGGCCGTGCCGATGATGCGCTCCGATGCCGGCTCGACGATCGACGCACCTGCCCTGAAGAAGTCCGGCGTCGGCTTTGTGCTCCTGGTCAGCCTGCAGCGCGGTTGAAGAAAAACGGCGCTTTGGCCGCCTTCGGTCGCGACACCCCTCCCAAGTGCCGATCCAAGTCTCTATATTGAGCCATGGAAAAGCGAATCTACCCACAAGCCATCGAATCTGTCGTCATGCCGGAGCCTTTTGGCCGGCAAAGCTTTGATAGCGCCGAAAAGGCCGTCAAGGCACTGCAGGCGCTTTACGACCGCAACACCAAGTTCCTGCGTGATTCCTTCGCAGAGCTGGCGGCAGCAGGCGGCGACAATGGCAAGCGCTACCGGGCCTTCTATCCGGAGATCGGCGTCACCACCAACTCATTCACCCAGATCGACTCGCGCCAGGCCTATGGCCATATGCCGACGCCTGGGCATTTTTCCACCACCATCACCCAGCCGGGCCTGTTCGAAAGCTACCTCGTCGAGCAGTTGCGCCTGATCATGCGCAATCATGGGGTTGCGGTCACGGTGTCGGAATCGACCACACCCATCCCGCTGCATTTCGCCTTCCTTGAAGGCACCCATGTCGACGGCGCGACGGCAGAGCGCATCAAGCGGCCGATCCGCGACCTGTTCGACGTGCCGGATCTCGATGGCACCGACGACCAGATCGCCAACGGCACCTTCGAAGTCGCCTTTGGCGAGCCGAGGCCTCTGGCGCCGTTCACGGCGCAGCGCATCGATTATTCGCTGCACCGGCTGTCGCACTATACGGCGACCACGCCGCAGCATTTCCAGAACTTCGTGCTGTTCACCAACTATCAGTTCTACATCGACGAATTCGTCGCCCGCGCCCGCGACCTGATGGCCAATGGCGGCGGCGGATACACGGAGTTCGTCGAGCCGGGCAATGTCATCACCAAGGGCGGGCAAAGCGCGCCCAGTGAAGGCGTCGCAGTTCCCCGCCTGCCACAGATGCCGGCCTATCACCTGAAGAAATCGGGACATGGCGGCATCACCATGGTGAATATCGGCGTCGGGCCTTCCAACGCCAAGACCATCACCGACCATATTGCGGTGCTGAGGCCGCATGCCTGGGTGATGCTCGGCCACTGTGCCGGCCTGCGCAACACCCAAGCGCTGGGCGACTATGTGCTGGCGCATGCCTATGTGCGCGAGGACCATGTGCTGGACGACGATCTTCCGGTCTGGGTGCCGATCCCGCCGCTGGCCGAGATCCAGGTGGCGTTGCAGGAAGCCGTCGCCGAAGTCACCGGCCTTACCGGCTACGACCTGAAGCGCATCATGCGCACGGGCACCGTCGCCACCATCGACAATCGCAACTGGGAACTGCGCGACCAGCGTGGCCCGGTCCAGCGTCTGTCGCAATCTCGCGCCATCGCACTCGACATGGAATCGGCGACCATCGCCGCCAATGGCTTCCGCTTCCGCGTTCCCTACGGCACGCTGCTGTGCGTTTCGGACAAACCGCTGCATGGCGAGTTGAAGCTGCCCGGCATGGCGACCGAATTCTACAAGCGCCAGGTGGCGCAGCACCTGACCATCGGCATCAGGGCGATGGAGAAGCTCGCGGAAATGCCGATGGAGCGGTTGCATTCGCGCAAGCTCAGAAGTTTTTCGGAAACGGCGTTCCAGTAGGCCGATACCACGCATCGCGTAGGCATTTCTCATCTTGATTGGGCCGCATTTCTGCCGATAAGCAGGCGGCATGGAGAGAGCGAGCGTCGGGACATTGCTGATTTCGGTTGCATTCCTGGCAATGCTGGCCTGTTCGATCGCGCTGGTGGCCGGGTTTTTCGGAACGCTGCATCCCGCCTTCGATTCCTTCTCGCATTTCCGCGTCCACCTTGCCGTGCTGATGGCGCTTTGCGCACTGCCGCTGCTGGCCACGACATTTCGCCTGCAGGCGGCCGTGGCACTGCTTTTTGCCGTGGCGGCCTTCGCCACCACTTCCGGGTCGCTGTCCTTCTCCCGCCTGTGGCCGGTTCAGGCCGCCTATGAAGCCAAGAACGAAGACCGCGCGATCTACAAGCTGCTGCAGATGAACCTGCGCTACGACAATCCGACGCCGAAGAAGGTGCTGTCGCTGATCGGCCGGACCAATCCCGACGTGATCACCCTGGACGAGGTATCGGCGATGTGGGCGACCGAGCTTGGCTATATCAGCAGCGCCTATCCATACCGGATCCTCTGTCCTTATCCCAACGGCATATTCGGCGTCGCGCTGCTCTCGCGGCGGCCCTTTGCCGCCGACACCGAGGCGCGTTGCGAAAGGCGCGGCGCCATGGCGACAGCGACCGTCGACTTCGGCGGCATCGACGTCGATGTCGCCGCGATCCATCTCAGTTGGCCGTGGCCACGCGAGCAGTACTGGCAGATCGGCGAGTTGACGGAGCCGCTTTCCGCGCTCGGCGAGACGGCCATCATGGCGGGCGACTGCAATGCCGCGCCGTGGAGTGCCGCCGTGCGGCGGGTCGCGGCGCTTGGCGGGCTGACCGTGATGCCGTCCGCCGGCCCGACCTGGATCCACATCAAGCTGCCGGACTTGCTGCGGCGCTTCGCCGGCCTGCCGATCGACCAGGTTTTCAGCAAGGGCGGCGTGACCATCCATTCCGCGACACGGCTGGAGGACACGGGCTCGGATCACCTCCCGGTCATGGTGGAGTTCTCACTCAGGCTGAACCAGCAAAAGCCGCTCGACGAACATGAAACCGCGACCGCGGCCATAAGCCAGACCGGCAAGACGCCAGGCTGAAGGATCAGGGCCTGACCAAAGCGATGACGAGATGCTGGACATGGCCGCCATCGCGATGCTCGCGCGCATCGAAAGCGAGCTGCTTGGCCTCATATGCGGCATTGGTGGCCTTGATACGTCGCTGTGCCTCGCGACGTGTCTTGTAGCAGAACCGGTCGTCGGCAATCCTGAGGCCGGAGATCGATCTTTCCGTGGCCCGCATCATCTCCCTGGCGATGCGGCCATGGGTTTCCTCATGGGCGCGGACGCCGGCGAAGAACCGCGTCCAGCGCTTCCGGAGCGTCGGAGTGGTGGCCGAGGCGACACGCGGAAACGTATAGAAGAGATTGAGCGTGCCGTTGGCACGCCGCAAGCGGCAAACGCCATTGTCCTGGCTGGTGTCAAGGTCCCAATCCACCGCGTAGCCGGTCAGCGCGATGGCATGCGTCATGAAGCCGTGCTTCGGCCCCTTGCGGTCCATAGCCTGCATCAGCGCCAGCCCCGTGTTCCCGGTGATGTCGTAGGTCCGCGTCTTAACCACCACCCTGGTGCCGGCCGAGGCCGCCGAAGCCAAACCGAACAGCGCACCGATCGCCACAAGGCATGCCAGAACCGCCAGGCGCATTGGCCATCTCCTTATCGTCAAGGAATGGAACCATAAGCGTGCGGCAGTTTCAACAGTCCTAATGTTTCACATGCCACGGGAGACCCCGAGCCGTCGTCGGGGTCTTTGCACGCTGTGGCCGGCGCGGGCCTACATGCCCTGGTAGACCGGGCCTTCTCCGCCTTGCGGCGGCACCCAGTTGATGTTCTGGTTCGGGTCCTTGATGTCGCATGTCTTGCAGTGGACGCAGTTCTGCGCGTTGATGACGAAGCGCACATCCTTGGCCGTGGGATCGGCGGCGGCATTGCCATCCTTGTCGACCCACTCGTAAACCCCGGCCGGACAGTAGCGCGTCGAGGGGCCCGCAAAGACATCGTGCTCGGACCGCTTCTGCAGTTCCATGTCGCCCACAAGCAGGTGGACCGGCTCGTTTTCCTCGTGATTGGTGTTGGACAGGAACACCGAGGACAGCCTGTCGAAGGTCAGCACGCCATCGGGCTTCGGATAGGCGATCTTCTTGTGCTGGGCGGCAGGCTCGAGCGTCGCATAGTCGGCCTTGCCATGCTTCAGCGTGCCGAAGGGCGAGACACCGAACAGCGTGTTCAACCACATGTCGAGGCCGCCGAGGCCGACACCGACGATGGTGCCGAAGCGCGACCACAGCGGCTTGACGTTGCGCACCTTCTTCAAATCCTTGCCGATGTCGGTCGCGCGCCAGGCTTCCTCGTAGGAAGCGAGTTCGTCGTTGGCGCGCCCGGCACCGATCGCCTCTGCGACATGCTCGGCCGCCAGCATGCCGGACAGCACGGCATTGTGCGAGCCCTTGATGCGCGGCACGTTGACGAAGCCCGCCGCACATCCCATCAGCGCACCACCGGGGAAGGACAGTTTCGGCACCGACTGCCAGCCGCCCTCGGTGATGGCGCGCGCGCCATAGCCGAGGCGCTTGGCGCCGTCGAAAGTCCCGCTGATCGCCGGATGGGTCTTGAAGCGCTGGAATTCCTCGAACGGCGACAGATAGGGGTTCTTGTAATTGAGGTGGAGGACGAAGCCGACCGCCACCTGATTGTCCTCGAGATGGTAGAGGAACGAGCCGCCGCCGGTCTTCAAGTCAAGCGGCCAGCCGAAGGAATGCTGGACCAGCCCCGGACGGTGGTTCTCCGGCTTGACCTGCCAGAGTTCCTTCAGGCCGATGCCGTATTTGCCCGGTTCGCGGCCATCGGAAAGCTTGTATCTGGCGATCAGTTGCTTGGCGAGCGAGCCGCGAGCGCCCTCCCCGATCAGCACATATTTGCCCATCAGCGCCATGCCGGGTGCGAAGCCCGGACCGTGCGTTCCGTCCTTCTCGATGCCCATGTCGCCGGTGACGACACCGGTGACGGCGCCTTGCTCATTGTAGAGCAGGCCGGCAGCGGCAAAGCCCGGATAGATTTCGACGCCGAGCGCTTCGGCCTTGGTCGCCAGCCAGCGGCAGACATTGCCGAGCGAGACGATGTAGTTGCCGTGATTGTTCATCAGCGGCGGCATCAGCATGTTGGGCAGGCGAAACGAGCCGGCAGGGCCAAGGACCAGGAAATGGTCTGATGTGACCGGCGTCTTGAAGGGATGGCCGTCCTCATCGCGCCAGCCCGGCAAGAGCCGGTCGATGCCGATCGGATCGACAACGGCGCCGGAGAGAATATGGGCGCCGACCTCACCGCCCTTCTCGAGGACGACGACCGAAAGCTCGGGATTGACCTGCTTGAGGCGGATCGCGGCGGCGAGGCCCGCCGGTCCGGCGCCGACGATAACCACGTCGAATTCCATGCTTTCGCGTTCGATGTCGCTCATCAACCCCTCCGCACTGGCTTATCCCATTCGGGTATCTTGCTGGCTCCCGCGCTGCATAGCGCATCAATTGACGACAGGAAACCGGCGCATACGTGACAATGCCGTTTTGGCCAAAAAGTCGCGCATTGCGAGGCTGGAAGACTGCTTTTCGCCCGGCATTGCCTGCGAGGCGCGCGTTTTTAATTGTTCGACGGCTTGCTTATCGGCCATACTTCACGCCATGCGCATTCCTGGGCCAGCCGGCTTTTCATCGACGCGCTTTCTTTTCCCGCCCGGCCGGATCCGCCGGGCGCTCGTTTTGGCCCTTCTGATGCTGGCGCCGCATCACGCTGCCGCCGACGAAGTGAAGGTCTGGGCGGCAGGCGCCTACTCCTTCTCCGACGAGCTTGGCGGCTTCCGCATCACCGGCGCCTCGGGCATCGGAACGAAGGACGATCCGTTCGTCATCACCGAAGAGCTGAATTCGTCAACGCCGGTGACGCTGACGATCCGCACGACAAAGCCGATCCAGGCCTTCGGCAAGGCCGGCGAATTCGCCAACGGCATGATGTATATGCGCATCGAGGTGCTCAACAATAGCGGCCAGGCCTGGGTCGAATTCCAGTTCGAATTGCAGGAGATCCTGAACCAGCCGAGCGTGTTCGGCGACGGGCTTTCCTTCGACCAGCGCAACAAGACGCCGGACAATATTTTGTCGAGCAATTTCGCCGATTTCGATCGCGATTTCGAACCCTATGACCGGCTGCTGTTCCGGAATGGCAAGGTCGACCCGTTGAAAACCGCCAGGTTCGAATTCCTGATGACCGACTACACGCCGCGCTGGACCTTCTATCTGGTGCAGGATCCGCGCATACCGACGGGATAGACGATAGGAATTTTTTCTTGACTCGGTGACCTCAGCTATGGTACATTTTTGCCTATGGTGCTGATTTGCGCCAGTGACCCGCCGCACTGAACTGACCCCTTAAAGTTGGACAGTTTAAGGTGGCGGCAGATTTAAGGGCTGGGTTCTGTATTGCACAGGGCTCAGCCCTTTCAGTTTCAGTTTGATGCGATCATGATTGTAGTAGTGGATGTAATCCTCGATGCTGGCCTTGAGGCTCTGAACGTTCTCGAAGGTATTGGGGTAGAAGAGCTGCGAAGAAGCTCTCGATAGGTGCGTTGTCGAGGCAATTGCCTTTGCGTGACATGCTCTGGGCAATGCCTCGTGCCTGGAGCCTGCGCTGGTAGGCAGGCGTCTGATACTGCCATCCCTGATCGGAGTGTAGGATGGGCCGTTGGGTTTGGTCGAGCCGGTCCAGCGCTCTGGCGAGCATATTTTCCACCAGCTTGAAGAGCGGTCGCCTTGCGGTCTCGAAGGCGATGATCTCGCCGTTATAAAGGTCCATGACCGGTGAGAGATAGAGTTTGTCGCCCGCCAGGTTGAACTCCGTCACATCGGTCACCCATTTATGGTTGGCGCTGTCAGCGTTGAACTGGCGTTGAATGAGATCGGGAGCCGTCCTTCCGATGCCGCCTTTGTAGGAGCGATACTTCTTCGGCCTGACCAGCGACTTCAATCCCATCTCCACCATCCGACACTGCACCGCCTTGTGATTGACGACATGACCGAGCCGGCGCAGTGCAGCAGCCACCCGGCGATAACCGTAGCGGCCCTTGTGGCTGTCGAAGACGGCTCTGATCTTCTCCTTGAGACCAGCATGGCGGTCGACGCGGGACGCCTTCTGTCGATAGTAGAACGTGCTGCGGGAAAGCCCTGCCAGTTTGAGCAGACCATCGAGCGGATAGAGCAGCCTTAACGCTTGGACAGCTTGCGCTTTTTGGGCGCGTGTCCCTGCGTTAAGGCCTCCAGTTTTTTTAGGTAGGCGTTCTCCATGCGCAGATGGTTCAGTTCCGCAAGCAGCTCTTCGCGGCTCTTGGTCTCATCACTCTGCGCCACGGGCGGCTCGCCAGGCGACGGCTGGTCTGACATCGATCGCGGCCTTCCTCTGCGGCGCGGCGCGAGCGCCTCTATCCCACCGGCTTCGTAGCGCCTCTCCCAGTCCGGAAGGCAGCCGGCGTTGCGGATATTGAACAGCGCGGCCGTCTGTCGGCAGGACAGTCCATCCTCCCACATCCGGTGCAGAACCGACAGCTTGAACTCGCCGTCATAGTGGCTGAGCTTGCGAGCGAGGCCGGCAACCCCGTGCGCTTGATAGCTCGCAACCCATTTGCGCACCGTCGCAGCATCTACGCCGTCGGCTGCACCGGCGCTCGCATAGCTCTCTTCACCACTCAAATAACGATCAACAACAGTGCGCTTCAAACTCTCGCTGTGTTTGGACATGAAAACCCCGGAAGGTGGATGTCCAACTTTCGGGGGTCATTTCACACAGGCGGGTTTTTCGTTTGATGCTCCGTCAGCCAACGCGCCGGCGAAAGGCTCCGAAGGAACCCGTTAACCCGGGTTCGTTGCCCTGGTAGAGAAACTGCCAGCCTTGCAAATTGCCGCCACGCGGACGAATGTGAATCGATGACTGCCGCTTCCCCAACCAACAGACCTGATATCGCCGACCTGCTGGCCTTTTATGCCAGCGTTGGTGTCGACGAGGCGCTCGAAGAGCAGCCGGTGAACCGGTTCACCGAGGTCTCGCCAAAGCCGATGGAGCGCGCGCCGACCGCAGCGCCTTCGGGTGACACCGCCGCACAGCAGCGTTCGACAAATCGCCCCGAAGGGGGCGACAGGCCAAATGCGCCACCTGTTTTGCGCGCACCGTCGGCCACGGTTCCCGACGAAATTCAGGCAGCACTTGCCCGCCAATTGGCAACGACGGCAACAACGCTTGACGAGCTTCGCCAGCACATGGCGGCGTTCGACGGCTGCAATCTCAAGGCCACCGCCAAGAGCTTGGTGTTCGCCGACGGCAACCCGGAAGCCGCCGTCATGCTGGTCGGCGAGGCACCCGGCCGCGATGAGGACATCGAGGGCCTGCCCTTCGTCGGCCGATCGGGCCGGCTGCTCGACCGCATGCTGGCGGCGATCGGACTCGACCGCACTTCAGTCTATATCGCCAATGTCATTCCCTGGCGGCCGCCGGGCAATCGCACGCCGACGCCGCACGAAACCGAGATCTGCCGGCCCTTCATCGAGCGGCAGATCGAACTGGTCAATCCCAAGGTGCTGATCAACCTTGGCGGCCCGTCAGCCAAGACCTTGCTCAACACCTCGGAGGGCATATTGCGGCTGCGCGGCAATTGGCGCGTTCACACGACGGCATCCGGCATCGCCATTCCGGCAATGCCCACGCTGCACCCGGCCTATCTCTTGCGAACGCCCGCGCACAAGAAGCTGGCGTGGCGGGATTTTCTCGAGGTGAAGGCAAAGCTGCGGGAAGTTGGCTGAGGCTTGGCGAGTAGCCAATCTCCGACATGGATGCCGTACCGATAACCTCCGAGGTAATTGAAATACGTCTGCTCTCGACCTAATCATGCCTCATGACAACACCCCAAACGTCCGCCGGCAGCCTCATTCGCGAATGGCGCACCCGCCGCCGCATGTCGCAGCTCGACCTCGCCATGGAGGCCGAGATCTCGCAGCGGCATCTGAGCTTCGTCGAAAGCGGCCGCGCCGCGCCCTCGCGCGACATGGTGCTGCATCTGGCCGAGCAATTGTCGATACCGCTGAGGCAACGCAATCAATTGCTGCTCGCCGCCGGTTTTGCGCCCAGCTTCGGCGAACGCTCCCTGACCGACACGACGCTGGCGCCGGCGATGGCGGCCGTCGAGATCGTCCTCAAAGGCCACGAGCCTTTCCCGGCACTCGCCGTCGACCGCCACTGGAACCTGGTTTCGGCCAATGCCGCCATTGCACCCTTCCTTGACGATGTCAGCGAGGCTTCGCTGCTGACGCCGCCGGTCAACGTGCTTCGCCTCAGCCTGCATCCCGGCGGCATCGCACCGCGCATCGTCAACCTTCAGGAATGGCGAACGCATCTGCTCGAGCGCCTGAAACACCAGAACGACGCGAGCGGTGACCCTGTGCTGGTCGAATTGGAGCGCGAATTGCGCAGTTACCCGTCCGGCTTGAAAGGCAGCCGGCCGGTGTCCGTCGAGCCGAATGCCATCGTGCATCCGCTCAGGCTGGCGCATGGCGATCAGGTGCTGTCGTTCATCAGCACCATCACTGTCTTCGGCACGCCGCTCGACGTGACGCTTTCGGAACTGGCGATCGAATCGTTTTTCCCCGCCGATGAACAGACGAGGACAGTGCTGGTTCGGTTGGCGAAGGAGCGAGCCGAGCTGTCGTAATCACCCTTCAGGCAAAGACGCCTTGCGCGTGCGGGTGCGCTCCAGGCCAAGCTGGCGTTCGCGCCAGATGATGAAGATGCCGGCGGCGACGACGATCAGGCCGCCGACAAGCATATGGAGCGTGGCGACGTCGCCGAAGACGAGATAGCCGACGACGACGCCGAGGATCATCGAGGTGTATTCGAACGGCGCCACCACCGAGGCCTCGGCATGGCGATAGGCCGCCGTCATCAGGATCTGGCCGAGGCCGCCGCAGAAGCCGGCGGCAACAAGGAGAGCTGCCTGGAGCGGCGTCAGCGCCTGCCAGCCGAATGGCAGCGACAGCAGCGACATGACGCTTGCCGTCACCGAAAACCACAGCACGATGGTCGCTGTGCGCTCGCTTTGCACGAGATTGCGCACCAAGAGCATGGCGACGGCCGAGATCGCCGCCGCGACAAGAGCGGCCATGACGCCAAGCACTTCCTGATCGTCGAGCGCCTCGTCGGAACTCAGCAGCGTCAGTTCCGGCCATGAGATGATCAGCACGCCGACAAGACCGACCGCGACCGCACTCCAGCGATAGACACGGATGGCCTCGCCGAGGAAGATGGAGCTGAACACCACCACCAGCAGCGGCTGCGCGTAGTTCAGCGTGATCGCTTCCGGCAGCGGCAGTCGGGTCAACGCAAAAAAGCCGAGCCCCATGGCGCAGACGCCGACCAGGCCGCGGGCGATGTGGTTGAACGGACGCCTGGTGGTGAAGGCAGTGCCGAGTTCTTTCCTGAAAGCCAGGAAGGCGATGATCGGGAAGATGGCGAAAAAAGAGCGGAAGAAGACAATCTGGCCGGCCGGAATCGTGCCTGCGGCTTTGATACAGGTCTGCATGCCGACGAAGACCGCCACCGACACGATCTTGAGCATGATGCCGGTAAGCGTGTCGTGCCCGCCGGCATCATCGCTGGCTGTGGCCGGGGGGCTGCCGGGGCCTGCTGTCACGCTCCCGACGCTTCTCGGATCGCCGCCCAGATACGCGCCGGCGTTGCCGGCATGTCGATGTGCTTGACGCCGTAAGCGCGCCAGAGCGCGTCGGTCACCGCATTGAGTGCCGCCGGCGTCGAGCCGATGGTGCCGGCCTCGCCCGCGCCTTTGATGCCGAGTGCATTGGTGGTCGAAGGCACGTTGCGGGTCTCGAAATGGAAGAACGGGAAATTGTCGGCGCGCGGCATGGCGTAATCCATGAAGCTCGCCGTCAAAAGCTGTCCATCCTCGCCATAGATAGTGTCTTCGGTCAGTGCCTGGCCGATGCCTTGCACGACGCCGCCATGCACCTGGCCGGCGAGCAGGATCGGGTTCACGGTGACGCCGAAATCGTCGACGATGGTGTAGCGGACGATCTCGGTCGCGCCGGTGTCGGGATCGATCTCGACCTCGCAGATATGGGTGCCGTTGGGATAGGTGCATTCGTCCTGCACGAACTCGCCAAAGCCCTTGAGATCGTCTGATGTCTTGGCGGCCTTGGCGATGGCGGAAAAATCGATCGAGCGATCGGTGCCGACGATGCGGGCAATGCCGTCGGACAATTCGATGTCGCCGGCAGAAGCCTCCAGTTCGTCGGCTGCGATGCGCTTGATCTTGTTGGCCAGATCCTCGCCCGCGCGGGAAGCCGATACACCCCCCAGCGGAATGGAGCGCGAGCCGCCAGTGCCACCGCCGGCCTTCAATTCGTCGGTGTCGCCCTGGCGGACATGGATCTTGTCGATGTCGAGATTGAGCTTTTCCGACAGGAACTGCGCATAGGCGGTGGCGTGCCCCTGCCCGTTGGTCTGGGTGCCGATCTTCAGCGTCACCGTGCCGTCGCCATTGAGTTCGACGAAGGCCGGCTCCGAGCCCGGAAAGGCACAGGCCTCGATATAGGTCGCCATGCCGAGGCCGCGGATTTTTCCACCGACCTTCGATTGCGCCAGCCGCTCAGGAAACGCTTTCCATTCGGATTGCTCGATGGCGCGCTCCATATGGCCTTCGAATTCACCATTGTCGTAAAGGCGACCGGTCTGCGTCCGGTAGGGAAACTGCTCCGGACGGATGAAGTTGCGGCGGCGGATCTCCTCGACAGGCAGGCCGAGATCGTGCGCGCAGGCGTCGACGAGCTTTTCCAGCAGGAACGCTGCTTCCGGACGGCCGGCACCGCGATAGGCATCGACCGGGCAGGTGTTGGTGTAGAGGCCGGTCACCGAGACGTCGAGCGCCTGGATATCATAGACACCGGTCGACATGGTGACGCCGATATAGGGGATGAACGGACCGTATTGCGAGATATAGGCGCCGATGTTGGCGAGCAGGTCCACCTTCATGCCGAGAAAGCGGCCGTCCTTGTCCAGCGCCATCTCGGCCGTGACGAAATTGTCGCGCCCTTGCGCGTCGGTCAGGAAGTGTTCCGTGCGGTCGCCGGCCCATTTCACCGGGCGGCCAAGCCGCTTTGCCGCTTCCAGCACCAGCGGATATTCGCGGTAGACGAAGCTCTTCGGCCCGAAACCACCGCCGACATCAGGCGTGATGACGCGCAGCTGGTCCTTCTTGATCTTGAACACGCTGGCCAGGATATACTGCATGGAGTGCACGCCTTGCGACCCGGTGGTCAGCACGAAGCGCTTCTCCTCGACGTTCCATTCGCCGATCGCGGAGCGCGGCTCCATGTAGTTGCACACCAGCCGGTTGTTGACGAACTCGATGCGGGTGACATGGGCGGCCTTGGCGAAAGCCGCTTCGGTCTTTTTCTTGTCGCCCATGTGGTAGCTGAAGGCGCGGTTGGAACCAAGCTCCGGCCAGACCAGCGGCGTGCCTTCGGCCAATGCCGTTGCCGTCCCGGAGGCCGCATCTTCGCCGTCATAGTCGACATCGATCAGTTCGGCGGCATCCTGCGCCAAGGCTCGGCTGTCGGCGACGACGAAGGCAACGGCATCGCCGACATAGTTGACGCGGTCGCGGCACAGGATCGGGATGTCGCGCGTCGGAGCCTTGGTGCCGTCCGGCTGTTCCTGCATGACGCCGGATTTCAGATCGCCGAGATGGGCAAGATCCTTGCCGGTCAGCACCAGATGGACGCCAGGTGCTGCCTTCGCCGCCTCGGTCGAACCGATGGTGAAGCTGGCCTTGGCGACCGGCGAGCGCAGGACATAGCCATGCAGGACGCCAGCCGGCTGGATGTCGTCGGTATAGCGGCCCTGGCCCTGGATGAAGGCGGCATCCTCGCGCCGCAGCACGGATGCGCCCATGCCGAATTTCGGTGTGACGACGGTCATGGATGCCTCGTGATGATGACAGGAGAAGGAACGCCTGAAATAGGCATTGCCTCAGTTTTGTCGAGGGGCGGTTTCGTGTAAAGAGCGCGGACTTCAAATTTCTTGGACCAGCGGACACAATCCGCCGCCAACGCAATCGACAGGAAAACCCACGGAATGCGCACGGACACCGGCCAGGTCTTCAAACTCGAAGACTATCGCCCCAACGACTACCTCATTCCGAAAACCGACCTTACCTTCCGCCTTTCGCCAGACGCAACGCGTGTCACCGCCGTGCTCACGATAGAGCGTCGTGACGACGTCTCCGTGTCGGCACCGCTGGTGCTCGACGGCGACGGGCTGACCCTCAAGCGCATAGAGATCGACGGCAAGAAGGTAAAGCCGGCGGATCTGCTGGCGACGCCCGATCAACTGACCATCTTCAAGCCGCCGGCGGCGCGTCGCTTCCAGTTGCTCATAGAGACCGAGGTGGCGCCGGCCGGCAATGAAGCCCTGATGGGCCTCTACCGCTCGAGCCATGTCTACTGCACGCAATGCGAAGCCGAGGGCTTTCGCCGCATCACCTATTTCCTCGATCGTCCCGACATCCTGTCCGTCTACACGGTGCGCATAGAGGCAATACGTGACGAAGCGCCGCTGCTCCTGTCCAACGGCAACCCGGTCGACAGGGGCGACCTCGGCGACGGCTGGCACTATGCCGTGTGGCACGACCCTTTCCCCAAGCCGTCCTATCTGTTCGCATTGGTGGCCGGCAATCTCGGCCAGGTTGCGGACAGTTTCGTCACGCTATCGGGCCGCACGATCGAACTCGGCATCTATGTCGAGCCCGGCAAGGAGAAGCTGGCCGGCTACGCGATGGATGCTCTGAAGCGGTCGATGAAATGGGACGAGGAGGCGTTCGGCCGCGAATACGATCTCGACGTCTTCAACATCGTCGCCGTGTCCGACTTCAACATGGGCGCGATGGAGAACAAGGGCCTTAACATCTTCAACGACAAATATGTGCTGGCCGACCGGGAGACCGCGACGGACGCCGATTTCGCCAATATCGAGGCGATCATCGCGCATGAGTATTTCCACAATTGGACAGGCAACAGAATCACTTGCCGCGACTGGTTCCAGCTCTGCCTGAAGGAAGGCCTGACGGTTTTCCGCGATCACGAATTCTCTGCCGACCAGCGTTCGCGCGCGGTCAAGCGCATCGCCGAAGTGCGCACCTTGCGCGCCCACCAGTTTCCCGAGGACCAAGGTCCGCTGGCGCATCCGGTGCGGCCGCGCCGCTACCGCGAAATCAACAATTTCTACACGGCGACGGTCTACGAGAAGGGCTCCGAAGTGGTGCGCATGATCCGCACAATTCTCGGTGCCGACGTCTTTCGCGCCGGCATGGACCTCTATTTCGAGCGACACGACGGTGACGCGGCGACGATCGAGGATTTCATCAAGGTGTTCGAGGATGCGTCCGGCCGCGACCTGTCGCAGTTCGCGCTCTGGTATCATCAGGCAGGCACGCCGAACCTGACGATCAGTTCGACGCACAATCCGGCCGCGCAAGAATTCACGCTCGAAATCGAGCAGTCGGTGCCGCCGACACCGTCCGAAAGCCGCAAGCGGCTGATGCACATCCCGCTGGCTTTCGGCCTGATCGGCGCCGGCGGCAAGCCTGTGCCGTATAGCGGCGTCGAAGGCGCCAGCGTCGAGGACGGCGTCGTCCATATCCGCAAGCGCCGCCACATGGTGCGGTTTTCAGGCGTCACCGAGCGCCCGGCCGTGTCGCTCAACCGCGGCTTTTCGGCGCCGGTGACATTGTCCGTCGAGCAGAAAGCCGACGACCAGTTCTTTCTCGCCCGCCATGACAGCGACGCCTTCTCGCGCTGGCAGGCCTTCAACACATTGCTGACCGATGCACTGATATCAGCCTTCCGCGAGGTCCTCGGCGGCAAGCAGCCGGCCTTTGCACCGCGGCTGATCGAACTCGCCGGCAGCATCGCCGGTGACGAGACGCTGGAGCCGGCCTATCGAGCACTGGCGCTGGCATTGCCCGGCGAAGCCGACATCGCCCGCGACATCGGCAGGAACATCGACCCCGATGCCATCTATGCGGCTCGCGAGGCACTGGCGCTGGCGATCGGCACTGCGAACCGGGACGTTTTTTCGGGCCTCTACCGCAGCCTTGCCGACAGAGAAGCGTTCAGCCTCGACGCGGCGAGCGCCGGACGACGCGCCTTGCGCAACACCTTGCTGGATTATCTGTCGCTGCAGCCGGGTGGAGCAGCACTCGCCGCCGGGCATTTCCAGTCGGCGACCAACATGACCGACCGCGCGGCAGCACTTGCCGTGCTCGCGCATCGTCACCACGGTTCGCCCGAGGCGGTCGAGGCGCTGGCGGCTTTCGAGACGACCTATGGGTCCGACCCGCTGGTCATGGACAAATGGTTCCAGATCCAGGCCAGCGTTCCGGGGCCGCAAACCGTCGACACCGTGAAGGCCCTGACCAACCACCCGGCCTTCTCGATGGGCAATCCGAATCGAGTTCGCTCGCTGATCGGCACCTTCTCCAGCGCCAACCAGACCGGCTTCCATCGTGCTGACGGCGAAGGCTACTGGTTCTTTGCTCAGACTGTGCTCGAGGTTGAAAAGGGCAACCCGCAAGTGGCAGCCAGGCTGGCGACGGCGCTCAGATCGTGGCGTTCGCTCGAACCTTTGCGGCAAGCCAAGGCCAGGGAAGCGCTGCTGTCGATCGCCGGCGCCGAAAACTTATCGGCGGATCTGCGGGATATTGTCGAGCGTACGCTGGCATAAGCGGGCGCCCGGCAAGAGACATTGGGCCGTTTCGGCGTTATTTTAGTCGATTTTTAATCTTTTTTCGCCGGACCACTGGACAAGGCGAATCACCTTTGATTCTTTACTGACGATTCGGATGTGCGGCGTTTGCCGGATCGCCAAGCAGCATAGGCAAATTCGGGGAGTGCCATTTATGGCGAAGGCGGACGCGTGGGGCGCGCCCGGAGGGACGGTTTTTGCGCATCGCGAGACGCGCGGCGACGGTCTTGCCGGGAATACGCGGCTCATCGCCGAACCGGCCTACCGGCGGCTTCTGGCCGCCGAGCCGCTGCTGCGCCGATCAATACCCGCCCTCATCATCACCTTCCTGATCGTCATCGCAGCGCTGCGCGTGCTGTCACTGATGAACGAGCGCGACGATGTCGAGCGCAATGCCAAGGCGATCCTGACGCTGGCGGCGGGCCAGCTGGCCAGTTCGCTCGCCACCACCTCGGAAACAGTGCCCGGCGCCATACAGGATCTGCTGGAGACCACCAGCCGTCAGGGCGCGATGGGCCGCAGCCATGTGCTTGTCATCACCGACAGCGCTTTCAAGATCGTCGCGGTGACGCCGCGCTCGATGCCATGGCAGGGCCATTCGCTGGACGGCCTCGTCGAGGGCGGCCAGCCCTTGTTCATGTTCGGCGATCGTGCCGGCGTCATGGACGTCAACATCGACGGACGGGACTGGTACGCGGCGGTCAGCCTGGCGGATGGCGGAAAGGGCGCATCGGCGGCCCTGGTGCCACAGGACGCGGTTTTCGATGCCTGGCGCAAGACCGTTTCGCTGAACGTCACCCTGTTCGTGCTGACGGCCGGCGTGCTGATCGTCATCCTCTATGCCTATTTCGGCCAGGCCGCGCGTGCGCAGGCGGCCGACCGCATCTACCTCGAAGCGCATCAGCGCATCGACATGGCGCTGGTTCGCGGCCGCTGCGGCCTGTGGGACTGGGACATGGTGCGCGGCAAGATGTACTGGTCGCGCTCGATGTACGACATGCTCGGCTACAAACCCTGCGACACGATGCTGTCCTTCGGCGAGGTCGATCAGATCATCCATCCCGAGGACGGCGACCTGTTCGAGCTCGCCAACAGAATCGTCGCACGCGAGATCGACCACATCGACCAGGTGTTCCGCATGCGCCACGCCGACGGCCAATGGATCTGGATGCGCGCACGGGCGCAGGTCATCGATCCGGAAGCCCCGGAGATCCAGCTGATCGGAATTGCCGTCGACGTCACCGAACAGCGTCATCTGGCGCTGCGTTCCGAGGCTGCCGACCTTCGCCTCAGAACGGCGATCGAGAACATCAACGAATCCTTCGTGCTGTGGGATTCGACGCAGCGCCTGATCATGTGCAATTCCAAATACCAGCAGGACAACGGGCTTTCGGACCGCGACGTGATGCCGGGCACCGCGCGCGCGGCGCTGGAAGAACGCATGCTGGCCTTTGCTTCCGAACGGCGGCTTGCCCACACCAGCGGTCTGCAGGGCGGCGCCACTTTCGAGCGGCAGCTGGCCGATGGCCGCTGGCTGCAGGTCAACGAACTGAAGACCCGGGACGGCGGCATCGTCTCGGTCGGCTCCGACATCACCCAGATCAAGCTGCACCAGGAGAAGCTGGTCGACAGCGAGCGCCGGCTGATGGCAACGATCCATGATCTCAGCCTCGCGCGGCGGGCCGAAGAGGAGCGCTCGCGCGAACTGGTCGACCTCAACCGCAAATACATGAAGGAAACCGAACGGGCCGAAGCGGCGAACCGGGCCAAATCCGAATTCCTGGCCAACATGTCGCATGAGTTGCGCACGCCGCTGAACGCGATCATCGGCTTCTCCGAACTGATGGAACAAGGGCTGTTCGGCCCGCTCGGATCGGAGCGCTACGAAGAATATGCCACCGACATCAACAGCAGCGGCAAATATCTCCTGGGCGTCATCAACGACATTCTCGACATGTCCAAGATCGAGGCCGGCCAGTTTTCGCTGGACCGGGAAGAGATCGATCTTGGCCCGCTGATCAGCGAAACCGTACGCGTCGTTTCGCTGCAGGCGGCGCAAAAGGCCATCACCGTGGAAACGCGCATTGCCGATGCGCTGACGCTGGTCGCCGATCGCCGCGCGATCAAGCAGATCGTCATCAACCTTTTGTCCAATGCGGTGAAGTTCACCGGCCAGGGCGGCCACATATCGGTCAGGGCCCGCAACACATCCGGCGCGTTGGTGCTGACGATCGAGGACAATGGCTGCGGCATCCCCAAGGAGGCGCTCGGCAAGCTAGGACGGCCCTTCGAGCAGGTGCAGAACCAGTTCTCCAAGAGCCATGCCGGGTCTGGCCTTGGCCTTGCCATCTCACGTTCGCTGGCCGAGCTTCAGGGCGGCGCGCTGAAGATCCGGTCGAGCGAAGGTGTCGGCACGATCGTGTCGGTGCGCATTCCGGTGAAGAGGGCCGTGCCGGCGATCAAGGTTGCAGCGTGAATATTTTATCACCATCCCAGGCCTGATCCCACCTCATGGACGCGAGGTGAAACGCTTTGACAAAGTTATCTATTTTATCCACCTTAGATAAGAAAGGTAGACTTTGTCATGCGAGTGACTTCAACAGAATTCCAGCAGAATGTCGGGCGTTTTCAGGACGCTGCCCAGCGTGCGCCGGTCGCAATCACAAAGAATGGCCGGACCCACACGGTACTCCTGTCGGCGGCGATGTTCGAGGTGTTGGTCAAGGGACGAGTCGCCCGTAACGCGGAAGAACTGGATGATGAGACGCTGAACGCCATCGCCGAAAGCGCCGTACCGAGCGAATATGCCGGGCTCGATGCGATGCTCAAAGACTGGACACCGTGAGCCTGCCCAAACCTATCCCGGGTCTGGTGATTTCCTATTCTTACCTCTGGGTGAGAGAACACGAAAGGGTGCCGAAGAAGGTCGCAAAAACCGACCATGCGCCATTGTCGCCGCGCGCCGGGTCGTGGAGGGCCGTGAAGTCATACGGTCGTTCCGGTCACACACTCGCCACCGGCTGATCCTGCCGATGCAGTAGAAATACCTGCGCCACTCAAAGCCCATCTCGGCCTCGATGACACGCCGTCATGGATCGTCGTGACCGAAACCAATGACTTCCTCTGGCCGGGTCCCGATCTCAGGCCCATCGCGGGAAGCAAACCGTCCCGATTCGACTATGGTATGCTGCCGCCGCGCTTCTACGCCTATCTGCGGGAGAGAATTTTGCAGGCTCACGCACGCCGCGCGCTCCGGCAGATTCGGCGAACAGAGTAGCTGCATGAGACTGGAAAACACGAAACGTCTTCAATTCCAAGGGACGATCGCTTCACGGTGATCCCGAACGAAACAAAAGATCAAAGTCCTTCCTGACCTTCTGCGACGTCTCCTTGAGGTGTGCTTCCAGCACACCGAAATCCGGCAAGTCGGTCACCGCCAGAAGCAGATCCGAAAGCCCCGGCGGAACGTCGTCGCGCTCGAAGGCTCCGGTGAGGCACAGCCGCGTCATCTGGGTCAGTGCAAGATAGAGCGCGTAGGCATCGCCAAGCTCCTGCCTTATCCCGGCATCGGCGAAGCCCGATGCAAGGCGCGACAGGATCTCGGCGGTGCCGGTGGCGCGGCGCCCGGTCTCGACCTGCCCGGTGATGACGGCCACCTGGGCGATGAATTCCAGATCGATCAATCCTCCGGGAATAAGCTTGATGTCCCAGAGATCGCGCGGCGGCTTTTCCTTCTCGATCATGGCCCGCATGTCCGCAGCCTCGGCCATCACCTTGGCGGCGTCGCGCGGCTGTCCAAGCACCGTCGCCACTTCCGCTTCAACCTCGCCGCACAGGCTGGCGTCGCCGGCAATGGCGCGGGCGCGGGCCAGCGCCATGTGCTCCCAGGTCCAGGCCTCCTGGCGCTGGTATTTCTTGAAGGCATCGATATGGGTGGCCACCGGCCCCTTGTTGCCGGACGGCCGCAGGCGCAGGTCGAGTTCGTAGAGCACGCCCTCCGCCGTCGGCGCCGACACCGCCGCGATCAGCCTTTGCGTCATGCGGGTGTAGTAATGCGAAGGCGCCAGCGGCTTGTCACCGTTGGACTCTTCGGCATCCGGCGCGTGGTCGTAGAGCAGGATCAGGTCGACATCCGATCCGGCAGTCAACTCGCGGCTGCCGAGCTTGCCCATGCCGAGCAGCGAAACCACGCCGCCGGCAATGGTGCCGTGGCGTGCCGCGAATTCGGCCGTCACCGCCTTCAACGCAGCCTCGATGGTGAGATCCGCCAGATCGGAAAAGGCGCGGCCGGCCCGCGCCGGATCGATCGAGCCGGCGAGCAGCCGGACACCAATCAGGAATTTCTGCTCGGAGGCAAAAATGCGCAGCCGGTCGAGCACATCCTCGTAAAGTCGGTCGCCCTCGACGAAGGCGGAAAGTCGCGCCGACAGATAGGCGCGGTCCGGTAGTTCGGTGAGCAAGGCCGGGTCGAGCAAACCATCGAAGACATGCGGCCTGCGGGTGATGATCGCCGCCAGCCGGGGGGCGGCCCCCATGATCGTCGCCAGAAGCTTCAGCAGGGCAGGATTGGACTGCAGCAGGGAGAACAGCTGGATGCCAGCCGGCAGGCCGGCGAGAAACTCGTCGAAGCGCATCAGAGCTTCGTCGGCCCGGCGCGTCTGGCCGAAGGCGCGCAGCAGCGCCGGCGTCAGTTCCGTCAGCCGCTCGCGTGCCTCCGCCGACTGGGTGAGGCGATAGCGGCCGAAATGCCAGCCACGGATGACGCGGCAGATGTCGCTTGGCCGCTGAAAGCCGAGCCCGTGCAAGGTCTGCAGCGTATCGGGATCGTCGACATCGCCGGTGAAGACCAGGTTGCCGATGCCGGTCGATAGTTCGGGTGCTGTTTCGAACAGTGCCGCGTAGTGGCGTTCGACCTGCTGCAGCGAGGCACGGAACGCTTGGGAAAAGGCAGAAGCGTCGGCAAAGGCGAGCATGCGGGCGATGCGCTCCAGGCCTTCATCATCTTCCGGCAGTGTGTGCGTCTGCTCGTCGGCAACCATCTGCACGGCATGTTCGACGCGGCGCAGGAACCAGTACTGGCGGGCAAGCGCATCGCGCGCCTCGGTGGTGATCCAGCCGCGGGTCGCAAGCTCACCGAGCATCGGCACGGTCTCGCGGCCACGCAGTTCAGGGAAGCGTCCGCCGGCGATGAGCTGCTGGGTCTGGACGAAGAACTCGATCTCTCGAATGCCGCCGCGGCCAAGCTTGACGTTGTGGCCTTTGACCGCAATCTCGCCATGGCCCTTGTGGGCGTGGATCTGGCGCTTGATCGAATGGACGTCGGCAATCGCCGCGTAGTCCATGTATTTGCGCCAGATATAGGGCTGCAACTCCTTGAGGAAGGCCGCACCCGCGGCCAGATCGCCTGCCACCGGGCGTGCCTTGATCATCGCGGCGCGCTCCCAGTTCTGGCCGCGTGCCTCATAGTAGCGCAATGCCGCCTCGACCGGGATCGCCAGCGGTGTCGAACCGGGGTCTGGGCGCAGTCTCAGATCGGTGCGGAAGACATAACCGTGTTCGGTGCGGTCCTGCAGGATGCGCACCAGGCGGCGCGTCAGCCTCGAAAACAACTCGGTGGCGTCGAGCGGATCGACGACGGCGGGCGCTTCCGGATCGAAGAAAACCACCAGATCGATGTCGGAGGAAAAATTCAGCTCATACGCGCCGAGCTTGCCCATGCCGAGCAGGATCCAGCCCGACTGTTTCGACGGATTGCCGACATCCGGCAGTTGGAGTTTGCCCTGGCCATGCGCGTCACGCAGCAGGAAGTCGACAGCCGCACGGGCGCAGGCGTCTGCAAGATCGCTCAATCGCCGGACCGTCAGCGCCGTTTCGGCCCCGCCGGCAAGATCGGCCAGCGCGATCAGGAAATGCGCCTCCGCCTTCCACTGGCGCAGCTCCATCATCAGGCCGGTTTCCGAAAAGGTCTCCGCCAAATGCGCCTGGTCGATGGCGGCGCCGATCGCTTTCAGCCGAGCCTCGATCGTCTGCTCGAACAGCGCATCCAGGATTTGCGGCCGGCGACGTGCGGTATCACGCAGGAACGGCGACAGATCGAAGACGGCGGCAAGGAAATCCTGGCCCTCCCCTTTGCCTGCCAGGAACTTGGCCAGCCGCGTCAGTCCTTCTTCGCGCGCGGCGGAAGCGATCTCGGCCAGTTCCAACCGCGCACGGTCCTTGTCGAGCGGAGCAAGCTTGGCAGCCGGCTTCAGCAGCCATCCAGTCTCCACCCGCTTCGCTGCAGTGCTCATCAGTGATCCTCCCGAGCCGGGAAACTCATGACCACGGATAGTCCAGGATTGCCAGGCAAGAGTTCAAGCCGGCCATTGTGGAATGTCATGACCGCCTTGGCGAGGCTGAGGCCAAGACCGGAACCCGGCTGCGAACGGCTCTTCTCCAGCCGCACGAAACGTTCCGTGGCGCGGGCGCGGTCGCCATCGTCGGGAATGCCGTGTCCATTGTCGGCAACGGACAGGCGAACGTCCGCACCGGTTCGCTCGAGCGTGACGCGCACCGCCGGCTGGGCATTGGCGCCGGTGGAATATTTGATGGCGTTGTCGACGATGTTCGACAGCGCCTGGCCGATCAGTTCGCGGTTGCCGTCGACGGACGCCGCCTCGCGCGCGTCTGCTTCCAGTGACACGCCTGCCTCTTCCGCCACCGGCTCGTAGAGTTCGACGACATCGCGCACGGCCTCCGCCAGATCGACGCGGTTGGTGTTCTCCGAGGAGTAGCCAGCCTCCAGCCGGGAGATCATCAGGATGGCGTTGAAGGTTTTTATCAACTGGTCTGACTCGGCAATGGTGCCTTCCAGCGCCTGCCGGTAGTCGGTAGCCTTTTGCTTGCCCGAAAGCGTCGCTTCGGCCCGGTTGCGCAGCCGGGTCAGCGGCGTCTTCAGATCATGCGCGATGTTGTCGGAAACCTGCTTCAAGCCTTCATTCAGCGCGGCGATCCTGGCCAGCATGGCATTGAGATTTTCGGAGAGCCGGTCGAACTCATCGCCAACCCCCGTCACCGGCAGCCTGCCCGACAGATCGCCGCCCATAATGCGGCGGCTGGCTTCCGACACGCTGTCGATGCGCTTCAGCGCGGCGCGGCCGACAAAAAACCAGATCAGCAATCCGCCCAGTCCCATCATGCCGAGCGCCAGCATCAGCGCACGGCGGATGACCGCACGAAACCGCTCCGGCTCGCCAAGGTCGCGGCCGACCAGCATGATCATCTGGTTCGGCAGCCGCAGCACCAGCGCAATGGCGTTGTGGCCCTTTTCGCCCTGCGCCTGCGCATCGTTCTGCTCGGATTGGGTGGTGGTACCCTGCTCGGCGGGAAGGTTGCGCAGGCGCTCGAGCTCTCCCTCGCCAAAGCGCTGATAAGAGAACGGACTGCTGGTCCAGCCTTCGTTCTCGAGAACGCCCGGCTCCAGGCTCTGCACATTGCCGGTCAGGATTTGGCCGTTGGCGTCGGCGATCAGGTAAAGGTTGGCGCCGGGCTGGCGCGAGCGCTGTTCCACCACGCGCACCAGGATCGGCAGGCCACCGCGCTGGTAGGCGCGGGCAAGGCCGAGCACTTCGTCATTGATGGTCTCCTGCGTCTGCGCGGTCAGCATTCGCGCCGACAGCGACGTCATGTAGAAGACGAGTGCCACCGCGCACAGCGCGAAGAGCAGGAAGTAGAGCGCCGAAAGCCGGGCTGCCGTCGTCTTCATGATGGCTGGCACGGAAAGAGCCATGCCGCAGCTAGCCGCTCTTCAGCATATAGCCGGCGCCGCGAACCGTATGCAGGATGGGCTTGTCGAAGCCCTTCTCGATCTTGCCGCGCAGCCGGGAGACATGAACGTCGATGACATTGGTCTGCGGATCGAAATGGTAGTCCCAGACATTTTCCAGCAGCATGGTGCGTGTCACCACCTGGCCGGCATGCCGCATCAGATATTCGAGCAAGCGGAATTCACGCGGCTGCAGCGTTATCTCGCGTGACGCACGGCGGACCGAATGCGACAGCCTGTCGAGTTCGAGATCGCCGACGCGGTAGACGGTTTCGGCTTCCTTGGCGCTGGCGCGACGGTTCAGAACCTCAACGCGGGCGAGAAGCTCGGAGAAGGCATAGGGTTTCGTCAGGTAGTCGTCGCCGCCGGCGCGCAGCCCCGTGACCCTATCATCGACCTCGCCGAGCGCCGACAGGATCAGCACCGGCGTCGTGTTGCCCCTGGACCGGAGACCGGCAATGACCGACAGGCCGTCGCGACGCGGCATCATCCGGTCGATCACCATCACGTCGTAGTCGCCGGCGTCGGCGAGCGCAAAGCCGGTTTCGCCGTCACCGGCGACATGAGCGGTGTGACCGGCCTCGGCAAAGGCTTTCTGCAAGTAATCCGCAGCCTCGCGATCGTCTTCTATGACGAGAATCTTCATAGGGCTGTTATACGCGATTTCGCCGGAAGGTTGAGTGGCAGACATCTGCATTGTGGCCTTTGCCAAAGCGCACCGCGATCAAGATTGCCCGAAGCCGTGCGCGATAAAGCTGCTCGCCGCCGATGTCGTTTGCATCGGATCGCGGAAGCGCTTTTGAAAGTGTGCGGCAGCGGACGATGGGAAGCCCGCTGCCGCCGGGGGAAGGCGCGATGACTGACTAACGCGCGCTCCTCCATGCTTTCCCGCACGGCGGCTCGGGGTATTGAAACTGCCGCACTGGAAAAGTCCAACCTGCCGCCGGAACGCCCTCACCCACCTGGAAAGGCCGAGAGAACGCTCCGGGACCGACCTCAGCCTTTGGCGACGGGCAGCGCGACGAACCGATTGGTGTCGTCGCGGGTGATCTGCATCAGCACTGCCTTGCGGCCGGATTTGACTGCTTCGGTCATCGCCTTGGTGACGTCTTCGGTGCCGTTCACTTCGGTCGAATTGACTGACGTGATGACGTCGCCCGGCTGGATGCCGCGATCGGCGGCGTCGCTGTCGGGATCGACATCGGTCACCACCAGTCCCTTGCCGTTTTCAGACTTGGTAACGGTCAGGCCGAGATCGGCCAGCGTGTCGGGCTTGGCCGGGGCGGCGGGCTGCTGCTGGTCGACAGAGGCCTGCTTGTCGTTCGAGGGCAGTTTGCCGAGATCGACCTTGACCGTCTGGCTCTTGCCGTCGCGCCACACGGTGACGTCGACCGACTTGCCAGGCGAATAGGCGCCGATCAGCCGGGCCAGTTCCTTCGGCGAAGCGACATCCTTGCCGTCGACCTGGGTGATCACGTCACCGGCCGTGATGCCCGCCTTCTTGCCGGGACCATCGTCCTGGGCACTGGAAACCAGTGCGCCGTTGTTGGACTTCAGACCAAGCGACTCAGCGATGTCGGAGGTGACCGGCTGGATTTCCACACCGAGCCAGCCGCGCTGCACGGAACCGCTCTTCATCAGGTCCTGAACGACCTGCTTGGCGGTCGAAGCGGGAATGTCGAAGGCGATGCCGACGCTGCCGCCGGACGGCGAGAAGATCGCGGTGTTGATGCCGACGACCTGCCCGTTGAGGTTGAAGGTCGGACCGCCAGAATTGCCGCGGTTGACCGATGCGTCGATCTGGATGAAGTCGTCATAAGGGCCAGCGCCGATGTCACGGCCGCGGGCGGACACGATGCCGGCGGTGACGGTTCCACCAAGGCCGAACGGATTGCCGACGGCCACCACCCAGTCGCCGACGCGAACCTTGGAGTCATCGGCGAAGTCGACATAGGTAAACTTGCCGACGCCGTCGACCTTAAGCACGGCGAGATCGGTGCGCGGGTCGGTGCCGACCAGCTTGGCGTCGAGTTCCTTGCCGTCATGCATCACCACGGTGAAGGCCGAGCCTTCCGAAACAACGTGATTGTTGGTGACGAGATAGCCGTCATCCGAGATGAAGAAGCCCGAGCCCTGGGCAACCGGCCGCGGCTGGTCGTTGTTGCGGTCGCGGTGGCTGAAGCGCCTGTTGCCGCCACCCTGGCCGTCCTGGTCACCAAAGCCATGGAATTCCTTGAAGAAGCGGCGCAGCTGTGGATTGTTGGGCAGGTTGTTCATGCCATCCTGATCGTCGGACGGGTCGGAGCCATCATCGGCGGCCGGGCTGATCTTGGCCTTGACCTTGACGCTGACAACGGCGGGAGAAACGCGCTCGACGACATCGGCGAAGCCCGGCACCTGCGGCGCCTCGACGCGCACGGCATCGGCCAGAACAGGGCTGGTTCCGCTGGTCAGCGCGCCAACGCCGATCGCACCGGCCACGGCGACAGATGCGACGGCAGCCATGAGACGCTTGCGGGTGACGGAATATGAATTGGGGGCAATATTCATGGATTTCTTATCCTCTTTCAACGGACGCTGCTTGGTCGGCATCCTCAGGAAAGGAGAATTAGAGCGGCACACATTACAGCGCCATTTCCGACACATGAAACTTTGGTAATGTTTGGGAGTCAGGGGACGCACAATCCCCCTTGGCTGCGATGTCCAATGTGCTATCTTGTACACAACTCAGCACAAGGCTTTCATAAATGACAGCAAGCACCACCATGACCATCCGGGTCTCTTCCGAAACCAAGCTGAAGCTGGAGCGGATCGCCACCGACACCCGGCGTAGCAAATCGTTCCTCGCCGCCGAGGCGGTCTCGGCCTACGTCGATCGCGAACTCGATATCATTGAAGGCATCAAACGCGGCATGGAAGATGCGGCGGCTGGCCGTGTCGTGCCTCACGACGATGCGATGGCGGAAATCGACGCAGTCATCGAATCGGCGGAAGCTAGGCGCTTGGGCAAGGCGTGAAGCGGTTCGTCGCCTGGTCGCGAGAAGCGCTGGACGATTTTAAGCAGCAAGTTGCCTTTATCGCTCAGGACAATCCTGCTGCCGCCCGACGCCTGGCGGATCGTATTCGTGAAATGGGCCAGGGCCTTGGTGAGATGGCGACGGGCCGCCCAGGCCAAGTGACAGGCACATATGAGAAGCTCATCGACCGCCTGCCCTACATCATTGCCTATGAGTTGCGCCCGATCGCTAGCCGTCAGAGCGTCGCTATCCTGCGCGTCATTCACACGTCGCGGGACTGGCCCTCGGAGGAATGGCCGAGCTAATTGCCTAGTATCTTGTCCAGCGCCGCCTGTTCCTCAGTGGTCAACGCATTGGTCGCCAGCACGCGGCGCGACCGCGCGGTCAGCACGATGAAACCGCCTCCCACCAGCAACAGCAGGACGGGCGTGCCCCATAGCAACGCATTGCGCAGGTCGAAACGCGGCTTCAGCAGCACGAACTCGCCATAGCGCGACACGACGTAATCCATCACCTGCTGGTCGGTGTCGCCGGCGACGAGGCGCTGACGCACAAGGACGCGCAGGTCGCGGGCAAGGTCGGCATCGGATTCGTCGATCGACTGGTTCTGGCAGACCATGCAGCGCAAGCCTTCCGACAGCGCCCGCGCCCGCGCCTCCAGCGTCGGATCAGGCAGCACCTCGTCAGGCTTCACCGCCAGGGCCGTGCCGGCAAAGAACAGCGCCAGCAGCAGGACAATGGAGGTCAGCGAAAGCCGCGCGTTCATGGCAGGGTCGCGGATGGCACCGCGCTCGCCTGCTTGCGCCGCCGCGACGGCGCGCCGACGCGCAGGCGCCGGTCCATCAGCGACATCGCCGCGCCCGCCATCATCATCAGGCCGCCGCCCCAGATCAACGTCACCAGCGGCTTCCACCACAGACGGACGACGACGGAACCGTCATTGCCCTCGTCGCCGAGCGAGATGTAGAGCTGCGAGAAACCAATCGTCCTGATGCCCGATTCCGTCGTCGTCATCTGCCGCACCGGATAAAACCGTTTGGCGGAGCTGATTTCGCCAACAGGGCTGCCGCTGACGCCGATCAGTTCGAAGCGGCCGAGATCCTCGCTGTAATTCGGTCCCTGGGCCGGATAAAGCCCGACGAAACGCAGCGTATGGCCGGACAGTTCGACGGTCTCACCGGCATGCATCGACAGGATCTTCTCGGTGCCGAAGCAAAGTGTGCCGACGATGCCGAGCGTGGTCAGGCCGAGGCCAAGGTGAGCGAAGGCGGTGCCGAAGACCGAGCGCGGCAGGCCGAGCAAGCGCCTGACCATGATCCCCGTTGCGGCGGTCCGAAAGCCGGATTTGACGGCGAGGTCGGTGAGCGCGCCAAGGATCAGCCAGACGGCAAGGCCAACGCCCAGGGCTGCGAACACCGAGGCGCCGTCGATGAACAGAACGGTGACCAGCGTCGCCAGCAGCGCCGCTGCAAAGGCCACCATAAGGCGCTGCGCGACGGCGAAGACATCGCCGCGCTTCCAGGCCAGCAAAGGCCCGAACGGAACCACGAGCAGCAGCGGCACCATCAGCGGTCCGAAGGTGAGATTGAAGAACGGCGCGCCGACCGAGATCTTGTCGGCTGAAAAGGCTTCGACGGCGAGCGGGTAGAGTGTGCCCACGAGGACGGTCGCCGTCGCCGTCGTCAGGAACAGATTGTTGAGGACCAGCGCCCCTTCTCGGGAAATCGGTTGGAACAGGCCGCCGGTCGTCAGCCGGGAAGCGCGCAGCGCAAACAGCGCCAGTGAGCCGCCGATAAACAGCGTCAGTATGCACAGGATAAACACGCCGCGCGTCGGATCGGTGGCAAAGGCGTGCACAGAGGTCAGCACGCCTGAACGCACGAGGAAGGTGCCGAGCAGCGACAGCGAAAAGGTCAGGATGGCGAGCAGCAGCGTCCAGATCTTCAGCGCCGAGCGCTTTTCCATGACGATGGCCGAATGGAGCAGCGCGGTCCCCGCCAGCCACGGCATGAAGGAGGCGTTCTCGACCGGATCCCAGAACCAGAAACCGCCCCAACCGAGTTCGTAGTAGGCCCAGTACGATCCCATGGCGATGCCGCCGGTCAGGAACATCCAGGCGACCAGCGTCCACGGCCGCACCCAGCGCGCCCAGGACGCGTCGATGCGGCCTTCGATGAGAGCGGCAACCGAGAAGGAAAAACAGATCGAGAAGCCGACATAGCCGAGATAGAGGAAAGGCGGGTGGATGGCGAGGCCGAGATCCTGCAGGATCGGGTTCAGATCGCGGCCTTCGATCGGCGCCGGATTGAGCCGGATGAACGGATTGGACGTCGCCAGGATGAACAGGAAGAAGGCGGCGCCGATGGCGCCTTGCACCGCAAGCACATTGGCGCGCAGCGTCGCCGGCAGGTTGGAGCCGAAAGCGGCGACGAGCGCGCCGAAGAAGGTCAGGATCAACACCCAAAGCAGCATCGAGCCTTCATGATTGCCCCAGGTTCCGGTGATCTTGTAGATCAACGGCTGCAAGGAATGCGAGTTTTCCCACACGCTTGCCACCGAGAAATCGGAGCTTGCATAGGCACTCGCCAACGCTACGAAGGACAGCGCCGTCAAGGCAAAGCCGGTCACTGCGACCGGACCGCCGACGGCCATGAGGCGCTGGTTGTTCAGGCGCGCGCCAAACAGCGGCACCACCGTCTGCACCAGCGAAAGCGCAAACGCCAGGACGAGGGCGAAATGTCCCGTTTCAACCATGCCCGTGATCCATTGTCGCTCTCCTGCCGGAGCTATTCACTCTTGTTCTCCTGCCAGACGCCCTTGGCCTTGAGGCCGTCCGCAACCTCCTTGGGCATGTAGCGCTCATCATGCTTGGCCAGCACGCTATCGGCAACAAAAACCCCGTCCGGGCCGAAAGTACCCTCGGTGATGACGCCCTGCTCTTCGCGAAAAAGGTCGGGCAGGATGCCGGTGTAGGTGACCTTGACCGATTTGTGCGTGTCGGTCACCGAAAAGCCGACCGTGGCCCCCTGCCCGCGCTGGATCGTGCCTTTTTCGACCAACCCACCCAACCGGATGCGCTGCCCAGGCTGGACACTGGCGGTGGTGAGATCGGCCGGCATGTAGAAATAGGAGGCCTTCTGGCCAAGCGCGTAAAAAGTCAGCCCCGTCGCGGCACCCAGGAAGACCAGCCCGCCCGCGATCACCGACAATCGTTTCTGCTTGCGCGTCATGTCTTGTTCTACTCCGTCGCCGCAAGCCCAAGCGAAGCGGCAAAGGCAGTGAATTTCTTCGCCTGGTCACTGTCGGCTCCAAAGACGGCAATGGCGCGACCGAGCGCCTCACGCGCCTGATCGGCCTTGCCGAGCACGACATAGGAACGAACGAGCCGCATCCATCCTTCCGGGTCGCGCGGATTTTGCCGCAGTTTGTCGTCGAGGCCGGCGACCATCGTATTGATCATGGTCTCCCGGTCCTGCGGCGACATCGAGGATGCGGCGTCGACATCGCCGGCATCGGGACCATTGGTGGCGCCGCCGGAAGCGACGTCGGAGCCTCCGGATTTGGCGAGCGCCTGCTCGACGGCACCGCGCCATGGCGAATCCGGCGGCAATCTGCCCAGCATCGCCTGCCATGCCGTGGTCGCTTCCTTGGCGCGACCCTCCTGCGCCAATGCCATGGCCAGGTAGAAGCTGGCCTTCGCATTGGCCGGATCGAGCTTCAGGGCTGCTTCGAAAGCATCCTGGGCATCGGCCGAGACAATGCCGCCTGCCGCGCTGGCGATCGCCTCGCCGAGACCGGCTTGGCGAACGGCGCTGTCGCCATCGAGCCGAATGGCGTTGCGATAGGCTCCTGCCGCGTCGGAAAAGCGCTGCATGCGCAGATAGACCGGTGCCAGCACGTCCCAGCCCCTGCCGTCAGTGGGATTGGCGGCCAGATGGGCTTCGGCCCGCGCCACCAGCTCGTCGACCGAACTGTCGGCGGGATTCTTGGCCAACCGCTCGCTGAGCGGTTGCGACGGCAGGTCAGGGGAGCCAAGCTTGACATAGAGCCCCCAACTGACCAGCGGCACCGCCAGCACGGCTACGGTTGCCACCAGCCTTGCCGTGATCGACGCTCGGCCAGGGTTTGCGCCGCCGGCGGTACCCGCATTGTCAAGGCGAAGGATGCGGCGAGCGATCTCGGCGCGGGCCTCGGCGGCTTCGGCCGGCTGGATCAAGCCACGCGCGGTGTCGCGGTCAAGTTCGGACAATTGGTCCCGATAGACTTCGAGATCATGTTCGCCGCTCGACGACGCGCCCTTGGCGCTGGCGGCCAGCGGCAGCAGCACCGCCAGGCTTGCACCCAGCGTGAGAATGGCGGCTATGACCCAGAACAGCATGGTTCTTCCAATACCGGCAGAGCTCTGCCGTGCCAACAGATGCATGCTGCGACGCTTTGACGACGCCAGCCGCCAATCGTCGGCAGACGGTCGTCAGGTCAGCGGCGTCCAGCTGCCATCGGCGTTGCGGCAAGCGGTTCCACGCGCCGTGACCCCGGCGCCGCCGGAAAAAACCGTCTGCGTGTACTGGCGGCAGTCCTGCGAACCGACGCGGTAGGGCTGGGCCGGAACCACCTCGCCGTAGCGCGAAGCCTGGGCGCCCTTCCACGTCACCTTCTGGCCGCTGGTCGTATATTCTAGCGCCTTGTATTCAGCCTCGAGCGCGCTGCGCTTCTCGGTCTCGCTGAGGCCGTTGCCGATCGCCCCGCTGATTAGGCCGCCGCCCATCGCCGAAATGATCGTCGTGGTCACCTTGCCGCTGGAAGGAGGTGTCGAGGCCGGTGTCACTGCCACGGTTGGACCCTTGCCGCTCAAGGTGGTGCAGCCGGAAACGGCCAGCAATGCGGAAACGAGAGCGACGCGAATCTTCATGCCAACAACCGATTTTCTTGAGTGGGAGCCTGCCATGGATGCGCCGGGGGCCGCGTCATCGGAGAAGTTGGCGTGGCCATAGTATTGATATTTGTCGGAAATTTGGCCGCTGGCCGCTGCAGGACCAATCGACATGCCGCCCAATAACATCTCCCGTCCCTCTATGTCGATTGGCCCTAGTGAACATCACTGAAGGCTCCGCAATCGCACCACCGCCTTCAATCCGCCCATACCGGACCGTTCGAGCGCCAGAACGCCTCCATACTCGTTGACAAGGTCTGCGACAATGGCCAGCCCCAGACCTGTTCCGGGCTTTGTCTCGTCCAGACGCCGTCCTCGCTTCAGCGCCTCGCGCGCCTTGTCCTCCGGAATGCCGGGACCGTCATCCTCTATGCTGATCTCGAACAGGCCGGCCGGGTCGTCCTTGCCGGTCAAGGGCACGACCGAAACCTGCACCGCGCTCTTTGCCCATTTCATCGCGTTTTCAAGAAGATTGCCCAACAGTTCCTCAAGGTCCTCGCGCTCGCCGGCGAAGACGATCTCGGTTGCCGGCAGCGACAGCGACAGATTTGTCTGCGGATTGAGCTTCTGCAGAACCCGCACCATGCGCTGCACCAGCGGCATCACCGGCGTGCGGAAGACGACGCTGTCGCGTTGTGCCGCGACGCGGGCGCGCTGGAGATAGTGTTCGACCTGCTTCTGCATGGAAGCGGCCTGTTCGGCGATCAGCTGCCCCTTGGCACCGCCGAGCGCGCGGCCCTCGTTGAGCAGCACCGCCAGCGGCGTCTTCAGCGAATGGGCGAGATTGCCGACCTGTGTTCGCGACCGTTCGACGATGCGCCTGTTGTTTTCGATCAAGGCATTGGTTTCGTTGGCAAGCGGTTCGATCTCGGCTGGGAACTGGCCGTCGAGCCTCTGCGCGGTGCCCTCGCGCACCATGGCAAGCGCGTTCCTGACCCGGCGCAGCGGCTGCAGGCCGAGCAGGATGGCGATCGCGTTGATGGCGATCATGCCGACGCCGAACAGGCTGAGATAGGTCAGCAGGCGGCGCTGGAAGGTAGCGATTTCCTGTTCGAGTTCGCTCTGGTTGCCCATGACCCGGAAACGCGCGGCCCGGTTCTTGGCGTCGAGAACGAATTCGCTCTCGAAAACTTCGAGTTGCTCGCCGTCGATGCCTTCGGCTGCGTAGCTGCGCTGGAAGCTGGTGTTGAACGGCACCTCGGCAACGCTCGGTGACGGGATCGTCGTGGTCATCGACGACGAGTGGAGATCGCCATGCACGCCCTCCGAAGCGGGCTCGACCGACCAGTACCAGCCCGAATTCGGCTCCGAGAACCGAAGGTCGCCGAGGTCTGGCGCGCCGGTCAGCGCCCCGCTGTCGGAGATGCCGATCGAACCGATCAGGTTGAACAGATGCGCCGAAAGCAGGCTGTCGAAGCCGCGTTCGCTGGCCTGGCGGTAGAGCGTGGTTATCAACGTGAAGATGACAACGAGCGTCACGATCGCCCAGACCGTGGAAAAGGCGATGACGCGGAACGTCAGCGAACGCGGCCACAAACGAAGCGAAAGCGGCGCCCTTGCGGTTGGTTTGAGCGGTTCCGAGTTACGCCTCCGGCTCACGCATGCGGTAGCCCATGCCGCGCACGGTTTCGATCATGTCGATGCCCATCTTCTTGCGCAGCCGCCCGACAAACACCTCGATGGTGTTGGAATCGCGGTCGAAATCCTGATCGTAGAGATGCTCGACCAGTTCGGTCCGCGAAACGACTTCGCCCATATGGTGCATCAGATAGGCAAGCAGGCGGAATTCGTGCGACGTCAGTTTCAGCGGCACGCCGTCGACATCGGCCTTGGAGGCCTTGGTGTCGAGGCGCAGCGGCCCGCAGGTCAGTTCGGACGAGGCATGGCCGGCAGCGCGCCGGATCAGAGCCCGTAACCTCGCCAGCACCTCCTCGATGTGGAACGGCTTGGTGACGTAGTCGTCGGCGCCGGCATCGATGCCGGAGACCTTGTCGCTCCAGCGGTCGCGCGCCGTCAGGATCAGCACCGGCATCTTGCGGCCGCCGCGTCGCCAACGCTCGACCACGCTGATGCCGTCCATCTGCGGCAGGCCGATATCGAGCACGACGGCGTCGTAGGGCTCGGTGTCGCCAAGGAAATGGCCTTCCTCGCCGTCGAAGGCACGGTCGACGACATAGCCGGCATCGACCAGCGCATCCGATATCTGCCGATTGAGATCCTTGTCATCTTCGACGACGAGTACACGCATGCGGAGTTCGATACCTGTTGAAGAGCTTTACCTGTTGAAGAGCTTTGTCAGATTGAAGACTGGGGCAGATATAGGCCGATTCCGGCGGCCTGGGAAACGTAGCCTAAGGTTGATTGGATCAGTTCAGCGGAACGACGATTTCGGAACGGCGCGGACGTTGTCCGTCCTTGCCCGGAACGAGCACGACGATGACACAGACCGGCTGGCCGCCGCGCGTCGACTGCGAGGCCTTGGCCAGCGTTCCGCCATTCTGTTCGGCCACCTGTTGGCCGATGGCGTAGCAATCGGACGCCGCCAGTACGATCGGACTGGCCAGGTCGGGCGGCGCGATGACCGGCATCGCCATCGCCTGCGACGCGAACAGCCCGGCAGCACAAAGCGCCAGTGTCGCGGTTCGGAAGTGGGAGCGAAGCGTTTTCATGACCGGCGTTGTAACGCATCGGTGCTGAACGTGAAATGAACGGTGAACGCCGCTGAAAACATCCTCGCCACAACCCTGCAACGCGAGACAATCAACCTGGAATTTCACCGCCTCGAACAGGTGAAATCCCGCGAAAGCCCAGTCTAGACCCCGTTTTGACCATATTGAAAGCGCATCAGGCATTTTCCTGCGTCATCGCGCGAAAACGCAGCAGCCCGTGATGCACGAGCAGATCCTCGTCATGGCGGGCTTCGGCAAATTCCAGCGACAGTCGTGTCTGGCCGCGAGGGCCGATCACCAATGCTGCGTCGGCAAGGCGCGCCTGGATGGCGGCCATGATGGCAAGCGTTTCCGCGTCGCCATGGGCTTTCGACCAGACATGCAGCGTAATCAACTGATCGTCGGTGTTCTCGGTGCTCGTATCCCAGTCGAAAGCGGAGGTCTGGCCGCAGGTCACGTACGGAAAAGCGGCATTGTCGGTTGGCCGTTCGAGCAGTCCGGCGCCGCCCAGCAAGGCCGATAGCGATGCATCGCTTTTCAGCCTGAGAAACAGTGCCTGCTGTAAATCGCCTGGCGCGGTCATCGTCTTTTCCTCCGGTTCCTGCGCTGCCGACTATTGCTTTTCGGAAGCCCGCGTTCTGCGTGTTCTGACAGATATAGCCATTCGACGCGCGGAGGCGATGGCGATTCGTCATCGGAATGATGGATGCTGATGATCTCGAAAGGGCGACTTTGCCAACACCATCGTCCGCGGGCACCGAGCTGTGAACATGGACTCTCGATTCCTGGTCACATATTCTCGCTCCATACAAGGTCGCATGACGCAATGTTCCTTGCCGTTTTTGATCCACGAAGCCATTTCGGAAGCTGATGATGCTCGATGCAGAAAAGACCAGGGCTGCGTCGCGGCTGTTGGTAGGCCACTGGGACAAGGGCACCCGTCTCGACGCCATACCTGAGGCGTTGCGCCCACAAACACGGATCGAAGGTTACGCTATCCAGTCGCACGTCATGGATCGCTCGGTGGCCCCTCTTTTCGGCTGGAAGATTGCCGCCACCAGTCTGGCCGGACAAAGGCACATCAACGTCGACGGCCCGATGGCCGGACGTCTCCTGGCCGAAAAAGCGGTGGAGGTCGGCGGGACCGTTTCCCTGGCGACGAGCAAGATGCGCGTGGCCGAGATCGAGTTCGCTTTCCGCTTCGGCCGCGAGCTGCCGCCTCGTCCGGCACCCTATGAAATCGCCGAGGTGATGGAAGCCGTGGCGACCTTGCACCCGGCGATCGAAATTCCGGACTCACGCTATGACGATTTTTGCGCCGTCGGGGCGCCGCAACTCATTGCGGACAATGCCTGCGCCAATCTGTTTGTCATCGGCGAGGCGGCGGACGACTGGCGAGACGTGGACCTTGCAAAGCACCCCGTGGTCGCCTCCGTTTCCGGAAGGCCGCAACATAGCGGATCGGGAGCAGCCGTGTTGGGCGATCCTCGCATCGCGCTCACCTGGATCGTCAACGAGCTGTCGGGCCTGGGCATAGCGCTCCAACCGGGACAGGTGGTGATTACAGGTACCTGCGTGACGCCGATTGGGGTCGAGGCCGGCGACGAAGTCATTGGCGATTTGGGCAGGTTCGGCAGCGTCTCCGTGCGGTTTGTCTAATAGCCCCCACGCTGCCTGGCCACGAAACTGCGCACCGCCAGCACCAGAACGGTGATGATGATCAGGATCACCGAGAGCGCGGCGATCGCTGGGTCGATGTTGTCGCGCAGGCCCATCCACATCAGCCTGGGCAGCGTGATGGCGTTGACCGAGGTGATGAACAGGGTGACGCCGATTTCTTCCCAGGACAGCACGAAGGAGAGAAGCGCCGCGGTAATGATGCCGAACTTGATGTTGGGCATGATGATGCGGGTGGCGCGCTCCCACACAGTGGCGCCTAAGCCCCGCGCGGCAAGGTCGATGCGGCGGTCGAGCTGGCTGAGCGAGACCAGCATCAGCACCGTGGCGAAGGGCACGGTCATCACCGAATGCGCCATGGCGACGCCAAGCCAGGTGTCGTAGCCGAAGAACGCGCTGAAGCCCGAGATCGAGGTCAGCAGGAAGTAGAGCGTGATCGCCGAGACCACCGGCGGCACCACCATCGGCAGCAGGACGAAGCCGACCAGGGCTGCGGTAAAGCGCGGCTGGAACATCCAGACGCCAAGGCTGAAGCACAGCGCGAGCACGGTTGAAAAGGCGCTGCTGACGACACCGATACGGATTGAGAGCAGGATCGATTGGAGCCAGCGCGGGTCCTCGACCAGCGCCCGGTAGTGGCGCAGCGACAGTTCGCCCGACGGCATAGCCAGCATGCGGCTCGGCGTCAGCGACACCGGGATGACGGCGAGCAGCGGCATCAGCAGGAACAGCGCCACGAAGGCGGCGATGATCAGCGAGACAGGACCGGGGCGGTAGGTCGGCATCAGATCAACTGCTTCGGTCTGACATAGCGGAACAAAAGCGCCATCAGCGCGCCGACGAACAGCACCAGCACGACGCTGATCGCTGCACCCAGACCCCAGTCCGGGCTCTGGAAGATCCTGAGATAGATCAGTTCGGCGATCATGACGCTGCGGCCGCCACCAAGGATCGCCGGCGTGACGAAGAAGCCGAGCGAGAAGACGAACACGATCATCGCCGCGCCGATGATGCCGGAGCGCGTCATCGGCACGAACACCGTCCAGAAGGTGCGCATGCGGCTGGAACCGAGGCCACGCGCAGCTAAAAGCACGCGGTCGTCGACGCTGCGCATGGCCGACGCCAGCGGGAAGACGGCGAACGGAATGAGGAAGTGCGTCATGCCGACGATGACGCCGAATTCGTTGCGCACCAGTGCCAACGGTTCGGAAATGAAGCCGATCGCCTGCAGCCAGGTGTTGATGAGTCCGCGATTGGAGAGCAGCGCCACCCAGCCGAAAGCACGGGTCAGCACGGAAATCCAGAAGGGGACGAGAATGCAGAACTCGGCGATCAGGCGCTGTGCCGGGGTTCCACGCACCCAGACGACGGTGATGGCGTAGGCAGCTGCCACCGAAACGACAGTGACGACCGCCGCGATGCGCAGCGTGCGGATGAACACCGACTGCACGAGATCGTCGGTGAGCAGCGCCTCATACTGGCCGAGGCCGGGCGTCGGCAGTGTAAAGCTCCATTTGACGACGCCGAGGAACGGCCAGGCATAGGTCAGGACAAGAAACAGGAGCAGCGGCGCCATCAACAGCGCCGCGCCCATCCTGTCGGAGAGATAGGATCTCATTTCGACCCGATTACCCCGGCCCTGATCAGGCCGAGATGATCTTGGTGTATTCGTCGAGCGCCGGCCCGTAATTCTTGGCGTACCAGTCCATGTCGAGCGCGATCTGCTTCTTCATGTTCTCGGGATCGACCGGGTTGATGCGCTTCTTGTCGGCCGGGATCAGCGCGTCTGCCGCCGGGTTTGCAGGACCTTGGCCGAGCTTGTCGAACATGACCAGCTGCTTTTCAGGGTCCTGAGCACTGGCGATGAACTTCATCGCAGCGTCCTTGCCGCCGGGGTTGCCCTTGAGCACGGCCAGCGCGCCGGGCGAGATCAGGCCCTGGTCCCAGATGAACTTGATCTTGCCGCCCGAATCCTGCTCGATCAGCGAGGCACGGGTCGACCAGACGATCGCCATCGAGGCCTCGCCATTGAGCAGCACGCTCTGGCTTTCGGCGCCGCCGCCCCAATAGGCAACGACGTTTTCCTTGAAGGCGGCGATCTTGTCATGGGCGCGCTTGAGGTCGAGCGGGTAGAGCGAGGCAGGCGCGATGCCGTCGGCCAGCAGGGCTGCTTCCCAGCTCGACACGCCCCATTTGTAGAGCGAGCGCTTGCCGGGGAATTTCTTCACGTCGAAGAAATCGGCCATGCCGGTCGGCGCGTCCTTGCCGTACTTCTCGGAATCATAGGCGATGACATAGGAGAAGAAATAGGTCGAGGCGGCGTATTCCCAACCAAAGCCGGGCCGCATCTTCTTCTTGTCGACGATGTTGTAATCGATCGGCTCGAGAGCCCCTTGGGCGCCGAGCGTGATGGCCGAGAACGGGTCTACGTCGACGAGATCCCAGGTCGGCGCGCCGCTCTTGAACTGCGCGGCGATGGCGCCTTCGGTCGGACCCGAACCGTCCATCTTGACGGTGATGCCGGTGTCCTTGGTGAAAGCCTGGCCATAGGCGGCATCGTAGGCGGTGATGGCATCGCCACCCCAGTTGACCAGCACAAGTTCCTTGGCCTGCGCAAAGGCACCTGTCGAGCGCAGCAGCATCGGCGTGCCGGCCAGCACGAGTGCCGCCAACTGTGTGAACTGCCGGCGCGAGATCTCGCCGCGACCTGCCCTGGCGGACAGGCTCTCGATGGCTTGTTTCTTGGTGTCATGTGTCATGTCAGTTCCCCTTTTTTGTTGTTGATAGTGCCGGAAAACGGTGCTGCGATATCTCGCCACACCGTTCGTCATTGCCCTCCATGCGGAAGGAGGAAACCCTTTTCCGCCGGCCAGGTGAGCCAGACGGAGTTGCCCTTGCTCAAGGCCGCGGCAGCCACCTCGTTCGGCACCGAGACCGTGACCTTGGCGCCTTGCCGCGTTGTCAGGTCGAGCCGCGTTGCCGCGCCGAGATAGGTGGAGTTGGTGGCGGTTGCGGCGATGCCATTCTCACCATCTGCCGCCTCGCCCGATATCGACATGTATTCGGGCCGGATCGCCAGGATGGCATCGCCGCGCACGAGTTCGGCCTTGCAGCCCATGCTGACCGCGCGGTCTTCGCACAGGCCAGTCGAGCCATTGCCGGCGGGCTTGACCCCCTTTAGGGGCAGCATGTTGATCTCGCCGAGGAATTCGGCGACGAAGCGGTTGTCCGGCCGGTCGTAGACCTCGTCGGGCGCTCCGACCTGCAGCAGCTTGCCATGGTTGAAGATGGCGACGCGCGACGACAGCGCCAGCGCCTCGCTCTGGTCGTGGGTGACGAAGACGAAGGTGGTGCCGGTCTCCTGGTGCAGCCGCTTCATTTCGGCCTGCATCTGGCCGCGCAGACCCTTGTCGAGCGCGGAAAACGGCTCATCGAGCAACAGTACGCCCGGTTCGAACACCAGCGCACGGGCCAGCGCCACGCGCTGCTGCTGGCCGCCCGACAGTTGCGCCGGCAGTTTTTTCTCGTGGCCCTTGAGGCCGACGCGCTCGATCATCTCGCCGACACGGCGCTTGATGTCGACGGCCGATTTCTTGCGCACCTTGAGTGGGAAGGCGATGTTGGCTTCGACGCTCATATGCGGGAACAGCGCGTAGCCTTGGAACACCATGCCGGCGGCGCGCTGCTCGGCCGGCCGGTCGGTGATGTCGACGCCGTCGCTGAGCAGCCTGCCCTCGGTTGGCTGCACGAAGCCGGCAAGGATCATCAGGAAGGTGGTCTTGCCCGAACCGGACGGCCCGAGAAGGGTCAGGAACTCGCCACGGCCGATATCGAGCGACAGATTGTCCAGCGCACGGAACGAGCCGAAGCTCTTGCCGATCCCGATTGCCTTGATCTCTGCGGCACGGCCGGGTTGCTGCATACTGCCCTTTCCCTAACGCTTGTCGAAATCGTAGGCAGGGTGCCGGCTCACCGCAACCGAATAGTTTTCGCGTGATCGGCAAATTCCATTCATCTATGGCGAGATGTCGCCAACTGCCCTCAATACGGCAGAATGCGGTTCTCCTGGAGTTTCGACCGCAGCCATCCCGTGAACGCTTCCAGAACCGGATGCGAAGCCTTGGCATGTTCGGAGACCAGGAAATAGGAGCGCGGCGACTTGATCGCTATATCGAACGGCCTGACCAACCGGCCCTCGCTCAGCGCCCGCCGGCTGGTCAGTTCGTCGCCCATGGCGATGCCCTGGCCGGCAATCGCCGCCGAGAAGACGAGGTTCATGTCCGAAAAGAAGATGCCGCCCTCAATGTCGGGGTTTTCCACCTTGGACAACGCCAGCCAGCGCGCCCAATCCTCGGTGTCATCGAGATGCAGCAGGTTGGCGCGCAGCACGTCCGACGGCCGGGAAAAGCCGCCGATCTTGTTGAGCAGCGTCGGGCTGCAGAGCGGCGTGAACGAGATTTCGCAGAGCGGTTCGACCGCCCGGTTCGGCCAATTGCCGACACCGAACGCAATGAAGGCATCGGCGTCGGCGTTGCTGACATCGTCGAGCCGGCGCGGCGTCAGGATGCGCAGCGCCACGTCGGGATACATCTGCCGGAACTCGCCGATATGGGTGCACAAGAACAGCGAGGCGAAGCCGGGCGTGCAACTGACGGCGAACGAGCCGCCGACGCCGGTGCCGGCATCACGCGTCACCGCATCGCCCAGAACGGTCAGCGCCTTGCGCACGTCGCTGGCATAGCGCTGGCCGCGCGGCGTCAGCGCCACGCCCTTGCCGATGCGTTCGAGCAGGTCGAAGCCGAGGTCGCGCTCCAGCAGGCGAAGCTGATGGCTAACAGCGCTGCGGGTCAGGTGCAACTCGTCGGCGGCGCGCCAGACGCTGCCGTGCCGGGCGAAGCTGTCGAGCGCGCGCAGCGCTTGTGTCGATGGTATACGCAAGGAGCCTCAGGTGAACCGAATTTGCACGAACCGGGAAAACATATCACTTTTTAGCGAACCGCTTCACTGCTTTCTTCTCATGCCATGGAGAAACCGGTGGCCACCTCGGCGCAAGCAACCGCCCTTGCCTGTCTCGACGGCATCCAGCCGTTGTTGTCCGCGTGGACACGCACCATCTTCGATTACGGCGAGACCGCGTGGCGGGAGTATCAATCCGCCGCCTGGTATGTCGAGCGACTGAAACTCGAAGGCTTTTCCGTCGAAGAAGGTTCCGGCGGCATGCCGACCGCCTTCTGCGCGCATTGGACCAACGGCCCCGGCCCGACCATCGGCATGTACGCCGAATACGACGCGGTGCCGGGCAATTGCCAGGATGCCGCTACGGTCGAGCGTCCGCGCCGGGGACTTGGCAACCAGGCCGGCGGCCACACCGACCCGCATTCCGGGCTGGGCATTTCGAGCCTCGGCGGGCTGCTGGCGACCAAGGCGGCGATGCAGCGCCACGGCATATCAGGCACGCTGCGCTTCACCGGCGAGCCGGCGGAAAAGGTGCGCGGGTCAAAGCCGATCCATGCCGCCAAGGGCTATTATGACGGCCTTGCCGGCATGATCTCCTTTCACCCGTTCTACATGCTGCCGCTCTGCAACACGGCGCGCTGGGACACACATTGCGGCGCGGCCTACGCGATGGTCTATCGCTTCATCTGCGACCAACCGGAGCGCTGGGCGCTGGCTGCGGGTGCTGCACCCATTCCGCAAGCACATTCGGCGGCGCGCGCCCCCGGCGCCAACGACGCATTGTTGATGATGTACATGGCCTCCAAGGCTCTGCGCGATTCCATGCTGCCGCATCAGGGCGGCTGGTCGATCAGCGAAGCGATCCTGACGGCGGGACAAGCAACCGCCGACAATTTGCCGGCGGGGCTGGCCGAGATCCAGTACATGATCCGCGTGCCGACGCTTGCCATGGCCGAGCAGGTCACCGCGGTGCTCGACCGCAATGCCGAGGCGGCGGCAGCGATGAGTGGTTGCCGCACCGAGCGGCATTGGGTGTCGAAGTCACGGCCGGGACTTACCAATCATGTAATGGCCGAAATCGCCTATGAAGCACTGTCGACGGTCGGGCCGCCGCGCTGGGACGAGGACGCCAAGGCAGTCGCGCGCGAAATACAGGTCAATGCCGGGCGCATGGCGAGCGACGAGCCGTTCATCGAAGAGTTGGAGCGCTTGATCGAGCCGCAGGCGGCGGAAGCGATCCTGCGCCGCGACCTGCCGCCCTCGCAAGTCAACTCGACCTCCGACGATTACACCGACATGTCGTGGCATGCGCCGACGGCGCGCTTCTATGTCGCCCGCCCGGCGCTGCGTTCGGAGACCGGCTATCCCTATCCGTCATGGGTGATGAATGCGTTGGGCGGTATTCCCGCCACCATCGACCCGATGGTGGCCTGCGCCTCCCGCACGATCGCGCTCGCCGCCCTTCGCCTGCTCGAGGACAAAACCGCCCGCGATGCGGCGATGAATGAATTCGTCGCCCGCACCGGCGGCGGCATAGGCGGCTCGAACTGGATCGCGCCGCTCTGCGACTACGAGCCGCCGATTGGATTTCGTTGGCCTGAATATGTCACCACTGCGCGTGGACGCGACTGGTGGATACCGAGCAATCAGACACCCCCAAGTCACCTCACGAGGAGCATCCCATGACCGTTCATGACCGCATCGTCGCCGAGCCGTTTTCGCTGCAGCGCCGGAACCCCGCCGGCGGCACCAAGCCGCTGACCGCCTGGGGCTTCGCCAACGAGACCGACGTGCTGACCGACGTCCTGCTCGGTTCGCCCAATTTCCTGCGCCATCTGTCGACCAGCTCGCTGTCGCGAAAGCATCTGCGCGAGGCGCCCTGCAACGTCCAGATCGCGCAGGCGCAGCACAAGGACCTGGTCGCCGCCTACGAGCATTTTGGTGTCAACATCCACTGGCACGAACCGACGCCGGAGCTGCCAATGCAGGTCTATTCCCGTGATTCCAGTGTCATGACGCCTTATGGCGCCTTCATCACCGCGATGGCTAACTGGTGGCGGCGCGGTGAGAACTATGCCGCCATCCGCACCTATGAAAAGCTCGGCATCCCGATCTACGACATGGTCACCGCCGGCACCTTCGAGGGTGGCGACTTCAACGTCATCGAGGATGGCGTCGTGCTGATCGGCTGCGGCGCCGCCCGCACGCAGGAGGAAGGTGCTCGCCAGGTGCAGGCCTGGTTCGATAGGGAAGGTTGGGAAACCCGCATCGCCTTCATCGACGAGTATTATGTTCATATCGACCTGATGGTGGTGCCGATCGCCGAAAAACTGACCGCTGTCTGCCTCGCCTGCACCGAACCCGGCATTGTCGACTGGTTGAAGGGCAAGGGCCACGAGATCATCGACGTGCCGTTCCAGGATACGATGGCGCTCGGCTGCAACTTCATGTCGCTCGGCAAGGACCGGGTGATCGCACCGACCTCCAGCCAGACGCTGATCGGCCAGCTCAAGGCGCGCGGTTTCGAGGTCGCGGCCGTCGACATGAGCGAGATTTCCAAGACCGGCGGCGGCATCCACTGCATGGCGCAGGCGCTGAAGCGCGAACCGGCCTGAGGAGTGGGATAGCGCTACGCTGCTTCGCTCACATTCGTCAGCATGATCGGCATCCGGGCGGCCGAGGGTGCAAGGTCGCGCGCGCAAAACGGCTGAGATCGCCGGCTGGCGGCACCGTGTGCCCCGCTTGCGAGTCGCAACGCTGCCCGATGCGAAACTTGCGCGATAACTAATATAAGCGCACAGTAAAAAACGTCTTTTGGGAGAGGACAGCTCATCTGCAAATCGGGAGGAAACCATGAACACCATGAGCCTCACCACGCTTGAACGCGGCAAAACGACAGTCGACGCCGCAGCCCTGGAAGCGTTTTCGGCACAATTGCGCGGCAAAATGCTGAGCGAAGGCGATGCCGCGTATGACGAAGCACGGACCGTCTGGAATGCCACGGTCGACCGGCTGCCCGGGCTGATCGTGTGCTGCGTCGGAGCTTCTGATGTCATCAGTGCCGTGAATTTCGCCAGGGAGAACAGGCTTCTCGTCTCGGTGCGCGGCGGCGGCCACAACATTGCCGGAAGTGCGGTCTGCGATGGTGGCCTGATGATTGATCTGTCATTGATGAAATCGGTGCGGGTCGATGTCGCTGCGCGGCGGGCATGGGTCGGGCCTGGCGCGACGCTTGCCGATGTCGACAAGGAAACGCAGGCCTTCGGGCTGGTGGTACCGACCGGCATCAACTCGACCACCGGCATATCTGGCCTGACGCTGGGTGGCGGCTTCGGCTGGATCACCCGCAAATTCGGCCTGACCATCGACAATCTTGCCTCCGTCGATGTGGTCACCGCCGATGGCAAACTGCTCCGGGCCAGCCATGCCGAAAATCCCGACTTGTTCTGGGCGCTGCGCGGTGGCGGCGGCAATTTCGGCGTCGTCACGGCATTCGAGTTCGAACTCCATGAGTTTGGACCGCAAGTGCTGGCGGGGCTTGTCGTCCATCCCTTCGCCGATGCCGAAAAGGTGCTGCGGGAGTATCGCAAGGCGCTCGAGACCGCACCTGACGAGTTGACCTGCTGGGTGGTCATGCGGCAGGCGCCGCCGCTGCCCTTCCTGCCCGCGGAGTGGCATGGCAAGGAGGTTCTGGTGCTGGCCATGTGCTATTGCGGCGACATCGAGGCAGGCGAAAAGGCGACGCAAAAACTTCGAGCCATCGGCACGCCGATTGCCGATGTCGTGGGCCCCAGCCCGTTCACCGGCTGGCAGCAGGCATTCGACCCACTGCTCACGCCCGGCGCCCGCAACTACTGGAAGAGCCATGACTTCACCGAGTTTTCCGAGGAGGCGGCTGCGGTCGTCAGGGGGGCAATAGCCAGGCTGCCGGGACCCGAATGCGAGATATTTATCGGCCATGTCGGCGGCGCGGCAGGTCGCGTCAAGGAGGACGCAACGGCGTTTCCACAGCGCAGTTCGCATTTCGTCATGAACGTTCACGCCCGCTGGCGCGAACCGACGATGGACAAGGCTTGCACCGACTGGGCTCGTTCAATCTACGAGGCGGCCAAGCCTTATGCCGCCGGCACCGCCTATGTGAACTTCATGCCGGAGGACGAGGTCGACCGGGTCGAAGCGGCCTATGGTGGCAACCATCGACGGCTTCTGGAAATCAAGCAGCGCTACGACCCATTGAACCTGTTCCGCATGAACCAGAATTTGCGCCCGAAAGAAAGCCTGCGAGCTGCTTGAGGCGCGCCCGTGCTGCAGTGATAAAAAAGCACACGTCGCCGCTGGAGGCGCGGGCTTTTGCTGTCACATGCTGTTGGCGTCGAGTTGTATTCCCGGCCCGGCCCATCAGCAACAAACCCGATACTGTGTCTTCGCCGCCCTTGTGAGTGCTGGAAAAATGGAGGAATAGTCTTGTGGAATGCATCGCCCTGAAATTGCCGGTTTGCGGTTCTCAGGTCGTGCAATTGCTAGCCGGATATCGAATGGCCAGTCCCGAACCGCGCAAGAGAAGAGGTCCGATCGCCGCCCGGCTGCTGGCGCTCGACGCGTGGATCGATTCCTCGCTCTACGAGATCGGCTTCAAGGCGCGCCAGTTCTGGGAATCGGCGACGATCTTCTCGCGGCGCTTCCGCGTCAACGGCTGGCGCCGTGGCATCATCGAACTGCTGAGCGAAGGTTTCACGCTCGGCGCCGTCGGCATCGTGGTGATGCTGGCGCTGGCCATTCCGGCTTTCCAGGACACTGCCGGCGACTGGCGCGCCCAGGGCGACTTCGCCGTCACGTTCCTCGACCGCTATGGCAACGAGATCGGCCAGCGCGGCATCATCCAGCGCGATTCCGTGCCGGTCGACGAGATGCCCGATCACGTCATCAAGGCGGTGCTTGCCACCGAGGACCGTCGCTTCTTCGATCACTACGGCATCGATGTGCTCGGCCTTTCGCGCGCCATCTTCGAGAATGTGCGGGCGAACTCCGTCGTCCAGGGCGGCTCGAGCATCACCCAGCAATTGGCCAAGAACCTGTTCCTCACCAATGAGCGCACGCTGGAGCGCAAGATCAAGGAAGCTTTCCTGTCGCTGTGGCTCGAGGCCAATCTGTCGAAGAAAGAAATCCTGCAGCTCTATCTCGACCGCGCCTATATGGGCGGCGGCACGTTCGGCATCGAGGCGGCCGCCGACTTCTATTTCGGCAAGAGCGTCAAGGACCTGAACCTCGCCGAAGCGGCGATGCTGGCCGGTCTGTTCAAGGCGCCGACCAAATACGCCCCCCACATCAACCTGCCGGCGGCGCGTGCGCGCGCCAATGTGGTGTTGTCCAACCTTGTCGATGCCGGCTTCATGACCGAGGGCCAGGTTTTGCAGGCAAGGTTGCATCCGGCCGACGTCGTCGATCGAGGCGAACAGAAGAGCCCGGATTATTACCTCGACTGGGCATTCGACGAGGTCAAGAAGATCGCCAAGCCCGGCCAGCACTCGCTCGTCGCCCACACGACCTTCGACGCCAACATCCAGAAGGCGGCGGAAGAATCGGTGGAATTCCACCTGCGCCAGTTCGGCAAGGAGTACAACGTCACCGAGGGCGCGGTCGTGGTCATCGAGACCAACGGCGCCGTGCGCGCCATCGTCGGCGGCCGCGACTACGGCGCCAGCCAGTTCAACCGCGCCACCAAGGCGCTGCGCCAGACCGGCTCGTCATTCAAGCCCTATGTCTACGCAACGGCGATGGAACACGGCTTCACTCCCAACTCCATTATTTCCGGCGGCCCGATCAGTTGGGGCAGCTGGTCACCGCACAATTACAACGGCGGGTCGGCGGGCAACGTCACCTTGATCATGGCAATGGCCAAATCGATCAACACCGTGCCGGTGCGGCTGGCCAAGGATCATCTCGGCATCGGCCCGATCAAGGCCATGGCCGAGGCGATGGGTGTGGAATCGCCGATCGAAGCACACAAGACGATGGTTCTCGGCACCTCGGGCATGACCGTGATGGACCAGGCGACGGGCTACAGCGTGTTCGCCGACAATGGCTTCGTCGGCTCCCGGCACGGCGTCAGCCAGCTCGTCACCCGCACCGGCGAGGTGGTCTATGATTTCGCCAAGGATGCGCCGCCGCCGCACCGGGTGCTGTCGGAGCAGGCACTGAAATCGATGAACACCATGCTGGCGGCAGTGCCGGTGATGGGCACCGCGCGGCGGGCTCAACTTCCCAACATCGTCGTCGCTGGCAAGACGGGCACGACGCAGTCCTACCGCGACGCCTGGTTTGTCGGCTTCACCGGCAACTACACGGCGGCGGTGTGGATGGGCAATGACGACTTCACGCCGACCAAGAACATGACCGGCGGCTCACTGCCGGCGATGGTGTGGCAGCGACTGATGGTCTACGCGCACCAGAATATCGACCTCAAGCCGATCCCGGGCATCGACAAACCTTTCGTCGACGAGGAGATCGCGGCCAAGGCCGAGGAAGCGCTGAAGAAGAGCGACGAACAGGCGGCGGCCAATGCGGCGGCCGAGCGGCCGCCGGTGCTGTCCAGCCGCACGACCCAGACGCTGCGGGACATGACCACGCTGTTCCAGTCGGCCCCCGTCCTCAGTACGCCTCAACCGCCGGAGACGCTGTCGGCGCTGTGATCTTTCCGACTGGGCAGGTCTTTCAACTGGTCCGGGGCGGCAAATCCATCGGCCCGCTTGCCACAAGGCCCCGCGCCGCGATATCCCCGAGCGGCAACTCTTCGTGTTCCCGGCCCCTCATGCTCAAGAATGCCTTCCTGACGCTGCTTTCGCTTGCCATAGCCATCGTCGGCGGTGGCGGCAGCGTCTGGTATGCGCTGAAAGTCCAGGATGGTGTCGGCGCCATCAGGATCGGCCAATGGACGGCCTTTCCCGATATCGGCACGCCGGCCGCCGATCCCTATTCCAAGGCCCGCGTGGCGCGCGAGGGTGTGCTTGCGCTCGGCCGCGCCGAGGGGCTGTCCTTCGTCGCCGAGCGCGACACGGGCGGCGCCGAGCTCAAGCGCGAATGCACCTACACAATCGAGGGTGGTTTCCCGACGGCACGGTTCTGGACGCTTTATGCCGCCGACCAGTCGCTCGGCGTGGTCGAAACCGGCAAACCCCGGCTGGCGGCGCTGCAATCCTATGGGGTGGTGCGCCAGCCCGACAATTCGGTGATCATTTCCGCCGGCCATCACCCGATGCCGGGCAACTGGCTGCTGACAGACGGCTCCGGCAGGATGTATTTCGTGCTGACCTTCTACGACACGCCGATCGCCAGCAGCACCGGCCTGTCGGACGTCTCGCTGCCGCATATCGTCAAGGTCGGCTGCAATGCGTAGTTTTTACGCTGCGATGCGCGGACTTCTGCATGCTGTCCTGCTCGGGCTGCTCGGCGCCGGCATCGTGCACATCGCCGTGCTGCTGCTGGTGCCCGAGTTTTCCGAACGCGATGCCTGGTCGCGGCTGTCCATGGCGTCGGATCTCTACAAGATGACGCGGCTCGATGCCGAGGCCGGTGGCGCGCCCGTGGTGAAATCCGTCGACCCGCTGTTTTACGCGACGGCCTGCCGGTTCGATCTGGGCGAAGGCATGGTCCGCGTCAAGGCACCTGGACATGTCCCGTTCTGGTCGGTCTCGGTCTATGACCGCAGCGGCCACAACATCTATTCCTTCAACGACCACACAGCGACCGGCGGCGTTCTGGATGCCGTCGTGCTGACGCCGGCGCAAATGATCGACGTGCGCAAGGACCTTCCCGAGGATCTTCAGGGGGCGATCTTCGTCGAAGCGCCGATCGAGGAAGGCATCTTCGTCATCCGCGCCTTCGTGCCCGACAGCAGCTGGAAGCCGATCGTGTCGCACTTCTTCGAACAGAGTTCCTGCGAGTTGCAGGACTTCTAGTGATGCGGGACCGGCTTCGTCCCTGGCGAGCCCGGCTTGTCGGGATCGACCGGCCGCACTTCGCCGGCACACGGCCGCTCGTAGCGGATGCCGGGAAAGATGATCACCGCCGCCGGCATTTCAGCGGTTTGCTTTACTCTGGTGTTTGGTGCCGTACGCGGCACGAAAGACAGTACCATGCCCATGGTTCGCGCATTCCTCTCGGTTTCCCCGGAGCACAACGCAACGCCTCCAAATGTCATTAAGGCCGGCAGAGGGTTAACGGAACGCTAACGGATCGCCGCTAACTTGATCTTTGTTCTTGGCGCTCGCGAAACCGGCACAGTCCCGGTCGAGCGCGGCCAAGCTTGTGTCGAGTACGGGCGTATCCTTCGTGTCATCTTCGGACTTCAGGCAAATTGCGGTGCGAAAAAACTCGGGAAAGGCCGAAAGGCTGTTCCGCGCCGCGGTGTCGGCGTTCTGCTCGCTCACCCGCCCTTCACGTCGCGAAATCGGTCAACTCGAAGACCTGACACTGCCGCTGTTCAATGACGTGTCCGTCGAATCTCGCCGTTACGTGGCAGCCGCCCTTTCCGAATGCGAATACGCCCCCGCCGCCCTGGTGCGCCGCCTTTGCGAGGAACCGGTCGACATTGCCGCGCCGCTGCTCATCCGCTCACGCGCCGTCAGCGACATCGATCTCATCGCCCTGATCGGGCGACATGGCCTGCCGCATGCGCGTGCCATCGCGCGCCGCAAGAGCTTGAACCCGACCATTGCTGATCTGATCAGGGCCCTCGAGAGGCCAACCCTGGTGCGTGCGCCGGACCCGGATGCGAACGCCGCTGCAGCAGACAAGATCGCGCCAGCGAGCGCGGAAAGCGCCTCCGGCGAGCTGGCCCGGGAACAGGCACTCGGCATCGCGGCTGAGAATGCACGGCGCAGGCTGCGCTCGATGATGCGCACCGGCGACGAGGCGGCAGCGACGGGCGCCGATCCTTTCAAGGGCGCCGACACCTATGTGAAATTGCGCGAGACAGCTCTGACGGGAAACGCCGCGTTCTTCCAAACCGCGCTCGCCGATGCACTCGATATCGATTTCGAGATCGCGCGATCGCTCACCGCCAACCAGAATTACGCCTCGCTGCTTGCCGCCTTACGCTCGCTCGACCTCAGCGAAGACAGGGCCTTCCTGATCACGGTTGCCGTCTATCCCAGCCAGTTCCCGCATCCGCAGGCTATCCGGACTTTCCTCGACCGTTACCGGCTGCTGCATCGCGAAGCGGCCCAGGACAAGATGCGGTCGTGGCGGGCGGAAACCCTTTCAAGGGCGGTTCGCGGCGCAGCACCTGCCAACAGCGATACAGGCACCGCTTCGAACAGCGACGATGCGGCTGATACCTCCGGCCTCAGGGCGTCTTCACGGAAATAAGCTCCTCGACGGGCACGGTGCCGGCCTCGATCTCGACCACCCAGATATCGGGATCGAACTTTTTCTCCCTTTCCAGCCTAGCGTCGAGCACCGCGGCATCCTCGCCGGCTCCGAGCAGAGTGAAAAACCGGTCGTCGGGCTTGGCCGAATCATAGCTTGTCTGCGGCGCCGGCCCGAACAGGGCAACCTCACCCAGCCTGCCCCGCGCCAGCACGAACACAGCGCCGGCCTCGGTCGCGCCGCGCTTGACCACGGCGGCAAATCCACCGGCGCTGAAAACCCGGCGCAACAGGGCCGAGACCCACAGATCCGATGTGACACGCATGAGAAAACTCCGCGAATGCATGTCGCCCAAAAGGTGGGTCCCGGTTTTGGAACAACGGCATGCATGAGAACAAGGCAGGCGGGTTCTCTAAAGTAGTTTGCCGTTTCAAGGAAACGGCAAACTACTTTAGCCCTTGTTTGACGCGATTCCGGACGGAAAACCGTTTCACACTTTTCCTGGAATTGCTTTGTCGATATTTCCCCCGCTGGGCGAGCCGTCGTTTCAGCCGTCAGTTGGTCAGGCCGATCTCGCGCATCTTGACGTAGACGATCTCATCGGGCTCGCCGGTCTGCGGCAGCCCGAACAGCGACTGGAATTCCTTGATCGCTGCCTTGGTGCGCGCGCCGACGACACCATCCAGCTGCATGTCGTCATTGCCGAACGCCTTGAGCCCGGCCTGGATCTTGACGATGCGGGCATCGGGCGCTTGCGTCGCGGCATTCGCCTGTCCGGAATTTGTCTGTCCCGAACCTGTCTGCAAAGACACCGGAACGGCGGCCGACGTATCCGGACGCGGCTGCGGCCTGGGTACCACGGAAGCGGTTTTCGGCGTCGCGCCCAGTTGATCGAGCAGAAGCGCGTCGATCTCGCCGGACGTGTTGAGCCCAACCTTCTGCTGATAGTCCTGGATAGCCTTGCGGGTGTTGGGTCCGGAAATGCCGTCGACCGTTCCCGAATAGAAATCGAGATCCTTCAATATGCCTTGCACCTGCTCGACAACCGGATCGCCCTTGATCGGTGCCGGCGCGCCGGATGGCCGCACGATGTTGAACGTCGTTTCCGGCTCGTCGGGCGCCGCGTGCGGAAAACCCGCAATGCTGCGGGTCGCGAAGAATGCGCCGGCATGCGGGAAAGGCTGGTACCACAAGGCATTTGCGGAGACGTAGAACAGCGTCACCAGGAATGCCGTCGAGCCGCCCACCAGGACAGGGTTGCGCGAGATCATGCCGCCGACGACGACAGCGCCGTCCTGAAAGGCGTTGCTGCGGCGCTTGACCGCCTTAGCCTGTTTTGCGGAGCGAGCCATTTCTGTCCCCTTTCGCCATCGCTACAGGCATGGTCAGCACGCCGGCCTTCTCCGCCTGATGTCCCTTCGGTCCGTTCACCGGCAGGCTGATGGTCACCGTGGTGCCCTCGCCCGGCATGCTTTCGATGGACATCGTGCCTTCGTGGAGCGCCACCAGACCCTTGACAAGTGAAAGGCCAAGACCAGTCCCCTCGAAACGGCGGGTATAGTCGTTCTGGATCTGCATGAAGGGCTTGCCGAGATTGGCGAAATCCTCCTCGGCGATGCCGATGCCGGTGTCCCTGACCCAGAAATGCAGGCGCGAACCGATCCGCTTGGCACCGACGACGACGTCGCCGCCGTCGGGGGTGAACTTGATCGCGTTGGAGACCAGGTTGATGAGCATCTGCTGCACGGCGCGCTGATCGGCATTGATGTCGCCGGCGTCCGGCGCGATCTGCGCCCGCAGATCGATGTTCTTGGCCTGCGCCTGCAGTTGCATCATCGACTGGCACATGTCGACCGCTTCCGCGAACCGGAACGGCTCGGGTTCGGTCGCGTAAACGCCCGATTCAATCCTGGACACGTCGAGTATCGAGGTTACGACGGCGAGCAGATGCTGGCCCGAATCCCGTACCAAGCCGACATATTCCTTCTGGCGCGGATCCTTGAAGGCGCCGAACATCTCGTGCAGCAGCATATCCGAGAAGCCGATGATGGCATTCAACGGCGTGCGCAGTTCGTGGCTGACCACCGCCAGGAAGCGCCCCTTCGCCACCTCGGCGGATGCGGCCGCCTCATTGGCCGCCGCGAGATCCTCGCGCAACCGGCTGATCTCGTCATTCTCGCGCAGGACGAGCGTAAAGACGCCACCCTGTTCCTCACCACGCACCAGATCAAGCGAGAACGGCCGGTAATTGTCGGCCGTCAGGCTATTGCCGTTCTGAGGCAGCCGGATGCGCAATTCGAGCCGGCGCGACAGCGCACCGTCGCGCATGTCGGCCATCGCGCTGAGATAGGAAACGCGATCCGACAGATGGACGCGATCGAAGAGGCCGTTTCCGGACAGCAGTTCGGGCGGCAGTTTCAAAAGCGTGCGGGCCTTTGGCGACGCGTCCAGTACCTCGCCATGACGGGCAACGCGCAAGACCACCGCATCGATGATGTCTTCGAGCCGGTCGGCAGTGTCGACCACAGCCGCGTCGGCGGTGTTTTGAAACGCCGATGCACGCGGCATCAGTGTCAGCGCCCACACCAACGGCACCAGCCAGTGCCACGCCGCGATCTGCGCTCCTGCGAAAGGAAATACGGTTCCAGCCAAAGGCTGAGCCAGGATGGCGACAGCGGCCGACACGGCTCCCCACAGTGCTGCACGTCGCGAGCCGCCGATCCACCAGGCTTCGAAAGGCAGCGCCAAGACAAGCATGGCGACAGGCGAACCCAACCCGCCCGCGGCGGCAATGAGACTGCCGAGCGAAATGCCGGCCAGCACCAGGGCGACCCGACTCGCCATCGCCATCTTGCCGGTCGCTGCCACCAGCAAGGCGACGAACCAGCACAGGCCAAAGGCGGCGAAGATGGCGGCCATGGTGACGGCAACGCCCATGCCTGAAGTGACCAGCGTGACCGCGGCGCCGGCGGCAAAGAAAGGAGCGGCGAGCATGACGCCGATGAAACGGCGCTGGCGCTCGCGGTCGCTCCGCCCAAGGATGGACGGATGGACCATACGTTCGCAACCGGCAGAAATCGCGCCAGGCAATTCAACGTATCTGGCCTTGATTGAACTCAACTCAACGCACTCGCACTTGTCGTGGACAGCTCTGCTTTGCAGATGGTTCTGGTTGGCTTTGAAACTCGCATCCAGCGTTTAAGGAATGGATAAGGCAGGGCCGACCAAGGCCCTGGCCTGCGGCAAATATCGGGATGCCGGCCGCCGAAAGCACGGGCAAATGCAGCCATAGTAAACGGAGAGTTATCCGGCGACGGCACCTATCGGACAGAGCGCACACGGCACTCGGACTTCCACATTCCAAGAAAAATACAGGAAAATCATGGGGATATATGGTTATTTGTTGTTAAGGAAAATCACTGGCAATTGAGACAAAACGATTGCAGAACGCTTCGTCTCGAATTTGCCTAAAATTTGAGGAAAATTCTCTCTTTGCCTGCAAGCCGTCCTTTGCGCCTGTGTGCCAAGATCCTGCCTACAAAAGAGGTCATGCCATATGGATGCATGATCCGGTCACGACGAGAGGGCAAGGGCATGGTCTTCCTCATAAGAATGGCTTTCTGGTTTTCGCTGGTGCTGCTGGCGCTGCCGCTGACTGTCGGCCCCGATGAATCGGGCCGCGAAAGCGTCGGGCCGATCCAGGCCTTGTTTGCGGCACGCGAAGCGGTTGGCGATATCGCCGGCATTTGCGAACGCAAGCCCGATGTCTGCGAGACCGGCAAGTCGGCAATGCACACCATCACCGCCCGCGCCAAGGAGACCGCCAAGATCGCGGCAGCGATAATGGACGACAAGTCCGCCGCCAGCCCCGACACATCCACGATGACCGGCAGCCTGCCCGAAGAAATCGTCTTGCCCGAGACCGTCAACCTGCCGCCTCAGAATTAAGCCGTTTCGACGGCGCACCGCGGGCTGTCTGCCCTCTCGACGCCCGCGGTGTCCTTGTTTTTTCCGTGACGCGGCGCCGCCGCGTGACTATATCCGGGCCATGACCACCACGATCCAGACGATCCGCGACGATTTTTCGTTCCTCGAGGAATGGGAAGACCGCTATCGCTATGTCATCGAACTCGGCGAGGCGCTGCCGCCATTTCCCGACGAGCAGCGCAGCGCCGCCAACAAGGTGCCGGGATGCGTGAGCCAGGTCTGGCTGACCACCGAACGCGGAGCTGGAGCCGACCCAGTCATCACCTTCACCGGCGATTCGGACGCTCATATCGTGCGTGGGCTGGTTGCGATCATGCTGGCGCTGTTTTCCGGCAGGACCGCCAGCGAAATCCAGCAGACCGATGCGGAAGCGACATTGAAAGAACTCGGCCTCGACGAACATCTGTCGCCGCAGCGCGCCAACGGCCTTCGCTCGATGGTCAAGCGCATCAAGCGCGACGCCGAGGCAGCGCTCAAGCAGACCGCCTGACACCTCCACACCCGATCCGCGCGTCGCGGCGCGCAAAAATCAAACGGCGCCCGAAGGCGCCGTTGATGTCGATCCGATCTGGCTTATTTTAACGCAATTCCCAAGGGAAAGCTCTATGCGCTGGAATTGCTCTGGCAGCGATTACCGCGCTTTGCGCTTGCGGCCGAGGCCCATCTTCTTGGCAAGCTGTGACCGGGCAGCCGCATAGTTGGGTGCAACCATCGGATAGGTCGGGTCAAGGTTCCACTTTTCGCGATACTGATCCGGTGTCAGGTCATAGTGGGTCATCAAATGACGCTTCAGCGACTTGAACTTCTTGCCGTCTTCAAGGCAGACGATGTAGTCGTCATGAACCGACCGCTTCGGGTTGACCGCCGGCTTCTGCTTGTCGGCAGGCGGCTGTTCGGCGGTTCCGCCCACACGCCCGAGCGCAGCATGGACATCGGATATCAGGTTCGGCAATTCGCCGACCGGCACGGGATTGTTGCTGACATAGGCGGCCACCACATCGGCGGTCAATTCGATCAGCGCATCGCTGTTTCTGGAAGGTGTTTCGACAATATCCATGGTCTTCGGGCCCCAACAAGAGTTACATCGATCTGCGCCCTTTTTTACAAGCAGGGCATCGCACGAATTTTGTGCAGGTAGAGTTTCTACGATTCGTGTCGCGGGCACATCAATGAGCGCGGAGACCAAGTAAGTCAATTCGGCCCTTACGCTATATTGAACGATATTGATCAATTATTCCACGATCAGCTTCAATCTTTCGTGCATTGTGTAATTTATCGATATTTCGCGCTCCCGCCGGCGGCGGCTGACGTAACGTCAGATCGCCGTTACATTCGTGGCAACTCACGAAACGGGTTTTAATGTTTGATCTTGCTTGGCTATCGCCCGAGCAATATTGGTTGTTCACATTTATCCACAAAACCATAGGTTGCCGTGGTCATACGTAAGCAATCATGCATGCCTGTCATCCAACCGATCGGCTGATTGCTGCCGCGTCAATCATTGCGGGGTGATGTATTTGCCATAGGCCCAGCCGGTGATGAAATTGCCGTTCTGGGCCGGATCATGCCAGACTTCGCACCAGCGATAGCGAATCTTCTGTTCCTGCTTCCATGCCGGCTGGTTGGCGATGTCGAGCAGGTTTATTCCGCCGGTGCATCGCCCGCTCATCTGCAGAACGGTCCCGTTCGGATATCCCGCCTGCTTCTGGGATGTGCCCGAAGGGTATTTGCGTAGATTGAGCGTATCGCCGAACGGCACATTGGCCACTTGCCAAGCCGCGAATACGGTCGCATGAGACTGGCCGGCAAAGGCCAGAGTTAGTGAAGCAACGGCGAAAGCCGCAGCAGTCCGAGACCAAATAGTCATCATCTCTCCTCCCGGCTCATCTCCTGGAGCCGACACAACCCATACGCTGTGGCTCTTGAACCTGCCCTGAGCGGCGTGTTCATTCGCCGTTCAAGATATTTCTCCATTTGAGATGGTCCATTCAAGATACTGGCCCATTCAAGATACTGGCAAAGCGAGACGCAATGACCAAGACATCCATATTTCCGATCGTCAGCCCGCCTACGCCCGAGAAGCGGCCGGTTTCCGACACGCATCACGGCATCACGCGAACCGACGACTATGCCTGGCTGCGGGCCGGCAACTGGCAGGAGATGTTCCGCGACCCGTCATTGCTCGATGCGGGAATCCGCGTAGAACTCGAGGCGGAGAACGCGTACCAGTCGAAGCTGATGGCCGACACGGTCGAACTGCAGAAGCAGCTTTTCAAGGAGATGAAGGGCCGTATCAAGGAAGACGATTCTTCCGTGCCGATGAAGGACGGACCCTATGCCTATGGCTCGTCCTTCAAGCTTGGTGGCGAGCAGCCGCGCTATTTCCGCATGCCACGCGACGGCGGCGCCGAGCATATCCTGCTCGATGGCGACGCGGAGGCCGCGGGCAAGGCCTATTTCCGTCTTGGCGGCGTCGACCATTCGGCCGACCACGCAAGGCTGCTTTGGGCATTCGACGACAAGGGCTCCGAATTCTACACGCTTCGCGTGCGTGACCTTGCCGACGGCAGGGAGCTTGCGGACCAGATCCCCGACACCGGCGGTTCAGGTGTCTGGAACGCTGGCAATGACGGCTTCTTCTATACACGTCTCGATCCCAACCACCGCCCGTCGAAGGTGCTGTTCCATGCGCTTGGCGACAGCCCGCAAAGCGACCGGCTGATCTATGAGGAAACCGATCCCGGCTTCTTCATGAATGTCGACGGCACCCGCAACAACGAGTGGATCATGATCGGCATCAACGATCACGAGACCTCGGAATACCGCCTGATGCGCGCCGACGATCCGTTTGCCGAGCCGAAACTGGTGTCGCCGCGCGAGATTGGCCTTCAGTACGAGTTGGAAGAAGGCGGCGATATCTTCTTCATCCTGACCAATGCCGACGGCGCCAAGGACTTCAAGATCATGACGGCACCGGCGGGCGATCCCGTGCGCGCCAACTGGCAGGAACTGGTGCCGCATGAGCCCGGTCGGCTGATCCTGTCGGTGATCGGCTTCAGGGACCACATGGTCCGGCTCGAACGCAAGGAAGGCCTGCCGCGCATCGTCGTGCGCGACCGGATCAGCGGCGAGGAGCATCTTCTGTCCCTCGACGAGGAGGCCTTCTCGCTCGGACTGTCGGGTTCTTATGAGTACGACACCGAGATCATGCGCTTTTCCTACTCGTCGATGACGACGCCGGCGCAGGTGTTCGACTACAATATGCGCACCCGCGAGCGGGTGCTGCTGAAGACCCAGGAAGTGCCGTCCGGCCATGATGCGGACCACTATGTCACGCGGCGCCTGATGGCGCCGGCCAGCGACGGCGAACTGGTGCCGATCTCGCTTTTGCATCATCGCGACACGCCGCTGGATGGATCCGCACCTTGCCTGCTTTATGGCTACGGCTCCTATGGCATCACCGTGCCGGCCGCCTTCAACACCAACTGGTTCTCGCTGGTCGACCGTGGCTTCGTCTTCGCCATCGCTCACGTTCGCGGCGGCAAGGACAAGGGCTATGGCTGGTACGATGAGGGCAAGCGGGAGAACAAGATGAACACGTTCACCGATTTCATCGCCGTCGCGCGCCATCTGGTCACGGAGCGTTACACGGCGCATGACCGTATCGTCGCGCAGGGCGGTTCGGCCGGCGGCATGCTGATGGGTGCCGTCGCCAACATGGCGCCGGATTGTTTTGGCGGCATTGTCGCCGAGGTTCCCTTCGTCGATGTGCTCACCACCATGCTCGATGCGACCCTGCCGCTGACGCCGCCGGAATGGCCCGAATGGGGCAATCCGATCGCGTCCGCCGACGACTACCGGACCATTGCCGCCTACTCGCCCTATGACAATGTCGCTGATCACGACTATCCGCCGATCCTGGCGCTGGCCGGTCTCACCGATCCGCGCGTCACCTACTGGGAACCGGCCAAATGGGTGGCCCGCCTGCGTGATCGCAAGAGCGGGGACAATCCGGTTCTGTTCAAGATCAACATGGATTCGGGCCATGCCGGCGCTTCCGGCCGGTTTTCGCGGCTGGAAGAGATCGCCTACACCTATTCCTTCGCGCTGAAAGTGATGGGCAAGGCGCAGCCTACGGGAGCAACCAACAAATGATCGACCTCACCACTCTGATCGCTTACATCGCGGTCGTTTTCGGCTTCGTCTTCATTCCAGGCCCCGCCACCCTGCTGACGATCGCCCGGGCAACGAGTTCCGGAACCAAGGTCGGCATCGCGACGGGCGCCGGGATCGCTGCCGGCGATGTCTTTCACACCGTCATGGCGATGATCGGCATATCGGCGGTCATCGCCGCGTCGGCGACGCTGTTCATCGTCATAAAGTACATCGGCGCGGCCTACCTGATCTATCTCGGCATTCGCGCGATCATGGAGAAAACACCGGCCAATCCGGCTGCCGGCGCGCTTGCGATCTCTGCCGGCAAGGCGTTTCGACAGGCTGTCCTGACCGAAGTGCTCAACCCCAAAACCGCTCTGTTCTTCCTCGCCTTCCTGCCTCAGTTCGTGCGGCCTGAAAACGGAACGGTGATGCTTCAGATGGCCGCGTTGGGGGTCATCTTCGTCGTACTGGGCCTTTTCAGCACGGTCGTCTTTGCCGTGAGCGCTGGCCGGCTCGGCACGCTCCTGCGCCGAAATCCGTCAGTGTTACGATGGCAGGGCAAAGTTGTCGGCGGCATCTACTGCGCTTTGGGCGTCCGTCTGGCGCTGCAGCAACGCTGACTCCAGACGATGATCGACGCGCCCTTTCCGGAGGGCTGGGTGATCAGGACTTTTTGAAGTTCCCGTTGCTCATTTTCACTCGCAATTGCGGTGACCGCGCGCTACCCAGTGCGCGGCTTTTCCCGGCCTGACAGCCTCCAATCGCGTAAAGGTCCATTATGCTGCTCGTCGACGTCTATCTCGACAAATCGCCTATCCAGGGAATCGGCGTCTTTGCCAAGAACCACATTCCTCGCGGCACTCTGATCTGGAAGCTGGACCCAAGGTTCGATCGGCTCATCGAGGTCGAGACTTATGAGCGCGTGGCCGGCCCGGTGAAGAGCTATCTCGATCGCTACTCCTATCCCGACCGCCGCGATCCGAACTACATCGTCTTCGAAGCCGACGACGCGCGCTATATGAACCATGCCGACGAGCCGAACTGCGACGTCTCCTCACCCGAGGAGAGCTTTGCGCTGCGCGACATCGCGCCTGGCGAAGAGCTGACCTGCAACTACAACCATTTCTTCGAAACGGGCTTCGATTTTCTCGGCGACCGCCACCTGTTATCCGCAGACCCGGTCTAGTTCGCCGTCTTCTTGCGGGCCGGATAGCCGTTTGGATGCGCCGGGATCGCCTTCAGATAGGCGGCGATGGCCGCACGGTCCTGCGGCGTCAGTTCGGCCATGTTCCGCTGGACGTCGACCATGGCGCCGCCGACCGAATCGAAATCGGGCGTGAAGCCGGTTTCGAGATAGTTGGCGATATCTGCCTCCGACCATTCGGCGAGACCGCCCTCGCCTGATGTGATGTTCGGCACGACGCCACTGCCTTCCGCGGCCACGGCGCCCGCCAGCCATTCGTTCTTCTTCGTGCCGCCCGCAAGATCGCGCGGCGTGTGGCATTCGCCGCAATGGCCTGGCCCTTCGACCAGGTAGCGGCCTGATATCACCGGATCAGGCGTGCCTTCGGGGAAGGCAACAACCGGCTGGTCGCTGAGGTAGAGCAATTTCCACAGGCCGATGCCGCGGCGGATATCGAAGGGGAAATCGAGCGAATTGCCCGGCGCCTTGCCGGCGACGGCCGGCAACGTCTTCAAGAAGGCATAGAGATCGCCAATGTCGGCCGGATTCATGCGCGCGTAGGATGCATAGGGAAACGCCGGATAAAAATGCTCACCAGAAGGCGACACGCCCTTCAGCATGGCATTGGCGAGGTCCTCGACAGACCATGCGCCGATACCGTCCTTGGGATCTTGCGAAATGTTGGGCGGCACGAAGGTTCCGAAGGGCGTCTTGAGTTCGAGGCCCCCAACGAGCTGAAGCCGCGTGTCGCCCTGTGAGCCCGGCTTTGCATGGCAGGATGTGCAACCGCCGGCATAAAAGATGCGCTTGCCCCTGGCTGCGTCGCCAGGACCGAGCTTGGCCAAGGTTTCCCTGTCGAGCCTCACCGGCGCCGACAGGACCCACCCGGCAACTGCACCGACGCCGCCCAGAATGACGACGGCGCCGACAAGTTTCTTCAGCCATGCCATGGCTGGTGATCAGCCCTTCTTGATTCTGTAGCCTTGATGGCAGGTGCCGCAATCCGAGCCGATAGCGCCGACTTGCGCCTTCAGCGCGTCGGCATCGGCGGGAGCCGCAGCGACCGCAGCCTTGACGTCGGCGAGATATTTGTCCTCCGCTGCCTTGAAGCCAGCCATGTCTTCCCAGATCTTCGGCGAGGCCGTGGTGTCGCCGGTGTCGCTGCCGGCCGGGAACAGCGCATCGGCATCGAATTTGTCGGCATTCGCCTGCAGCGCCTGAAGTTGCGTCAACACAGCCGCCGCATCAAAGGGTTCCTCGCCCTTGACCACTTTCGACAGGCCGCCGACGATCTTTCCGCGTTCCTTCATCAGTGCCTGCCGATCGAGGATCGGGTCGGCAAAAGCCGCCGAGGCCGCGAGTGCGAGCATAGAGATGGCGATAACAAGCTTTCTCATTCAATTGGCTCCATGATGAAGGCATTTCGGGACAGGACGTTAACGGATGCATCAGGGGGAAAATTCCCTTCCCCCTGATGATTTTTGCCAGACCTTTGTTGTTACGGGAATCTCGACGCAGAAAAAGAAAAGCCCCGCTCGAACTGCCCCCCGAAAGTTGGGCATCAACCTTCGGGGGAGCAGTTCATCGCGCGGGGCTTCTCTACGATCGATCAGGACATCAAACGCGCTGTGTTCAAGCGGACTCGAACGACGCGGTTTGAGTCTTTGTTTTCGTGCATGTCGTTATCCCAAAACCGCTGCGCACTTTTGGGCAACATGCATCAGGCCTTTTCGTACAATTCGAGGACATGGTCCCAGTTGATCAGGCTATCGACGAACGCCTCGAGATATTTCGGCCGGGCGTTGCGATAGTCGATGTAATAGGAGTGCTCCCAGACATCGACGCCAAGGATCGGCGACGCGCCATGAACGAGCGGGTTCTCGCCGTTCGGCGTCTTCGAGATCGCCAGCTTGCCATCCTTGACCGAGACCCAGGCCCAGCCGGAACCGAACTGAGTCGTGCCGGCGGCAATGAAGTCGGCCTTGAACTTGTCATAGCCACCAAGATCGCTATCGACTGCCTTCTGCAAGGCGCCCGGCAGCTTGTTGCCGCCGCCGCCTTTCTTCATCCACTTCCAGAAATGGATATGGTTGTAGTGCTGGGCAGCATTGTTGAAGAGGCCGGCATTCTTGCCGAACGACTGCTTGACCACCTCTTCGACCGACAGATCACCCAAGCCGGCCTCGGCGGCGAGCTTGTTTCCGTTATCGACATACGCCTTGTGGTGCTTGTCGTGGTGATATTCCAGCGTCTCTTTCGACATGTAAGGCTGCAAGGCCTCATAGTCGTAAGGCAGAGCGGGCAATTCAAAGGCCATGGATAGTACTCCCTCGTGGAAAAATCCGGTGTCGATACCGGAGTAAGATAGGTCTGGAATGGATTGGGACAACTCCGGATGAAGCGTCGGTCGCCTTTTTATCCGCTCAAGCAGGGGAAGTCGAATGCGCCCAAGCCCAATAGAGTTCGCGCGCCTTTTTGGCCACCGGCCCGGGTTGCAGATTGCGATCCTCGATACGCGTGACCGGCACCACCTTGGAATGGTTCCCGGTCGAAAAAATTTCGTCCGCTTCGAGGAAATCTCGCACCGACAGCGTCTTTTCCGTGGTCCTGAAGCCATATTCGCCGAGCAGCGTTATCGTGCGCGAGCGGGTGATGCCGGACAGGAAGGTGCCGTTCGGCGCAGGCGTAAAGACGTGACCGTCCTTGACCAGGAAGATGTTCGAGGTTCCGGTCTCGGCGACGTTGCCCAGCATGTCGAGCACCATTGCGTTGTCGAAGCCGCGCATCTTGGCTTCGAGAATGGCCCGACCGTTGTTGGGGTAAAGGCAGCCGGCCTTGGCGTTGGTCGGCATGGTTTCGATGGTCGGACGCCGGAACGGCGACACGGTCACCGAAAAGCCAGTCGCCGGAATCATCGGTGATTCATAGAGGCAAAGGCAGAAGCGGGTCGAGGCGGGATCGGCCGGCACGCCCATATAGCCGCCATGCTCGGCCCAGTACATCGGCCTGATATAGACCGCCGTCTTGCCGTCGAACTTCTTCAACCCATCCCATGTCAGCCCGACGATCTTGTCGGCGCTCATGTTCGGCTTCAGGCCGAGCGCGATCGCCGAGGAATTCACCCTGGCGGCATGGAGGTCGAGATCCGGCGCCACGCCTTCGAACCAGCGGCCACCGTCGAACACGCTAGTGCCGAGCCACATGGCGTGGCTGCGCGGCCCCAGAATGGCGACGTTGCCCTCGTGCCAATCACCATCGACGAAAGTCCATGTCGCGGATTGCGCCGCAGCCGCCAGTGTCATCGTGTCGTCCCGCCTCAATCGGTCTCGTGTGACGGCCATTGGAAGATGCTTTGGCGGGCGCCGTCAACCGGCATCATGGAGTTTTGTTGAGGCCAGTGCCGGGGCGCAATGCAATCAAAGCTTGCACCTTGTCGCACCTGCCCTCAAAACTGTTGTCATGCAATACGCCGCCTATGTCTTCGACGCCTATGGCACGCTGTTCGACGTGCATGCCGCCGTGCGCCGTCATGCAGACCGGATCGGGCCGGACGGCCAATTGTTGTCCGAGATCTGGCGCGCCAAGCAGCTCGAATATTCCTGGGTGCGCACGCTGATGGGCGCCTATGCCGATTTCTGGCAACTGACCGAACAGGCGCTCGATTTCGCCTTGCGCAAGGTTCCCTCGGCCGACCCCGGTCTCAAGGCGATATTGCTGGATGCCTACTGGCGGCTGGATTGCTATCCGGAAGTGCCGGCCGTGCTCAAGGCGCTCAAGGCTTCGGGAGCGAGGCTGGCGATTCTGTCAAACGGTTCGCCCGAAATGCTGCAGGCAGCGGTCAAATCCGCCGCGCTCGACCAGGTTCTGGATGACATCTATTCCGTCGACAGGGTGCGGCGCTTCAAGACCGATCCGGCTGTCTACGATATGGTCGCCACCGGCTGGCGCCTCTACCCCGGCGCGGTTTCCTTCCAGTCCTCCAACCGCTGGGACATTGCAGGCGCCACCAAATTCGGCTTTCGCACGGTGTGGATCAACCGTTCCAACCAGCCCGAAGAATACCAGGATTTCCCACCGGCCCTTATCCTGCCGTCGCTCGAAGCCCTTGTGCCCGGCAGCTAGGAGACCTGTGTCTCTGGCGCCACAGTAGCGGCTCGGTCACAGCTTCGCCTTTGTTTGCCCACGTTCGGGCCAGAATCGGAACCGCCTATCGCCCCAGGTGTTGTCAGGCACCCCGCGGAACTGTCGGCGAATTCACGCTTTGTTGCGATTTGAGACTTAAAGAAGGCAACCATGTCCATAACCGAAATCGAATCTTTTCGCCTGAGCCGTCGCGGCTTTCTCAACGCCGCAGCCCTGGGCGCCGCTTCGATCGCGGTTTCCGCATGCGCCACTACCGGGCCGGGCCCGGTCGAGCCGCCGCCGCCAGCCTATGTCGAACCGCCCCTGACCGATTATGTGACGATGTACGCGGCAGTCAGCGACGGCGGCTTCGATTTGCCGGCCATCCCCGTCGACAAGATCGATCCGCAGTTCCTGCGTCAGATCGTTCCCGACCCGACGGGACAGAAGCCGGGAACCATAGTCGTCGATACCACCGGCCACTTCCTTTATCTGGTTCGTCCAGGCGGTCAGGCGATACGCTACGGCGTCGGCCTTGGCCGCGCCGGTTTCGAATGGTCCGGCGACGCCGTCGTTCAGTGGAAGCAGAAATGGCCAAAGTGGACGCCGCCGGACGAAATGATAGCCCGCCAGCCGGAATTGAAGCCCTACAGCGCCGACAATGGCGGCATGCCCGGCGGCCTGAAGAACCCGCTCGGCGCACGCGCGCTCTATCTGTTCCAGGGCAATGTCGACACGCTCTATCGTCTGCACGGCTCGCCTGAATGGCGGTCGATCGGCAAGTCGGTATCGTCAGGCTGCGTGCGTCTGATGAACCAGGACATTATCGACCTCTATGATCGCGTGCCCTCGAAGACGCCGGTCGTCGTGACCAGCGACGCCAGCCAACCCATGGTGGCGACGGCCAACCGACAGGCGATCCCGATCGACGCCGGAGTGCCGGACGGTTCGGTGCTACTTGGACCGGTCAAGGCGATTACCAATTCGATCTTCTGAGCAGGCGAAGGGGCGGCGGTTACGACGCTCCTTCACCGGATTGTCTCTCTGAAACGGAACCGATTCTGCATCGGCGGAGACCGGTCTGTCGCGTGGCGGCCCACTGCGATATTCTGTGGTGATGAAACTCAGCCAGAGCATACGGTTCTGCACGTCCGAGGACGGTACCCGCATCGCTGTCGCATCATGCGGGGAAGGCAAGGTGATCGTTCGGGCGGCGCACTGGCTGAGCCATGTCGATTATGATCTCGAAAGCCCGGTTTGGCGGCCATGGCTCCAGGCCCTTTCGGCCCACAACCAGTTTGTGCGCTACGATCCACGCGGTTGCGGTCTGTCGGATCGCCATGTCGCCGACCTCTCGATCGAAGCGTGGCACGCAGACCTGGACGCCGTGACGGCGACCATCGAGCAGCCAAGTTTCGTTCTGCTCGGTCTTTCGCAAGGCGGCGCTCTCAGCATCGCCTATGCGCTGCGGCATCCTGAGCGGGTGTCGCATCTGGTGCTGCTGAATGCCTACGGCCAGGGTGCGAGAGTTCGAGCGCAGACCGAGGCCGAGCGGTTGGAAGCCGAAACACTCGTCAATTTCGTGCGCATTGGCTGGGGACGCGAAAATCCTGCGTTCTGCCAGTTCTTCACCAACCTTTTCATTCCCAACGGGACACAAGAACAGCACCGCTGGTGGGGCGATCTTGAGCGCGTGACGGCAAGCGCCGACGTAGCCGCCCGCCTGCTCTGGCAGATGCAGGGGATCGACGTCCTCGACCTCGCGGTGAAACTCCGCGTCCCGACGTTGATCGCGCACAGCCGCGGGGACATGCGCGTGCCGTTCGATGAAGGCTGCAAGCTTGCCGCAGCGATCCCTGGAGCGCGCTTCCTGCCGCTTGAAAGCAAGAATCATGTTCTCCTGCCGACCGAGCCAGCCTGGAAGGTGTTCCAGGATGAACTCGATGCCTTCCTCGGACATGAGCGGCCCAGGCAGCCGCGCGCAATCCGAGAGGCCGGCCTGACACCTGCCGAGGCGGCGCTTCTGGATCTGGTCAAACAGGGGCTGGACAACCGCGCGATCGCGCAGCGCTTGAGCAAGAGCGTGAAGACCGTGCGCAATCAACTGTCGATGATTTTCAGCAAGCTCGGCGTCCACAGCCGATCGCAGGCAATCGTGATGACGCTGTCCGACAGAGAGCGAGCGCCCCAGCCCGATTGAGTTCCTCGCAGACCACAAATAAGGGACTTCTGTCCCTATTTGCATTCGCTTTCACTTCCCCCACGGGACTGCTGCATCATGCCCATCATCAGAGGGGGTCTCATCCTCGGAATCGGCGGAGCGACAAGCCGTCGTCCGAAGATCAGGAGGAACCCGACATGACGCAACTCAATGAAACCAGGCTCAATGAATTGGTAGGCCGCGTTCTGGGCGACCTTGGTGGTGCGGTCAGCGTGCCGTTGGTTCGGATCGGAGATGCGCTGGGTCTCTACAAAACGCTCAAGGAAATCGGCCCTGCGAAGGCCAACGAACTTGCCGATGCTGCAGGATGCGCGCGTCGCTACGTTCGCGAATGGCTGTCGGCGCAGGCGGCGTCCGGCTACGTGCACTATGAACATGGACGGTTTTCGCTGACGCCCGAGCAGTCATTCGTATTTGCCGAACCCGACAGCCCGGTCCATCTGATTGGCGGTTTCGACACCGCGGCTGCTATGGTCGAGAACCAGCCAAAAGTGGAATCGGCTTTCAGGACCGGGCGAGGCGTTGCCTGGGGCGATCAGGCAGGGTGTCTGTTTTGCGCCGTGTCACGTCTGTTTCGGCCGGGTTATGTCAATGCCCTGGTGAAGGACTGGCTGCCGGCGCTTGACGGTGTCGTCGCCACGTTGAAGGCAGGGGCATCGGTGGCCGACGTTGGGTGTGGGCACGGTCTGTCGACGATCCTGATGGCGCAGGCCTTCCCCGCCTCCCGCTTCATAGGTTACGACTTCCATCCGGCCTCGATTGCCGCCGCGACCGCGCATGCCCGGTCGTACGGACTGACGAACCTGAATTTCGAGGTCGGCCGGGCGCAAGATTTTGGCGGGCGTGGCTTCGATCTGATCACCTGCTTCGACTGCCTGCACGATATGGGCGACCCAAAGGCCGCGGCGGTGCATATTCGCAAATCGCTAAAAGAGGGCGGCACCTGGATGATCGTCGAACCCATGGCGGGAGATACTCTGGAGGAAAATATCAATCCGGTCGGACGGCTGTACTACTCGGCCTCGACGATGATCTGCGTTCCCACATCACTGGCACAGGAGACGGGCCTCGCGCTCGGAGCTCAAGCAGGAGAGAACCGGCTGACGGAAGTGATCCGGTCGGGTGGGTTCTCTCGTGTCCGGCGGGCTGCCCAGACCCCACTCAACATGGTGCTCGAAGCGACCTGACGCAGAAAAGGTCGGTTCGGGCCCTCCTCGAACCGGCCAACCAACGTCTGTCCGCCAAAACCGGCTCAATGCCGCCTATCCGATGCGGCTTCAAGCCACGGGCATTTCGCCAAAGCGGATGCCTCTGCCTCAGATCCGAAGCTCACCGCCCCCTGGAAAGACTGCCCAATATCCCGCGCACGATTGCCCTTCCGACCGACGAGCCGACCGAGCGCACCACCGACTTGATCGCCGCCTCGGCCACCGTCTGGCGGTTGGACGGGCGCGGTGCAGATGTGCGCCTGCCACCCGATTGCGGCGCGGGATCGTCATTGCCGAAGCCCGGAATGGTCCAGCGCGAGCCGCCGCTGCCGGCCTGCTGGGCCTGCTCTTCGGCATCCTGCGCGTCCTTGGCCTTTTTTTGCAGCATTTCGAAAGCCGATTCGCGGTCGACGGCCTGATCGTACTGGCCGGCGACCGGGCTTTCCTGGATCAGCTTTTGCCGCTCAGCGGCAGTTATGGGTCCAAGCCGCGAGGATGGCGGGCGGATAAGCGTCCGCTGCACCATGGACGGAACACCCTTGGCCTCCAGCGTCGAGACCAGCGCTTCGCCTGTGGCAAGCTGGGTAATGGCGGTCATGCAGTCAAAATCGGGATTTGGCCGGAACGTCTCGGCTGCCGTCCGGACTGCCTGCTGCTCACGCGGCGTATAGGCGCGCAGCGCGTGCTGGACGCGATTGCCGAGCTGGGCCAGGACTTTTTCAGGGATATCCAAAGGGTTCTGCGTGACGAAATAGACGCCGACGCCTTTCGAGCGGATCAGTCGGACCACTTGTTCGACGCGATCGATCAGCACCTTGGGTGCTTCGTCGAACAGAAGATGCGCCTCGTCGAAAAAGAACACCAGCTTCGGCTTGTCGGGGTCGCCGACTTCCGGCAGCACCTCGAACAGTTCCGACATCAGCCATAGCAGGAAGGTCGCGTAGAGCCGCGGATTCATCATCAGCTTGTCGGCGGCAAGCACGCTGATGGCCCCGCGTCCGTCGCGGGTGGTGCGCATGATATCGGCGATACGCAGTGCCGGTTCGCCGAAGAAGTTCGCCGCGCCCTGCTGCTCCAGGACGAGCAGCGTGCGCTGGATCGCCCCGACCGATGGCTTCGTCACGTTGCCGTAGCGTGAGCCGATCTCGTCGGCACGCTCGGCGATGTTGGCCAAGAGCGCCTGCAGGTCCTTCATGTCGAGCAGCAGCAGGCCTTCCTCGTCAGCCAGGCGGAAGGCGATGTTCATGATGCCTTCCTGCGCCTCGGTCAGGTTCATCAGGCGCGATAGCAACAACGGCCCCATTTCCGAGACCGTGGCGCGGATCGGATGACCCTGTTCGCCGAACAAGTCCCAGAAGATGACGGGGAATTCCTGGAAGTCATAAGGATCGAGCTTGACCTGTTCGGCCCGCTTGACGAGGAAATCCTGTGCCGTGCCCATCATCGCGATGCCCGACAGATCCCCCTTGATGTCGGCGCAGAACACAGGCACGCCGGCGTTGGAAAATCCTTCGGCCAGGATCTGCAAGGTGACTGTCTTGCCGGTACCGGTGGCGCCCGTCACCAGGCCATGACGATTCCCATATTGCAGCAACAGCTGCTCGGCACGCTGATAGCTGTCGTCGGGCTTGCGGCTGGCGCCGATGAAAATACTGCTGTCGTCAGCCATATGCACGGTCTCCGCAAACTGATGTGTCTAAAGCCAGTGGCCTTGCCGCAGGTATAGTGAGGCCATTGGACAGCGACAATGCCATTCGTCCAAATCGGGGCCATTCGTCCAAATCGGGGCCATTCGTCCAAATCCGGGCCATTCGTCCAAATCACCCCATTCTTTCAAATCGGGTTTTTGGAGCTTGCGGATTTTGCCGCTGTTTGGCAATCGTCGTCCTCGCGGACTGACCTATATCTGATGGATCGAATCCGGTCTCTGGAAGCGCATTGCATTGCGATATCGGACCGGGGACCGTAGACTGGACCGCTCCCGGCCGGTGCGGCCGCATGAAACGAGGAGGACGGATGGGCGCCGGAGCCTTGATCCAGGACGTGGAACCCGAAAACATCGAGCGCCAGCGATGGCTCGCCTTGGCGGAAAAGGCTTTGGCAGGCGCTTCCTTCGAGGAAAGGCTGGTCTCGCACAGCGACGACAACATCCGTATCGAACCGCTCTACGACCGCAGCACCGCGGCGGAACCGATCGTGCGCGCAAACCCGAAATCGCCATGGATCGTCAGCCAGCGAATCGACGATCCCGACACCAACCGCGCCAGAAGCCAAGCGCTGGAGGATGTGGCACAGGGTGCCACGGGATTGTCGCTGGTCTTCGAGGGGGCGCCGAACGCGTTCGGATACGGCTTGCCGAGAACGGCGGAGGCGTTGGAGGCGGTGCTGGACGGCATACCGCTCAACCGCATCCAGGTTCGCATCGACGCCCATCCCTGGAGCCGCGCCGTGGCCGACTGGCTGGTCGCTTTCCTGAGCAAGCGGCGGTCGGACCCGGCAAAGCTCAACCTCTCCTTCGGCATCGATCCAGCGGCGATCTTCGCGGGAACCGGTCGGCTGCGCATGTCGATCGAGGCGCTGCAGGCCTCCATGCCGCAGTCGCTGGCGCATTTCTTCGCGATGGGCGTTCCGGGCGTGCTGCTGGAAGCTGACGGGCGCGTGTTCCACAATGCCGGCGCCACGGAAGCGCAGGAGCTTGGCATCATGCTGGCTTCGGCTGTCTCCTACCTCAGAATGTTCGAGACGGCGCGGCAGCCGCTTGTCTATGCCGCACCTCATATCGGTTTTGCACTCAGCGTCGACCAGGACCAGTTGCTGTCGATAGCCAAGATGCGGGCGCTGCGCAGGCTCTGGGCGCGGGTGCAGGAGGCTTGTTCGATCCCGACATCCACGGCCAGTATCCATGCCGAGACCTCGTTTCGCATGATGACGGCGATGGACCCGGAGACCAACATCCTGCGCACCACCATTGCATGCTTTGCTGCGGCGTGCGGCGGCGCCGATTCGATCTCCATCCTGCCGCACACGATCGCGCATGGTCTGCCGGCGGGTTTTGCACGTCGTGTTGCCCGCAACACGCAGCTGATCATGGCCAATGAAAGCCATATCGATCATGTCGCCGATCCCGCCTATGGTTCCGGCGCTGTCGAGGCGCTGACCATGGAATTGTGCGAGCTGGCCTGGGCGGAATTGCAGACGATCGAAGCCGAGGGCGGTGTCCTGTCCAGCCTTCAGGACGGACACATCCAGAAGCGCGTCCACGCAGCGGCGGAGCAGCGCAATGCAGCCTACCGCACAGGTGAACGGGCCATCATCGGCACCACGCTCTATCCATCAAAAGACGAACGCCCGGTCGAGACGCTGGCGGCGGAACGGCGACCGGCCTTCACCGAAGGCGTTGCCGTCTGCGAGCCGCTGTTTCCAGTCCGCATCGACCAATCGATCGGAGCCGGCTCTTGATCCCGGACTTCGGCCAGATCGGCTGGATCCCGCCACGCCGCACGCCTGTCGAGGTCAAAGGCCAGCGGACCACGCCGGAAGGGCTCATTGCCAAGCATCTGTACAATCAAAGCGATCTCAAGGGGCTGCCGCATCTCGACACCTATCCCGGCCTGCCGCCCTTCGTGCGCGGCCCCTACCCGACCATGTATGTCCAGCAGCCCTGGACGATCCGGCAATATGCCGGTTTCTCGACGGCCGAAGATTCCAACGCTTTTTACCGACGCAACCTTGCCGCCGGCCAGAAAGGGCTGTCGGTCGCCTTCGATCTCGCCACGCATCGCGGCTATGACAGCGATCATCCGCGCGTTGCCGGCGATGTCGGCATGGCGGGCGTCGCCATCGATTCCATCCTCGACATGCGGCAGCTCTTCGACGGCATTCCGCTCGACGAGATGACGGTATCGATGACGATGAACGGCGCGGTGCTGCCGATCATGGCGCTTTACATCGTCGCTGCGGAAGAACAAGGCGTTGCGCAGAAGGATCTCGCCGGGACCATTCAGAACGACATTTTGAAGGAATTCATGGTCCGCAACACCTACATCTATCCGCCGAAACCTTCGATGCGGATCGTGTCGGACATCTTCTCATACACATCGAAGAACATGCCGAAGTTCAATTCGATATCGATCTCCGGCTATCACATGCAGGAGGCCGGCGCGACGGCCGACCTTGAGCTCGCCTACACGATCGCCGATGGCATCGAGTATGCCCGCGCCGGCGTCGCGGCGGGCCTCGACATCGACCGCTTTGCGCCTCGCCTGTCCTTCTTCTGGGCCATCGGCATGAATTTCTTCATGGAAGTCGCCAAGCTGCGGGCTGCGCGCCTGTTGTGGGCGACCCTGATGCAGAAGAATTTTTCGCCCAAGGACGAGCGCTCGCTGTCGCTGCGCACCCATTGCCAGACTTCTGGCTGGTCGCTGACGGCGCAGGATCCCTACAACAACATCATCCGCACCATGATCGAGGCGATGGCTGCAACGCAGGGCCATACCCAGTCGCTGCACACCAATTCCTTCGACGAGGCGATGGCGCTGCCGACCGACCATTCGGCGCGGATCGCCCGCAACACGCAGCTCATCCTGCAAAAGGAATCCGGCACCACGCGCATCATCGACCCGTGGGGCGGTTCGGCCTATCTCGAACGGCTGACGCATGATCTGGCGGCGCGCGCCCTTGCCCATATCGAGGAGGTCGAGGCGCTCGGCGGCATGGCCGCGGCGACCGAACAGGGCATACCCAAGCTGCGCATCGAGGAAGCCGCCGCACGCACGCAGGCGCGCATCGATTCCGGCGAGCAGATGCTGGTCGGCGTCAATGCCCATCGGCCCGAGACCGACATCGAGGTCGACGTGCTGAAGATCGACAATGCCGAAGTCAGGGCGCGGCAATTGTCGAAGCTGCAACGGCTGAAGGGCACGCGCGACGTCGCCGCCGTCGAAAGCGCGCTCGATGCGCTGACCCGCGCTGCGCAGGGCAACGAAAACCTGCTGGAGTTCGCCATCCTAGCCGCGCGCGCCAATGCCACGGTCGGTGAGATTTCATTCGCGTTGGAAAGAGCCTTTGGGCGCCACGTCGCCACGGTGCAGACCATTTCGGGGGTCTATCGCAAGGCGCTTGGCGATCATCCCGTGGTCGAGGGTCTGCAGGACAAGCTTGACGCCTTCGAGAAGAAGACCGGCGGCAAGCCGCGCATCCTGGTCGCCAAGATGGGTCAGGACGGCCACGACCGTGGCCAGAAGGTCATCGCCACGGCCTTCGCCGATCTCGGCTTCGACGTCACCGTCGGCGCGATGTTCCAGACACCCGATGAGATCGCCAGGCTGGCGGTCGCACAGGACGTCCACATCGTCGGCGCCTCGTCGCTGGCGGCGGGACATCTGACGCTGATCCCCGAACTGCGCGACGCGCTGAAAAAGCTCGGCCGCGGCGACATGCTGATCGTCGCCGGCGGCGTCATCCCGCCGCAGGACTACGACGCGGTGCGGCAGGCGGGAGCTGCCGAGATCTTCCCGCCGGGCACGGTCATACCGGAAGCAGCGGATCGCCTGCTGGACCGGCTGCTGGCCTAGACTTGTTATAATATCTGTTGCAACTTCTCGCCGGTCGAGTTATAATCTGCATTGCAACAGGATATCTGTCATGAACACGACCATTCGCAAGATTGGCAATTCCGAGGGTGTGATCCTGCCCAAGGAGTTGCTCGATCGTCTGAACATGAAGGCAGGCGACAGCATCGTCATCGTTCAGGAAGGTGAAGAGCTTCGTTTGCGTCGCACCGAAGACAGCGCCGAGGAATTCGAGCGTAAGATGAAGATCGCACGCGAGCGGATGAAAAAGTACGAGGTTGCCTACCGTGCGCTCGCGAAATGACCGAGCATCATTTGAGGGAGTTCGTGGAGTCGCTTCACGCTGAGCAGTTGCGCCTGCACGGCGGGGCGGCAGGCATACGTGATGAAGGCATGCTGGAGTCGGCGCTCTCCCGTCCACAGCAGCGAGAGATTTATGGCGATCCGGATCTTTGCGAACTGGCGGCGGCATACCTGTTCGGCATCGCCAAAAATCATCCGTTCGTTGACGGCAACAAACGTACTGCCTTTGCAGCGGCCGATCTGTTTCTTTATTTCAACGGATTGAGCGTCGAGGCCGACCAGCAGGACGTCATTCAACTGGTCTTGATGGTCGCTGCTGGCGAGATCGATGAAACTGGAGCCGCGGCTTTCTTCCGCGACCATGTCGTCAAGCTCGAGGATTAGCTCTCGGACAGCTTGACGATTTCCCATTCCTTGCCGTTGACGCTGGCCAAGTCGCCGACCTTCTTGCCGAACAGGGCCATGGCCATCGGCGAAACATGCGAAATGCTACCCTTGGCCGGATCGGCTTCGTCCTCGCCGACAATTTTCCAGTGCACCTTCCTGCCGTCGTCGCCTTCGATCGTGACGCCCATGCCGAAGCGCACCACGTCGCTGCCCGGCTCCGGTGCGGAGAGTTCGGCGCTTTCACGCCGGGCGGTCCAATAGCGCAGGTCGCGCGACACGACCGCGATGCGCTCGCGGTCGGCTTTGCGCTCGGCCTTCGCCAGTATGTCGCGCAGATCGGCAAGATTCTCGTCGATCATCGCCAGGCCGCGTTCCGTCACCAGATTGCGATGGTGGCTGACTGGCCGTTCACCTACACCGGCAATGGCATTTTCGCTGTCTTCCTCGCGGGTGAAAGCTCTGCTCATTTCCTGAACTTAGGCCCGCAGAGGCTGCTCGACAAGCCATTGTCGCGCGCTCGGCAGGAGAGACAGAACGGCTGGCACGATTCCTGCGATAAGCAGGCTTGAACGCTGGGATTCTGTGCCGATGTTGAACAGACGAACGCTGCTGACCGGGACCGCCGGCTTTGCCGTCATGGGGCTTGCGCTTGGCAAGGCGGTGGCCGCAAACCTGACTGGCATCGAGAAAGCCTCGATCCGCGGCTCGATCAATGCCACCGACCTCGGCGTGCAGCCCGGCACATCAGACGATCAGAGCAAGGCCTTCGCCAAACTCCTGCGTGACGCAAACAGCCGCGACATGCCGATATTCCTGCCGCCCGGCACCTATGTCGTCTCCAATCTTTCGCTGCCCGGCCGCGTGCGTCTTTCCGGCGTGCCGGGCGCGACGCGCATCGTTTACGGCGGTGACGGCCACCTGTTCATGGCCGAACAGGCCGACCATATCGAACTTAGCGGTCTGGTCTTCGATGGTTCGAACCGCACGATGGGCGATTACACGCAAGGGCTGCTCGATCTGCGCCGTATCGCGCACCTCGCCATCGACAATTGCCAGATCACCGGCAGCGGCAAGAACGGACTGGCGCTGGAACATGCGGCGGGCGGGGTCGAGCGCAGCGAGATATCGGGTGCCGCCGATGCCGGCATTTACTCGGTCGAGGCTGGCGGGCTGTCTATCACGGGCAACACCGTCTCCGATTGCGCCAATGGCGGCATCCTCGTGCACCGCTGGCAGGCGGCGGAAGACGGCACCATGGTCACCGGCAACCGCGTCCAACGGATCCAGGCACGCGGCGGCGGAACCGGGCAGAACGGCAACGGCATCAATGCCTTTCGCGCCGGCAATGTCGTCATCTCGGGCAACATCGTCTCGGACTGCGCCTTCTCGGCGATCCGGGCCAACAGCGCCAGCAACCTGCAGATATCGGGCAACACCTGCTCGCGCTCGGGCGAAACGGCGGTCTATTCCGAATTCTCGTTCGAAGGCGCCATCATCAGCAACAACATCGTCGACGGTGCCGCCAACGGCATCTCGATCGTCAATTTCAACGAAGGCGGCCGCATGGGCGTCTGCTCGGGCAACATTGTGCGCAATCTGTCGACCAGCGGCCCCTACCCCGCCGACTCGCCAGGGTTTGGCGTTGGCATCGGCGTCGAAGCCGACACAACCGTTTCCAACAACGTCATCGAGAACACGCCGCTCTATGGCATGCAGATCGGCTGGGGCCCGTACCTGCGCAATGTCGTCGCCACCGGCAACATCATTCGCAAGGCCGGAACCGGGATCGTCGTATCCGTGGTCGAGGGCGCCGGTACGGCCATCATTTCAGACAATGTCATCGACGGTGCGCTGAACGGCGCCATTGTCGGCCAGCGCTGGGCCGAACCGGCGACTGGCGATCTCACGTCATCGGACAATACCGGCTATGCGCATCTGACCGTCGAGCGCAATCACGTCAGTTGAGGGCTGCTGTCGGCCTCAGCGCCCCGACCTTGGCACCGTTGCGGTTTTCGATGGGCGTGTTTGCCAATTCGCTCAGCTTGAACGCCAAGGCCTCGTCGGCGCGCAACAGTTTGGCAAGGACGGCGGCAGCCATGGCTTCACCGGCGCGGCCGGCGCCATCGTCGCATTTGAGCGCGATGCCGAGACCGAGCTCCGGAATTGCGGCACAATGGACGCCCTCGGCGCCGCCTTTGGTGAAAATCCGCCCTGGTGCGGCCTGCATCAGCGCGACGTCTTCGCGGCCGCTGCCGGCAACCAAGAAGGGCTCGGCCATGCAGGCGGAAAGCAGCCGCTTTGCAGCCTTGGCTCGCTCTGGGCCAAAACCTGATGTCGTGGCCATGCGGGCAAAGCCGAGCGCGAAGCTCCTGAGCGGCACCGCATAGGTTGGGATCGAACAGCCATCGATGGCCCGCTGGTCCTCACCATGGACAGCGCCCGTGACCGACTGCATGGCATCGCGCACCATCTCCTGCAGGCCGTGTCCCGGCTTGACATAGCCGCGATGTGCAATGCCGGCGTGGACGCAGGTGCAGAGGAAGCCGGAATGCTTGCCGGAACAATTGTTGTGCAATGCGTTCGGCGAGCCGCCGCCGCGGGCGAGTGCAATCTCAGCATCATGATTGGACGGCCAATGCGTGCCGCATTCGAGAGCCGAACCGTCCAGCCCGGCCTTGGCCAGCATGGATCGCGCCAGTTCGACATGGGCCGGCTCGCCCGAATGGGACGCACAGGCAAGCGCCAGTTCGCGGTTGCCGAAACCATAGGCATCGGCCGCCCCGCTTTCGACCAGCGGCAATGCCTGGATCGCCTTGACCGCCGAGCGCGGAAACACCGGCTTGGCCGTGTCGCCGATCTCCCAGACAGGCTTGCCGTCGCCATCGAAGACCGCGACTGAGCCGCGATGCGCGCTCTCGACGACCGCGCCGCGCAACACTTCGATCAGAACCGGATTTGTCATGAACCCTCCCGTAAATGCGGGCGGTTTATCTGATCCGGTCGAGAATGGAAACGTAGTTGGCCACCGCCGCACCGCCCATGTTGAAGATGCCGCCAAGTTTTGCGCCCGGCACCTGGATGCCGCCGGCCTCGCCGACAAGCTGCATGGCGGTCAAGACATGCATGGACACGCCCGTGGCGCCGATCGGATGGCCCTTGGCCTTCAGCCCGCCGGATGGATTGACCGGCAGGCGACCATCCCTAGCCGTTGTGCCGTCCAGCGCCAGCTTGGCCCCCTCTCCCGGCTTGGCAAGGCCCATCGCCTCATATTCAATCAGTTCGGCAATGGTGAAGCAGTCATGCGTTTCGACGAAGGAGAGATCGTCGAGCGTCACGCCGGCGTTCTTGAGCGCCCGGGTCCAGGCCTGTTCGCAGCCTTCGAAGGTCAGGATGTCGCGCTTCGACATCGGCAGGAAATCCTGCACATGCTCGTTGGCGCGGAAGGCAACGGCACGGCGCATCTTCAGTGCCGTCGCGGTGTCGGCGAGGATAAGGGCGGCAGCGCCATCGGAGACCAGCGAGCAATCGGTGCGCTTCAGCGGGCCGGCAACGAACGGGTTCTTCTCGCTCTCCTGGCGGCAGAACTCATAGCCGAAATCCTTGCGCATCTGCGCATAGGGATTATCGACGCCGTTCTTGTGGTTCTTGGCGGCAATCATGGCCAGCGCATCCGACTGGTCGCCGTAGCGCTGAAAATAGGCCTGCGCGATCTTGCCGAAGACGCCAGCGAAACCCGCCGGTGTCTCGCCGTCCTCGGGCAGATAGGACGCCTTGAGCAGGTTTTTGCCGATCTCCGGCCCCGGCGTTGTCGTCATCTGCTCCGCGCCGACCACCAGCACGATGCGAGCGGCATTCGCGTCGATGGCACGGATGCCCTGGCGGACCGCCGCCGATCCGGTGGCGCAAGCGTTCTCGACGCGCGTCGCCGGCTTGAAGCGCAGCCGGTCGTCGGCCTGCAGCACCAGGCTGGCGGTAAAATCCTGTGCCGAAAAGCCGGCATTGAAGTGGCCGAGCACGATCTCGTCGACCTCGTCGGGACCGATGCCGGCATGGTCGAGCGCGTCCGTAGCGACCTTGACGATGAGGTTCTCGAGCGTTTCGCCCTCGAGCTTGCCGAAGCGCGAATGCGCCCAGCCAACGATGCATGCGGTCATGGCGGTCTCCATCCTTGGCGCCAGCCTAGCATGTGGGCCACGGCGCATTTCGCCTCTATTGTTCAAATATAAACAATCCTGCTCGCCTCGTGAAGGGCTGGGAGCAGACAATCGCTTGGTACAGGCGACGCCAGTGCTGATTTTTTTGTTGATTGACCCGTCAATAAAAAATAATCCTACTCGAAAGGGATCATTGCAAGATGCCGAAAATCGGAATGGAACCGCTGCGCCGCAAGGCGCTTATCGACGCGACGATCTCGGCGATCGGCGAGCGCGGCTCGCTCGACGTGACCATGTCCGAAATCGCCGGGCGCGCAGGGGTTTCGTCGGCCCTTGCCCATCACTATTTCGGCGCCAAGGACGAGCTGCTGCTGGCAACGATGCGCCACATCCTGGCCGAACTGACCGCCGACACGTTGCGCGCCCTTGGTTCGGCCAATACCGCGCGCGAGCGCGTCTCGGCGGTGGTCGCCGTCAACTTCTCCGACATCCAGTTCCAGCCGGAAACCATCGCCGCCTGGCTCGCCTTCTATGTCGAGGCGCAGAAATCATCGGCGTTGCGCCGACTGCTCAGGGTCTATGCGCGGCGACTGCATTCGAACCTGATGAGCGGGCTTGTCGGCATCTTGCCCAGAGCCGAAGCCGACCGCGCCGCCGAAGCGACAGCGGCGATGATCGACGGGCTCTACATCAGGCGGGCGCTGAAAGACGGCGTGCCCGATGCCGCGACCGCGATCGCGCTGGTCGAGGACTATCTCGAAACCAAACTTGGCGAGCGGCGCAAACAGTGACAATTAAGCGATCCAATTTCCTGATCGTCATGGTCGATCAGCTCAACGGAACCCTGTTTCCGGACGGGCCGGCGGAGTTTCTGCACGTACCGCACCTGAGGGCGTTGGCCGCACGTTCGGCGCGCTTTGCCAACAACTACACGGCGTCGCCGCTCTGCGCGCCGGGCCGTGCCTCGTTCATGAGCGGGCAATTGCCGTCGCGCACCGGCGTCTATGACAATGCCGCCGAATTCGCCTCATCGATCCCGACCTTCGCCCATCATCTGCGCTCTGCCGGCTACTACACCTGCCTGTCGGGCAAGATGCATTTCGTCGGGCCGGATCAGCTGCACGGTTTCGAGGAGCGGCTGACCACCGACATCTACCCGGCCGATTTCGGCTGGACGCCGGACTACCGCAAGCCCGGCGAGCGTATCGACTGGTGGTATCACAATCTGGGCTCGGTGACGGGCGCCGGCGTCGCCGAGATCACCAACCAGATGGAGTATGACGACGAGGTCGTGTTCCTGGCCACACAGAAGCTCTATCAGCTTTCGCGCGAACAGGATGATGCGAACCATCGGCCCTGGTGCCTCACCGTATCGCTGTCGCACCCGCACGATCCCTATGTCGCGCGCAAGCAGTATTGGGATCTTTACGAGCACTGCCAGGCGCTGGACCCGGAAACCGGGTTCATCGCGCATGACGAGCAGGATGCGCACTCCCGGCGGCTATACCACGCCAGCGACTATCCTTCTTTCGAGATCACGCCGGAACAGGTGCGTCGTTCGCGGCAGGGCTATTTCGCCAACATCTCCTATGTCGACGACAAGCTGGGCGAGATCCTGAACGTTCTCGAGCGCACCCGCATGGCCGACGACACAATCGTCCTGTTCTGCTCGGACCACGGCGACATGCTCGGCGAGCGCGGCCTGTGGTTCAAGATGAGCTTCTTCGAGGGCTCGGCGCGGGTGCCGCTGATGATTGCCGGCAAGGGCGTGCCAGCCGGGCTGATCGAGGCGCCGGTTTCCAATCTCGACGTGGCGCCGACGCTTTGCGACCTCGCCGGCATCGACATCGCTGCGATCGCACCATGGACGGACGGCCAGTCGCTGCTGCCGCTCACCGAGGGCATTGAGCGCACCGCGCCGGTGTTGATGGAGTATGCGGCCGAAGGGTCCAATGCGCCTTTGGTGGCGCTCCGCGACGGCAGATACAAATTCGTCCACTGCGAACTCGATCTGCCGCAACTGTTCGATCTCGAAGCCGATCCGCTCGAGCGAGACAATCTGGCCGAGGACCCGGCCAATGTGGCCTTGGTGGCGGCATTTATGGACAAGGTCCAGGCGCGTTGGGACATGGCCGGCTTCGACGCCGCCGTGCGTGAAAGCCAGGCGCGCCGCTGGGTCGTCTATCCGGCGCTGCGCAACGGCGCCTACTATCCCTGGGATTTCCAGCCGCTGCAAAAAGCGTCCGAGCGTTACATGCGCAATCACATGAACCTCGACAATCTCGAAGACAGCAAGCGGTATCCGCGAGGCGAATGATGTCAGACCTTCTCGTCCCCTCCCTCGACCACCTCAAGCAGGCCTATGCCGTCACATCCAGGGCGACGCAGATCACGCCGCTGCTGGAATCGACGGCACTGGCCCGCGAGACGGGTGCGGCCCGCGTCTTCATCAAGCCGGAATCGCTGCAATGGGCCGGCTCGTTCAAGGTGCGCGGTGCCTATTGGCGGCTGAAGCAGCTTTCAGCTGACGAAGCGAAGAAGGGCGTCGTCGCCTACTCCTCCGGCAATTTCGCGCAAGGGCTGGCGGCCGCCGGCCAAGCGCTTGCCATTCCGGTCACCATCGTCATGCCGATCGACGCACCGGCCGCCAAGCGCGACGCCACGGCAGGCTATGGCGCTCGTGTCGTGCTGACCGACCACGGCGAGCGCGCACGTGAGGAAGTCGCGGCCGCCAAGGCACGCGAGATCGCCGAGACCGAGGGGCTGGCGCTGCTGCATCCATTCGACGATCCGGAGATCGTCGCCGGCCAGGCGGGCGCCGGCCTCGAAGCGCTCGACCAACTCGAAGCCAAAGGTGCCAGCGCTGATCTTTTGTTCTGCTCGGTCGGCGGCGGCGGACTGATCGGCGGCGTTTCGCTTGCCTTCCACTATCTGTCGCCCGCCACAGAGATCATCGGCGTCGAGCCGGAAGGTTTCAATGGCATGGGCTCGTCGCTGGCACATGGCAGCATCGAGACGATGCCGATCGGGCCGAAATCGATATGCGACGGTTTGATGTCGCGACGGCCGGGCGATGCTCCGTTTGCCGCGGTGAAGACGGCAGGTGTTCGCGGCATCACCGTCGACGACCAATCGGTGCGGCGTGCCATGCGGATCGCCTTCGAGCGCATGAAGCTGGTGCTCGAACCATCGGGCGCAGCGTCGCTGGCGGCACTGCTCGGCGGCAAGGTGGATGTGGCGGGCAAAACCGTCCTGGTTGTGGCTACCGGCGGCAATGTCTCGCTCGCCGACTTTATGGCACATACGAACCATGCTTGAAGCAGATTTCGTCATCATCGGCTCCGGCTCGTCCGGCTCGGCCATGGCCTATCGCCTGTCGGAGGACGGCAAGCATTCGGTCATCGTCATCGAATTCGGCGGGACCGATATCGGGCCGCTGATCCAGATGCCGTCGGCACTGTCGATCCCGCTCAACATGAGCCTCTACGACTGGGGCTTTGCCAGCGAGCCGGAGCCGCATCTCGGCGGCCGCGTGCTGGCGACGCCGCGCGGCAAGGTCATCGGCGGCTCGTCTTCGATCAACGGCATGGTCTATGTGCGCGGCCATGCCCGCGACTTCGACCATTGGGCCGAAGAGGGTGCGGCCGGCTGGAGCTTCGCCGACGTGCTCCCCTATTTCAAGCGCATGGAGGACTCGGATGGCGGCGAGGATGGCTGGCGCGGTCACGGCGGGCCGCTGCATGTGCAGCGCGGCTCGCGTAAAAATCCGCTCTACGGCGCCTTCGTCGAGGCTGGCCGCCAGGCCGGGTTCGAGCTGACCGACGACTATAACGGCTCCAAGCAGGAAGGTTTTGGGCCGATGGAGCAGACCATCAGTGGCGGTCGCCGCTGGTCGGCGGCATCGGCCTATCTGAAACCGGCGCTGAAGCGCAAAAATGTGAGTCTGGTCAAGGGCTTTGCGCGGCGGGTGATCATCGAGAATCAACGCGCCATCGGCGTCGAGATCGAAGCTCTCAAACAGATTCAGGTCGTTAAGGCGCGACGTGAGGTGATCGTTGCCGCATCATCGATCAACTCGCCCAAGATCCTGATGCTGTCCGGCATCGGCCCGGCCGAGCATTTGCGCGAAAACGGCATTGCCGTGGTGGCCGACAGACCCGGCGTCGGCCGCAACCTGCAGGACCATATGGAGCTCTACATCCAGCAGGAATCATTGGTGCCGATCACGCTCAATTCGGTGCTGAATCCGTTCTCGAAAGCGCTCATCGGCGCGCAGTGGCTGTTCCTCAAGACCGGGCTTGGCGCCACCAACCATTTCGAAGCGGCGGCCTTCGTGCGCTCGCGCGCCGGCGTCGACTACCCCGATATCCAGTACCATTTCATCCCTGCGGCTGTCCGTTATGACGGCAAGGCGGCGGCCAAGTCGCACGGCTTCCAGGCGCATGTCGGGCCGATGCGCTCGAAGTCGCGCGGCTCTGTGACGCTGCGCTCGCCGGACCCGAAATCGAAGCCGGTGATCCACTTCAACTACATGTCGCATCCCGACGACTGGGCGGAGTTCCGCCACTGCATCCGGCTGACGCGCGAGATCTTCGGCCAGTCGGCGTTCGACCCCTATCGGGGCAAGGAAATATCGCCTGGCAGCCACGTGCAGTCGGACGACGATCTCGACATCTTCATCAGGGATCACGCAGAGAGCGCCTACCATCCTTGCGGCACCTGCAAGATGGGCCGCGCCGACGACATGATGAGTGTCGTCGATCCGGAGTGCCGGGTCATCGGCGTCGAAGGATTGCGGGTCGCCGATTCCTCGATCTTCCCGCGCGTCACCAACGGCAATCTCAATGCACCCTCGATCATGACCGGCGAAAAGGCTTCCGACCACATCCTTGGCCGCACGCCGCTGGCGCCGTCCAACCAGGAACCATGGATCAATCCGCGCTGGCAGGTCGCGGATCGATAGGGCATTGTCGAACGGACTTGGTAGCGAATACATCTGGAGAAAACCATGCGCGCCCAGCCCACGGCATCGCACTATGTCAATGGACGCTACATCGAGGACGAAGGCGGCGCGCCGCTGCCGGTCATCTATCCGGCAACCGGTGAGACCATCGCCATGCTACGTTCGGCGACGCCGAACGTGCTGGAGCTCGCCGTCGAGGCAGCGCGGGCGGCGCAGCCCGCTTGGGCGCGGCTGAAACCGGTCGAGCGCGGGCGCATCCTGCGCCGCGCCGCCGACATATTGCGCGCCCGAAATGCCGACCTCGCCCGCATCGAGACGTTGGACACCGGCAAGGCGATCCAGGAAACGCTGGTGGCGGACGCGCCTTCCGCCGCGGACTGCCTTGAATATTTCGGCGGCGCCGTCGCCGCCTACAATGGCGAGTCGGTCGATCTCGGCGGACCCTTCGCCTACACAAGGCGCGAAGCGCTCGGCGTCTGTGTCGGCATCGGCGCCTGGAACTATCCGATCCAGATCGCCGGCTGGAAATCGGCACCGGCACTCGCCATGGGCAATGCCATGGTGTTCAAGCCATCGGAAAACACGCCGCTTTCAGCACTCGCACTGGCGGAGATCTACAGCGAGGCCGGGCTGCCCGACGGCTTGTTCAACGTCGTGCAGGGCTATGGCGATGTCGGCGCCGGGCTTGTCGGCCACGATGTCGTCGCCAAGGTGTCGGTGACCGGTTCGGTGCTGACCGGCCGCAAGGTGCTGTCGCTGGCCGGCTCAAAAATGAAGCACGCGACGATGGAGCTCGGCGGCAAGTCGCCGCTGATCGTGTTCGACGATGCCGACATCGAGAACGCCATTGGCGGCGCCATGCTCGGCAATTTCTATTCGACCGGCCAGATCTGCTCCAACGGCACGCGGGTCTTCGTGCAAAACGGCATTCACGACCGCTTCGTCGAACGCCTTGTCGAGCGGACCAAAAAAATCCGCATCGGCGACCCGCTCGACCCCGAAACCCAGATGGGTCCGCTGGTCTCCAAGGCGCAGCATGACAAGGTGGTCGGCTATATCGAAATCGGCAAGCAGGACGGAGCAACGCTTGCCTGCGGCGGCAACGTGCCGTCGCTGCAGGGTTTCCAAGGCGGATTCTTTGTCGAGCCGACGGTGTTCACCGGCGTCGCCGACACAATGCGCATCGCCCGCGAAGAGATTTTCGGGCCTGTCATGAGCGTGCTGAAGTTCGACGATGAGGACGAGGTGATCGACCGCGCCAACGACACCGAATTCGGCCTTGCCGCCGGCGTCTTCACGCGCGACCTGCCGCGCGCCCACCGCGTCATCGCCGAGTTGCAGGCTGGCACCTGCTGGATCAACGCCTACAATCTGACGCCGGTGGAAATCCCGTTCGGCGGCTTCAAGCAGTCAGGCATCGGACGTGAGAATTCACTGGCGGCACTGGCACTCTATTCGCAGCTGAAGTCGGTGTATGTCGAGACTGGGGATGTAGCGAGCCCGTATTGAGAGGCCGGCCTCTCAATACGGGCTCATCCCTTCTCCACCGTCCCATCAAGATACTGCGTCAGCGCGCAGACCAGATGATAGAAGATGCTGGCAGGAACGTCCGATGCCAGCGAGCGGCCGCGCTCGTCGATGCGATCGATCCACAGGCCGAGCGGCGCCGGGTCGATGTGCCAGCGGAACAGCCGGCCGACGCGCGCTTCGATTTCCGGCTTGAGATCGGGGCCGCCAGAGCCATCCAGCGCGATCGCCGCCTTCACGGCTTCGGCCTGCGGCCAACTGCGGGATATCAGGTCGAGCGGCAGGCCTTGCCTGGAGACGGCGCCATAGGCAAGCCCGGTGGCGCGGTTGAGGCCATTGGCAGTGGCCGACGCGTAAAGTTTTCGGGCAAAGCCGCTCAACTCGGCCTGGCCGCTACGCCCGGCGAAATCTACCAGCAAAGAGGCCCATTCGAAATGGTGGCCGGGCTCGGTCCATGACCCTTTCTCGCCGGTGGAGGGTTTCCATTCGGCATCGAAATACTCGCCAAGCGTCCAGCTTTCCGGATCGAAGAAATGACTGCGGAAGAGGTCGATGATACGTGCCGCGCGCCGCAGATGGGCGCGCTCGCCGGTCGCCTGGTGCCAGGCGAGAAAGGCCTCGAGCAGGTGCATATGCGGGTTGGAGCGGCGCTCGCCTTTGCCGTCCGATGTCTCAAGAAAGCCGGTCATGCGGCTGTCTTCGAGATGCGCATCGAGAAAGGCGAAGGTTTCCTCGCCGAGGCGCAAGGCGTCGGGATTGCCTGACATATGCGCATGCGCCAGTGCCAGGAGCACGCAGGAATGATCGTAGGCATCCTCGGTGGCGTCGGCGACCGAACCGTCGACATTCAGCGTGCGAACCCAGCCGCCTTTGTCGGTGCGGCCCTTGCCGGCCATGAAGGCGATGCCGTGGCTGATCAACCGATCGGCCGGGCCGTCCCAGCCGCGCGCCCGGGCGACGGCGAAAGCATAGACCTGTCTTGCCATGGTGCGCATGCGCTTGGGCTTCATCAACGGCGAGGCGTCCAGGCCGAGCGCTTCGTGAAAGCCGCCATGGCGTTCGTCGACCCCCGATGTCGACCACAGCGGCAAGGTCTCCTGAAACAGCCAGTGATGCACGCGCCGGCGCCAGGCGCCGCTTTCGATGACGCGGTCATGCGCCGGCGTGAACCTGGTTTCCAGGCGACCCGATTTTTCGAGCTGCTCGACGATCTTCTTGACGTGTTGACTGTGGCTGACCGGGGCAACGAAGGTGGCATCCGATGTCGAAACGATGGCGATGTCCTTCATGCCGATCGCCGACAGCAGGCGGCCGTCACTGCGAATGTAGGAATTCTCGCAATCGATAGCGACGACATCGCCGATGATGACATTGCCCCGGTCGTCGGCGGGGCCGACATCGAGCAGCGACTGCCACGAGCCGAGATCGTTCCAGCGGAAGCCGGCCGGCACCATGGCGATGTCTTTTGCCCGCTCCATGATGGCGTAGTCGATCGAATTCGACGGAATGGCGGCGTAGAGTTCCAGCGGCATGTAAAGGCCGGACAGATCCGATGTCGCTGCCTTGTAGGCTGCTTCGGTGGCCTGCCAGATATCCGGCTGCAACGCTATGAAGGCGTCACGCATGGTGCGGGCGCGAAACAGGAAGATGCCGGTGTTCCAGTAGAAATTTCCGGCCTTGAGATAGCTCTGCGCAGTCGCAATATCCGGCTTTTCGACGAAGCGCGACACGTCGAAGGTGCCGCCGCTTTCGGCCGCGACCTCGATATAGCCGTAGCCGGTCTCTGGTTGCGTCGGCTTGATGCCGAACACCACCAGCCTGCCCTCGCGTGCTGCCTCGGTGCCGGCTTCTACGCTCTGCCAGAATTGGCTTGCGGTGGATATTTCGTGATCCGATGGCACCACCAGCACCAGGCTATCGCCGAATTCAGACAGTGTGCGCAGCGTCGCCAGTGCGACGGCGGCGGCTGTGTTGCGCCCGGTCGGCTCGAACAGCGGACCGCCGCCGGCGAGGTCGAGACCAGCAAGATCGGCGTGAACGCGATCAGCATGGCGCTCCGCGGCGATCAGGAAGATCGGCGTTCCGCCTTCCAGCCGGGCGGTCAGCCGACGCAAGGTCTTGGCCAGCATCGAGCCGTCGCCGGACAGATCGTGGAACTGCTTGGGGTTGTCCTCGCGCGACAGCGGCCACAGCCGCGAGCCGACGCCACCGCTCATGACAAAACTGACGATCCGCTCGGTCATTCAACTACCATTCAAAAGGTCTGGTTGTAGGCGCCCACCTCGGAGCTGCGGCGCAGCACGGCGTCGACAGCCTCGAACATCTCCCGTCGACGCTGCGACGACACCGGGCTTTCGACCACCACGACCAGTTCCGGTTTGTTCGACGAGGCGCGCACCAGCCCCCAGGTGCCGTCGTCGGCGACGACGCGCACGCCGTTGACGGTGATGAGGTCTGCGATCTTCTGCCCAGCGAAAACCCTTCCATCCCGCTTCATGGCCTGAAAATCGGCAACCACCCGTTCGACCACACCATACTTCACCTCGTCCGCGCAGTGCGGCGACATGGTCGGCGTGCCAAAGGTCAGCGGCAGCGCGCGATAAAGATCGGCCATCGAACTGCCCGGGCTGCGATCCAGCATCTGGCAGATGGCGATGGCGGTGACCAGGCCGTCGTCATATCCGCGCCCGATCGGCGGATTGAAAAAGAAATGACCCGACTTTTCGAAACCGGCGACAGCACCGAGTTCGGCGACGCGGCGCTTGATGTAGGAATGGCCGGTTTTCCAATAATCAGTGACGGCGCCATTGGCGCGCAGCATTGCGTCGGTATGGAACAGGCCGGTCGATTTGACGTCGACGACGAAGGTCGAGTTGGGATGCTGGCTGGAAATATCCCTTGCCAGCATCACACCGACCTTGTCGGCAAAAATTTCATTGCCTTCATTGTCGACGACACCGCAGCGGTCGCCATCGCCGTCGAAGCCAAGGCCCATGTCGGCGCCTGATGCCAGCACCTTGTCCCGGATGGCATGCAGCATCCGCATGTCCTCGGGATTGGGATTGTAGCGCGGAAATGTATGGTCGAGCTCGACGTCGAGCGCGATGACCTCGCAGCCGATGCGCTGCAACGCTTGCGGCGCGAAGGCGCCGGCGGTGCCATTGCCGCAGGCTGCGACCACTTTCAGTTTTCGGGCGATGCGCTTGTCGCGGGTCAGATCGTCGAGATAGGTCGCGCGAAAGTCACGGATGAAATCGTAGGAGCCGCCGCCGATAAGGTCAAAATCGCCGGACAGCACGATTGCTTTCAGCGCGCTCATCTCACCCGGGCCGAAGGTCAGCGGCCGCGCCGCACCCATCTTGACGCCGGTCCAGCCATTTTCGTTGTGCGAAGCGGTGACCATGGCGACCGAGGGCGTATCCAAAGCGAACTGAGCGAAATACGCCATCGGCGACAACGCCAGTCCGATGTCCCTCACCCGTGCGCCTGCAGCCATCAAACCGGACACCAGGGCCAGTTTGATCGACAGCGAATAGGAGCGGAAATCATGCCCGGTAATGATATCGGGACCGGCGCCGAGACGGCGGATTAGCGTACCAAGCCCCATGCCGAGCGCCTGGACGCCGATCAGATTGAGTTCCGGTCGTTGCGCGGAGCCGGGATGGCCGAACCACCAGCGCGCATCATATTCGCGAAAGCCGGATGGCTTGATCAGCGCTGTGGTTTCGAATTCGAAACTGTTGGGCCGGGCGTCGCCAACGATGCTGAAGGACAAGACTGGAAACTCCGAATGGCCGAAATTACGAATTGTCGAGGGCTGCGGCTTAGCACACAAGGCTTTAAGCCACGTTTATTCCGGAAGGGAATCCGGGCCTTTCGGGCAATGCTCGACGAAAGCCGACGAAATGCGACAGAAGTGCCGCCGTGCCGCTTGCAGGAACCAAGTGTGGCGGCTATAAGCCCGCGGTCTGGTCACGGAGTGTAGCGCAGCCTGGTAGCGCACCTCGTTCGGGACGAGGGGGTCGCAGGTTCAAATCCTGCCACTCCGACCAGAGAAACAAAGAGTTAGCGCATCCCGACTTCGGCGCTCTGCCTGCCCCTCAAGCGAGATTACTCGCGTCCCCCGCCAGTCGGATGGGCGAATTTCTATTCGCCGTGCCTCTGTGACCCGGCCGACAGCGATGCCTGTTGCACTGGACAGTAACCAGTCAACCGGCCGCCTGATGCCTTCATGCGTGCGCTCGCGGACAGTTTCGGGTAAACATCCCGACTGGTACGCGCGTCCCCCTCAGCGGAGGCCAAAAAAGCTCAAGATCGCTATCACGATGACCACAGCTCCAACGAGCCAAATGATATTGTTCATGATCTCTCTCCTGTTGCCTGGGAAGCCCGCGCCTCTGGCAGAGAACGCGGGCCGACCAGCCTTTGCCGACTGATCCGCAGCAGACACCAAATCGTGATCCCGGCTGCGGGAAATAAACCATCAGGCACGCCTAATGTTCCGCCGTTTGACGAGATCCAGCGATGACCAGTGAACGTTCGGGTCGATGCCGGACGACCGGAACCAAAGCGATCAGGGGCAGTTTATCCAATGAAGGGCTAATTAAGAAAATGGAGAAACTGCAATGAAAACAATGATCATGTGCGCGTTGGCGCTTTCCCTTGGACTGCCCGTTGTGGCTTCGGCAGCCGAAGCCGATGTGGTTGTTAGAACCCATCATCGACATCACGAAAGCGTCAAGATCATCAACGAAGACGGTCAGCGCTTGCACCACCGCCGCCATGGTACCGTAGGGTTCTATGACCATGGGCGCCGCACGCATCCTGGGTCATGCTTTGGCGGCGCCGTCGGCAAGACCATTGCGGCCCACGACCAGACTTAGGTCCGACCCCTCCCCGACCGAAGTCCAGGGTTGGAAACGTTTGCCCTTGCCCCAAATTCGAGTGGCGGGCAAAAAATGATCAATGAACTATGAGCAGCAGCATGTCGAACCGTGAGACCAAGAAATCCTATGCCCTGAGCATGCGCATGACAGAGATCAAAGCCAGGATGCCGGAAGCCCAGATTACCGAAGACGAGATGAAGACCTTCCAGAAGGTCGCAGCCATCATGGAGGGCGGCGAGGGCCCAATCGAGGTTGACGATCTGATTGCCGCGTCATTCCTCACCGAGACGACGCTGAACAGCCAGAAGCGTTAAGCGACCATGCCGACGATTTGCAGACTTTTTGATTCCCCCGTCGATGCGGCGCGGGTCGCCAGCGACTTGGTGGCAGCCGGAATTCCTCGCGTACAGATCGCGATCATCGGGCCTTACAATGACGAGGCGGGATCTCTTCGGGTTTCCGCTTTGGGATCGTTATTTGGCGCTGCCGCCGGCGGGTTGGTCTGCCTGAGTGCCGTTGCGGCCTATGGCATCAATCCTGTTGCTGCGGGCGTATTGCCAACAGCGGTGGCTGGCGCGGTCTGTGGCGGCGTTGCCGGTCTGTTTGGAACATTCGCCACGGCCGCCATAAAGGCGGATGATCAGGAGGTTGCCGAAGGGGTCGTTCTGGTGACGGCGCATGTCGATGAAAATGACGCCGACATCGCTCAGACAGTGCTCGGCGGTTGCCCCCCGTCGAGGTTCGTGGCCGAGGCAGCGTAGGAAAGGCCGCCCCGACGTCGCCGGAACCGGTACTCTCCGTTTGCCAGCGATTGAGCCCAACACTCGGCAGATAGCAATTCCAGTGACTGAGATGTTCCTGCGTCGGCCGCAAAGGCCGGGCCCAGTGGGAGGTTTCTTCGAGGCCGCATATTTTGACGAAAAGGTCTGTCGGTCTTAGGGTCGTGAACTTGATGGAGTCAGTGAACGGCGGGCCGAGTGCGACATGAATTTGAATTCAACCACAGCCTCGCCCTTGATTCTCGTGATGACGCTGGTTCTCGTCGCTGGCTGTTCATCGCTCGGCAGAACCGTCGATCCAGCGAAATACGATTCGATGACGTGCACCGACCTCAACAGGGCGATGGGAGACGTCGCCCGTGACATCTCGCAAACGGCAATCACGCGCGGCAAGGTCGCCAACACCAATGTTCCACGCTGGCTGCTCGGCGGCTCACGCGTGAAGACCGCGGTGGCCAACCGTGAAACAGCCAGGATCGACCGGCTCAAGCAGCAACAGGATGCCATTGCCGCTGTGCGAGCACGCAAGTGCCCGAGCTCCACAAATTGAGCGGACAGCCAGTGTATCGGTGCGAAGCCTGGTTCAGGCGCTCAGGCGAAATCGCGTCATGTCGATCGCGGCGGCCATCAGCGTCTGTGTGTAAGCGTGCCGCGGATCGCTGAAGATCGCCTCGGTCGGCCCCTCCTCGACGATCTTGCCCTGTTTCATGACGATGATGTAGTCGGCCATGGCGCGCACGACCGACAGATCGTGGCTGATGAAGAGATAGGACAATTCGTGGTCCGCCTGCAGCTTGCGCAACAGTTCGACGATCTGTTTCTGCACAGAGCGATCGAGCGCCGAGGTCGGCTCATCCAATACCACCAGCCTGGGCTTCAGGATCATGGCGCGAGCAATGGCGATGCGCTGCCGCTGGCCGCCGGAGAATTCGTGCGGGTAGCGATTGCGTGCGTTGGGGTCGAGGCCGACCTCGCGCAAGGCGTCGACCGCGCGTTGATCACGCTGCTTGCCCGAGAGATCAGGCTCATGCACCAGAAGTCCTTCGGTGATGACCTGGCCGACGGTCATGCGCGGCGACAGCGAGCCGAACGGGTCCTGGAAGACAAGCTGCATCTGGCGCCGCAGCGGCCGCATCGCCTGCCTGTCGGCTTGGGAAATGTCGCGATCGCCGAAACGGATAAGCCCGTCGCTCGGCAACAGCCGCAGCAAGGCGCGGCCGAGCGTCGACTTGCCCGAGCCGGATTCACCAACGATGCCGATGGTCTGGTTGCGCTGCAGCCGGATCGAGATGTGATCGACGGCACGCAGCATCAGCGGTTCACCAGCAAGAAACCCGCCGCCAATCCTGAACGTCACTTCGACATTTCTGCCTTCAAGCAGCACCGGAGCATTGGCGGGCGGCGGCGCCTTGCTGCCGGTCGGCTCGGACGCCAGCAGCATTTTCGTGTAGGCATGCTGGGGATTGACGAAGATGGCCTCCGCCTCCCCCTCCTCGACAACCTCGCCCTGGCGCATGACATAGACCCGGTCGGCAAAGCGGCGGACGATGCCAAGATCGTGGGTGATGAAGACGATCGCCATGCCGAGCTTGCGCTGCAATTCGGCCAGAAGCATCAGGATCTGCGCCTGGATGGTCACGTCGAGCGCCGTCGTCGGCTCGTCGGCGATCAATATGTCAGGGTCGTTGGCGAGCGCCATCGCGATCATCACACGCTGGCGCTGGCCACCGGACATTTCATGCGGATAGGATTTCATCCGCCGCTCGGGATCGGGAATATGCACCAGCCGCAGCAGCTTGAGCGCCTCTTCCCGCGCGTCGGGGGCATTCAGGCCCCGGTGCCGGCGGATCGGCTCGATCAACTGATTGCCAATCGAATAGAGCGGATCGAGCGAAGTCATCGGCTCCTGAAAGATCATGCTGATCTTGCGGCCACGAACCTGGTTGAGCTCGGATTTGCTAAGCGTCAGAAGATTGCGGCCGCGATAATCGACGCTGCCTGTCGCTTCCCCATTCGATGCCAGCAGGCTCATCGCCGCCATCATCGTCTGGCTTTTGCCGGACCCGGATTCGCCAACCACGGCAACGGTCTCGCCAGATTTGACATGGATGTTGATGCCCTTGACTGCTTCGACGGCGCCGTCAAGCGTGCGGAAGCGGACACGCAGATCCTTGACGCTGAGGATCGTTTCGGAAGCAGCCATCTCGGCGATCCCCATCTTAGCGATCCCTTGGGTCAAGTGCGTCGCGCAGGCCGTCGCCGACGAAATTCAGCGCGAACAGCGTCGAGACGAGGAAGAAGGCGGGGAACAGGAGCAGCCAGTTGGCGGTGCCGATGTTCTTGGCGCCGACCGAGATCAGCACGCCCCAGCTGGTCATCGGCTCCTGCACGCCGAGCCCCAGGAATGACAGGAAACTCTCCAGGATGATGACCTGCGGCACCAGCAGCGTCATGTAGATGACCACCGGGCCGAGCAGATTGGGAATGACGTGGCGCAGCAGGATACCGCGCTGGCCGACACCCATGGCTTCCGCCGCCTGGACATACTCCTGCCGGCGGATCGACAGCGCCTGGCCGCGCACGATCCGCGCCATGTCGAGCCACAGCACGGCGCCGACCGCCAGGAACATCAGCACGAAGTTGCGGCCGAAGAACACCACCAGCATGATGACGAAGAAGATGAAGGGCAAGGAATAGAGCACGTCGACGATGCGCATCATCACCTCGTCGATTTTGCCGCCGGCAAAGCCGGCCGCGGCCCCGTAGACCACGCCGATGACCACCGCCACGACACCCGCGAGCAGGCCGATGGCCAGCGATATGCGCCCGGCCATCAGCGTGCGCGACAATAGGTCCCGGCCGGTGTTGTCGGTGCCGAACAGGAAATATTGCTGCTTGATCGAGGCGCTCATCGTCGCTTCAAGACCGTCGGGCGACTTGCTCTCGATCTTGGTGCCGTCAAAGGCATCGGAACGGTCGAGATAACGGATGTTGCGATCGTCGATCGGCCTGGTCGACTTGACGGTGACGAAGACCTGGTTGCCTTCCTGCCGCCACTCCTTGATCTCGACCCGCATGCGCTTGATCGCTTCGGTAAGCGCCGTCTCGACCATGTCGGCCTTCGGATAGGCTGACAGGCTTGGCGGCATGCGCACATAGTCGGCATAGATGGTAGTGTATTGATGTGGCACGAACCACGGCCCGAATACGCTGACGACACCGATCAGGGCAAGGTAGTACAGGCTGAACATGGCGGCGCGATTGGCCTTGAGACGCGCCCAGGCATCCCCCCAGAGTGAACGGCCGATGACGGCGGGGGCGGCTGTGGCTGCGATGTCAGTCATAGCGCACCCTCGGATCGACGACCGCGTACATGACGTCGACGATCAGGTTGAAGACAATGGTAAAGATGGCGATCACCACCACCGTTCCCATCACCAGCGTGTAGTCACGATTGAGCGCGGCATCGACGAAATAGCGGCCAACGCCTGGAATGGAGAAGATCGTCTCGACAATGACCGAGCCGGTCAGCAATGCCGCCGCCGCCGGACCGGTGAAGGAGACGATCGGCAGGATGGCGCCGCGCAGCGCGTGCTTGACCACCACCGACCAATCGGACAGGCCGAGCGCGCGCGCCGTGCGGATGTGATGGGACCGCAAGGATTCGATCATCGAGCCACGCATCAGCCGGGCGACGATGGCGATCTGCGGCAGAGCGAGCGTCAACACCGGACCGACCTTGTTGATGAAAGCGCCATCGCCCCACCCACCGATCGGCAGCAGCCTCCAGGTCAGCCCGAACAGGAGTTGGATCACCGGCGCGATGACGAAGGTTGGGATGGTGCTGCCGGCCGTCGCCAGCGCGATCACCGTATAGTCGCCAAGCTTGTTCTGGTTAAGCGCCGCAATGGTGCCGAGCACACAACCGAGCAGCAGCGCCAGGACGAGCGCCGAGGCGCCGAGCTGAACCGATATAGGCAGGCCCTTGGCGAAGAGTTCGGTGACGGTGAAGTCCGGCATGTTGTAGCTCGGGCCGAAATTGCCGCGCAGCAGATTGCCGAGATAATGGACGAATTGCAGCCAGAGCGGGTCGTTGAGGCCGAACTGGGCTTCGAGATTGGCCTTGATCTCGGGGCTCAGCCCCCGCTCTTGGTTGAATGGGCCGCCCGGCGCGACGCGCATCAGGAAAAACGCCATGGTCACGATGACGAACAGCGTCGGGATGGCGGTCAGAAGCCGCCGTAATACGTATCGCAGCATCGGTGCCCCGCTTGATCCAGAGCAACGCGCGTCCAGCCGGACGGTTGCGCTCTAGCCTTCAAATCTTCGCACCGACATACCGAAAATCGATTCCGGTTTCCGGACCGATGCGATGGCCAACCAGCACCGCCGCGCATTGAGTTGCGCGGCGGCCCGGCTAAGGATCAGTCCTTACTGATGAAGCGGGACGGATGGATATCCATCACATTGTCGTCGAAGCCATGCAGCTTCGAGGAAACGATGTCGTGGAAGCTGTAGTAGAGAAGCGGAATGTTACCGACGTCATCGACAAGGATGCGCTCGGCCTCAGCGAGGTCCTTCATGCGCTCTTCCGGCTTACCGCCGGCAGCCGCCGCCTTGTCCATGGCCGCTTCATATGCCGGGCTGACATAGCTCGAATAGTTGTTACCGCTGGCCTTGCGGGTGATGCCGAGGAAGGTCTCCGGATCCTTGTAGTCGGCGATCCAGGCGGCACGCGCCACGTCGTAGTCGCCCTTCTGCTCGAGGAAGGAGTAGTGGGTCTTGGTGTCGGTGTTGACGAGCGAGACGTCGACGCCGAGCGGCTTCAACTGTTCCTGGATGGCGACGGCCGTGTTCTTGTGGTTTTCCGACGTGTTGTAGCGGATCTCCATCTTCAAGGGATGCTCGGGCGTATAGCCGAGTTTCTCGAGGGTCTTCTTGGCAGCGTCCTCGCGGTCGATCTGCGACATGTCGGCGTATTTGGCCGTTGCCGGCGAGTAGCCCGCGATGCCCGGAGGCACCATCGAATAGCCAGGCAGCATCGAGTTCTGCCAGACCTTCTCGGCGAGGAAGTCGCGGTCGATCGCCATCGAGATGGCGTTGCGCAGTTCGACATTGTCCCACGGCGCCTTGTCGGTCTTGATCGCATAATAATAGGTGCCGAGATAAGGTCCGACGCGGACCTGGTCGCCGAACTTGGTCTTGAGGTCAGCGAGCTGTTCGGTCGGCAGGTCGCCGTAGCTGTCGAGTTCGCCGGCCTCGAAGCGCTTCATCGCCGATGAGCGGTCTTCGGTCGGGATATAGTTGACGACGTCCATCTTGACGGTCGCGGCGTCCCAGAATTTCGGATTCTTGACCAGCTTCATGTGGTCGTTGGGAATCCACTCGGCCAGCGTATAGGCGCCGTTCGAAACGAGATTACCCGCCTTGATCCAGTCGGCGCCGAGCTTGTCGATCGAAGCCTTGTTGACCGGATAGGTGGCCTGATGGGTCAGCATCTCCAGGAAGTAAGGCGTCGGCGCCTTCAGCGTGACTTCGAGGGTATTTGCATCAATCGCTTTGACACCCATATCCTCCGGCTTGCCCTTCTTGGTGTTGACGTCCTCCGCACCCTTCACCGGGTACAGCATCGAGGCGTATTCGGCAGCGGTGGCCGGGTCTTCCAGCCGACGAAACGAATAGACGAAGTCGTCCGCCGTCACCGGGCTGCCATCCGACCAGAGGCCATCCTTGCGCAGCTTGAAGGTGTAGACAGTGCCGTCGTCGGACACTGTCCAGCTTTCGGCCGCGCCCGGAATGAGGTTCGTCTTCTGGTCATGCATGACCAGGCCCTGGAACAGGTCGCGTATGATATCGGCTTCGTAGACTGTCGAGGTCTTGTGCGGATCGACCGTCTCCGCTTCGGCGGCGCTGCCTCTGTTATAGACGGTCTCGGCGAAAGCCGGCGTGTAGAACGTGCCGGCGGCCAGCGCCATGGTCGTGGCGAGCACCGTCGCCTTCAGCATGTTTTTCAGCATGAAGTTCTCCCTGTCGGCGCTGCCGTTGGCGCGCCTATTAAGTGTTGACGCCCTGGAGCCGATATCTGACCCCTTTGAGCGCGCCGCTGGTTCCCGTCCTGCGGCTCGTGCCCAGACACTAACGCGGAGAATTTTTATTTCAACAGACTCTCTGGGTCACCCAAAGTAAGGCGGACGAAAGCTATGGCGTGGCCGCTGAAACACCAGCCGAAACCAGAAGCTTGACTTGGTTTCTTCACCTCGACGCCATTTTTCACCGCGAATCGGAGCCACGCCAGTTTGCCGGAATGTCTTAATGCGTTCTTAAGCAACCACAGGTTACATTACGATTGCCTTCTATACAGTTCGATCTCAGACGCGTGGCGGCTATGAGCAACGGAGCAAGTAAATTGCCCAAAGTCTTCCAATTGGTGCGAAAATTTCAAGAAGAACGTGGAACTTCAGCGGTTGAATTTGCCTTACTCTCGCCGATCTTCATTCTTCTTCTACTCGGAATGGTTGCATACGGTATATATTTCGGCGCCGCCAACTCGATCCAGCAGATCGCAGCGGATGCGGCCCGCACGGCCATTGCCGGGCTGAACCAGACCGAGCGCCAGACGCTCGTGGCCAGCTTCGTCACCAACAATGCCGGCGGATATCCCTTCGTGGATGTCAGCAAGTTGACCTACCAGGCCAACGACAGCGCGGCCGATGGAAGCCAGTTCGTGGTGGCCATCCAGTACGATGCCCGCAACCTGCCGATCTGGAACCTTTTCCCGGGCATAGCCATGCCCGGGACCACCATCAAGCGCCAGTCAACGATCAGGGTCGGGGGCATTTAAATGCTGCTGCATGCGTGCAATGGGATCGGTCGGCTTGCCCGGTTGATGCTGGGTGACAGGAAAGCGAACTTCACCGTCATGGCGGCATTGAGCGCGCCGGTGGCGCTGGCCCTGGCCGCGGTGGCCATCGACGAAGCCTCGATCTACACCGAGCGCCGCGAAGCACAGGCAATGGTGGATCTGGCGGCGATCACCGCCGCCTCGAACATGACCAAAGTCAACACAGCGGTTGTCACCACGCTGACCGACAACGGCATGCCAGGGGTTGTCGTTCAAAGCTCGGGACAGACGATCGAGCCGGCGGCCGGCAAAACCGTCGTGACGGTCACGCCCGGGAGATATGTGGCATCCGGGGCCAATGTGGGCCAGCGTTTCCAGGCCAGCATAACACCCTACAATGCCGTCCGCGTCACCCTGAAGAAGATCCCTGCCCGCTATTTCGCGAGTTCGCTGATCCCCACTCCCGTCATCGGCACCCAAGCCACCGCCAGCATGACGCCGCAGGCGACGTTCTCGGTCGGATCGAGGCTCGCCAGCCTCAATGGCGGCATCCTCAACGCGCTTCTCGGCGGACTTCTCGGCAGCAACATCTCGCTCAGCGTCATGGACTACAACGCGCTGATCTCGGCGGATGTGAGCGTGCTCTCCTTCGTCGACGGCGTTGCCACACAGCTGAACCTGACCGGCGTGTCGTATTCGGATGTGCTGGCATCGAAGGCGACCGTCGGCCAGATCGCCACGGCCATGGCCAATGTGCCCGGGCTTGGCAACACGGCCAAGGTCGCCCTGCAGACGATCGCGTCCAAGTCGACCAGCACGGTAAAGATCCCGCTCAGTCATCTGGTCGATCTCGGCTCCGTCGGCAAATTGGGCCTCGGGCAAAGGCCCGCCGGCCTCGGCGTCGATGCCAGCGCCTTGGGAATGCTGACGGCCGCTGCCGGACTGGCAAACGGTTCGAAGCAGGTCGACGTCGCCCTCGGCGCCACCATTCCCGGGGTGCTGTCGACCACGCTCGCCATCGCCATCGGCGAACCGCCGCAATCCTCGCCATGGCTGGCGGTTGGAGAAGCCGGCACCGTGGTGCGCACCGCGCAAACGCGCATCAAGCTGCTGGTCACGGTCGGCGTCGGCAATCCAAACCTGGGCGGCGGCATCAGCCTGCTGTCGGTCAAGCTGCCGCTGAATGTCGAAGTGGCCTACGCCGAGGCCAAGCTGACCGACATCAGCTGCCCGACCGGCCCCGACAGCCTGAAGGTTACCATTGCCGCGAAGCCCGGCGTCGCCGCGGTGAACCTTGCCGCCAGCGACGCCGATAACAGCCCCACCGCTTTCGCCGATTTCAGCAACCCGCAGTCGTTCTCCGACGCCAACATAGCGGATGTCAGCCTCAATCTGTTGCTGCTAAAAATCCCGCTAATACTGGTGAAGGGGTCGGCGGGTGCCGATATCACCAACGTCAGCCCGACCAACCTGGTCTTCAACAAAACCGAGATCGCCGCCAAAACCATCAAGACGACGCCGACACGGGACCTGACTCAGACGCTGACAACATCACTGGTCGACAAGTTGTCACTCTCCGTCAACGCGCTGGGTATCCTCGGGCTTGACGTAACCGCCCTGCTCGGCGCAGTGAAACCTGCGGTGACGACGCTCTTGAAAACCGTGACCGCACCAGTCGACACATTGCTTTACAATCTGCTCGATACGCTCGGCGTGCATCTCGGCGAAGCCGATGTCCGGGTCACCGGCGCGACATGCGGACGTGCGGTGCTGGTGCAGTAACGGTCCGGGTATCAGTCGAGCCTGCCAACAAAGGCTCCGAGCGCTGGCAGCAAAAGCTCGGTCTCGACGACCGCGGCATTGCCATCCAGCTGTACAACCGCTCCGATGTCCCCCCGCAACTGCCAATTGGCCGATCCCTCGGCGAAATTAAAGACACAGAGCAGTCTTTCGCCGCCGCCCTCGCGAATGAAAGCGAGCACGTCACCCTCGGCGTCGAGAAAGCGGATCGAGCCTGATACCAGCGCCTCATGCTCTCCGCGCAAGGCCAGCGTGGTCCGATAGGACTTCAGCACCGAGGCCGTGTCGGCATTCTGGACGTCGACCGCGTGGGTGCGATGGCTGGCCGGTATCGGCAGCCACGGCTTGGCCGTGGAGAAGCCTGCATTGTCGGCGCCGGCCTCCCAGACCATCGGCGTGCGACACCCATCCCTGCCCTTGACGCCTGGCCAGAAGCGGATGCCGACGGGATCGCGCAGATCCTCATAGGCCAGTTCCGCCTCCTCCAGGCCCAGTTCCTCGCCCTCATAGAGGCAGATCGAGCCGCGCAGGCAGGCGAGCAGCATGATCGAGAATCTTGCGACCGCGTCGGGATCGCTATCCGGCCTTGTCCAGCGGCTGACATGGCGCACGACGTCATGGTTGGAGAATGCCCAGCAGACCCAGCCGTCGGAGACGGCCGCCTCGAAGGCTGCGACGCAGCCACGCACATGCGCGGCCGAGAACTGCGGACCGAGCAGGTCGAAGGTGTAACACATATGCAGCTTGTCGCCGCCGGAGGTGTAGGCGGCGAGCGTCTGCAGCGAACGGCCTTCATCGCCGATTTCGCCGACCGCGGCGCGGTTGTCGTATTCGTTGAGCAGCGCCCTCAAGCGGCGCAGGAACGCCAGGTTTTCCGGCTGCGTCTTGTCGAACAGATGCTCCTGGTAGAGGTAGGTGTTGGTCTCGCCGTTGGTGCCGGCGACGCTCGACGCCAGCGGCGGATTGCTGCGCAGCCAGCGGTCGTGGACATAGTAATTGACCGTATCGAGCCGGAAGCCGTCGACGCCGCGCTCCAGCCAGAACCGCACCGTGTCGAGAAGCGCGTCCTGGACCTCCGGGTTGTGGAAATTCAGGTCGGGCTGCGAGGCAAGGAAATTGTGCATGTAATACTGCCGGCGGGTCGAATCCCATTCCCAGGCCGGGCCACCGAAGACGGAGAGCCAGTTGTTGGGCGCGCCGCCATCGGGCTTGGTATCGGCCCAGATGTACCAGTCGGCCTTGGGGTTATCGCGGCTGGCGCGGCTTTCGACAAACCAGTCGTGCTTGTCGGACGAATGCGACAGCACCTGGTCGATGACGATCTTCAGGCCGAGACGATGCGCCTCGGCGACCAGCGCATCGAAGTCCTCGAGCGTGCCGAACATCGGATCGACATCGCAGTAATCCGACACGTCGTAGCCCATATCGGCCATCGGCGACTTGAAGAAAGGCGACAGCCAGACTGCGTCGACACCAAGCGAAGCGACATGAGCGAGCCTCGACGTAATGCCGGCGAGATCGCCGCTGCCGTCGCTGGTCGTGTCCTGGAAGGAGCGCGGATAGATCTGGTAGATGACGCAACCGCGCCACCATCCGGTCTTGTCACCTGCCGCCATTGCGCTTCTCCCCTGTGCCGGCCTGCGCTCGTTCGATCATGAAGATCACCGCCCGTCCCGATATCGGTCGCGAGCTGTCCGCTGGCTCGGCGGTTTCGAGGGCTGGCACCCAGCAAAATCCTTCACGCTCAGGCAAGGTGAACATGCAGGCCCTACGATCGCCGTTGACGAGCACCGCGAGACGGCGCTCGTCGTCGCTGGCGCCACCCAGGATCATGACAAGACGGTGCCGCTGCGGATCTTGCCAGCTTTGTCCATCGAGCGGCGTGCCCGTTTCGGTCAGCCATGCGACGTCCGGCGTCCCCGAACCTGCCTGCGGCTGGCCAGTTAGGAAGCTTGTATCGAAGAGCGCCGGCATCGACCGGCGCAGCCTCGAGAGTTCCACCGTGTAGCGCTCCAGCGCCTGGTCACGGCCGGCCCAGACGAGCCAGGTGATCTCGTTGTCCTGCGCATAGGCGTTGTTGTTGCCTTGCTGGGTGCGGCCGAATTCGTCGCCCGCGGTCAGCATGATGGTGCCGCGTGAGGCAAACAGCGTGGCGAGCAGCGCGCGCTGATCGTTCAGGCGAGCAGTTGGTACGGCCGGATCGTCCGCATCCCCTTCGGCGCCGTTGTTCCAGGACAGGTTTTCATTGTGGCCGTCGCGGTTCTGCTCGCCATTGGCTTCGTTGTGCTTGCGCTCGTAGCGCACGATATCGGCGAGCGTCATGCCGTCATGGGCGGCGATGAAATTGACGGTCCGACTGGCGTTTTGCCTGTTCGTTGCGAACACATCGGACGAACCGGCAAGCCGGGTCGCCAGCGCACCGACCATGCCGGCGTCGCCGCGCCAGAAGCGTCTGACATCGTCGCGATACTTGTCGTTCCATTCGAGGAAGGGCGGCGGGAAATTACCGAGCTGATAGCCGTCGGAACCGATGTCCCACGGCTCGGCGATCAACACCCGATCGGCCAGCAGCGGGTCGTCGCGCATCGCTCTCAGCAACGACGCCTCGGCATCGAATGTTCCTTCGACCCTGCCCAAAATGGGCGCCAGGTCGAAGCGGAAGCCGTCGACGCCGGCATCCCTGACGAAATGGCGAAGCGTGTCGAGGACCATCTCCTGGACGACAGGATGGTCGCAAGCGACCGTGTTGCCGGTGCCGGTATCGTTGGCCAGCCCGCCGTCTGATGAGTGCCGGTAGTAGGCCTGGTTGTCCAGACCGCGCAGCGACAACGTCGGGCCAAGCCAGTCGCTCTCGCCGGTGTGGTTGAAGACGAGGTCGAGGATGACGCCGATGCCAGCCTCGCGCAGCACGGCGACCGTGTTTCGCAACTCCATGATGCCGCCCGGCGCCAAACGCGGATCGAGGGCCATGAAAGTCACGGGATTGTAGCCCCAGGCATTGCGCAGCCCGAGCGGCGGCAAATGTCGCTCATCGATCGACGCGGTCACCGGCATCAGTTCGACCGCGCCAACCCCGAGTTTTTTCAGATGCTCGATAACCGCCGGGTGAGCAAGTGCGGCGACTGTTCCGCGCAATTTTTCGGGAATGTCCGGATGCAGCATGGTGAAGGCGCGCACCGGCACTTCGTAAATAAGGCCGCCCGGCTGGAATAGCGGCGGGGCAGCCTGCACCGGCTTCGGCAGCGCAGCGGCAATCGCCTTCGGCATCAGCGGTGCGGTATCGGCGCCCTCGCCCCGGCGCTGGGCCAGCCGCCAGTCATAGACATAGGACCTGTCGATCTCGACGGCGTAAGGATCGGTCAGGAGCTTGGCAGGGTCGAACCACAGCCCGCGCTCCGGCGCGTAGTCGCCATCGGCGCGAAAGCCGTAGCGGATGCCCTGGCCAAGGCCCGCAACGAACAGCGCATGGACGCCCTCACCTTCCGGCTGCAGTTCGAGCCGTTCGATTTCCCGATTGCCCTGCTCGTCGAAGATCGAGAGCCAGAGCCGACGGGCGGCCTGCGACCAAGCGGCAAAGCGGATGCCTTCGCGGGTGACGGTGGCGCCGAGCTGGGTCACTGGAAAATACCGCCAAGGTTAGCGCGAGGCACCCCCCTCTGCCCTGCCGGGCATCTCCCCCTCAAGGGGGGAGATCGGACCGTCGCATCGCTTTCGCCAACGGCCAACGCAGCATGAGGAACGAGGCGCTGAAACTGCCGATCTCCCCCCTTGAGGGGGAGATGGCCGGCAGGCCAGAGGGGGGTGCAGCGCCATACGCCCGTCATTATCTAACCTGGCGCTCTGCGAGAGCTATGGGCGCGTGCAGCGCCATCCTCAAGTAATCACACTTGGCTCGGCGCGGCCGGTATGGCTGTGAATCCCGGCAATATCATCGGCCGCGGCTATCAGATCGGCAAGGGCGGCCTGGGTGTCGAGGTCGTGCCTCGACTTGTCCGACTCGTAGCGCTCGATATAGACGCGCAGCGTGGCACCTGACGTGCCGGTGCCGGACAGCCGAAAGACCACCCGCGAACCACCTTCAAACAGCACCCTGATGCCCTGATGCTCGCTGATCGAACCGTCGACGGGATCGTGATAGGCAAAGTCCTCGGCGCTGGCGATTGTCATGCCGCGCACGCTGGCACCCGGCAGCGCGCCGAGCTTGGCGCGCAGTTCGTCGACCAATGCGGTGGCGCGGTCGCTCTCAACCTCTTCATAATCGTGCCGCGAATAGTAGTTGCGACCGTAGGTCGCCCAGTGCTCGGCGACGATCTGCTTGCAGCTTTCGCCCCGCGCGGCAAGGATGTTGAGCCACAAAAGCACCGCCCAAAGGCCGTCCTTTTCGCGGACGTGGTTGGAACCGGTGCCGGCACTTTCCTCGCCGCAGATCGTCGCCATGTCGGCGTCGAGCAGATTGCCGAAGAACTTCCAGCCTGTCGGCGTCTCATAGAGGGCGATGCCGAGTTTTTCGGCGACGCGGTCGGCAGCGCCACTGGTCGGCATCGAGCGGGCGATGCCCTTCAGCCCGCCCTTGTAGCCGGGCGCCAGGCGGGCGTTGGCGGCAAGCATGGCAACCGAGTCCGACGGGGTGACGAAAATGCCCTTGCCGATGATCAGATTGCGGTCGCCGTCGCCATCCGAGGCAGCGCCGAAATCCGGCGCGTCTGGTCCCATCATCTCGTCATAGAGGTGCTTGGCATGGACGAGGTTCGGGTCCGGGTGATGGCCGCCGAAATCCGGCAGCGGCTTGAAATTGCGGCAGGTGCCGATGGGCGCGCCGAGCCGGTTTTCCAGGATCTCCTTGGCGTAGGGGCCGGTCACCGCGTGCATGGCGTCGAAGCGCATGCGGAAGCCGGATTTGAACAGTTTGCGCAAGGCATCGAAATCGAACAGGCTTTCCATCAGTTCGGCATAGTCGGCGACCGGGTCGATGATCTCGACCGTCATGCCGGCGGCCTTGACCGTGCCTGTTGTGTCGATGTCGATCGGATCGATGTCCGCGATCTTGAAGCTCGAAATCGCCCTGGTCTTTTCGAACATCGCGTCGGTCAGCTTTTCCGGCGCCGGGCCGCCATTGCCGGCATTGTACTTGATGCCGAAATCCTCATGCGGGCCGCCAGGATTGTGGCTGGCCGACAGGATGATGCCGCCAAAGGTCTTGTATTTGCGGATGACATGCGAGGCGGCCGGCGTCGACAGGATACCGCCCTGCCCGACCATCACCTTGCCGAAGCCGTTGGCGGCTGCCATGGCGATGGCCTTCTGGATGACCTCGCGGTTGTAGAAGCGGCCATCGCCGCCGATCACCAGGGTCTTGCCCTTGAAACCGTCGAGCGCGTCGAAGATCGACTGGATGAAATTCTCGGCATAGTGCTCCTGCTGAAAGACAGGCACCTTCTTGCGCAGGCCCGACGTGCCGGGCTTCTGGTCGGAATAAGGCTTGGTGGGGACGGTGCGTATCATGCTTCAGGCAACCCTTTTCGAAAGCAGAGAGCGATAGAGTTCGACATATTTTTCCGCGCTCTTGTCCCATGACACATCGGCCTTCATGCCCTGGCGCTGCAACGATTCCCAGACCGCCGGACTGGCATGTGCGTCGACGAGGCGGCGGATGGCGTGCAGCAAGGCACCGCCATTGTTGGGCGCGAACTGGAAGCCGGTGGCGACGCCGGCCGAAACGGCAGCCTCATTGGCGTCGATTACCGTGTCGGCAAGGCCGCCGGTGCGGGCAACCACGGGTACGCAGCCATAGCGCAGGCCGTAAAGCTGCGTCAGCCCGCACGGTTCGAAGCGCGAGGGAATGACGATGGCGTCGCAGCCGCCTTGCATGATGTGCGACAGCCCCTCGTCGTAGCCGACGACGACCCCAATGCGGCCGCGATGCCGGGCGGCGGCGGCGAGCAGCGCGCCTTCGAGGCCGGCATCGCCCGAGCCGAGGATGGCCAGGCGCGCGCCGGTCGCAACAATGCCGTCGACCGCTGTCGCCAAGGTATCCATGCCCTTTTGCCAGGTTAGGCGGCTGACGACGCAGACGATCGGGCTGTCGTCGCGCTCAAGGCTGAAGCGGTCTTCCACGGCAACCCTGTTGGGCGCGCGCGCCTTCAGCGTGCTAGCCGTATAGGTGGACACCAGGTGCTTGTCGGTTTCCGGATCCCAGATGTCGGTGTCGATGCCGTTGACTATGCCATAGAGATCGCTGGAGCGCATGTTGATGAGGCCGTCGAGGCCCATGCCGAATTCCGCCGAGCGGATCTCCTGCGCGTAGGTCGGACTGACCGTGGTGATCGCCCAGGCGGCCTGCAGGCCGGCCTTGAGGAAGCCGACACCGCCATAATATTCGACGCCGTCGAGCGCCATCGCCGCTGCCGGCAGGCCGAGTTCGCCAAAGATGGCGGCGCCGAACTGGCCTTGGAAAGCGAGGTTGTGGACAGTCATCATCGATGGCACGCCGACCGCCTTGCCGTAGCGCATATAGGCCAGGGTCATCGCCGACTGCCAGTCATGGGCATGGACGATGTCGGGTTGGTAGCCAGAGATGGCGCCACCGGCGATGTCGCCGCCGACCTGGCTCAACGCCGCGAAACGCCGCCAATTGTCTGGCCAGTCCACGCCGGTGGCGTTGCCGTAGGGACCGCCGGGACGGTCGAACAGATGCGGCGCATCGAGCACGAACAGTTCGAGCCCGGCGAGTTGGACTGAATGGACGGAGGCCTTGCCGCCCTGCAGCAAGGGATATTGCAGAACCGCCCGCTTCTTCTTGAAGGCGGCCATGACGGCCGGAAACCCTGGGATGAGCGTGCGCACGGTCACGCCCTTGCCCGCCAAGGCAATGGGCAGCGCGCCGGTCACGTCGGCAAGCCCTCCGGTCTTGATCAGCGGAAAGATCTCGGGCGTGACCGACAGAACCTGCATGCGTTAGAGCCCTAACTTGTCGATCATGTCCTGGGTGACCAGGCAGATGCCTTTCTCCGAGACCCGAAAGCGCTTGGCGTCGAGGACGGGATCTTCGCCGACCACCAGGCCTTCCGGTATCCTAACACCATGGTCGATGACCACGCGCTTCAACTTTGCGTTCCGGCCGACATGAACGTCGGGCAGCATGACGACTTCTTCCAGCGTCGAAAAGGAATTGATGCGCGCGCCGGTGAAGATCAGGCTTCTTTTGAGCGACGCACCGGAGACGATGCAGTCGCCCGAGACAAGCGAGGACACGGCCGAACCGCGGCGGCCATCCTCGTCATGCACGAACTTTGCCGGCGGCTTCAATTCGGCATAGGTCCAGATCGGCCAGTCGCGGTCGTAGAGGTCGAGTTCAGGCGTGATGTCGGTCAGGTCGATATTGGCTTCCCAATAGGCGTCGACCGTTCCGACGTCGCGCCAGTAGGCCTCGTTCTCGGCGGTCGAGCGGACGCAGGATTTGGCGAAGCGATGCGCGATCGCCTTACCGTGCTGGACGATATAGGGGATGATGTCCTTGCCGAAGTCGCGGCTTGAGCCCGGCTCGGCCGCATCGCGGCGCAATTGCTCCATCAGGAATTTGGTCTTGAACACGTAGATGCCCATCGAAGCCAGCGCGAATTCCGGCTTATCGGGAATGCCGGGCGGATCGGCGGGTTTTTCGACGAAGGCGATGATGTTGTCCTTGGCATCGACATGCATGACGCCGAAGCCGGTGGCTTCCATGCGCGGCACTTCGAGGCAGCCGACGGTGACATCGGCATTGGCGTCGACGTGCTGGCGAAGCATCATCTCGTAGTCCATCTTGTAGATGTGGTCGCCGGCCAAGATCACCATGTATTCGGGCCCGTAGGCCTCGATGATGTCGATGTTCTGATAAACGGCGTCGGCGGTGCCTTCATACCACTGCGTTTCCGAGACGCGCTGGCTGGCCGGCAGGATGTCGAAACTCTCGTTTCGCTCGGGCCGCAGGAAGTTCCAGCCGCGCTGCAGATGACGGATCAGCGAATGCGCCTTGTACTGGGTGGCAACGCCAAGGCGGCGAATGCCGGAATTCAGAGCATTGGAGAGCGCGAAGTCGATAATGCGCGTCTTGCCGCCGAAATATACGGCCGGCTTGGCACGCCGGTCGGTCAGTTCCCTGAGGCGGCTCCCACGGCCGCCGGCCAATACATAGGCCATGGCATCGCGCGCCAGCGGCTGGGTCCGTTTCAAGTCTGCCATTTCTACCCTCCCAAGTTACTCGATATCGACATGGCTCAGTCGGCAACGAGTTCAAGCATGATCGTCGACAGCGGCGGCAAAAGCATCGTCGCGGAGATGCTTCCTCCCTCCGCCCGTGCCTCGACCATGCCGCCATTGCCCTTGCCGGACCCGCCATATTCGGAAGCGTCGGTGTTGATGATTTCGCGCCATTTGCCTGATATCGGCAACGGCACGCGATAATTGTCACGCGGCACCGGCGTGAAATTGGAAATGACGGCCACCGGGCTGCCGCCCGGTGCACTGCGCAGCCAGGCAAAAACCGAATTCTGGCTGTCATCGACGATCAGCCAGGAAAACCCTTCCGGCTCACAATCACGGCCATGCAGTGCCGGGCGCGAACGGTAGAGATAGTTGAGATCGCGCACCGTCTGCCAGACGCCGCGATGCGGCCGGAATTCAAGCAGGTTCCAGTCGAGCGCGCGCGCCTCGCTCCATTCGCGGCGCTGCGCGAACTCCTGCCCCATGAAAAGCAGCTTCTTGCCGGGATAGCCCCACATGAAAGCGTAGTAGGCGCGCAGCGTCGCAAACTTCTGCCAATCGTCGCCGGCCATCTTGCCAAGCAACGTGCCTTTGCCGTGCACGACCTCGTCATGCGAGAGCGGCAGCACGAAATTCTCGGAGAAGGCGTAGGTCAGGCCGAAGGTGAGGTCGTTGTGGTGGTGCTTTCGGAAGATCGGTTCCTTGGAGAAATACTCCAGCGTGTCGTGCATGAAGCCCATATTCCACTTGAAGCCGAAGCCCAGCCCGCCTTCATGCACCGGTGCCGAGACCTTCGGCCAAGAGGTCGATTCCTCGGCGATGGTCATCACGCCCGGATGGTGGCCGTAGACCTCCTTGTTCATCTTCTGCAGGAAGCTGACCGCCTCAAGGTTCTCGCGGCCGCCTTTCTCGTTGGGGATCCATTCGCCGGCCTTGCGCGAATAGTCGAGGTACAGCATCGAGGCGACCGCATCGACGCGAAGTCCGTCGACATGGTATTTCTCGGCCCAGAACAACGCATTGTTGACCAGGAACGACACCACCTCGCGGCGGCCGAAATTGTAGATCGCGGTGTTCCAGTCGGGATGAAACCCCTTGCGCGGATCGGCATGTTCATAGAGCGCGGTGCCATCGAAATTGGCCAGGCCGTGCTCATCGACCGGGAAATGCGCCGGCACCCAGTCGAGAATAACGCCGACGCCGGCACGGTGGGCGCCGTCGACGAAGCGGGCAAAGCCGTCCGGATCGCCAAAGCGGGCCGATGGCGCGTAGAGCCCGGTCGTCTGGTAGCCCCAGGACGGGTCATAGGGATGTTCAGAGATCGGCATGAATTCGATATGGGTGAAGCCGGTCTCGACCACATAGGGGATGAGCCGGTCGGCCAGTTCGTCCCATGACAGGAACGTACCGTCGTCGCGAAGCTGCCAGGAGCCGGCATGAACCTCGTAGATCGAAATGGCTTCGCGCCGGTGATCGGCATTGCGCCAGAAATTGCGATGCGCCTCATCGCCCCACTCATGCGCCGGCGGCACAGCAACGACCGAAGCGGTGGCCGGACGCAGTTCGGATTTGAAGGCGAACGGATCGGCCTTCAGCGGCAGCCTGACGCCGTCGGGGCCGATGATCTCGTATTTGTAGGGCCGGCCAGCACCGATATCGGGAATGAACACCTCCCAGATGCCGGTGTCGCGGCGGTCGCGCATCGAGTGCCGGCGGCCGTCCCATTCGTTGAAATCGCCGACCACAGAGACACGCCGCGCATTGGGAGCCCAGACGGCGAAATGCACGCCCGTGGCGCCTTCGTGCTCGATGACATGGGCGCCGAGCTTGTCGAACAGCCTGAGATGCGATCCCTCGGCGATGTAGTAGTCGTCCATCGGCCCGAGCACCGGACCGAACGAATAGGGATCGGTCAGCCACCAGTCGCCGCCGGCGTTGCGCGCGTGATAGCGAAGCGGTTGCCGCTTCTTGATCGAGAGCTTGCCTTCGAAAAAGCCGCCATCGTCGCGCCTGGACAATTCACCCGCGATGGTGCCGGTCAGCGTATAAGCGGTGACGAATTCGGCATTCGGAACAAAGCAGCGGGCCACAAAACCCTTCCCAGCCTCCTGAACACCGAGAACGGCAAACGGATCGCCATGCGTGCCGGCAACAATCGCCGCAACATCGCTGGCTGCCGCCAGTCCGTCCGGCCCGCTTGTCGCAGCGGTCGCGCGCAGCTTCTTCATCAGGCAGTGTCCCTCCCCGGCACCGAGTGTTTGTTTCTAGTGGTGTGATCCGACTTTCAAGTTCACACCACCGGGACCACATTGTTTGCGGCCTCATGCAATCACATCAGGCAGGCACGTTCCAGATTTCTTTCGCATATTGGCGGATCGTGCGATCGGAGGAGAACCAGCCGACACGCGCCACATTGCGGATTGCCCTGGCGTACCAGTCGGGACTGTTGCGCCAGACCGCATCGACCTCGCGCTGGGCGGTGGCATAGGCATCGAAATCGGCGGCGACCATGAACCAGTCGCTGTTGTAGAGACCGTTGACGAGGTCGCGGTAACGCTCCGGATCGTCCGGCGAGAAGACGCCTGACGAAACAGCCGCGACCGCTTGCGCCAGCTCGGGCGATCCTTCGATGACGGCGCGCGGATCGTAGCCGTTGTTGCGCCGCTCGGCGACCTCGGCGGTGGTCAGGCCGAAGATGAAGATGTTGTCGTCGCCGACGCATTCCTTGATCTCGACATTGGCGCCGTCGAGCGTGCCGATGGTCAGCGCGCCGTTCAGTGCGAACTTCATGTTGCCGGTGCCCGACGCTTCCATGCCGGCGGTCGAGATCTGCTCGGACAAGTCAGCGGCCGGCATCATGATCTCGGCAAGGCTGACATTGTAATTCGGCACGAACACTACCTTCAGCAGACCGCGCACGGCCGGATCGCGGTTGATGACTTTTGCGACATCGTTGGCGAGTTTGATGATCAGCTTGGCATTGTGGTAGCTGGGCGCCGCTTTGCCGCCGAAGAATTTCACGCGCGGCATCCAGTCGCGCTCGGGGTGCGAGCGGATCTGGTCATAGAGGGCGATCGCCTCGAGGATGTTCAGAAGCTGGCGCTTGTATTCGTGGATGCGTTTGATCTGGATGTCGAAAAGCGCCGAAGGATCGACCTTGATGCCGAGCCGGTCGGCGACGAGGTTGGCCAATCGCGCCTTGTTGGCGCGCTTGACGGCGGCGAACTTGTCGCGAAAGACGGCATCGCCGGCGAAACCGTCGAGATCCTTAATGGCGTCGATGTCATCGAGAAAACGGTCGCCGATCGCCTCGCGGGCGAGCGACGTCAGTCCGGGATTGCATTGGATCAGCCAGCGCCGCGGCGTGATGCCGTTGGTCTTGTTGTTGATACGATTGGGGTAGAGCTTGTGCAGGTCGGCGAACACCGTCTCCTTCATCAGGTCGGTGTGAAGAGCCGAAACGCCGTTGATGGAATGCGAGCCGACAAAGGCCAGATTGCCCATGCGCACCCGGCGGTCGCCATTTTCCTGGATCAGCGAGATGCGGCCAATCTGCTCGTCCGAGAACTGGTTGGAAGCACGCGCCTCCAGAAGCACTTCAGCGTTGATGGCATAGACGATCTGCATGTGGCGCGGCAAAAGCCGCTCGAACAGCGGCACCGGCCAGCTTTCCAGCGCCTCGGGCAGCAGTGTGTGGTTGGTGTAGCCGAAGGTGCGCTGGGTGATATCCCAGGCCTGGTCGAAGTCCATGCCGTGGACGTCCATCAACAGGCGCATCAACTCCGGCACGGCGATGGCGGGATGGGTGTCGTTCAAGTGGATCGCAGCCTTGTCGGGCAGCGACTTCAGGTCGCCATATTGGCTCAGATGGCGCTGCACGATGTCCTGCAGCGAGGCGGTGGAGAAGAAATACTCCTGCCGAAGCCGCAGTTCCTGCCCGGCCTTGTGGGAATCGGCGGGATAGAGCACGCGCGACAAGGCATCGGCCTTGTTGCTTTCGGCTAGCGCGCCGATGTGGTCACCGGCATTGAATTTGTCTAGCAGGATCGGATCGACCGGCATCCCCGACCAGAGCCGCAGCGTGTTGACGCGGTTGGCCCGCCAGCCGACGACGGGCGTGTCATAGGCGACGGCCAGCACATGCTCGGTCGGTTTCCAGACATGGCGTTCGAGGCGCCCGTCCTTGGAGGTGATCGATTCCACCGAACCGCCGAAACCAACCTCGAAGGAGCGTTCGCGACGTTCGAATTCCCACGGGTTACCGTGATCAAGCCAGGTCTCTGGCAGTTCGACCTGCCAGCCGTCGTGAATCTCCTGCCGGAACATGCCATTGGCATAGCGGATGCCGTAGCCATGCGCCGGAATGTCGACGGTCGCCATGCTTTCCATGAAGCAGGCCGCGAGCCGGCCGAGGCCGCCATTGCCGAGCGCCGCATCGGGCTCGAGTGCTGCAATCAAGTCGAGGTCGACACCCAGCGACGACAGCGCCTCGCGCATGTTGTCCATCAGGCCCAGATTGGAGAAGGCATCACGCATCAGGCGGCCGATGAGGAATTCCAGCGACAGATAATAGACGCGCTTTTCCTTCTGGTCGTAAGCCTCTCTCGTCGCCTGCATCCAGTGATCGACGATCCGGTCGCGCACGACCTTGATCGAGGCGGTCAGCCAGTCGTACTGGGTCGCAACGGTGGTGTCCTTGCCGACCCTGTATTTGAGGGCCACCAAGACTTCACGTGCGAGTGTCTTTGGATCAGGATTTTCGAGCAGTGGCGGAAGGGGTTCGGATGTCATCGCGCTCGTCATGATGCCTCTCGTGCGGTTGCCATGATCATACCGGCTTTCATCGCTCCTCCCAGCCCATGCTAGCTGATACCGCCATATATTCAATCGATTTAAACAGGTTCGATCCGGCTTGCCCCCTGCGGCAATTTGGCAATTCTGAAGTGTGACGCGTCAAGACGGCCCGCGCGACGCGCTTCAAATTCCTGTTCCGTGCTTGCCGCTGTTGCCAAGCACCAGCCACTTTGGGCGACATGTATCAAGCCGCCAGCGCCGCCTCCGGCGGGGCCTTGGCTCCTGTCATGAAGGCGACGGCATCGGACATCGTATATTGCTTGGGGTCGATGACGGCGAGGCGACGGCCCAGCCGATGGATGTGAATGCGATCGGCCACTTCGAAGACATGCGGCATGTTGTGCGAGATCAGCACGATCGGGAGGCCGCGCTTCTTGACGTCGAGGATCAATTCGAGCACGCGGCGGCTTTCCTTGACGCCAAGCGCGGCCGTCGGTTCGTCCATGATCACCACCCGACTGCCGAAGGCGGCCGCACGTGCCACGGCAACGCCCTGTCTTTGGCCGCCCGAGAGCGTCTCCACAGCCTGGCTGATGTTCTGGATGGTCATCAGGCCAAGTTCGGTAAGTTTGTCGCGGGCGCGCTTTTCCATCGCCGGGCGATCGAGCATGCGAAGCCAATCGCCCAGAAAACCCGGTTTACGGATTTCGCGGCCAAGGAACATGTTGTCGGCGATCGACAGCGCGGGCGACAGCGCCAGGTTCTGGTAGACGGTCTCGATGCCGGCTTCGCGGGCCTCCATCGGCGATTTGAAGGAGACGGGTTTTCCTTCAAGCCGGATCTCGCCTTCATCGGGCACGGCAGCGCCGGAAATCGCCTTGATGAGCGACGATTTGCCGGCGCCATTGTCACCGATGACCGCAAGGATTTCGCCGGGGTAAAGGTCGAAGTCGGCGTTGTCGAGGGCGGTGACGCGGCCGTAGCGCTTGACCAGGCCACGCGCGGTGAGAATGGGTTCCTGGGTCGTGGTCATGCCGAAACCTTTCTGATCCATTGGTCGACTGCCACGGCGCCGATGATCAGCACACCGGTGAGCAGCACCTTCCATTGCGGATCGGCGCCCAGCATGTTGAGGCCCATGGAGACGACGCCGACGATCATCGCGCCGAACAGCGTGCCCAGGATCGAGCCACGTCCGCCGAACAGGGAAATACCGCCGATCACCGTCGCGGTGATCGCCTGGAGATTGTAGTCGGTGACGGCGGCCGACGGCGAGATCGAGCCGTTGCGGCCGATGGAGACCCAGGCAGCGAAAGCGGCGATCAGCCCGGCAAGGGTGTAGACCGTCATCAGCACCTTCTTGGTCTGGATGCCCGACAACTTCGCCGCCTCCTGATCATCGCCAACGGCGTAGACATGGCGGCCCCATGCCGTGTGATTGAGCACGTACCAGAGGATCATCACGAGCACGACCGTGGCAATGACGCCGAGCGTCAGCACCGCCGTGCCGACCTTGAAGCTGATGGCAAAGAGATGCAGCAGCGGCGCCTGGGTGTCGACATCGGTGTCGCGGATCGTCTCGTTGGCCGAATAGATGAAGTTAGTGGCCATGACGATGTTCCAGGTGCCAAGCGTCACGATGAAGGGCGGCAGCTTCATGTAGGCGACAAGCACCCCGTTGAGCAGCCCGCAGGCCGCGCCGGCGGCAAGCCCGATCGCCACGGCGAGCGCGCTCGGCATGCCATAGCTGACCGCGCAATTGCCCATGATCACCGCTGAAATCACCATGATCACGCCAATCGACAGGTCGATGCCGGCGGTCAGGATGACCAATGTCTGCGCAGCACCCAGAATGCCGATGATGGCGATCTGCTGCAGGATCAGCGTCAGTGTGTAGGACGAAAAGAACCGCCCTCCGATGGTGATGCCGAAGACGATGATCGCCAGAACCAGCACGATCAGCGGCACCGCGGCCGGCGTCGAATGCAGGAAATGCTGGATGCGCTTGACGGCCGATTTGCGCTCGTCAAAAGCGGCAACGCTTGTATCGCTGCTCGAGAGAACCTTCTCGAATTCCTGAGCTTGAGCCATGTTTACTCCCCGTAGGCTTCAGCCAAACGCCGACGCCAGTCCACGCCTTTCCGGTCTGCTGCCGGGATTGTTCGCGGTCACGCGAGCCATCGTCCACCCGAAGCGGCCGGGGATCAAGCCCCGGCCGCTCAGGTTCCCTGGATGCCTGTCAGACCGGGATCAGCCCCAGCACTTGGCGAGGCCTTCCTTGGTGTCGATGGACTTCACGCCGGTGGCCGGCTTGTCGGTCACCAGGTTGACGCCGGTGTCGAAGAAGTTCTTGCCTTCGGTCGGCTTCGGCTTGGTTCCGTCCTTGGCGAAGGCGGCGATCGCCTCGATGCCGAGCGCTGCCATCTGCAGCGGATATTGCTGCGACGTGGCGCCGATGACACCTTCGGCCACCGACTTCACGCCGGGGCAGCCGCCGTCGACGGAGACGATCAGCACCTGGCTTTCGAGGCCGACAGCCTTGAGCGCCTGGTAGGCGCCGACAGCGGCGGGCTCGTTGATGGTGTGGATGACGTTGATGGTGTTGTCCTTCTGCAGGAGGTTCTCCATCGCCTTGCGGCCGCCCTCTTCGTTGCCGTTGGTGACATCGTGGCCGACGATGCGCGCATCGTCCTCATCGCCGATCTTGTTGGGATCCTTCACATCGATGCCGTAGCCCATCATGAAGCCCTGGTCGCGCAGCACGTCGACGGTCGGCTGCGACGGGGTCAGGTCGAGGAAGCCGATCTTGGCGTCCTTGGCCTTGTCGCCTAGCGTGGCGGCTGCCCAGGCGCCGATCAGCTTGCCGGCTTCGAGATTGTCAGTCGCAAAGGTTGCGTCGGCCGCATCGATGGGATCGAGCGGCGTGTCGAGCGCGATCACCAGCAGGCCGGCGTCACGCGCCTTCTTCACGGTCGGTACGATGCCCTTGGTGTCGGATGCGGTGATCAGGATACCCTTGGCGCCGTCGGCGATGCAGCTTTCGATCGCCGCGACCTGGCTCTCGCTGTCGCCGTCGATCTTGCCGGCGTAGGTCTTGAGGTCGACGCCGAGTTCCTTGGCCTTCGCCGTGGCGCCTTCCTTCATCTTGACGAAGAAGGGATTGGTGTCGGTCTTGGTGATCAGACAGGCACCGACACCGGCCGCGGATGCGGACGACGCAAACGCCACCAACCCCAGAGCCGCGGCGGCAAACACGGTCGATTTCAACAGTTTTGTATTGGTCACGATTTTCCTCCCAGTGGAACATTCCGATGCCGGCCAACCGGCACCTGCAGCGCATCCAACGAAATTCTCCCAGCGTGGACGCTGCCTCAACAGACACCAGGCCGAAGCCTCTGTCAATAATTAAATCACTCTTATTTATTATTGACAGCCTTGCTTCATTCACCCATTCTGGCCCAAAAGCATTGAGGGGAAACGACGGGAGGAACAGGGTGGAAACCGCCATTGCGAGGCACGGTTCGCCCGAGGTGAGTGACAGCCTCATTCACCGCGGCACCAACCAGAGCGGCATGCGCGACCACAACGAGCGGTTGGTGCTGTCGCTGGTGCGCCAGCACGGCAGTCTGGCGAAATCCGACATCGCCCGCATGACCGGGCTTTCGGCGCAGACGGTTTCGGTCATCATGCGCGAGCTGGAGGAAGAAAGCCTTCTGCTGCGCCAGGCGCCGTTGCGCGGCAAGATCGGCCAGCCCTCCATCCCGATGGCGCTCAATCCCGAAGGCGCTTTCTTCATTGGCCTGAAGATCGGCCGCCGCAGCGCTGAACTGGTATTGATAGATTTCCTTGGCCATGTCCGTTCGATGCTGCAGCATTCCTATCGCTACCCGGCGCCGCGCGAGACGGTGGACTTCGTCGCCAACGGCATGCGGCAGATGCGCGGCGAGCTGACGCCCGCGCAAGACAAGCGCATCGCCGGGCTCGGCATCGCCATGCCGTTCGAATTGTGGAACTGGGCCGATACCGCCGGCGCCCCGCGCGATGTCATGGACGAATGGCGTCACCGCGACATCAGGGCCGACATCCAGGCGCAATGCGATTTTCCGGTCTATTTGCAGAACGATGCCACGTCGGCCTGCGGCGCCGAACTCGTCTTCGGCCAGGCTGGCGCCGCGCGCGACTTCGTCTATTTTTATATCGGTGCCTTTGCCGGTGGCGGCATTGTGCTGAACGGCCGGCTTTTTGGCGGCCCGACCGGCAATGCCGGAGCGCTCGGCTCCATGCCGGTGCCCGGGCCGGACGGCAAGCCGACCCAACTGATCGATGTCGCTTCCATCGCCATGCTCGAAAAGGCGCTCAATGCGCGCGGCATCGAGGCTTCGCATCTGTGGACCTCGCCGGAAGACTGGGGCGAGATCGGACCCGAGCTCGACGACTGGATCGCCAGCGCCTCGCAAGCGCTCGCCTACGCCATCGTCGCCGCATCCTCGATCATCGATTTCGAAGCGGCGGTGATCGACGGCTGGATGCCGAAGGCGGTGCGTCGCCGGCTGGTCGACGCCATCATCGCGGCAATCGCCACGATCGATGGCGAAGGCTTGAAGCTGCCCGCCATTCGCGAGGGAACCGTCGGCATCCATGCCCGGGCGCTCGGCGGCGCCAGCCTGCCACTTTCCGAACGCTTCCTGATCGGCTCGACGACGATTTCCAGGAGCGCCTGATGCTGATCGGAATTCCGGCGCTGCTCGGTCCGGAGCTTCTGGCGATCCTGCGCGGCATGGGGCATGGCGACGAAATCGCCCTTGTCGACGGAAACTATCCGGCGGAACAGCAGGCAACCCGGCTGGTGCGCGCCGATGGCCACCCTCTTATCCCCGTACTCGACGCGATATTGAGTGTCCTGCCTGTCGATGACGCCGTGCCGGAGGCGCTGTTTCGCGCCTCGGTCAAGGGCGATCCCTCGCTTGCCGATCCCGTCCATCATGAGATCGAGGCGATCTGCGCCAAACGGGCGCCAGGCCGCAAGGTGGTTGCGCTGGCCGGCGCCGACTTCTATGCACGGGTCAAATCGGCGCACGCCATCGTCGCGACAAGCGAGCCGCGGCTCTACGCCAACATCATCATCCGCAAGGGTGTGATCCATCCGCCGGAGACCAGGAAGCCATGATCCTCTGCTGCGGCGAAGCCCTGATCGACATGCTGCCGCGCACGACGACAGCGGGTGAGCCGGCCTTCGCGCCTTATGTCGGCGGCGCGGTGTTCAACACGGCGATCGCGCTTGGCCGGCTCGGCGCGCCGGCAGGCTTCTTTTCGGGCCTATCGTCGGATCTGTTCGGCGGCCAATTCCGGGATGCGCTGGGGGCAAGCAAGGTCAGCTCCACCTATGCGCACACCTCACCACGGCCAACGACGCTGGCCTTCGTCAAGCTCACCAACGGCCAGGCGACCTACACTTTCTATGACGAGAACACCGCCGGCCGCATGCTGACCGTCGACGACCTACCGCAGCTTGGCAGCGAGATCGAAGCCATGCTGTTCGGTGCCATCAGCCTGATTTCGGAGCCCGCCGGCAGTGCCTATGAGGAATTCATGCGGCGCGAGCATGAAAGTCGAGTCATGATGCTCGATCCCAACATCCGGCCGAACTTCATCCCGGACAAGGCCAAGCACCTCAGGCGCATCCGCGCCATGATGGCGATGGCCGACATCGTGAAACTGTCGGACGAAGATCTGAACTGGTTCGGCGAAGCCGGCTCGCACGAGGATGTCATCCGCAACTGGCTGGATCGAGGCCCGAAGCTGATCGTCGTCACCCATGGCAGCGAAGGCGCCGTCGGCTATACCAGGGAACATGCCGTCACCGTCATGCCGGAAAAGGTCGAGGTGGTCGACACGGTCGGTGCCGGCGATACCTTCAACGCCGGCATCCTCGCCTCCTTGCATGAGCAGGGCCTGCTGACCAAGGCGGCGATTTCCGGCTTGTCGAAAGACGCCATCCACAAGGCGCTGGCGCTCGGCGCGAAGGCGGCGGCAGTGACCGTGTCGCGGGCCGGCGCCAATCCACCCTGGCGACATGAAATCGCCTGAGCAACGCTCAACATAAGCTGAGCCCAATCGATCACTTTATGTTTCGCAGGGGCTCTTTCCAGGGCTATGAGGGCGGGATGGCGCCCGACGAAGCCCGGATTTCCGGCATCTGGCTGACATTCGCCGGGAAATACTGGTAACGGACTGCGACACTTGGGCAATTTAGCGCTCCGCCTGCCCGGCTTTCTCGGCAAGCGCAACTCTGGTACCAGCGGCCGATTATCTGGCTAACCCGTTTTGAGGCCGACATGCAGTTCATCGATCTTGGCGCGCAGCGCGAACGAATCCGCGACCGGCTGAAGGCCGCGATCGACCGTGTCGTCGACGAAGGCCGTTATATTCTTGGCCCGCAAGTCACCGAATTCGAGAATAAGCTTGCCGCCTATATCGGCACCAAGCATGTCGTGGCCTGCGCCAACGGCACCGACGCGCTGCTGTTGCCGCTGTTTGCGGCCGGCATCGGCCCGGGTGACGCGGTGTTCGTGCCGAGCTTCACTTTCGCCGCCACCGCCGAAGTGGTGGCGCTGGCCAAGGCCGAGCCGGTGTTCGTCGATGTCGACCCGCATAGCTACAACATCGACATTGCCAGCCTCGAAGCGGCCATCGCCATGATCAAGAAGCAAGGCCGGCTGAAGCCGAAGGCAATCATTCCCGTCGATCTGTTCGGCCTTGCCGCCGACTACGAGGCGATCATGGCGATCGCCAACCGCGAAGGGCTGATGGTGATCGAGGATGCCGCCCAGTCGATGGGCGGTTCGCTCGACGGCAAGATGTGCGGTGCTTTCGGCCATGTCGGATCGACCAGCTTCTATCCGGCCAAGCCGCTTGGCTGCTACGGCGATGGCGGCGCGATGTTCACCAATGATGATGCGCTGGCCGAGCAGCTCAGATCCTTCGCCTTCCACGGCAAGGGCGAAACGCAATATGACAATGTCCGCGTCGGCATCAATTCGCGGCTCGACACGATACAGGCGGCGATCCTGATCGAGAAGCTGGCCATCCTCGAAGACGAGATGGTTGCGCGCCAGGTGGTGGCAAAGCGCTATGCCGACGGGCTTGGCGACATCGTCACCGCGGCCCGCAATCTGGACGGCAGCCGTTCGGCCTGGGCGCAGTACGCCATCGAGACACCCAAGCGCGACGGGCTGAAGGCGCATCTCGGCGATAAGGGCATTCCGTCGGTCATCTACTATGTGAAGCCGCTGCATGCCCAGGTCGCCTATCGCGACTACCCGCGCACGCCGACCGGCCTGGCCGTTTCGGAAGACCTGCCGAAGCGTATCCTCTGCCTGCCGATGCACCCCTATCTCAGCGAAGCCGACCAGGACCAAATCATCGAGACGATCCGCAACTATATCGGCTCGAATTCAGCGCAGGCCGCAGCGGAGTAAGCTGCCGAGCCTTTCTTAGCCGGGGCCCGCAGCCCTGCCGCTGGCAATGAAATGCGGATTGGCAAAATCCTCGTCGTCGCTTTGCCTGCGCTTGCCATAAACCAGAGGCTGGCCATCGAGCGTGCGCGTCATGCCGCCAGCGGCGCGCAGGATGGCGTCGCCCGCCGCTGTGTCCCATTCCATGGTGCGGCCGAAGCGCGGATAGACATCGGCCTCGGCACTGGCGAGAAGGCAGAATTTCAAGGACGAACCGACCGAAACGATTTCGGCGGCACCCAGGTCGCGAATATAGGCCTCGGTTTCCGGTGTGTTGTGAGACCGACTGGCGACGACGGCCAGCGGCGTCGCGGCCGTTCTCGCCGCGATCGACCGGCGGCCGACGACCTGGTAATCGCCATCGATTTCGAGTGATTCCGCCCTGCCCGGCTGGCCGGAAAAGAAGCGCCCCGTACAGGGCGCAAAGACGACGCCGACTTCCGGCACGCCATCGCGAACCAGCGCTATGTTGACGGTGAAATCGGTGCGGCGGTTAACGAACTCCTTGGTCCCATCGAGCGGATCGATCAGAAAAAAAGCCCCGTCCAGGTCGGGCGGCACGATGCCGGCGGAAGCTTCTTCCTCGGCCACGCAGGGGATATCGGGAAATGCGGCACGCAGTCCGGCGAGAATGATCTTTTCGCTCTCGCGGTCCGCCTCGGTCACCGGCGAGGCGTCGGACTTGCGGTCAACCGCACAGCCGGCGTGGAATACGCGCATCACCTCGCGCCCGGCCGACAAGGCCAGGCGCTCGAAGATTTCGAGCATCAGCCTGTCGTCAGATGCCGCCGCCGCTATCGTATTGGTCTTCGGCAATGTCGCGCTCGTTCAGCCAGTGTTCCAGGGCGTCGACCATCTCTTCGGCCGACTTGCCGAGTGTCCGCAGATGGATCTCCGGGGTTTCCGGCGCTTCATAAGGGGAATCGACGCCGGTGAAGTTCTTGATCTCGCCATTCAGTGCGCGCGCATAGAGGCCCTTGGGATCACGCCTGGCGCATTCCTCGAACGGCGTATCGACAAACACCTCGATGAACTCGCCATCGGCCATCAATTCGCGCGCCATGCGCCGTTCGGCGCTGAACGGCGAAATGAACGACACGATGACGACCAACCCGGCATCGGCCATCAAACGCGCCACTTCGGCGACGCGGCGGATGTTTTCGACGCGATCAGCGTCGGTGAAACCAAGATCGCGGTTGAGACCGTGACGGACGTTGTCGCCGTCCAGGATATAGGTATGGCGGCCGGTAGCGAACAGCTTCTTTTCGAACAGGTTGGCGATGGTCGACTTGCCGGATCCCGACAGCCCAGTGAACCAGAACACGGCGGGCCGCTGGTTCTTCATGTCGGCGCGCACGCGCTTGCCGACATCGAGCGACTGCCAATGAATGTTTTCGGCACGGCGCAACGAGTGCAGGATCATGCCGGCGCCGACCGTGGCGTTGGAGATGCGGTCGATCAGGATGAAGGCGCCGGTGGTGCGGTTTTCGGCGAAGGGATCGAAGGCGATCGGCGTCCGCGTCGAGATGTTGCAGATGCCGACTTCGTTCATTTCGAGCGACTTGGCCGCTTCATGGGCAAAGTCATTGACGTTGATCCGATATTTTAGGTCGGTGACGGTGGCGCTGGTCTGGTCGGTCTCGGTGCGCAGGATGTAAGAGCGGCCTGGTAGCAACGCATGCTCGTCGAACCAGACGATGTTGGCGGCGAACTGGTCGGCGACTTGCGGCCGTGCGGCAGGCGAAACCAGCATGTTGCCGCGCGAGATTTCGACTTCGTCATCGAGGACGAGCGTGACGGCCTGGCCGGCGGCCGCCTGGGCGAGATCGCCGCCATACGAGACGATCCGCTTGACGCGCGAGGATTTGCCGGACTTGGCGACAACGACCTCGTCGCCGGGCGCAACCGAGCCGGAGGCGACCGTGCCGGCAAAGCCGCGAAAGTCGAGATTGGGACGATTGACATACTGGACCGGGAAACGGAACGGCAGTTCGACCATCGCTTCGTCGACCGACACGGTTTCGAGATGCTCGATCAGCGTCGGGCCGGAATACCATTCCATGCTTTCCGACCGGCGGCTGACATTGTCGCCATAACGGGCCGACATTGGGATCGGCACAATGGTCTGGAAGCCGAGATCGCGCGAGAATTGCCCGTAGTCTTCGACGATCCGGTCGAAAACCGCCTGATCGAAATCGACAAGATCGATCTTGTTGACGGCCAGCACGACGTGGCGGATGCCGAGCAGCGAGGCGATGATCGAATGCCGCCTTGTCTGGCGAAGCACCCCCTGCCGGGCATCGATCAGCACGATCGCCAGGTCGGCGGTCGAAGCGCCGGTGGCCATGTTGCGGGTGTATTGCTCGTGGCCAGGTGTGTCGGCAACGATGAATTTGCGTTTCGGTGTGGCGAAGAAGCGGTAAGCGACGTCGATGGTGATGCCTTGCTCGCGCTCGGCCTCCAGACCGTCGACCAGCAGCGCGAAATCGATGTCGTCGCCCGTCGTGCCATGCTTGCGCGAATCGCGTTCGAGCGCGGCGAGTTGATCCTCGAAAATCTGCTTGGTGTCGGACAGCAGGCGCCCGATCAGCGTCGACTTGCCGTCATCGACCGAGCCGCAGGTCAGGAAGCGCAGCAGCGATTTCTTCTCCTGCGCAGCCAGATAGTCGCGAACGCCGTCGGTGGGAGCGAGGCTCTTTGCCATGATGTGGCGCATGGTCAAAAGTACCCCTCGCGCTTCTTCTTTTCCATCGAGCCGGCTTCATCGCGGTCGATCAGGCGGCCCTGCCGTTCGGACGTGCGTGCCGTCAGCATTTCACCGACGATGGCTTCCAGCGTGTCGGCGTCCGATTCGATGGCGCCGGTCAGCGGATAGCAACCCAGCGTGCGGAACCGCACCAGCCTGTTCTCCACTGTCTCGCCGGGGCGCAGTTTCATGCGCTCGTCGTCCCGCAGGATCAGCATGCCGTCGCGTTCCACCACCGGCCGTTCCTTGGCGAAATAGAGCGGCACGATCGGGATACTTTCCTGCAGGATGTACTGCCAGATATCGAGTTCGGTCCAGTTCGACAGCGGAAAGACGCGGATCGATTCACCCGATGCGATGCGGGTGTTGAATATCTTCCACATTTCGGGGCGCTGGTTCTTCGGATCCCACACATGCTGGGCGTTGCGGAAGGAAAAGATGCGCTCCTTGGCGCGCGATTTCTCCTCGTCGCGACGAGCGCCGCCAAAGGCCGCATCGAAACCGTATTTGTCGAGCGCCTGGCGCAGCGCCACGGTCTTCATGACATGGGTGTGGGTGTTCGAACCATGGTCGAACGGATTGATGTTGTCGCGCACGCCGTCTTCGTTGACATGAACCAGGAGATCGAAGCCGAGTTTCTGCGCCATCTGATCGCGAAAGGCGATCATCTCGCGGAACTTCCACGTCGTGTCGACGTGAAGAAAGGGGAACGGCGGCTTGGCGGGATAAAACGCCTTCATCGCCAGATGCATCAACACGGATGAATCCTTGCCGACCGAATAGAGCATGACCGGCTTGGCAAAAGCGGCCGCAACCTCACGGAATATATGGATGGACTCGGCTTCAAGCCGCTGAAGATGCGTAAGCGCTGTTGTCATGGGCCGTGGGCGTTCTTTCGTATCTTCCAACAGAAGACCTTGCCTCAAATCATCGAGCTCTTCGCGCCCGGTTCGAGCCTTGTTTCCGGACAATCTTTCTCGTGCCGGCGTTCTAGCAGATCGCCATTGTCAAGAACAATGCAAGACTGGCCCGGCCGCACATGGTTCGAGAATGAATTTTCCACAGATGCCGGCAAACCCGGAAATTCCTGCCCGCAAGCTCAACGGCCCAGAAAACGCGGGGAAAATATTGCTTGAATGGACCAGTGTGCGGCTTTCAAGTGACTTCCTCTGGTCGGCCCGCGCCTGCCGCCGATTTTCGGTGGCAATCTGCCCTATACACTATCGAAAATGGGGGGCAGCCGCTATACCAGCCTCGGGAAGCGGGCAAGTGCATCATGAGGCATGGGCAATTTCGAGGCGAGCGCATTCAACTTCGCTAAACAGATCCGCCGCATGAAACTTGCCGAAGACAGCGAGCCCGAAAATTGACCCGGCTTTCATCCCTGAGACAGCAATTCACGCCTTCGCGGATCAACAACTACTTCTCCATCCTTTGCTTCTTTTTTCCACCGGTTCTGGGATCGGTGGTCAGCTTCGTATTCAATGGCGGAGGCCTTTCGTCAGTCCTGCTGATTGCTTTATGGAAAAGGCGCTTCAACGCCGACCGGCCCATGATCTGGATGACGGTCGCGATCTATGCCTACTGCGCCTCCAATCTCCTGGCTTCCATCGTCAACAATTCGTTCGCCCGGGATGCGCCGCATCTTATCCCGCTGGTGACCTTCCTGTTTTTCCCCGTGTCCTATTCGACCTGGAGCATCACGCAGAAAACCACGCTTGCCCGCATCATCGTGCTTTCCAGCATGGCCGCCTGCTTTGTCGCGCTGCTCATAGCCGTCATCCAGCAATATTGGATTGGCGTCAGGGCCGAGGGGGGAGCTGGAAATCCGATCGTGTTCGCAACCGTCGTCTGCCTTGCCGTGGTCATGTGTGTGGCTGGCGCCTTGTCCGGTATTGAGCAAGCCCGGACACCCCTCTTCTACGCGGCACTGGCCGGGACGATCGCCGTCATCTATTCCGGCTCGCGTATCGTCTGGCTGGCACTGCTGATCACCGGTATCGCCGTCATGCTGATCAACCGGCACAGGCTCAGAGGCAGGAATGCCGTTCGCCTGCTGCTGCTGCTGGCGGCGGTCGGCGTCGTGATCGCCGCTTCCAGCTTCCAGGCGATATCCGGGCGGGTCGACTTTTTGCGCTCCGATTGGGGTGCGCTTGGAGCCAGCGGCAACTACGACACCTCGCTGGGAATACGTGTTGCGCTTTGGGAGATCGGACTCAAAGCATTCCATGACATGCCACTGTTCGGGCACGGTGTGGGTGCAACCCAGCTTCTGATCAAGCAGGGCTTTCATGAGCAGTTCGCGATGGACACAGGCTTCAACCATTTTCACAACGGCTTCCTGACCGCCTTGGTGCAAGCGGGAATTCTGGGCGCCGTGACGCTGGCGGCGATCTTTATCGTTGCCGCTGGAAATGCCGTCCGGGTCTTGCGAAACAGCAGCGATCCGAGCGAGCGGTTCGGCGCGACCATGATTGTCGTCGTGGTGATCACCTATCTGACGGCCGGAATGACAGGCATCCTGATCGGCCATGACATTCTGGACTCGGTGCTGATGGTCTTCCTGGTGAGCGGAACATATCTCGCCTCCGGCCGCCAGGTTCCGTTGTTGGAAGAGCAGGCACCTGCGCCAGTGATGGAAGAGCGAGTAGTCAGCAAAGAGCTGTTTCGGGCAAGCCCATGAAGGTTCTGGTCACGGGAGCGACAGGTTTCATCGGGCGTCTTGTCGTGCGCCACCTTCGCGAAGCCGGTGCCGAGCTTCGCCTCGCCTCCCGCCATCCCGAGAGGCTGGGTTCGGAAAACGAGACTGTGCCGATGCCCGGTTTCGACGCGCCGGCCGCCGCCTTCCTGGAACTGACCCGGGATATGACTGACGTGGTCCATTGCGCCGGCCTCAACAATGATCAGGGAAATGCAACCGAAGCCGATTACAGGGCGGTCAATGTGGAATTGAGCGCGCGGCTGGCGCATGCAGCGGCGGCACAGGCCAGCGGACGCTTCATCCATCTCTCCTCGATCCGAGCGGTGATCGGCGCGCACGTCAGCGCAACGATCTACGAGGACACGCTTCCTGCCCCACAATGCGCCTATGGACGCTCGAAGCGCGAAGGCGAGATCAAGGTTTTGGACGCTTACGCGTTACACGGCCGCTCGGACGCCGCCGTGTTGCGCCTGCCTCCGGTTTATGGAAGCGGCATGAGGGGAAATCTGGCGACGCTGATGCGCCTGGCCGATACGGCACTGCCGCTGCCGACCGGCGCCTTGACGGGAATCCGCTCGCTGATGTCTGCCGGGGCCGCAGTGCGAGCGGTGTCGCACCTGCTGAGCCATTCGGGGTCACTTTGCCCGATCTATGTCGGCGCCGATGTACCGCCGGTCGCAGTCACCGCCATCATCGCCGCCTTTCGCAGGGGTTTCGGACGGCCGATGCGCCTGATGACCGTGCCGGCAGGCCTGATGCGGCCGGCCGCTGCCATGCTGGGCAAGCAGGCATTTTGGGACAGCATGACCGCGACACAGATATGCGATCCTGCCCTGCTGATATCGCAAGGATGGGTGCCTGAAACCGGCACGCTGGAGCGGCTGGCCGAGCTAGCGCGGCTCAATAAATCTCGACTTCCTGTTTGACCATGACCTTTCCCAAAAACCGGCTTCCAGTTTTGGGATCATGCTCCGCTCAGCTTCGATAGAGCGTCCCAGCCAGGATCCGAAGGTCGAGCCAGAACGACGCCGTCCCGAGATAGGCAGCATCCGTTTCAGCCAAAAGCTCCGGGTTCGACATGTCGATGCCCCTGATCTGGGCCAGGCCGGTTATGCCCGGCAGCGCCGCCAAAACCCCCAGCCGCCTGCGACACTCGATCAACTCCGTTTGGGTCGGCAGGCAGGGGCGCGGCCCGACCAGGCTCATTTCGCCCTTCAGGACGTTCCAGAATTGTGGCAGCTCGTCGAGCTTGAACTTCCGTAAGACCTTCCCGACCGATGTCACGGAATCCACCGGCGCCTCATGCGAGGGCAGTGACGGCGTCCCGACATACATCGTGCGCAACTTGTGGCAGCGAAAAAGCCGACCGTCACGGCCGACCCGCACCTGTGAAAAAATAGCCGGGCCCGGCGACGATGCCCGAACGGCAAGGACGGTGAGCGCCAAGACAGGAGATGTGGCCACCAGCAGCAGAGCCGCACCGGCAATATCGAAGATTTGCTTGGCTGCCTTCATGAACGGCCGATAGTACTCCCTGCCGAAGTCCCGAGGCAACGCCGCAGGCAAATGCCGTCAATCCGGTCGAAGTAGCATGAGCCGATCTTTTGACCAAGCGTGCCACGCACTCGTGCCAATGTTCAGATGCGCCCCAGGACGAAAGCGAGATAGAGCCCCAGGTTTCCGGAAACGGTCTGCCGATAGACGCCGCTTTGGCGCAAGCCCGCCAAGCGCCGGAAAAGACCGCCGTTACGCCCGCGGGTGAAAAGGTCGAGGCATGCCGTCGCGTCCTCGGTCAGGAGGTCGCGATTGAGGGCGAGACCGTCGAGGTTGAGGTCTGTCCAGCCGGCGAATTCCCCCTTGAACAGGCGGCCAAGCCGGGACACCCTTGCCTTCCAGGACACGTTGGCGCCGACCAGGTTCGCCGCGTGCTGCCGGTAGCGCACCAGCGGCCGCGGATCGTAGCGGACGATGCCGCCGGCGGCGGTCACGATGAGATAGGCCCACCAGTCATGGCTGACGAACCCGGTCCGCGTGGAGGCCCTGGCCAGCAGGTCGCGTGCCGCAGCGTTGAGCAGGATTGTGTTGCCGCCGGCGATGCTTTGCACAAGCGCGTTGCGAAAGGTTGGCGGCCGGGCAAACAGCGGCGAATGGCCGACAAGACTTCCTGTTTCCGTCATGGTGGCGGTTCGCGAACAAAACATCAGCGGGGTTTTCGCATCCTGGGTCCGCATCCAGCTGATGGCGCTCTCCAGCCTGTCGGTCTCCCAGATATCGTCCTGGTCGCAGAAGGCATAGCAGTCCGCCTCGATGCGTCGGTCGACGATCATGGAGCGGAAATTGGCGGCGAAGCCTTGCCGCGGCCCCTCTACCAGCGTCATCCGACCTTTGGGCCGCCAGCGGGATTTCCATGTCTCGATGATGGCGGTCGTGCCGTCGACGGAGCCATCGTCTGAAATCCACAGGTCGACCAGAGGGTGCGACTGCGCGAGCAGGGACTGCAGCTGTTCATCGATGAAGGCCGCGCCATCCTTCGTGCCCATCAGGACCGCGACGCGCAGATCTGCTTTGCTCACGACCAAGATCGCTTTCTGAATTCTGAACCGGGCCTAGCTCGCCTGCCCGGCCGTTTTCGGGATCGCGCCCTGATGAGGGCTTTCCCGGGCCTTCTTGGCGCGGTCGAGACCTGCCAATGCGGCGAGCGCGGCAGCCTTGTCCTGGTTTTTCGCCGACTGCTGCAGCGCCGTGAGCGCGACCTGGACATCCGACCATTCCACGACGTCCGTGCTGAGGCCGAAAACCTTCGAGATGCCGAGTTCGACGAGTTCCTCGTCTTCGCCATGCAGCGTTTCGTGAAGTTTTTCGCCCGGCCTGATGCCGGTGAACCGGATCGCGATGTCCTTGTATGGGCTCTTTCCGGACAAGCGGATCATCGTTTCGGCCACTTCAAGGATCGGCACCGGCTTGCCCATGTCGAGCATATAGACGGCATAATCGTGTCCGCTCTGCCGCGACGCGGCATCGGCCGCCGACATGATGACGAGATCGACGGCTTCGGCCACGGTCATGAAATAGCGCGTCATGCGCCGGTCGGTGATGGTGACGGGCCCCCCAGCCTCGATTTGCGCCTGGAATATGGTCGCCACCGAACCATTGCTGCCGAAGACATTGCCGAACCGCACTGCAATGAACTTGGTGGCCGGGTCACGCCCGCCCGTCTCGCCATGCAAGGCGCTGATGATCTGTTCGGCGGCCCGCTTCGTCATGCCGAGCACTGATGAGGGATCCACCGCCTTGTCGCTCGATATCAGGACAAATTGCGCAACCCCGCACTTGGCGGCAACCTCGGCGCAGACGAGCGTTCCGAAAATGTTGGTTTGAATGGCTGAATCCCAGTTCTCCTCGAGCAGCGGAACATGTTTGAGCGCCGCGGCGTGAAAGATGATGTCCGGCCGGAATTCCGTGACGACACGCGTTATTTGGCGCCGGTCCGAGACATCGACGATGCGGACCTTGAGCCGGTCATGGTCCTTCTCGTCAACATACTGGCTCAACTGGAAAATGCCGAACTCGGAGTTGTCGGCGACCAGCACCGCCTCGGCTCCCAGTTCCAGCGACCGCTTGACCAGCGTCTGGCCGATAGAACCGGCGCCGCCGGTCACCAGAACGCGTTTGCCGCTGACAAAGGCGCCGATGCGCTGGATGTCGGACGCGACCGCCGGACGGCGCAGGATCGTTTCCATCTCAACGGTGTCGAGAACCAGCTTTCCGTGCTGTTCCAACTCCGAAAGGCCTGAGAACTGCACCACATTTATGTCGCCGTGCCGGGCAATGCGCACGAGTTCCGAATAGTCCTCGATTTCGTGCTCGGCGCCGCTGCCGAAAATCAGCAGGTCCAGGCTTTTGGTGCCGGTCGCATAGTCTTCCAGGACATCGATCAGGCGCGGCATGGCCGCCACCACGGGAACACCTTGAATCCGCGTGCCCAACGGTGCGCCGCGCTCGGTCGCCATGATGCCTGCGATGGAATAGTCCGCCGGTTGCGCCGTGCGCGTGAAGCGAATGATCAGGTCGGCCTCGTCGAGCCGGCCGACGAACAGAGCGCGCTTGGCCTGTCTGATGTCGGTCTTGCGGCTCAGAATCCCCCAGCTCGCGCCGTCACGCAGGAAGCGGTAGAACAGCCGGGGTGCCGAGATGATGGTGAAGGAGACAAGGAAGAAGACGATGAACTGACGCTCGTTGAGCCCCGCCACCGGCCGGTAAAAACGCAGCAGCAGCGACGCCATGTAAAGAGTGAACGTCAAAATCGCGCAGCTCTTCAGGATGTTGAAGAAGTCGGGCGTTGAGGCGAAGCGCCAGACGGTGGTGTAGAGGCCACTGTAGCGGAACAGCAAATGGCTGATGACGACGATGCCCGCCCATGTCGCCAGACCCTCCTTGGAGAGCGCTTCGAACGAAAGATTAGACCGCGAAAGGACGAGGCTGAGCGCCACGGCGACCAGGACCATGACCACGTCCTGGACCATGATGAAGGCGCGCCGCATCTGTGGCCTGAGCCCTAATACTGATTCGAGATAAGAATTCATTGGACGGCAGAAGACTCCAGGATCAAAGGCATCGACACCTGCGAGGTGCGAACACGAAGATACTTCGCGACCAACCACCTTACTCAAGTGCCATCCCCGGCCCCCGCCGTCCTGTATCGCATACTGCGGGGGCGAGGGCATAGCCAGAGGTTTTTTCGGGAAGAGGCGTCCAGTGGAGAACATGGATCTTGCTCGGGCGATTGCCGCAAAGTCAACATTACCAAACGCTAAATAAGCCACACAGCATCAGCATGCGTTCAGTTTTGCCGCAGTTGACTCTGCTCCCCACCGCGTTACGACGCAATGCGTTGCCATATGCCCATCGAAATGGCTATTAGAGACGGGCTTGGTGGTTCGCTATGGCCAGCGAAGAATAATGCGCCAGAACAACGGATTGCGATACTCCCAGCTATGATTGCGGCACTAAACGGCGCTTTTGACGACATCTCAAAGGCCATGAGATTACACCGGGTCTGGATTGCGCTTGCCCATGAGGACATCGGCGACCAGCACAGACGCACGACGCTCGGCCCGCTTTGGATGCTGGTCAATTATCTGGCATTCATCGGCACTTTCATCTTCGTTTTCAAGACCAAGGACACGGATTCGGCCGGATACACGGCCTATGCCTCGATCGGCCTAGTTGTCTGGTTCTACCTTATGGAGATGATCAGCCTGAGCGTGCCCCTGTTCTCGCGCGAAGCCAGTTTCATTCAAGGTACGAGGCTGCCACTCTTCGTGTATGTGATGCGGCTGACGGTGCAATGTATCATCCGAGCGAGCTATTCGGTCGCGGGTTGCATCGTCATCCTGCTGCTGAGCGGTTTGGGAATCAGCGCTGAGTGGCTTTTGTCGATCCCGGGGTTGTTGCTGATTGTGCTCGCGACCCCTGCAATCGTAATGGTTTTCGCATTCCTGGGCGCATTCTTTCCCGATGCTCAGTTCATCGTCGGCAACATCATGCGAGTCGGCACGTTTCTTACGCCAGTCTTCTGGGCCTATCATGGGCAAGGCGGTATACAGAACTATGCCTATCATTGGAATCCGTTCACATATTTCCTGGAAGTGGTGCGTGCGCCAATCGCGAGCGGCGAATTCCCAACGCATCCCTTTGTTGTGACAGCCTACATCTCCTTGGCTTTCTGGGCGGTTGCGTTGCTGCTGCTGGGCGGATATCGCAAGCGCGTCGTTTTCCTGATCTGAGCTCAAAATGATTTCCATCAAGCTGGACAATGTCAGCCTCGCCTACCGCCTCTACGAAAAATTGACGCTTACGGCGCCTGACCGGCGCCTGGGTGGTCTTGGAGGCAAAATCGGACGATCCGGCGGCAAGCAGGTCGTGCAGGCGCTGGAAGATGTCAGCTTTGAACTCAAAGCGGGCGACCGTTTGGGCTTGGTCGGCCCAAACGGGGCCGGCAAGACGACACTGCTCAAGGTGTTGTACGGCATCTATCAGCCATCGGCCGGCACAGTAGCCATTGAAGGCAAAGTCGACGCTTTGTTCAACATCAACATAGGATTTCGCCCCGAAGCGACGGGGCGGCGAAACATTGTTCTGAGGGGTTTGATCAGCGGGTGGACCGAGGCCGAGATCCAAGAAAAAATGCCGGAGATCATCGCCTTCAGCGAACTTGGCGACTTTATCGATGTCCCCTTCAAAACCTATAGCCAGGGTATGGCCGCTCGCCTTGCTTTCTCAGCGGCTACAGCCCTTGACCCCGAAATTCTGCTGATGGACGAGTGGATCGGCGCCGGCGACGCCCAATTTCAAGAAAAAGCCAAGCGACGCATGGATGAACTGGCAGAGAAGGCAGGCATCATCGTCCTGGCGACCCACAATGAGAGCCTGCTCGAAAGCGTATGTACGAAGAGAATGACGCTTAAGAACGGAAGGGTCGAAGCCTTCACGACGAAACCTGCAAAGAGGGCTGGAACGCGAGCTAAGTCTTAAAGGTACTCTTCCCGGATACTATATGCTCGCAGTTCAGATTCCCAATTCGTCGCACCTGCTGTAGTTGAGTATGCCAGCGTTGCGCCCTGCGGACGTTACTAAAATGAATTGCGCTCGAGCCGTTGAGTTACCGATGACGAGACAAGAATCTGTTCCCATGAATGATCTGAAGCGCCTGTATCAGCGCTACCAGGTCGAAATCGAGAGTGAGGTAGTGAACACGCTACGTTCGGGATGGTGGCTCAATGGCGCTATCGGCAAAAGATTTGCGGCAAATTTTTCCAGATTCATAGGTGTTTCGGAATGCGTTCTCGTGGCCAATGGGACGGATGCGCTCGAACTTGCATTGGCCGCAGTGACCAAGCGCTACGACGGGCGCGAGGTGATCGTCGCCGCCAATGCGGGGGGCTATGCCAGTTGTGCCTGCTGGCAGAATGATCTCGTTCCGCACTACGTCGATATCGAACCAGCCAGCCAACTCATAGCCCTTCAATCGGTACTGAAAGCAGCCAGCGCAGACACCGCTGCGATCGTCGCCACCCACCTCTATGGTGGCGTCGTTGATGTCCGCGCCATCCGGGACGGACTTGAGCAGGCTGGCCTCTCGCACATTCCAATCGTGGAAGATTGCGCGCAGGCGCACGGGGCGAGAATCGGAAGCGACGTTGCAGGCTCGCTGGGGGATATCTCCACGTTCAGCTTTTACCCAACCAAAAATCTCGGAGCCATGGGGGACGGCGGCGCTGTTCTTACCTCCGACACGGCAACCGCCGCGCATGTACGGCAACTGCAACAATATGGCTGGAGTTCAAAATATCATGTCGGCGTGCCCAACGGCCGCAACTCCCGCATGGATGAAGTTCAAGCCGCGATACTGGACGTTTTGCTGGGCGATGTGGATAGACGCAACCAGCAGCGGCGTGGCATCCTAGACCAGTACAAGTCGGTTGCCGGGCGTCGATTCCAGTTCCTGGAAGGTGGCGAAGGCGCTGTCGCGCACCTCGCGGTCGCGCTTTGCGACGACCGGGACGCCTTCAGGGCGTTCATGAAAGAGCGCGGCATCGACACTGACATACACTACCCTGTGCTGGATTGCGACCAAGTCGGCTGGGCGGACTTACCGATGATGGGGAGCGAAAATCTCACCGTTTCGAGGGCCAGCGTCAGCCGTCTCTGTTCGGTCCCCTGCTATCCCGATATGAGGGACGACGAGGTAGAGCGGGTTTGCCTGGCCCTCCGCGAATGGGAGACAATGTGACAACACGCTCGATCGTTTTCCCGATCTATCGAAATCAGGCGAACATCCCTTCCCTCCTGGGCGCAGTCGCCGATTTCCACTCCAGATATCATAGCGACATCGAGTTCGTCTTCGTCGTCGACGGGTCGCCGGACGAATCCGGCCCGCTGCTGATCAAGGAATTGAAAGGCTCGGGCTATGATTACAAGATCATCTTCCATAGCCGGAACTTTGGTTCGTTCACTGCTATTCGAACCGGGCTCGAACACGCTTCGGGTGACCAGGTCGCTGCGATGGCCGCCGACCTGCAGGAGCCGCCTGAACTGATCGTCGAATTCTTTTCGAAGCTGGAAAAGGACGAGGCTGACGTCGTGTTTGGGCAGCGAACCGGGCGTAGCGATCCGCCCTTGACCAAATTTCTGTCGAGGGCTTTCTGGTCGGCCTACCGCAGGCTCGTCCTGCCCAGCATGCCGAGTGGCGGAGTGGATATCTTCGCCTGCAACCGTCAGGTTCTGGAAGCGATCCTCTCGATCGAGGAGCCGAACAGCTCGCTTGTCATACAACTTTTCTGGGTCGGCTTCAGGCGGGAATTCGTGCCTTATCGGCGGCGCGAACGAAAGCACGGAACAAGCGCCTGGGGCATGGCACGGCGGTTCCGATACATGATGGACAGCATTTTCTCGTTCTCTGATTTTCCGATAATGCTCACCCTCTGGGTAGGATTTGCCGGCTGTGCGCTAAGTCTCCTATTTGCAGTCGTTACCGTGATTGCACGGCTGCTTGGCAATATAGACCCCGCTGGCTATACGACACTGGTGCTGCTGATCACGGGCTTCGGTTCGGCCAGCCTTCTAGTCCAAGGGATTCTTGGTTGCTATCTCTGGCGGGCAGTTGAAAACACCAAATCGCGCCCACTTCGGATCATCAGCCGCGTCGTTGACGGAACAGCGAAATGAACGCCAAGCCATTTTTCGTGCACGAACGGGGTATCTGCGAAAGCTCCCATGTCGGCGACGGAACGCGTATTTGGGCCTTCGCTCACGTGCTGCCTGGGGCCGTGCTCGGCTCGAACTGCAACATCTGCGATCACGTCTTCATCGAGAACGACGTGATCGTCGGCGATGACGTGACTGTCAAGAGCGGCGTCCAACTGTGGGACGGGGTGCGCCTGGGCAATCGTGTGTTTGTCGGCCCGAATGCGACCTTCACCAATGATCGCTTCCCACGCTCCAAGGAATATCCCGAGGCGTTTCTGCTGACCATGATCGAGGACGGCGCTTCCATCGGCGCCAATGCCACAATCCTGCCGGGCATAGTCGTCGGCCGCCAGGCGATGGTCGGCGCCGGCGCCGTGGTGACCAAGAGCGTCCCTGCCAATGCCGTCGTGGTCGGAAATCCCGCAGTCATCGTCGGCTACCAGACCGGCCCGAAGATCGTGCCAGCCTTGACGCAAACCCTCCCCGGCGCAGTGGGCGAGAAAATGTCGCTTGGGGTCGGTGGTACCGAGCTCTGGCGGCTGCCGCATTTTAGCGATCTGCGAGGCGAACTCGCCCCGCTCGAATTCGGTGCAAACCTACCGTTTAAGCCGGCCCGGTCCTTTCTGGTTTATGGCGTTCCCTCCGACAAGGTCAGGGGTGAGCATGCGCATCGCGAGTGCCATCAATTCCTGATCGCGGCCCATGGCCGCCTGTCCGTTGTCGTTGACGACGGCCATGAGAGAAAAGAGGTTTCGTTGACCGAACCCTCGATCGGCCTCTACATTCCGCCCGGCATTTGGGGAATTCAGTATAAATTCCAACCCGATACAGCATTGCTGGTCATGGCTTCGCACAACTATGATGCTGGCGATTACATCAGGGACTATGCGGATTTCCTGGATACGGTCAGGCAGGATGACCGCTGATCGCATTGGCGGAGACGCCGTCCGGTTTCTTGTCGCCGGCGGACTGAATACCGCCCTGACCAGCCTTGTCTATTTTGCCGGCCTTGTCGTCCTGCCCTCAAGTTTGTCTTACGCGCTCGCTTGGCTGACAGGACTTGTGTTCGTAATGGTGTTCTATCCCGATCGCGTCTTTCCCGGCGGCCGCACGGGCATCGCCGATCGACTGGCAATCGGGGCGTCGATTGCGGTCGTGTTCGTGCTCGGCCTAGCAGCCCTCAAAACGCTTGAAAGCGTTCTGCAAAATGCTGCAGCAGCCTTCTTTGTCACCCTTGCCATCACGACCATCCTCAACTTCGTGATTTCTCGATGGATACTCCGCAGATCATGCTGACGCGACCGAGCACAATACGACCAGCCATTAATCTCTTTGCGATTTTCGTCGCGATGTATTTTTCCGAATTGGCTTCCTTTCCGCTGTCAATCGATGACGAAGTAACCGCCTTCAGAACGGACGCGTCGATCTGGATTCTTCAGGGACGCTGGGGCGCGTATCTGATCGAGAGATTCCTTATTCCTCATCCGGTCATGCCTTTCCTGGCTCCGGCCGTCTTTGGCGCCGGTTGCGTGGCCGCCTACCTCCTCGTCATGGATGTCATCAACAAGCAAGAGCTCTCCATCGCTGAGTACGCATGTTTTGCGATTTTCTGTGCTTTCCCGACCTGGTTTTTTATCGTCGAATTTTATTCGAACATTGCCGCTATCGGCGTCGGCCTGTTCGCGACCGCTCTAGCGCTTTGGCTGATCCGAAAGGAGGAGGTTTCCCCACTCAGCCCTCGCTTTCTCGGAGCTGTGGGAGTCGGCGCCTTCGCAATCTCGATCTATCAGAGTTTCGCACCGGCAATTCTGGTCCTGGGCATTGCGATCTCAATTCTGCAAGCACGGTCCGGCAGCAGCGTATCGTTGCCGAAAGACCTGCTTCGGATCGGTATTCTGCTGGCCGGCGCAATATTGTTCTATGTCATCGGCGACATCATTTTCAGATCGTTCGCCCCCGGCAGAAACGAGTATTTCGACTCGCTTTCCCAGCCAAACTTTCTGCTTCAACATCCTATCACCGTTGTCGGGCGCGTGATTGAGGCGATAGGCGGGATCTATGGCCTGGACCAGCGCACATACGGCGTTGCATTGTGGGCAATCCCGCTCTTGTTGCTCCTGGGCGGCTGGGCGCTCTTGAAGGAATTGCCCCGCACGAAATTGCTGTTGACGGCAGTTGCCTTCGTTTCATTGCTTGTTCCCTTCGGCTTTCACTTCCTTGCCGCGGGCAGCATGCCTGTCAGGAGCCTCATCGGGGTGCCGATTGCCGTATGGCTGTTTGCCTATGTCGCGGTGACGAGCAGAAACTCCAGAATCCGCGCAGCCTCGGCCATCTTGCTGGCGGTGGCGCTTTTCCAGATTCAGGTCGTTCAGAACTATCGCCAAGCATCCAATTATCTGGTCGACAAGCACGATACTCTCTTGGCGGGAGCCATATACGACAGGCTGTCGGCCACGCCCGGTTTTGACGCAAAGCGCAGTTATGCTTTAAGTGTGTTTGGCGCGCAGCCATTTGTGACCAACTATCCGAAGCCTTCCGACTCGACGGTCGGTTATTCTTTCTTCGAATGGAATGGGGGTAATTCCTGGCGGATCGCCTACTATATGAAATTGCTTGGCTATTCAAATTTGAGTGGTTCTAACCAAGAACAGGTACTTCAAACGATCGTCAATCTTTCGACCATGCCTGTTTGGCCGGCTCCCGGTAGCGTGGAAATCAAAGACGACATCGTACTGATACGGCTCGGTGAGACGCCCAGCTCCTCAAATCAGCAAGCTCTTGAGGGAGCAGCTAGCCGTTGAGCGTCGTGAAGCAGTGTGGGAATTATTAAGGTCGCTGCAAGATAGTCGAGGGCAGAATGAACGTCGAGATCGATAGGAGATTCGTAGTAAAGGATGCGCATTCGCGAATTGAGCTCCCGGGACTTCTGGCAATGCGTTGCTACGCGGCGTTGTCGATTGTCCTTGTTCATCTGATTGCGCTGCCAAAACTGCAGATCCCCGGCTACCTATGGTTCGTGCCGACGCATTTCGGCAACGGAGTGCCGCTGTTTTACATAGTCAGCGCATTCGGTCTCTTTGTCGGGTATAGTGGCAGGATCGAGACGCGGCAGGAATTGCGAGAATTTTACCTTCGGCGTTTGCTGCGCATCGCGCCTCTATTCTATTTCATAATGCTGTTCTACATACCGTTCTGCTGGATAGTATGGAAGACGACAGTCCCTCTTTCCCAATTCCTCAGTTCAGCACTGTTCATCTTCAACTTTGTGCCGAACCACGTGACCGGATTCGTCATGGCGTCATGGTCCATCGGTGTCGAGATGGCGTTCTATGCCATCCTGCCGCTGCTGGTGTTTGCCATCACCGGTCTAGCTCGTTCTGTGGTGTTTCTTGCGGTAGCAGTATTCTTGGCGGCCAACTGGGCGTTGGCATTCCAAGGAACGGGGGGCGCGTTAGCGCTCTTTGGCCACTTTTCTCTAGTGGCTCAACTGTTCTATTTTGCTGCAGGGATAGCGGGATATTATGTCTGGCTGGGGGTTTGTCGCACTTCCCCCCAGATTGGCCGAATAGTCTTTGCTGCCAGTCTTCTGACAATCGTTGGCCTGATCTGTTTCACGAGCCAGATTGCCGTACTCTTCGGAACGATACTTGGGTCAAGCGGCGGTTCCGGCGTCAAAACCGCTTGGGCGGTGACGTTGGCGAGCGCTGTCGTGGGAGTTTCCCTGTATCCGCAAAGATGGTTCGTGAATCCGGCTGCGAAGCTGCTCGGCAACGCCAGTTTCAGCATTTACCTCTGGCATCCGGTCGTTATCGTCATCCTGGATCGGGTGGGCCTGTACCGGACGGTTTACGCATCCTTCGATGGAGCATCCTTGCCGTTCCTTGCCTCAGTGGTAGCAACTCTTGCGATGTTGATACCACTATCCTTGCTGAGTTATCGGTATATAGAAAGGCCCGGCATGGCCTTACGATCTCGCTTCGGTCGAGTCTGGCCAGCTTAATGGCCTTTTCGCTTTCGAACCTTGGCGTCGCCGATATCGCCCGGCTGCGGCAGCGTGTTACATTTAGGGTACGGAGAACCCTCGATTCGAGATTGTTAGTCCAACCATTTGGATCGTGGATCAGCGAGTCCAGCTGGGCTAGTATTCTGTGGTGATTTCTTTGACTATTAATTCGTTGACCGCAATCCGTCGCATGTTAGACGGCTATGTGTTCCCAGGCAGCGCCAGAAAGAGCAAGAATATTAGCATGTTCTCAACAGCCTTCCCACATTTGAATGCCGCCGAACGCGAGGCGGCCAACGGGTGCACAACTGAAGAGGCTCTCGTTTTTCTTCGCCGAATGAGCCTGGACGACTTCGGCCTCTTCATGATTTCCTTGCCGAACAAGGATTATCCCAGTTTGTCACGTCTTCTGCCCGCGATGGCCAGTGACGAAGTCCAGAAGACCTGGACCGGGGCATCCGGTCTCGATCTGTACCGGCAAACCGCGTCGTTCGCCCGACAACTTGAAAACAATTATACCCGACATACCAAAAAGCCGCTGGCGGGCTCTGATATTCTCGACTTTGGATGTGGCTACGGACGCATCTTGCGCATGATGTACTACTACAGCGATCCATCGTCCATATGGGGTATTGACGCCTGGGATAAGTCTCTCAGCTTGTGTAGAGAGGCAAGATTGCCTGGCATGTTCGCTCAATCGGAGCGGATTCCTTCCGTGCTACCAGTCGACGACCAGAAGTTCGATCTGATCTTCGCATTCTCGGTATTCACACATCTGGCGCCTTCGAGCGCGAAAGCCTGCCTTATGGCAGTTCGCAAACACATCAAGCCTGGTGGATTGTTCGTGGCCACTATTCGACCAATTGAATTCTGGCCTTTTATCGATGGGATTCGAAAGACTTCGGTCGCTGCGAAAATGCAGTCGAACCATCGCCTTAACGGATTTGCTTATCTTCCTCACGGTGGCGTCGAAGGCGAAACCTATGGGGACATCTCTTGCGAGATCGACTTTTTGGGCGGTGACGGTTGGGATATGTGGGACATGATCGATCGATCATTGACCCGTTCCAAGTGTCGGTGCTGATGCAGCCCTCCGTTTAGCGACTGGGCTTTGGCAAGCAACGAAGGTGGGTCGCCGCACTTTGGGGCAACTCTCCCAAATGGGCACACCTTTTCTACTTCGCGGCAGGGATAGCGGGAGATCGCGTTTAACCGAGACGGCGGCGCACTTGGCGTGCTCGCGCGGATCGGTTCGCATCGCGAAAAAGTACCACTTCATGGTGCTATTCCAGCCTGTGGTTGGCTCCATTGTTCGAAAGGAACTGGGCAAAACGATCATATAGAACGGTGTACTTGCGCTGAAAGGCATCATAGTCGCCAGCCTGCACGAGCTCGCGGACGTCCAATTGTCCCACTTTACCGACAGGGACGTGCGGGATGCTCATAAGTTCCGCCATCTCCGTGGTTCTTGAGTCATGGGAAATTATGGTCGCGGGAACGCCGTTGGTCAACGCGATCAGGTTTCCGTGGAAGCGTGTCCCGACAGTGTAATCAAACCTTGATATGTAACTATCCCATTCCGCCAGGTCGAAGAACATTTTTGCGTTCTCTTTGATATGCTTTACATAGAGCGACGGGTCCATGCCCATATTCAGCTGGTTGATAATTGCCTGAGCGTTCTCTAAATCGGTTTTATTCCCCTCTCCAGAACGGAGCATTGCCATTTCTGGTTCTTCGTTCTGCAGGACGTAGGGATACTTTCTATCGATAGATAATTTCAAAAGATCAGCTTCAACGCGCCGGGCAGCTTCGGGATTGGCCGAATGCAAAAATACGTTTCGTGATCCGTTCACCGAAACCCTCAGGCTGGCGTCTGTTCCCGGCCGCTTTATTTTCAGGTCACGACGCAATTTGCGAAACAGACTGGGACATCCTACCTCGCTGACGTTTTTTATCCCAAAGTCATTCATGACCTCGGCCGTAAAATGACCTCGCACGCCCACGGTCTTGCTGCGTTCGGATATTATATGAAGAAAGCGTTTACTGCCCTCGGGAATATCTGTGACTTTGTTGCCGATGGCGGGTGCTTGCGCACCGAGGCCGGCGACCACGCATGGCAGCTTGGTCGGTTCTATGAAGTCAGCCAAATAGGACAAATCAAAATTCTTGAAAATGAAATTTGCCGCTGAGATAGCTATGATGTCGAAACGTTCGTTTGCCTCTTGCGGGGAATAGCCCAACCCCTGCCCGAATTCTTCAAAGCGAAGTTCCTCGAACAGAGACTGTCCTATCAGAAGATTTCCGGTGTTATATCCAATGACTTCGAATTTCTTTTCAAAGGCAATCTGCGGGTCGGGATGCGGAGCTATTGACGCTCCCAGAAAAAGAACTCTCACTAAAGTCTCCTCGACGCTCTGTAGACATCTAATTCCCCACAGTCACCAGCGTCGTCATTCTTGAATTGGAATACCAAATCGTTCACTGAGTTCACGGCTGTAGATGCTCGCTCGTTCGAGCGCGGCAGGTCCAAGATCGTGGCTGCGGATTGTATCGGCCTGTACCTGCCTGATCTCCTGTAGGTGCCTGAGATCGAAATTTCCTATGGTTACGCTCGACTGATGCCGGCGGTGTGAATTGAGCGAACGCGGGGAAAAAGCGATCGAACCATTTTCGAGCAGACGCAAATATGTCACCCAATCCCCGGCGTTGCGCAACGACATGATCTCTTCGCTGTGTTTGGCCATCGCATTCCTGAGCGCCTCCCTTCGAAACAAGACGCCGCTGACGTTCGGAATGGTGTTCTTGAGGTAAAGTGCCTCGGCGATTTCCCGGCGGCCGTCCACGACGTAGGGTTTCGTCCAGCGAGACCGGTCGATGTCCGACACATAGTCGAGATAGTGTTCGGACAAGACCCGGCCGGCGCCGTCCATCTGTCGCGACTGGCAATAGCTCATCACCACCTCCTCGCGTTCGAAGGCGGGCAGAAGCTCGGCCAGAAAATCGGGATCGGCGAGGTCGTCGGCTTCGGCGATCCAGACATAATCGCCGCGCGCCATTTCGACCCCCCGCATCCATTGGCGGAATACCGATCCTGAATTCTGCGCATTGGCCACCAGCCGGTATGGAATGTCGCAACCGGCCAGAAATTTCTCGATGACTTCGACGCTATCATCGGTCGAAGCATCGTCAAGCACGATCAACTCGTAGGGCTTTATCGTCTGATCGACAATGGAGCCTAGACGTGCGCCCAAGTATCGGGCGTAGTTGTAGTTAGGCACGATGACCGACACCCGCGGCAATGGCTTTTCGGCGTAAATCAGCAGATCATGCAGGTATTGGCTGAAGCTGAACTCCTGGCGGACGATATCGCGGCCAACGCTGGCGAGACGCCGGGCTTCACTTGGATTGTCGAGCAGATTGCCAATGACCTCGGCCATCGCATCGGTGTCGAATGCCTGCACGAGGATTCCGCAATCCCGCTTCAGCAGATCCTGGAAGCCACCAGCGCCCTCAAAGGCAACGACCGGCACTGTGGCATCCAGCGCCTCAAGCACCACCGAAGGGAATGGATCTTCACGCGAGGTCAAGGCGTAGATATCAGCGGCGAAATAGTATTCCTGCGGATTTTCCACCAATCCGACAAAGACGAAGCTGCCCTCAAGTCCCGCTTCCTTCACCCGCCGCATTTGCTTGGCGTGAAAGACAGTATCGACATGACCGACCCAGACTGCAACCGCATCCGGCCTGGATGCCACAACCTTGAGGCAAGCATCAAGGAAAAGATCGAGGCCCTTGCGATGGTCGGCATAGCCCGCGCACAGGATGATGCTCGCGTTTGTCGAAAGCCCTAATCTTGCGCGAACCGCCTCGCGGACCTGTCGGCGATCATCGGCGAGATAGGGCGTACGCAGATAGAGTCCTTGCGGCCTGACTACCGACTGGCTGACCGGTTGGCCAACAAACTCTTCGAATCCGGCTTTGACGATCTCGGCTGGGAAAACGACCGTTTCAGCGTTCTCAACAATGGCTGCGGCTGCGTCAGCAAGACCGTAGGACGCCAATATTCCGGGCAGTTCATGGACGAGGCAAACGGTGCGGAACCCTGCCTGCTTCAGCAGCGGGATGAGCTTTCCGGATACGGTGGTATTCACGACGGCGACCTCGGCACCGTTGTTTCTAATGGTGGCCAGACGTTTCAACACATCGGCATCGCCTTGTTCAGGCAAGTCGATCCTGTGCACGGTCGCGGCGTGGGCGAAACGGCCGAGCAGCGGCCCGTCGCCCAGCACGATGAGATCGGGCTCAAAACCAAGCTGCTTGAATCCCTTGGCCAGATTGAGAGCCAGCAATTGCGCCCCATGCGGGTGGGCGTCGTGGGAAACGATTGCAATCCTGGCCTTGGACTTCCCCTTCGCCGCCTCCAAAGCGTCGCGGGTCGCTTGCAGATAGGCGTGGCCGTTAACGCTATCGGGCTCCAGGTGAGCGCCTTCCGCCCACTCGTTCCAGGCATTGACGAAAACCACCCGCTCGGATGGCTCGCTAATATGGGCCAAGGTGTCCTCAATGGCATTGTCCAGCCATCTGCGATACAGCTCGGGGGTGTTGTTGATGAACACCGTGCCGCCGCGCTTGCGGCGTGCGGTATTGTCCCAGCCCGGGCAAACCGAACGGAAGAGCTTGTATTTGCGGGATGAATAGGTTTCGCTGCGTTGTGGGAATACCGACCAGTCATAGACGGTCGTGGCAAAATCCTCATGCAGCGGCGTCACTGTATGCGTGACATTTGGCGGCGCGGAATTGTTTGGCGGAAATTCCACGGCGGCATCGAACCCGTAGCGATGGGGGGGCACAGATTCGAAGGACTGGGTGTAGGCCAGGAAAATCTCGCCGATGCCGTTCTCCCGGCACCAAGTCCGCCAGCGCCGCGCTGTCTCAGCCGCCGCCGGGAGCAGGCTTGGCCGATAGACGAGCAACAGCGGCTTGCCATTGATGCGGATGTAGCGAGGGTCACGAAGATAGGGCGCGACCTCGGCGATGAACGCGAGATCATCCTGGGGGGAGTGATCCTGAGCGATCAGGATCTCCTGGTCCATTCCGTCCCAGCGGCGCGACCAATTCTCGTTGGCCCAGCAGACGCAGAATGGCATGTCGAGGCGCTTATCCTCGAGCCAGTTTTCGAGCGGCTTTTCCAGGAGCCTCTTGCCGCCGAACCAATAAAAATAGAAGCAGAAGCCTTCCACTCCATAGAGCCTTGCCATTTCGATCTGGCGATGCTGCACAGCAGTATCGCGCAAGTCGTAGTAGCCGAGCGTATCCGGCACGTGCGGCTGGTGGTGACCGATAAATTGCGGCTCAGCGGGCCGGACATTAGACCATTCGGTGAAGTCCTGTCCCCACCATTCATCGTTTTCGGGGATCGGGTGGAATTGCGGCAGGTAGAACGCGATGACGCGCACCGGCTTCTGGAGCAACGGCGGCGCATCGAGAAGCGGCACATAGACTGGTTCGGGCGAGAAGATCGGGCCGGAACTGACCAGCGCCCCGCGCAAGACCATCTCGTTGCTGCCCACAGGCGCTTGGGGTGCCTCCATGCTTCTCCAGGCGCGGTAGGCATTCGTAACGCCAAACAGCGAAGGAAAGGTCGAAAACGCCGCTCTCTTCAATTTTCGCTTGAGGTCGATGGAGAGCGGCAGATTGTGCCAACAACCGTAGGCACCCCGAATCGCCAAGCGGCGGACCCGTATGCGAACATCGCCGATAGCGCGGACGCGGCTCCCAATCCCCCGCAGAGGCTTGGTCACTCGCCAGGATGTGCTGGCATAAACGGCATCGAGAACCTCATGCAACCGGATTTCCTCGGATCGCGCCTCGTCGCGATCCGCAAGCAGCGCACTCGTCGCCCTGTGCGCCATCGACAAATTTTGTTGCAGGAGCTCGATCTCCTTGTCTCTCGCAATGATCTGTGTCCGCCCTTGAGCAATCTCGTCGTCTCTTGCGCTGACTTGTGTCCTTGCGCTTGAGATCTCGTCTTTGTAGGTCCGGATTTGTTCTCGCATTTCAGCCATCTCGCTGGAGAAAGCCTCGATACGCGCCCCATGATGCCCCACCAATTTCCGGTTGGTTTCGATCTCCTCCTCCATCGTTGTTGCCTTCAACGACCATGGATTTCCGGTTTGATCGATCGCCTTGCTCTTCGTCTCGTCGAGAAGAACCACGCTCCCGTCGGCGAGCGCGACCCGCCCGTGCACGTTGCGCGCGCCCAGGACGTTTTCCGGAATAGGCAGCTTCGTGACAATGCAAAGCGAGTTCAAGAACTCGACGGAATGAACCGACGCGAGAGAAGCCTCATCGAATGTGACTTTGTGCCTGTCGGCGAAAGTCGCCAAGGCATCGACCCGACGACGATCCAGTCCCCAATGCTCATGGTTGACTACATCAAGCAGGCGTTTGAAAAACGAGATTGAGGAAAGCGGATCGTAGAGACCGCCCTCGAACTCCTGCCAGTAACTGCAATGCAAATCCTCGGCGATGTACATGCCCCCTTCGGAAAGATGGGGGAAATATCGTGCGAACGAGCGTATTATATCCGAGGATAGGTGCGATCCGTCATCAATTATAATATCATACTTTTCCGACATCGAGATGATGTCGCGCTCTGTTTCATCAGTATTGGCGTCACCTACGGAGATCTTTATCTTCCGGCTGTCGAAAACGAGATTCCCGCAAGCCAGATTGACGTCACAACCAACGATTATTTCAGCATTGGGGAAATATTTCTGCCATATCTCCAGGGATCCGCCATTCTGAACTCCGATTTCCAGGATTCGAACCGGCCTGTCTCGATACTCTGAAAAAATATCGTCGTAGGTGCTGAGATAGATCGACCATTTATCCGACACTTTGCCGCGATGCGCGTCGTACAGGTCACGAAGTGAAAGAGCCTGCTTTGCAGGCCTTGCCGTTTTGGCTTTGGCGCGTGCCTTGCCAGCAGGCATCGCATCGCGCAAGGTCTCGGGTGACGGGTGCTTGTTCATGCCGTCAATACTTGTTTCATCTCACTGGCTAGGAGTCGGTGCACCACCGCCTCCGTCGATTGCCGCCAGTCCGGCGCATCCCACGCGAACGCCGCCGCGAATTTCGCGCTCGACAGCCGGGAATTGGCGGGGCGGCGCGCCTTGGTTGGGTAGTCCATCGTAGCAATGTCCCGTACCCGCGCCCAGGGACCACCCAACACGCGGCTTGTGTCGAGGATATGGCGGGCAAAGCCGCTCCAGTTGGCCTCGCCGGTTCCGGCCAGATGATAGATGCCGGATGTGGCGGCGCCCTCGTGCAGCTGTGCCGCCGCATGCAGGATTGCGTCTGCGATATCAAGTGCAGATGTCGGATTTCCCCATTGATCGGCCACCACCGCGATCTCGTCGCGGTCGGCGGCCAGCCGCAGCATGGTCTTGACGAAATTCTTGCCGAACGGGCTGTAGACCCATGCCGTGCGCAGGATCAGATGGCGCGGATTGGCCGATGCAACCGCCTGCTCGCCGGCAAGCTTGGAGGCGCCATAGACGCTGGCTGATGCGGTCGCGTCGGTCTCGACATAGGCCGCGTCCTTGGTGCCGTCGAAGACATAGTCGGTCGAAAGATGAATGACGGGAACGCCAAGCAGCGCCGCCGCTTCCGCCACCTTGCCGGCGCCGATGGCGTTCACCGCGAATGCCAGATCGGGCTCATCCTCGGCCTGATCCACCGCCGTGTAGGCGGCAGCCGACACGACGATATCCGGCTTCGCGGCCGCGATGGCTTCGATCACGGTGTCGGGTCTTGAAAGGTCGAGTTGCGGACGGCCAATGGCGATGACCTCAACGCCGGCGGTCGCCTGGCCGGCCTCCAGGAGGCTTGCCGCGACCTGCCCGTCGCGTCCTGTGACAACCAGCCTCACGCCGCCCCCTTGCGCGCTTCGCCCAGCCGTTCACCGGCATAGCGCTGCTCGCGGATCGGTCCCCACCACCATGTGTTGTCGAGAAACCAGTCGATGGTCTTGGCGAGGCCGCTGTCGAAATTCTCATTGGGCGCCCAGCCCAGGTCCCGGCCTATCTTCGAGGCGTCGATGGCATAGCGGCGATCGTGACCGGGGCGGTCGGTGACGAAGGAAATCAGGTCGCGATAGCTCTTGCCCCCTGCCCGCGGCCGCCTGCTGTCGAGGAGATCGCAGATCGTCTCGACGACGCCAAGGTTCGTCCGCTCGGAATTGCCGCCGACATTGTAGCTTTCGCCCGGCAGTCCCCTGGTCGCGACAAGTTCCAGCGCGCGCGCGTGATCCTCGACGAACAGCCAGTCGCGCACATTGGCGCCGGCGCCATAGACCGGCAGCGGCTTTTCATCGAGCGCATTGAGGATGACCAGCGGGATCAGCTTTTCGGGAAAGTGATAGGGCCCGTAATTGTTCGAGCAATTGGAAAGCACGACCGGCAGGCCATAGGTTTCGTGCCAGGCCCGCACCAGATGGTCCGAGGCCGCTTTCGAGGCGGAATAGGGCGAGGATGGGGCGTAGGGCGTTTCCTCGACGAACATGCCGCCGTCGAAGGGAAGATCGCCGAACACCTCGTCGGTCGAGACATGATGGAAGCGGAAATGGCTCTTCCTGTCTTCGGGCAGGCCGCGCCAGTATTCCAGCGCGGCATTGAGCATCTTGTAGGTGCCGACGATGTTGGTTTCGATGAAGGTGCCCGGCCCATCGATCGAGCGGTCGACATGGCTCTCGGCGGCAAGGTTCATGACGATGTCGATATCGTCGCGCCGGAGGATGTCGAGCACCGCCTTTTCGTCGCAGATATCGGCCTGCGCGAAGCGATAATTGTGTGCGTTCTCGATCGGCCGCAGCGAGGCCAGGTTTCCCGCATAGGTAAGCTTGTCGAGATTGGTCACCCGATAGGCCGGGTTGGCGCACAGATGCCGGCACACCGCCGAACCGATAAAGCCCGCACCGCCCGTCACCAGAAAATTCATGCCGCTGTCCTCACGTAACCCATCAGGCGAACACCTCGGCGGCGGCCAGCAGCGGCGCCTTGAGGTCCTTGTCCGAGAGCTGGAACCCGCCGGTCAATGACGGCCATTCGATGCCGATGTCGGGATCGTCGAAACGGATCGACCGATCATGCGCCTGCGAATAGGTGTCGGTCACCTTATACAGGACCTCGGTGTCGGGCACGAGCGTCACGAAGCCGTGCGCGAAGCCTTTCGGCACCAGAATCTGGTTGCCCTTCTCGGCCGATACTTCGAGAGCGACCCATTTTCCGAAGGTTTTCGAACCGCGGCGAATGTCGACCGCCACATCGAGAATGCTGCCCCGGATGACGCGCAGCAGCTTGTCCTGCGCGCGCGGCGCAAGCTGATAATGAAGCCCTCGCAAGACGCCCGCCGCGGCGGAATAGGAATGATTGTCCTGCACGAAGGCCAGGTCTATGCCGGCCTGCGAAAAGCGCTCGGCATTGTAGGTTTCCACGAAGAAGCCGCGCGCGTCGCCATGTCGCTTCGGAACGATTTCCAGCACGCCATCGATGCCAAGGGGCCTGACCTCCAACGCCTAGCCCTCCGACAGGTCGACGACACGCCGGCGCAGATAGGCGGCATATTCATTCTTGCCCAGGTGGTCGGCGCGACGCAGAACCTGGTCCACTGTCAGCCAACCCTGTTCAAAGGCGATCTCTTCGGGACAGGCGACCTTGATGCCCTGGCGGTGCTCGATGGTGCGCACGAATGACGAGGCCTCATGCAGGCTGTCATGCGTGCCGGTGTCGAGCCAGGCAAAGCCGCGCCCCAACCGATGCACATGCAACTGGCCGCGCTCGAGGTAGACGTTGTTGACCGCCGTGATCTCGAGCTCGCCGCGCGCCGAGGGACGGATGGCAGGGGCGATGTCGACGACGTCGTTGTCATAGAAGTAGAGACCGGTGACCGCCCAGTTGGATTTCGGCACCTGCGGCTTTTCCTCGATCGTCAGCGCCGTTCCTGTGGCCTTGTCGAAGGAAACCACGCCATAACGCTGGGGATCCTCGACATGATAGGCGAACACCGAAGCGCCCTTTTCGCGCGAGGCTGCGTCGCGGCAAAGCTGCGACAGCCCGTCGCCGAAATAGATGTTGTCGCCGAGGATCATCGACACGTTGTCCTTGCCGATGAAATTGCGGCCGATGATGAAGGCCTCCGCCAGCCCGTTGGGCTGCGGTTGCTCGGCATAGGACAGGTCGAGGCCGAACTCCGATCCATCGCCAAGCAGATCGCGAAAAATCGGCAGGTCACGCGGCGTCGAAATGATCAGAATTTCACGGATACCCGCGAGCATCAGAACGCTCAGCGGATAATAGATCATCGGCTTGTCGTATATCGGCAGAATTTGCTTAGAGACTGCTAATGTTAGTGGATAAAGACGCGTTCCACTGCCTCCAGCAAGGATAATTCCTTTCAAGAAGCTCTCCTTGACATGCCTGAACCCCCCGGCCCCAGCCGCCCGTGCTTAGGTTCCATGCAATGGCTTGTCAATCTCGGCGTTCGGCAAACGACCGGGTCACGGTCCAGCGCCAATCCATGGCCAATTCCAGGCGACGCATTGCTATCGTCTTGCCAAGGCCGGCCTGACGGGAACAAGCAGATTGTCATCATGGGCCTCGGTCGACTCGCCTCTCTGGCTTAACCGCCCAGCGAATCCCTTGTGAAAGATGATGCCATTCATATAGGCGAAAGTCATCGCAAGCGCCGCCGTTCGCATGGGATAATCGACCAGGGAATGAACGAGCAGAAACGATACTGAGAGAAATGCCATTTTCTGCAGCGGATCTCGCCGTGCCGCAAGGGAAAACGCAAAAACCAATACCGAGTAGGCCGCGACCAGAAAGACAACAGGCGCGCCACCTTCAAGTGCCAATTCCAGATAATCATTGTGGGCGTGATTGACGTAGGGCTTGAAGATCATCTCTCCCTTTTCGTAAATCTGGTAGACTTTCGGAAAACTGCCAAAGCCGACGCCCGTCGCCCAGTTCTCTTCAATTCCCGCGATCGTCGTGCGGGCAAATTCGGCCCGTCCAAAGGCCGGGTCAACCACTTCCTCATCGATCTTCGTCCACGCCCCGATCGTGTAAAGCGAAAGCCCGATGAAGACAGCGGGTATTCCATACCCGCCCAGCCTCGAGCGCGCGGACAGAAAGACAACCGATATTATTGTGATCGCCAGCCCTATCAGAATACCGGCGCGCGAACCGGCGGCCAGGAGCAACAGCAGCAGCGTTATCAAGCCGAGCGACCCGGACAGAAGGTGCCCGCGAAACAGGCCGTAGTAGACGACGAAGGGGACGGAGACGAAGAGCAAAGCTGAAAAATGGTTCTGGTTGGCAAACAGTCCCGCATTGATCGTGAACGGCAGCAAACCCTGTATGGCAACCGTGTCGGAGAGCGAATACTGGATCGCCGCAGCCAGTCCGTTACAGATGACACCCATGAAAAAGAAGGGCAGAAGACCGTAGATCTGATCTGGGCGCAAGCGGGTGACGCTCAGAAAGAATGCAGCCATCGCCACGAAGTACAACAGACACTCGATCGTACGTCCCACGCCGACACTGACGAAACGCAGCCCGGTTTCACCGCTCAGCCATGGATTTGCAAGTAAAACCTCAGGCCGCAATCCGCTCAACAGGGCGGCAGGCAGCGGCACGATCTGAAAACAGAACACGGCTAGGCCCAGAGCAAGCAACCACAGGGCCGAGCGAGGGATGCCGTGCTCCGACGGCCTTGAAAAGACGGCCGCGGCCGCTGCAATCGCCGCCACCTCGATCAGCGCTTCGGTGTAGAGACCGCTCGCGGTGCCGCCGCCAATCAGCACTGACAGGAAAAGAACCGACCCAAGCAGATATTTTTCCCATTCCGTGGACCGGGTTGACCGCTCTCTCAAGATGAAACTCTTTCGATGCTCAATTTGTGCATGACCAGCGTGCCAACGTACCGAAATCGCCAGCTCTCAGCGATGGCAGCTGTTTCCAGCCGCAACAATTGCATGGGACACGCGCCTGGTCCGATCGCGAAATCCAGGCTCAACTGCCGCCGATTGAATGTGCCTTCCGGAATGTTGAACCGCGCTATTTCGCCCGCCGGATCCGCGCATCTGATGGACCAGAACAACTGTTTGGGCAGCTTCAGGTTTCTCGCGGAGGCGATCAGGGAAATCCTGTAGGAGCCGGGAGGCAGTTCGACATATTGCTGGAGCGCGGCGTTCTTCACCGGCGTATTCAGGAATCGAACAGTCGCTCCGCTATCGCTTTCGCCGACATCGCGCGCCCCGGCAAAGGTAATTTCCAGACCGGAGGGGTCGCGAACCTGCCAGTCGAATGGCTTGTCGCTGAGGATATGCTCAAAGCCGCCGTTGAAAATGTATCCGGCCAGTGTCCGCTCCTGATCGGACAGACTGAACAGGAACAGCCGATAGGCCGCCTCGTATTCCTTCTGCCGGATGTACCCGTTGATTACGGCAGACAACTCCTTCAACGTCGGTTGTGAGCTCGATCCGGCAAGGTCCAGCAACAGTTGATTTGCGACGCGCAGGCCCCGCGGATCCTTACCAAGGGCGGAGAAAAGATTGGACCTCCACGGTGCCTCGATCCTTAAGGCTGCCAGGACAGCCTGATATCCGTCCGGGTTTGAAAGAATAGCCGGCATGCCCGCCGCAATGACTGGAAATCTGTCGGGCCACCGACGCAGCAACGTGTCGATCTCGGCAACGGCCTTTGACAGATCGCCCACTGCGATCGAGCGATCGATCGATCTCTGAAGCGAATGGATTTCAGTCTTGGACAGCTTTCGAGCCTGGTCGAAGAGTTCAAAAGCCTCGTCTTTCTCACCTTGTCGATACTCAATCTCGCCTATCAGGCTGTAGAGCCGGGCATCCGCGACATTGAAACGAAGCGCGCCCTTCGCCTTTGTCGCCAAGACGTCGAGATCAACACCGTCGCCTGTTTCGCTCAACCGACCGGCAATTTCGCCTATCAAGGCATCTGTGTTCAAGGGATCGAGCGCAAGCGAGACGGCCGGCGTTTCCGACTCAAGAAGCCGACTTAGCCCTATCGACGAAACCGCCAACACCAGAACGGAGGCGACGAACCAAACGCCTGAACGCCGGAGATTTCGCGTGAGCGGGCTGGCCTGCTCCGTCATCGACTTTGCCCTCAATTTTCGGGGTACTCGCGCCATAGTCGTAGTACTGATAGTTCATGTATTTATAGGCGTAATTGTAATCGAACTTGTTGACCGTAAATTTCGACATCGCCGCTCCGATCACGTTCGCACCGGCTGAGCGCAGACGCTTGAGTGCCGTTTTGGCTGACTTGCGTGTGACCTGATTGGTCGAAACGACCATCAATGTGCCTTCGGCAAGCCGGCTGAGGATTGGTGCGTCGGAAAGACCGACGACCGGCGGGGCGTCGATGATGACCAGATCGAAGCGTTTGCCTAGATTGGTCAAGATCAACGCCATCTTCGGCGACGAGAGCAGGTCGGCCGGATTCGGCGGAATCGTTCCGGACGTCAGCACGGTGACATTGGGGTATTTCGTCGGTCTGAAAATGCTCGGCAGATCGTCCTTGCGAACGGTATTTGTCAGCAGGTTGCTCAACCCGATCGCATTGTCGAGGCCGAACAGCCGGTGCAGGTTGGGTTTGCGGAGATCGCCGTCGACAAGCAGAACCCTTGCGCCGAGTGCCGCGAAATCCTGGCCAAGCTTGAACGACGTGGTCGACTTGCCTTCCGACGGTTCCGAACTGGTCACCAGCAGCGATCGCGGCGCGCCCTCCGCACCGGAGAACTGCAGCGATGTTCGCAGCGAACGATAGGCCTCGGAGAGCCCGGATTTTTGATCGGCGATGCTGGCTATGAGTTCGCGGTCACCGACAAGCGGCAGGATGCCGAGCATCGCCAGCCCCAGCTCTTTCTCGATCTGCTCCGGGTTGGTGAAAGTGTTGTTCAGCAACTCGATGATGTAGATGATCGATGCAGCCAGGGCCATGAAAAGCGCGAGAGCGACTGCAAGATTGATGCTCAGACGTGGAGAATAGGGGGCTGTGGGCAGCGAAGCGAAATCGACTATCGCAGCGCTTTGCGTCTTGAGCTCCGAGCTAACGCCGACTTCATTCAGCTTGGCGATAAGGCTGTCATACTGCGATCGGTTGGAGTCGACTTCGCGTTTTAGGATCGTGTATTTGATATTCTTGTCGTTGAAGACGACCTGCTGCCTCTCCATCTCCGCGAGCTTGGACTTGAGGTCGGTTTCCTTGTTCTGCGCTTCCTGATATTTCAGCCGCAACGAATCGGTTATCGCCAGCACGCCGTTGTTGTAGAGTCGCTGCAGTTCCTTGATCTGCGATTGCAATTGCTGCATTTCCGGAAAACCGGGCTTCAGGATGCCCAATTTCTGCTGATACTGGCTGGTCAGATCCGCCAGCTTATCGCTAAGCTTCTGCAAACCTTCGCTTTCCAGAACCGGACCGAGGCTCGACCCGCGGCCCTTTTCTATCTGATCGACCACCCGCCCCGCATCAAGACGCTCCTGGATTGCCGTGGCCAGGGCGGTGTTCAGGGCTTCGATGTTGGAGCCGATCAGCGATTTGTCATCGCCGGTAACCGTGATGCCGGCATCTTTTGCATAGGTGACCAGTTCCTCTTCGGAGGTCTGCAGCTTTTGCTTCACTTGCAAAACCTGTTCCTGGATGAACTGCCGTGCCAGGTCAGAGGTCTCGCTGGTCTGATCGAGACGTTGATCGATAAAACTCTGCGCAACCTGATTGGCAACGTCGCTTGCATATTTCGGCTTTTGATCGACGAAGGTGATCGATAGCAGGCTTGTATTGGTGACCAGATTGACCGTCAGATCTTCCTGGATGCGCTTGATCGCAATTGCCTCGCGCTCTTCGGGCGTTTTCTCCTCAATGGAGGGTGACTTGGACATCCCGAACGCACGGTAGACAATATTGCTCGGGGAAAAGCTCGGCGTCGGAAACAGAAAATCCGGTTTTTCGCTAAGCCCAAGCTGGAACACCACGCGCTGAGCCAATGCCCGGCTCTTCAGCTTCTCCCGAGCGGTCAGGAAGGCCCGGACGTCGCTGTTTTCGGAAACAACCTCAATGTCCTGAAACACTTTCGCCGAAGGCACCAGAACTTCGAGCTGCGTCGTCGCCAGATATTTTGGTGTCTGCATCATCGTCACGATGACGCCGGCAACGAGCCCGGCCGCTGCCATCATGACGATCAGCCAGCGATACTGGACGATGTATAAAAGCAGCTTGAGCGGGTTGAACCCCTCATCCTGGCCCGCATAGTCGCGACCATAGGGACCGTAGTTTTGCGGCACGTCGTAATAGGAGTCCGCGGACAGGGCCTGGCCATGTCCGGGTCCGGCAAGTTGGGGCTGCCTGTTGCGATCGAGCATACGCGAGGTGATCCTGGGGTTGTCCGTGTCTACGGAATGACCGCAATGCGGGCAGCGCTGGAGGCGAGGCCCAGCGCATCCTTCAAATTGTTCATCGCGATTTTCGACTTCGAAGCAAAAACGACGACCACGTCGCCGCCATAGATCCGCGGGTTGCGGTTCTTGCCGGCGCGGATTTCCTCGACATTGTAATTTGCGACCAGCTTGTTTTGGCCGACATTGCGATAGACGAAGACCTTACCGGCATCACCGACCGGATTGAACCCTCCGGCAAGGGCGATCGCGTCGAGCAAGGAAGCGCTGCTGGACACCGGATAAATGCCGGCCTTGTTGACTTCACCATCGACCGTGATGCGCTGGCCAATCGACTCCTTGACGAAAATCGTCACGTCAGGCGACTGCAAGTACTTTTCACCGTAGGCAGTCTCGATTTCCTTCTCGAGCTGACGAACGGTCTTGCCGGCTGCGGTCATGGTTCCAATCAGCGGAAGCGAAATCTGCCCGCCCGCGTCGACCTGAACTGTTCTGTTCAAATTATCGACCTGAAACACACTGACCTCGAGTACATCGTTGGCAGACAGCGGCTGCTCGCTGCCGTTCTGGGTATTCTGCGGCGGCGGGAGATCCTTGACCACCTGCAGCGTACCACCGCCTGAGAGCGCCGATGAAGACGCCATCGGCTGCAGCGCATCGACAGAACTGGTGGAGGACGTCGATGTCGACGAAGTGCTTGCGCAAGCAGATATTGCTAGCGATGCGAGCAAAGCGGGCACGGTGCCCGCATGACTTCTTGCAAGATCGAAAATGCCCATCAAAGAGCCCCGCTCTTGAACAACCGGCCCAATCCGCCAAACCGCCCCGCACTGCTGCCGCCCGATTTCCTCGCGCTTTGCTTTCCGATGGGCACGAGCGGCCGATTTTGCAATATCGCGTCCGGGCGTTTCACTGCCATGTTGTAAGCCTCATCTTCCCCACACCGGTTCGCGATGGCGACAACCGCCTGCGAAAGCCCTGGCCGCCGCCGGCTGGCGCCGTGCGTGTCGGAGGCGACAATATCCACCCTGCCCTCATCCAGCAGCTTCTCCGAGTAGTAGAGCGCCGTACGTCCAAAGGCCCCCGTCACAGAATCAGCCGTGAGCTGAATAAGGCAGCCTAGCGTATTCAACCTCTCGATGACGTCGTAATTCGCCTTGATCCAGGTCAACCGCTCTGGATGAGTGAGGATCGGCACGAAGCCGGCGCCTATGAGACGCGCGGCGAAATCTTCGAGCCGCGGAGGCAGAATGTGATGTGGCGGTTCGAACAGGAAATAGCGGGATCCGTTCAGAGTCGGCACCGTACCAAGCCTCAACCGATCGGGAAGATCAGGCGCGAGATGAACATCAGCGCCAACGTATAGGGTAAGCGGTATGGCAGCGCGATGAAGCTCCAGTTCCAACGCCTGAACAGCCTCGGCAATGTTTGGCGTGGCGTTCTCATAAACCCCAGGCATTACATGCGGCGTACATGCCATATGCGTTGTACCGTCGGCGACTGCCAGCCGTGCCATCTCCAGCGACATGGCCAAGTCAGGAGAACCGTCATCGAGACCGGGCAGGATATGTGAATGCAGGTCGATCATTGGCGTTTCTGGTTGAGAGGAGGCAAAGCTTCGCCTCGACAAAAATAGAAACGCGTCACCCGCATGAAGGCGAATGACGCATTTGACAAATTTACGCAAAACAACGGGGGTCGTATCCCGCCTATTGGCTGACCGCGTCGTCGTCATCCTGCAGGCCGATAATAAGGGCGACGGCACCACCGACGGCGGCGCCGCCCAAGAGAACCGGCAGCATGCCAGGTTCTGAGCTGGCGGGTACGATCGTCGCAGATGGTGTCTCAAGCGAAACGCACATGCCGCCTTCGATAGGGTCGACCTTGACGGTGGCATTGGCTGGAATATCGAGCGCGCAATTGGCTCCGATAGCCAGCGAAGCAGACGCATGCGCCCCGGTCATGATGCGCGCGCCCGCATACACCGGCGCCTCGGCATCCACCCCTGCATAGCCGCTGGCCTGGGACATCTGGACATCACCCCGGACCTGCGTAAGACGACCTATCGCGTCTTCGGACGCCGGCACGGGCGCAAGACAGGAACAGGTTTGCTGAGCTACAGCCTCGGGAGCGGCGAACAGGACGCCCCCTGCGACGAATGCAACAAAAGCAAAAGCAGCCCCGAACCGATGGCAACTCATCATTTTACCCCACCAAAACCTGTAACTCGCCCTGTTGGTACGAATTACAGCCCGCCCCGCTCCAAGCAATAGAACAATATGGTTAACAAACCCAACAAACCAGCCGGCCCCGCCAACCTATCCAGACCCTTCTCTACAGCGGCCGACGCCGCCATATCTTCGTCAGCGGCTGACGCCGTTGTCGTCGTCCTGCGTCGCCGCGAGCACGCCAGACGTCAGAAGCGCCCCGGCGAAAATCGCCTCCGGCGGACCGAACCCAGCGCCGCCCCCGGAGGGCTGAATAGCAGCCGTCTGCTCCGAGCCGACAAGCTTGAGGCAAATGTTGTCGCCAAGGCGGGAAACGTCGAGGCTCGAATTGGCCGAAACCTCCAGATTGCAGCCGCCGACCAGAACGGAGGCCTCGCCCTTGGCGCCAACCACCACACGGCTGCCGAAATCGAGCGCGCTTCCAACCTTGGCAGCGCCATAGCCCGCCGTCTGCGACACCATCACATCACCGATGGCGGAACGGATGGATCCGATCGGGTTTGCCGAACCTTGATAGGGTGTCGCGCAGCTGCACGAAGCATCCTGGGCAAACGATGAAGCTGGACCAAACCCGATTGACACGACAAATACGGCAAGCGCAGTTTTAACCACAAGGTTCATCAGTCTTCGATCCCTTCTTGCTGCACCACTTCAGACGCACCCAGTCAAAGGCAGTGCATCAGCGCGTACCAGTTTTTGGCCACAATTCCAACCTGTTTCGCGCGCGCGAAGCGATTTAAGCTGATGCGTGTCTGTCCGTGCACAGTACTTTAGCCAAATCGCATTAATAGTTTTCGACTAACTTTCACAGGTTTCTTATTATCGGGCAAAAATTTGACGTCTCCTTTCTGTGGTGACTGGCTCGATAAGATTTGACCAAGCTGAGCGCGCCAAACCTTCCGACACCCAAGCTAATATATTGAATTATAGATACATTTTCGGTGTAGATATTCCTGCTGACAGCATGTAATTCGAGATCGGCTCGATACCAATCGCGGCCAACGGGGGTAGACGGCCGGCTCGGCTACCCATTCCTCATCTCTCGGCCATGGAGATCTGGCTCCATGCCCCCACCTCGATCCAATTCACCAAGTCGACGTGCCTCAGACTTGGAGCCTTTACCGCCTATTTTGGCCGTACCACGTTCCCTTGCCGGTTCCATGTTGGGCCAGATGGTTCGCTTCGACCAGAATGGCCAAGTGTTTTTTGACGGTATTTCGGTTTGCACCTGTCAAGTTGACGATCTCGCTGATGGTTATGCGCCCACGCTCATTGATGGCCTCAACGATTTGCAGCGAGAGTTCGGGCAACGTGCCGAGCACAAGGCGCTCCCGCTCGATTTTTTTCTCCAACCTCCGCTTTTGCTGCTGCAGAGCGCGTAGGAAATACACAGCCCATGGCTGCCAATTGGGGTTCGGGCTGCGGATCGTCTTCTGGGTCTGGCGTAGCGCCAGATAGTAGCCTTCCTTGCTGTTCTCAATCACGCTTTCGAGGGAAGAGTAAGGCACATACACATATCCGCTGCGCATCAGCAGGAGCGTCGTCAGAACGCGCGACAGCCGTCCATTCCCGTCCTGGAATGGGTGTATCTCCAGAAACACCACCGTGAAGATTGCGACGACGAGCAGAGGGTGAAGGCTTTGCTCGTTGAGTGTGTCGCGTGTCCACTCGACGAGCTCTTTCATCCGCTTCGGCGTATCAAAAGGCGTCGCCGTTTCGAAGATGACGCCGATCTCTTTTCCGTCGGCATCGAACGCACTGACATTATTGGCAAGTGTCTTATATGCACCGCGATGGCGTTCATCCTTGTTGCTGAACGCCAGCAGGTCACGGTGTAATTGTGTCAGGTGGTTTTCGGTCAGATCAATCGCATCGAAATGTGCGAAGATCATTCCCATGACCTGCGCATATCCGGCGACTTCCTGCTCGTCTCGGGACTCAAAGAATTTGATGTCGAGGTTGGCGAGCAGCCGCTCCACTTCGCCGTCAGTAAGCCTGCTTCCTTCGATACGGGTAGAAGAGCCGATGCTCTCGATGGTCGCAACGCGGCGCAGAGCCGATAGGCGCTCCGGAGCGAGCGCGCCCATCGCTCGCCAAGCCCCTTTGAATTCGTCGATCTCCGAGACCAGGGCAAGGATTTCGGTGGTAATTTGCAGAGAGTCGATCTTCAGGGTCATACCCACAAATATACCCACAAATACCCGAAAATTCAAGAACCGACATACCCAAGAAAGGACCCATAAATACCCAAATACGGGCAGCCGGCCAGCTTGAGAACAAGACCCACTCACTTCGCCGCAAGAGGCTCCGGTCTTTACTGGCGACCTGCTCAGCAAGGTTTGTACGTTGCGCCGGCCTGAACCGGCTGGCCGCAGAGAATTCCGCCCTGCGTAAGTATGGTGGCCAAATCTTCGCCCTCGGCCGTCAAGCACTGCACAACAAGGGTATCGCCAACCCTGGAGGCGATCTTGCCGTCGCAAGGTGTTCCGGCACCGACAGGTTTGCAGGCCAGGACGAGCCCCTGGTAGTCTCGGCGCGCCGCTTCCGTCACCAGGAGGCGCATAGCCTGAGGCCTGGAAAACGCCGCTCCGCACAGCAGGATCTTGCGACCGCCGACGCGTAGATCATCGACCGATGGGATTGCGAGCTTGCCGTCAAACGGCTTGAGCTCGGCTACCGGCTTCGCGGGGGACGGGCCGCCCCTCTGCATCACGATGATGCCCAGAAAGCCAACACCAAACAAAACAGCCACGACGGCAAGCAACGCTATGCTCCTGACTGACAAAACCATCCTCCATCCGACCCTGTGCGGCCGGTCCGCTCATTTCGTCGCAAGGGCGCTCAGTCTTTCTATCTGCTGCATGTACTTCTCGATGACGATCGTTTCCGAAAACTGCCGCTCGACCTTGTTTCTGCTCTGTGCCCCCATCCTGTCCCTGGACGAGCCGTCCAGCCGCGCAAACTCGACCATCTTGCTCGCAAGGTCATCAGGGTCCCTCACCTTGCATAGGAAGCCATTGACGGAGTGGTCCACCACTTCCCTGCATCCTGGCACGTCGGTTGCGATCAGCGGCTTGCCCATCGCAGCCGCCTCGAGCAGCGAGCGCGGCGTTCCCTCCCTGTAAGAGGGCAGCACGACACAATCGGCGGCACGCATGAAAGGCCGCACATCGTCGGTGGAGCCGAGATATTCGACCAATCCCTCGCCAACCCATTTTTCCACGTGCTCGCGGCTGACCGCGGTCCGGTTTTCGACATCAAGAAAGCCGAGTAGCTGGAAACGCACTCCGGGCACCTCACGGCAAACCCGACGGGCCGCCGTGATGAACTCGCCGACACCCTTGTCCCAGAGAAGCCGGGCCACGAGAAGAAAGACGATGGCGCCAGACCCGGTGCGCGCTTCGGACAACGGGGCAAAACGCACGAGGTCGATCCCGGAGCCAGGCAAAAGCGCGGTTCGATCCTTGCGAACCAGACGTTCGTCGACGAACAGCATCCGGTCATCGTCATTCTGGAAGAAAACCATTTTGGAACGGGCCAATGCCACCCGGTACAAGGCCTTGGCAATCCTGAGCAGCAGACCACCGCGGACGAACGCCGTCCCCAATCCCGAAATGTTGTTGATGACGGGAATGCCGTTCAGATTGGCCGCGATGGAGCCGAACACATTGGGCTTGATCGTGAAGCCGACAAACGCCAGCGGTCTCTCGCGCCGCAAGAGACGCCAGTAGCGCCACAGAAGGACCAAATCCCGCAACGGTGACGTGCCGGAATTGTCCATGTCGAGTTCGACATAGCGGCAGCCCATGGCCCCAATCAGCGGAGAATACTCGTCTCTCGGCGCGACGACGACCACGTCATAGCCACGGCTCCGCAGCGCCTCGATCAGTCCCTTGCGGAAATTGACGACATTCCAGGATGTGTTTATCGAGACGACTATCTTGTTGCGAGCAACGGCCGTCATCTCTGCCCACCCGGATATGACGACGGCGCTCTCAACAGCATATCCGCAAACCGATCCGGCGATCTTTCCGACAAGGTCTTTCCGTACAAGGCCGACCGATCACCGACTTGAATGACCTTCAGCAGTGCTTCCGCAATTTCCGACGCGCCAAAGCCGGCTGAAATCTCCAGGCCCGACAGCATGTCCAGATCTCCCGCACAGGGGGTGGTGACGATGCCGGGAATCCGGCAAGCCATCATTTCCAGAAGGACGTTGGGAAATCCCTCCGTCGCCGACGTAAGCAAGCCGGCACGCGCAGCGCGAAACAGCGGAAACGGGTTGTCTCTCTGGCCGAGCAGATTTAGTCGCGAGGCCAGATCAAGCTTGCCGGCGCGGGCTCTCAACTCCGCTTCCATGGGGCCAGAGCCAACCATGGTCAGCTCATAATCCTCGCCGGTCCTTCGTCTGACTTCGGCCAGCACATCAACCGCGATCGTCGGACGCTTCACATCGATCAGCCGGCCGCACCAGACTATCTGCGGACGGCGGGAAAGTATCTCGGCGTCGTGCCCGGACAATGCCTGCATGGACATTTTGACGATGAGATCTTCGTCGACCGGGTTGGGCAAAGTACACAGCTTGGCGATTGCTCGCCGGGGCAATACGTCACGCAGGCGTTCATTCATATAGCTCGTTTGCGCGACTATCATGTCTTGGCTGCCATAGGCAGCGTAGAGCGCCTTGTAAGCGAGCGCGCGAGGACCCTTGAAGCGATCCAGAAGTACCGTGGACTCGCGGGCGACCAGCCTATGGCTGCGGAGAAGTCCAATGCTTCGGGCGGCAGCCAGAAACGAGTTTACCCGTGCGTGACTCGAGAACACCAAATCGTACCGACGCCGGAGCAGCCGCGGGGCGAGCAAAAACTCGCTCATGGCCTTGCCGCCGCCAAAGCCGTAGCTGCACCGAATTCCGTCCTGGTGTGATCCAGCGGCCTCGCCCGCCGCCTGGCTACCCAAGAAACCGATTTCGACGTCCCAGTCGGGTCGCCTCGCGAGTGCGCGCGCAACAAGTTTCAGGATGGTTTCGGCACCGCCTCTTCTGTCGAGCGGAATGGCGATCAGCGCGAGCTTCCTTTTCATGAGCCGCGGGAACTCACTGTTTTCGCCGAAAGACATAGGCGTAGGTTTCCGCGGCATCCTTGCGGAGAAACAGGGCCGAAACGCCTAACCAGATGCGCCAGGCAAGAAAGGCCGGCACGAAAAAATAGAAGTAGGAGCTTTTCCAGAACAGACGGCGCTCGACAAGTTCCAGGTCGTTCCGTTTTGCGATTGTCTCGACGTCACTGGGCAAGCACTTGTCGTAGAAGGCCGGAAACCCGTCATGACCCATGCCCTTTTCAGGATAGATCGCAAAAAGCAGCCGTCGCTTCATCCCCTCCGGCAGGACCCGATTCAATCTGGCAAAAACGGCGTTGCGCGAGGGCGAGAAAATGGCAACCATGCCTCCCGGCTTCACGCAACTGGCAATGCCGCGCAGGGCACCCTCGCCATCACGGACGTGCTCGAGCGTTGCCTGGCAAATGACGACGTCAGCATCGCCCCTCCCCCTAAACGAGGTAAGGTCCGCTTCAATCTCCTCGTCGTATATTCCGCGTGGCGCTTTCGACAACTCTTCCGCGTCGAGGTCGAGCCCAACGACAAAAAGCCCCAGGCGCCGCTTCTCCGAAAGACTGACGAACGGCCTGGCACCCCCGCCAAGATCGTAAACCCGTGCGTTTGAGGTAAGTAAGGGAGGTGCTATCTCCGTCGCAAAGGTCCGGTTGCCGTCGATGCGAAGGCGCCGCGGCAGAGCACTGTCCAGGAGCTCGGAAATGGCCACATTCGCGCGAACAAACTTTCGCAATATCGACACTGCTTCACCACCGGTTTCGTCTGGCGATCTGCGCCCACTCGGATTTGACATCCGCGCTATATCCTGTGGAAGACGTAGAGCCGCGTATGATGCGAAAATGGGCCGAGCAACCGGTCCGCGGCAGCACGCAAACCTCTCAGGATTCCATTCTTGCTGTCGTACCAGGCCTGCATCGGCTTGGAGAAAAATGTCTCGTCCTTCAGCCCCTTGAAGCCTCCCCTTGGCTGTGATCCCAGAAGCTTGAAGCCGTGCTGTTCGAAACTGGAAACAATCGAAGACGGCTCAAGAACGAACTGGTAAAATCCGGCCTGTTCACCTGAAAACCTGGGATAGAGACCCATTCTGATCTTCAGCCGTCGGAGAGGAGAAATGCTCGGCACTGTCACGAAGGCAACTCCTCCTGACCGGATGATGCGCCTCATCTCCAATGCGATCTCATCGTAACCGTCGAAGAAGTGCTCGATCACCCCCAGAGACCACACCCCATCGAAGAATTCGTCCGCGAAGCCCGTTGCTCGAACATCCCCCACGGTCACTTGCAAATGGGGCGCGGCACGGTTCACCATCCCCACGGTCTTCTGCGCGAAGTCGATCCCGTAGGCGGAAAAGCCTGCCTGGTGGAGGCCATGGACCGTATTGGCCAAGCCACATCCAGCGTCCAGGATCTTGGCCGATCCGGTCAGGTATCGCCTGGTGGTTTCAACGACAAAGCGATCCGGCCTCAAGACAATCCCTTCGGCCCAGTGAGAATCCCAATAGTCGTCATCAGCCACCGTGCCGACATGGACGATGCGCCTGTTTTCCTCGTCGTAGAGTGCTTTCTTCTCATTCATTTCTGGCATCCGGCCCGACCACCAAAACAGTGCGCTGTTTCGCATCAGGCCCTTGGTCTGCAATCACATTCCTCAATGCGAAAAAGGAACAGGCAGCGGCAACGACATATCCGAACAAAAACGCCATTTCACTGCCAAGCGGCACCCGCCACCAAAGGCCCAATGCCGCCAGACAACAGCAAGCCAACGCCCCTATCGCGTAGGAATAGGTCAACGTCATCGCTTTGCTCGACCGAAGCGCAAACGGATCGATGATCACCTTTTTCGTCCTGTTGACCAGAACAGCACAAGAAACGATCCCGAACACCACAGGGTCAAAAGACTTCCCCAGCCATCCGGAGGCATGGCCCGAGAAAAACAGGCCAACTATTCCGGCCGCCGCCGCGGTCGCAAAAATGAGTGCGATGGCCGCTCCCTCGAACAGTCCGCGCCGAAACTCCCTGACGTTTCCATTTGCGGCGCTGAGAAACGCCCTTGGCACGAAAACGAAGCTGGCCGCATTCATGAAGAAGCCGACGGACCGTTGTGAAAGATCGACACAAAACGAGAAGACACCGAGATGGGTCTCGGAGCCAAGCAACAAAACTATGTATCGGATGCCGACAAACACGCCGCTCTCGGCCAGATTGCTCAACACAAATCCCCAGCCAGTGACCAGAGACCCGGCAAGATAGGAAAAGCCAGGCCGTCTCAGATTCCTAGGTCCCAGCAAGGCAAATGAAATCAGCGCTCCGACGAAATAGCTGAGCGAAAAGGCTGCAAGAGCCGAGCCTACTTTCGCATCTCCGACAAGCAGGACTATGGCTCCTGCCTGGTATGCGACGGCCTGGCCAATCGCCGACCAACCGTACGCCCACAAGCGCAGTTGTGACCTCAAAATCTCTTGAAGTGCGGTGTGCAAGCCGAAAGAAACGATGATGGTCGCGGCAACGGCATTGCCAAATCCCAGCCACGTCAGTGCCAGTCCAGACAGGACGACAAACAACGCCACAACTGCCAGCACGGTCAAGATGGACGATACGTACTCTCTACCCATTCCCGCGGCATGCATTTTTGCGGAAACCGGCATTATCGAATAGGTCGCGACTCCAAAAACAAGTGTCGAAATAAATGAAACTGTTGCAATCGTCGTGCTGAAAATACCGTACTGTCCAGTCTCCAGATGGCTGCCGATGTACAGCAACGTCGCTATGTTCAGAAGACCAGGAACAATTCGTATTACGATGGCTTCCACCAACTTCCACAGGCTGGCTTCTTTCATGAAGTCACCCGCACGAATGACCTCTTGAGCAAGAACGGGAAACTCAAGGCACCAAAGCTCAAACAGGCAAGAACCGCCTTGCCCAGGAACCGAACCGACCGATATCGTCCTAGCCAGAACGCCTTGATGTAGTTCAAGTTCAGCAACAACATCGGGTATGCATTTTGCCGCTGAAGAAGCCGAATCCTTGCCGTCATCCCCTCCGGCAAATATCGTTTTCGTCCAATCTCGACATTGACACAGATAACGTCGTACTCGATCGCCAATCTGGACCAGAGAAGAGATGTTGGAACACGGCGGAACCGCCCCGCTGGGGGCACGGCAACCCGTTTAAGCAAAGGAGTTTTGATGACCTCCTTCTTGTCGCCGACCACCCGTTCGTCGGCCCGCATCTTTATCAGGTTTGTCCGTTCCGATGGAAATGGCTCTGCTGCCGTCTCTGGGTGGCCAAGAGCCATCGAGAACACAAAACCCGCAATCTTCTCATCGACACTTCTCTGCGAGAGGTGCTCACAGACTTCCGGCAAGCGATCGGTGAAGAGATCGTCGTCATCATCGAAGACCATGCAATAGTCGCCAGTCGCGGAAGCAATCGCCGAAAACATCGCGCGGCCTCTGCCGTCATTCGGGCCGGTGGTGACCACCAAACTGGCATCGCGAGATGCGATTTCCGCAAGCGCTTCGTTCGTTCCATCGGTCGAACCGTCGACATGGACGCATATCTGCAATGGGCAGTCCGTACGCAACAGTTGCTGAACCAGCGCCGCAACGCGATCCCGCCGATTGAACGTGGGGATGCAGACGCTCAATAGCGCCTGGGACTGCAATGGATTGCAGACTGCCTGTTTGCGAGCCGTATCGATTCCATCTGCTCCTGGTTACGTGATCATGGAACAGCGCGGATCAGCCGGGAAACGCCGAGCCTTATCCCCGCCCGAAATACGCCTGGTACCACTCGACGAACCGCCCCACCCCTTCGGTCACTGTCGTCGTCGGGCGGTAGCCGACCGCCTGCTCCAGCGCCGAGGTGTCGGCGAAGGTATCGGGCACGTCGCCGGGCTGCAGCGGCAAGAGTTCGACGATGGCTTTGCGGCCCAGCGCGTTTTCCAGCGCCTCGACATAGGCGGTCAGCTTCACCGGGTTGTTGTTGCCGATGTTGAAGATGCGCCAGGGGGCGCTGCTCGTGGCCGGATCGGGACGGCTGGAGTCCCAGGCGGCATTGCCCGTGGCCGGGCTGTCGCTGGCGCGGATCACGCCTTCGGCGATGTCATCGACATAGGTGAAGTCGCGCGTGTGGTTGCCGTTGTTGAACAGCTTGACCGGCTCGCCGGCCAGGATGTTCCTGGTGAACAGGAACAGCGCCATGTCCGGGCGACCCCAGGGACCATACACCGTGAAGAAGCGAAGCCCGGTCGTCGGCAATCGGAACAGATGGCTGTAGCTGTGCGCCATCAGCTCGTTGGCGCGCTTGGTCGCGGCGTAGAACTGCAGCGGATGGTCGGCCGGACGATGTTCGGAAAACGGCATGTCGGTGTTGGCGCCGTAGACACTCGACGTGCTGGCATAGGTCAGGTGCGCGACGGCGCTGTTGCGGCAGGCCTCCAGCATGTTGGTGTAGGCGACGATGTTGCTTTCGACATAGGCATGCGGGTTTTCCAGGCTGTAGCGAACCCCGGCCTGGGCGGCGAGATGGATCACCCGGTCGAATGCATGGTCGGCAAAGCAGGCGTCGACCACGCTCTTGTCGGCGAGATTGCCGCGGATGAAATGATAGCCGGCATTGGTCTTGCGGCTCGCCTCGTCCAGAAGCCGCAGCCTCGCCTCCTTGATCTGCGGATCGTAGTAGTCGTTGACGTTGTCGATGCCGACGACCTCGTCACCGCGCTCCAGCAGCCGCTTCGCTACGTGATACCCTATGAAGCCGGCCGCGCCGGTGACCAGAACCCTCATCAGAAGCGCCCATCCGTAACATGCCTGGGGAACAGACCCTTGATGTCGTAGATGACGCCCGGGGTCTTGCAAAGCGCCTGCAGGCCGTCGACGCCCAGCGCGCGGAACTGCCTGTGGCCGACGGCCACGATAACGCCGTCATAGCGCTGATCGGGAATGTCCTTCATGCTGGCTATGCCGAAGGCACGCGCGCATTCCTGCGCGTTGACCCAGGGGTCCCATATGTCGATGCCGGCATTGTATTCCTTCAGTTGGGCAACGATATCGGCGACCTTGGAATTCCTCAGGTCCGGACAATTTTCCTTGAAGGCCGCGCCCATCACCAGAATCCGGCTGCCAACGACAGGTATTCCCTTGCGCATCATCAGGCGGGCCGTCTGATCCGCCGCGTGCTGACCCATGCCGTCATTGATACGGCGGCCGGCAAGAATCACCTCCGGATGATAGCCGAGTTCCTGGGCCTTGTGGGTGAGATAGTAGGGATCGACGCCGATGCAGTGGCCGCCGACGAGACCAGGCGTGAAGCGCAGGAAATTCCATTTGGTGCCGGCGGCTTCCAGCACTTCGGACGTGTCGATGCCGAGCTTGCCGAAGATAAGCGACAGCTCGTTCATCAGCGCGATGTTGAGGTCGCGCTGAGTGTTCTCGATGACCTTGGCCGCTTCGGCGACCGCAATGCTCGAGGTACGGTGTGTGCCTGCCGGCACGATCGAGGCATAGAGCGCATCGATACCTTCGGCCGCTTCCGGCGTCGAGCCGCTGGTGACCTTGACGATCGTTTGCAACCGATGCTCGCGGTCGCCCGGATTGATGCGCTCGGGACTGTAGCCGAGGAAGAACCCCTCATTGTAGCGCAGGCCCGAATGTTTCTCGATCAGCGGAGCGCACACCTCTTCCGTGCAGCCGGGGTAGACCGTCGATTCGAAGATCACCACCGCGCCTGGCGATATGACCTCACCGACCAAAGTCGATGCCATGATCAGCGGTTTCAGATCCGGACGATTGGCCCTGTCGATCGGCGTCGGAACCGTGACGATGAAAATCCCGCAATCGCGCAGATCGGCCTTGTCGGTGGTGAATGTCAGCCGCGACGCAGCACTGATCTCATCGCTGCTGGCTTCCAGCGTATGGTCGTCGCCACGCCTCAGCGCGTCCACCCTCGACTGGTCGATGTCGAAACCGACGACATCCCTGCCGGCACCGAAGGCGACCGCCAGCGGCAGGCCGACATAGCCAAGCCCGATGATCGCTATTTTCCTGGAGGCGAGATCCATCTGCTTCCTGCGCTTGCTATTCCAGAGCCATGCTTCGCATTGGTTATCGCGCACCAAAGCCGGTAAGCATCGTTTTCATTGTCTTGAGAGTTATCAAAACGTCCAACCAAGGCGAAAAGTTCTTTATGTAATAGAAATCATAGTGCAATTTTTCCATAACGTCATCGACGGCAGCCACATGCCCCTGATTTACTTGTGCCCACCCACTTATGCCTGGCCTGACGATATGCCTGTAGCGATAGAATGGCAGCTCAGCCTCGTACCACTGTGACAGCACGACAGCTTCCGGTCGCGGTCCGATCCAACTCATTTCGCCACGCAGGATGTTGATGACCTGCGGCAGTTCGTCGATCCTGGATTTTCGCAGGAAACGCCCGACTCGGGTGATGCGATCATCGTCGTGCCTGGTGATCGCCCTCTCCTTGTCGCTGCCGGCGCCAGCATGCTGCCTCATCGAGCGAAACTTGTAGACCGTGCAGATCTTGCCCCGGTAGCCCATGCGCTGCTGGCGAAACAGCGCAGGACCATCGGAATCCAGCCGGATCAGCAGTGCTATCAACGCCAGAACCGGGGAAAAAACGATAATCAAGACAAGTGCCGAGACCCAGTCGACCGCCTGCTTGATCTTGAGATAGGCTTGGTTCGGATTGAGCGAACCAAGCGTGTTTTCCGACAGGTGCTCGATCTCGACCCGACCGGTCAGCGACTCGCTGACCTGCTTGACGTGGTATACGGGCGTTCCCGAAAGGGCCCGATCCGCGATGTACCGTTCCCATTCCGCGCCAAGATCGGCACGCAGATCAACGACCACGCCGCTGGCTCTTTCGATTATCGTACTGGTCGACTTGATCCAAAACCAATGCACACCCGGTAACGTCTTGAGGCGCTCGACATCTCCGCCGGGAATCACCACGAGCCGGTACGGATCGAGACGCCGCGTCAACAGGCTCAGGCCGAAGTACCAGAGCGTGGACTGCGTGAAACTGGCAGCGGCCTGAAACCGGCTGTACTCGAACCGAAAAAAGAAGATGGTCAGGAAAACAGCCCCGTAGGACAGGGCAAATGTCGGCAAGATGTAACTTGCCGCGGCCACGCCCGGGAAATTTCCGATGCGGCGATAGGACAAAAAGCCCACAAGGTGCGCGATGACCGCAGCGGCCACCGTGACCTGAAGATTGGCCGAATAGATAAATTCAGGATTGAAGACAATCCGGATGATCGCCGGCGCAAAAATCGCGAATGTCAGTCCGCCAAGCAGTTGAAACCGAATCCTGAACAGGAAGTGCCGGCTTCCGACAATAGTCGACGCTGCGACATTCAACGTCTTCCCCCCTTCCCCGAAGCTGCCGTGTCGGCGACAGACCAGCGCGATAGTGCATCTGACCTGATCGCTCACAACAACGAATCGGACGTCTCGCCCCCCGGCGATTCGATACAGTCGAAGACCAAGAGCTACGACAGCGCGGCTGCGCCAGCAAGCATCTATTTCTTAGGTCAACAGTTCGGGAATTGAAAAGCCTGGGCTAATAAAGCGGCTTGATGATCATTACTGAAGATGTCGCAGCGTCTAGGGCGATATAACCGACAATCTATCGAGGTTGGCGGACACCAGACCGGAATCGGCCAGTCACGCCGCTCCGGCCAGTGGCTTGATTGCCCCTGGCCGTTTCTTCGATCGCGCGCTTCAGCCGCGCTTGAGCAGCGTCCAGACGGCCGGCACCAGGCTTGCCGCCAGAGCCACCTTGATCAGGTCGCCGACGATGAACGGCACGACGCCGAACTGCCACGACTTTTCCGGACCGATGAGCAGCGCCAGCCAGGCAAAGCCCATTGCCATCATGACGACTTCGGCAACCAGCATGGCGTTGAAAAGCTTGATCGGATGGCGGTCCCAGCCGCGATCCGCGGCCCAGCCGACAATGGCCGCCATGACCACGAAGCCGGCGAGATAGCCCCCGGTCGAGCCGAGCATGTAAGCAATGCCGAGACCCTTTTCAGGCGTGCTCTGGAAGACGGGGAAGCCCATGGCGCCCTCCGCCATGTAGAGCAGCAGGGTGGCGACGCCGAGACGCATGCCGAAGGCGGCGGCGATCAGCAGCACGGCCAGCGTCTGCATCGAAATGTCGACCGGCCCGAGCATAACCTTGGTCTTGGCCGACAGGGTCAGCACAAGCGTTCCGGCGATGGCCAGGAAAAGCTGCGTTGCCAGCCGCGCCGCGCCATTTTGCGGCAGAGCCAGAGAAACAAGCGGACGCATCGTAGTTGCAATTGCCATGGTATTTCCCCAATCCGATTGCCGCACACCGATGTTCGCGGCCTCACATCCTCCTATATTGGCTTGCGTGTTATGCGGCAATCGGTTTTGCCGTTTCCCGAAACAAGGCACCGATGCATGGCACTGAAATTCGATACCGGCTTCGACCCCTTTTATGGCCAGGGGGTGAACGTCGCGCCCGATGTCCAGCGCATCACGGCCCGCAATCCGAGCCCCTTCACCTTTCACGGCACCAACAGCTACATAATTGGCCGCGATACGCTGGCGGTGATCGATCCGGGGCCGGATGACGAGGCGCATCTGCGGACCCTGCTCGGCGTGATCGCAGACCGGCCGGTCAGCCATATCTTCGTCAGCCACACGCATCGCGACCACTCCCCGCTGGCGGCCCGGCTGAAAGAGCGCACCGGCGCCCTCGTGCTGGCAGAGGGGCCGCACCGGCCGGCAAGAGCCCTGCATATCGGCGAGACCAATGCGCTCGATGCCAGTGCCGACACGGGTTTCGTCCCTGATGTCGCCCTGCCCGACGGCGAGGTGGTCGACGGCGACGGCTGGTCGATCAGGACGGTTCTGACCCCGGGCCACACCGCCAATCATGCGGCATTCGCGCTGGAAAGAATTGGCGCGCTGGAGGGAACCGGCATCCTGTTTTCGGCCGATCATGTCATGGCTTGGGCAACCTCCATCGTCGCCCCGCCGGATGGAGCGATGGCCGACTACATGGCCTCGCTGGATCGCTTGATCGAACGCGGGGACCGCTTGCTGTTGCCCGGACATGGCGGGCCGGTGACAGCACCGCGCGCTTTCATGCGCGGGTTGAAGACGCATCGCAAGATGCGCGAGCGCGCCATACTGGAGCGGGTCAAAGAGGGCGACCGGACGATCGTGGACATGGTCAAGGCGATCTACAGGGACACCGACCCGCGGCTGCATGGCGCCGCCGGATTGTCGGTGCTTGCCCATCTCGAGGATCTGACGGCGCGCGGCCTGGTTGTGACCGATGCCGCACCGGCCATCGACGGCATTTTCACGCCGGCTGGCTAAGCTATCGGCGCCATTCGCTCTAGAACCGGCTGGAGCGCTCTGCTGGCTGAGGCGACTTCAAGCCCTGGCAAGAGCATTCGGGATCCGTTGGAAGACGTGCCGCGGTCTCCAGCGCAACCCGCGAGGCTGTCATGGAGAGGCTCGGCAGCACGTGCTCCTGCAGCAATTTCTGGCGCTCGCGGTCCATATAGTCGTTGAAACCGGCCGTGACGAACGCCAGGGGCACGAAACAGGCGCCGATCTCGCGCGATAAGGTGGCCTCAGGGGCGATCGAGTGGTTGAGCACGTCCGCTCCCATGTTTCGATATGCCAGAGCTTCGGCGGGAGTTGTCAGTCGCGGCCCGTAGCAGTGGGCAGCCACCAACTGCTGCTCGATGCCATGGACGCGGCATTCGGCTGGCCAATGGCGCCGGGCGGTCTCGGCCAACAATGCCGCACATCTTGGACATACGATCTGCTTGCCCGAGCAGTCGAAGCTCTGGCGGCCAGGCAGCAGCGAAAACGGGGTCTGCGACAGTTCGATGATATCGGCGTTTACGACTATGTCGCCGGGCTGGATCGCCTTGTTGACGGCGCCAACAGTCGAGCAGGCCAGCACTTGCCTTACACCCGCTTTCATCAAGACCCAGAACGCGCGGCGATGACAGGAATGGTCGATATGGTCTCGGGGATTGCCGTGCGAATACATGCACAGGGCACGTTTCGTTTTGCCCTCGACGGTAATAGATGCATCGAATTCGAGCAGCTTCCAATTGTCGCTGGGACCGAAAGGCGTTTGGAAACTCATGTCTCGCTGCAAGGTGCGGACGCCATCAACTTCGACATCTTCCGGAAAGGCGAGACCCCAATTCGCCGATCCGGTGATGATCGCCAACCCCACTTGGGGTATGTCCGTTGAATGATCGGCCAGATCGTCGGCTGCATGATGATTGTTGGGCATGTTTTCAGTCTCGCTCAGGATTTTTGGCGAAGGGTCACGACCAGGACAACGACCACGACGATGACGGTCCACAAGGTCGAAATCGCCGCGATGGTCGGGTCGATCTGATCGCGCAGCGACAGGAACATGAGCTTCGGCAGCGTGCTGTTTTGACCACTCGCGACGAAGATCGAAATGACGGATTCGTCTAGCGAGGTCAGGAAGGCCATCAGTGTGGCCGACAACAGACTGATCTGAAGTTGGGGGACAATTATTCCGCCAATGGCTCTCGCCCAGTTTGCGCCCAGGCTGCGCGCCGCCTGAACCTGGTTCCAGTCAAAGCGGGCCAAGGCGGGCAACAACACAATGCACGCGACCGGAATGGCTAGTACCACATGTCCGACCAGGACACCGAACAGCGTTCCGACAAGACGTTGCGCCGCCAGAACAAAGAAGAGACCGATCGCGAGCAGGATCCCCGGCACAATGGACGGGGTGAGCAGAACGCCCTGAATGGTTACGGCGGCCTTTCCGCCGAGCCGGTTGATCGAGATGCCGGCCAGAAGCCCCAGCGGCACTGTGATCATCGCTGTCAATGTGCCGAGGATCAGGCTCGTCCTGAGTGCGGCCATCCATGTCGCCGAACCGAAGAAAGTCTCGTACCAGCGCAACGAGTATGCGCGCGGTGGGAACTCGAGAAGATTGGACGCCGAAAAGGAGAGCGGGACGACGACGAGCGTCGGCAGCATCAGGAACGCCATAACGAGCGCACAAAAGCTCCACAGGAGGATGCGGGCCAGCCTGCTGTCTGGATAGGCTTCAAGCATGGGCTGTGCCGATGCTGCGTCCGGCAATGAGCCGCCGCGCAGCCAGGAACATCACCCCCACCAACGCCATAAGAACGAGGAGCAGAATGCCCAGGACGCTCGCCGAGCCCCAATCCTGGAAGGTCGATAGCGTGCGCTCGATCCGGGTGGAAAGCGGATTTACCTTGCCGCCGCCAAGCACCGCGGGCGTGATGAAGAACCCTATGGTGTAAATGAAGACGATGATCGAACCCGAGAAGATGCCGCCGGCCGAAAGCGGCAGGACGACCCTGCGGATCGTTTGCCCGAGAGTGGCGCCCATGCTCGCCGACGCGCGGACGAGGTTTGCATCGATATCGCGCATCGCCGCATAAACGGGCAGCAGAAAAAGCGGCAGCATGTAGTGAACCATGCCGATCAGCGTTCCCGTGAAATTGTAGACCAGCGGCAATGGCTCAGCTGTCAGGCCTGAACCCGTCAAAGTTGCGTTGATCAGGCCATCGCGCCGCAACAGCACGAGCCAGCCATAGGTGCGCACCAGAATGGAGGTCCACAACGGCAGCATGACGAAGGCCATCAGCAAATTGGCCACCCTTGGTCTGGCGCTGGCCAGGGCGAGCGCCAGGGGAGTACCGAGAAGAATGCAGATCGCCAGCGTGCCCAGGGACAGTTCAAGGGTTGTGACCAGTGCCGACCATGTCAGCCCGCTCGAAAGCACCTTCTCGTAGTTGCCGACGGTGTACTCGCCCCCCGTGGTCAGGAAGGATTGCCGGATGATCCATAGGATAGGCAGTATCGCCGCCAGTCCGACGATGAACAGCGCAGGCAGTGAAAGCGAGAGGAAGAACCGCCGCTCGCGTCGCGCGTCTGCCGCGAGCGCAGGATCGGCAAGGACGGTCACGCTACCACTCCCGGTATCGCGTGAACTTTCGCTGCTGGTGCATAGGCGGTCACCCGCTGACCGGCGGCTAGTTCGGCGCAGCCGCTGGCCAGCGCCGCCGGAATGCAGACAAGTATCTCTTGCCCGCCGTCAAGCGCCAGCGTCAAAAGCCAGTTCTCGCCACGAAACGCCTTGGCGCGCAGCGTTCCCTCAAGGGCCACCCCGTCTGGCCCGACGAGCTTCGCATCAAGATGGAAGCATTCCGCGCGGATCATCAGAGCTTCGCGTGACGCATCGGCGCCGTCTATTCTGCGCGCCGAGCCCGGGGCCACAATGTTGGCCTCGCCCATGAACTCCGCGACGAAGCGGGTCGATGGACGATCATAGATCCGCTGTGGCGTATCGATCTGCTGGATGCGGCCGGAATTCATCACCGCGATCCTGTCGGACATGATTAGCGCTTCGCGCTGGTCATGCGTCACATAGATGGTGGTGATCCCCAGATCATCGTGCAGACGCCGGATCTCGTACTGCATGGTTTCGCGCAGGTTCTTGTCGAGCGCCGACAACGGCTCGTCCATCAGCATCACGCGTGGCTCAAAGACGATCGCCCGCGCCAACGCCACCCGCTGGCGCTGGCCGCCGGACAATGCGGCAATGTTGCGCTCCGCCAAACCTTCAAGCTTCACGCGGGCCAAAGTGTCGAGTGCCCTCTGGCGGGCCTCGGCTTTCGGCGTCTTGCGCAGCACCAACGGATACTCGACATTTGCCAGAACGTTCATGTGGGGAAACAGGGCGTAGTTCTGGAAGACTATGCCGATGTCGCGCTTGTTGGGGGCCAGGCGGGTAATGTCCCGATCGTCCAACAAAAGTTTACCGGAATCGGGCCGGACAAATCCGGCCAAAGCCATGAGCAGCGTGGTCTTGCCCGATCCGGACGGCCCCAAGAGCGTGAGAAATTCGCCAGCCTGAATGTCGAGCGAGACATCGTCCAGCGCGACGTAAGATCCGTAGGTCTTGCGCACGCTGTCGATGGTGATCGGGAGCGACTTCATCATGTGCTTCAGCCTTAAAGCTGAGACTCAGCGGGCCATCATCTCATCGAAGGTTTTTTGAGCAGCTTCGCCATTCTTGACCCACCAGTCCGCATTCGAAAACACCGAAGTGCCGGCATTTTCAGGCGCGGTCGCAAGGGTCTTCAGACGGTCCTCGGGAATAAGGCCACCCTCATAGCCAGCAGGATTGACCGGGCCATAAGCGATGAAATCGGTCAGCTTCGCCACGCGCGCGGGCTGTGTCATCGCCGCGATGAGTTTCATGGCCGCTTCCTTGTTCGGCGCCCCCTTCGGTACCCCGAGGCAATCCGTACCGATGACGGAACCCTTGAACGTGTAATCGACCGCGCCGCCATCCGCTTTCACGGTTTGGGCCCGCCCGTTCCAGGTAACGACCAAATCCGCCTCGCCATCTTTCAGCAACTGCGCGGACTGAGCTCCCGAAGTCCACCACACCGCGACATTTGGTTTGATCGCTTCAAGCCGCTTGATCGCGCGATCCAGGCCCTCCGGCGTGCTGAGCACGGAATACACGTCGGCCGGTGCTACGCCGTCCGAGAGCAGCGCGATCTCGATCGAGTCCTGTGCATTGGCGCGGAGGGCGCGACGGCCCGGAAATTGGGCAACATCCCAGAACTCCGCCCATGTCTTTGGCGGGTTCTCGCCATAGGTTTTGGTGTTCCAGGACATGACGGTGCCATAGGAGTCGAACGGATAGCAGTAGTCGGACTTTGCGCCATCCGGCACGGCCTTTGGATCGATGATCTTGTAGTCGAGCGGCTCCAGCAGCGACTGTGCGGCGGCCTGCGCGCCCTCCGGTGAGCCCAGGTGAATGACGTCGGTTGTGACCGCGCCCGAGGTGACCTGCATCTTCAGGGCGGCCAAGCCGTCGCTGAGGGTCTCCTCGCGGACATCATAGCCAAGCTCTTTTGCAGCGGGGGCCCACATGGCTTCCTTCATGGCGTTGCCATAATCGCCGCCCGCGGTCGTGATGGTGACTGATTGGGCATAGACCGGCACGGCGGCCGAGAATGCTAATGCCGTCAAGGAAATGCGTAACCAAGACATAGGTTCTCCTCCCTAGAATTTGTTGAGACGCGCTCAAAATGGCCAATTCTTGACAATCGTAACGTTACGATTGCATCCAATTGCAGGAGAGTCAAGCTGCTTTAGCGAGAGCTTGGATTGACCGTGAGGTGGAATTCGGTCACGTAGTGGAAGTCAGCAAATCAGCCGGCGCTTTCGCAAATGAGGTCGGGCGACATGACCAACCTGAAACAGATCGCGGCGGAACTTTCCCTTTCGGTCACCACGGTATCCCGCGCGCTGAAGGATGGGCCGGAGGTTCATCCCGCCACCATCGCTCGCGTCAAGGAAGTGGCGCAGCGGGTCGGCTATGTGCCAAATCATCATGGCTTCGCGCTCAAAACTGGCCGCACGCTGACGATGACAGCAATATACCCGATGGAAACACAAGATCATCTGTCCGATCTGTTGAAGCTTCCGTTAATCGAAGGCATGACGCTGGCGGCGCGGCAAGCGGGTTATAGCCTATCCATCTACTCCACCACGCCCGATGATGATCCCATCGAGAGTGTGCAGCGACAGCTTCAGGCGGGCAGCACAGACGGACTGATTATCACACGCATGGTCTCGGGTGATCCGCGCGTTAAGCTATTGCTGGATAGAGGCATGCCATTCGTCGCGTTTGGAAGAACTGACCTGGATACAGCATATCCTTATGTCGACATCGACAATGAACAGATTGCCTACGAGGCGACCCGGCGGCTCATGGACAAGGGCTGCCGACGCATTGCGCTGCAACTTCTCGTTCCGGGCGACCAGGCGAGTGCCATGCGTCTTTCCGGGTATGGAAGGGCAATGGCCGAGGCTGGTATTCCGATCGACCAGTCGCTGATCGGTCATGGAATGTTCACCATGGAATCGAGCGCAGCCTGGTTCGATCGCATGCTGGCCTGGTCAGATCCGCCGACGGGCTTGGCATGCGCCAACGAACTGGGCCTTCTGGGGGCATTACACGCTCTCGGCAGAAGAGGTCTCGCGCCAGGGAGTGACATCCACATTGTCACTCGGGACAGCACGCGGCTATCGCGCTTCCTGCCTGCGAAGATCGGCGTTCATTTCGTGGACATAGCGGGTGTCGGACGCAAACTTGTCGAAGTCCTGGAGAGCCGGATCGCCAATCCGATTGGACCGGTCGCGACAGTCTTGTTCAAAGGAGAGTTCGACCCTGGCGAATAGCCTCCCCTGGGTCTCATTCGACCGGAGCGGCGCCAACCTGACCGGCGACTTCCTGGTCGAGTTCCGCGAGAAATTCGGTGATGCGCGCCGCATTGTCGCCGAGGTCGTAGCGGCCGTAGCGGGATGCCGACCGCATGTCGACGATGACCGTGTCGCCATCGTCCGTCACGCGGATCGCCACGTCGGCGGGAAGGCCGATCACGAAGCCCTTGGCGACGGCGGTGATGGTCACCTCGCTTTGCCCGGCGAGATCGGGATAGGGTTCCGACAGCTCCCAGTCGCGCCGGTCGAGCACGGTTTCGACGGCATTGACGACGGTCTCGAACGGCAGGTCGTAGCTGCGTGCGCTGACCAGCGGATAGCTATCGGTCTGCAGCCGCTGTTCCCCAGGCGTCGACGGCGCAAGCACGTTCATATCCTTCCTCCGGTCGCTCACGTCGAGCGCCGGCGGTTCGTCGAAATCCGTCGAGATATCCCTGAGCGGCGGATAGATCGTCGCCCAGTAGGCGGCGACGCCATAGGGTGCGAGCACCAGCAGTGCCAGCAGCGCGCCGACCGTCAGGTCGCGACCGCCGCGGTCGCCGAAATTCCAGAGCCGCGAAAAGGCAAACCCGGCAAACAACAGCGCCATCGCCGCCAGCAGCGCGACAATGCCCAGCACCCACAGAAAGACAGGTGTTTCGACGAGATCGAAGCGATGGCCGACGAAGACCGTCAGCAGCAGCACCAACGAAAAAGCGGCCGTGCGCCGCGACCAGCCGGCCGCCTTCGACGTTTGCCGTTCAGGAATGCTAACCATCGTTTTCCGTGCTGCCCCAACCCGAACGGAGACTTAGTGCCTTTTTGCGATGGCATGAAGCCGAAACATGCACCATCGCGTCAATCCGTCGGCAGGCGATAGTCCTTGAATTGCTGGCGCAAGGTGATCTTCTGGATCTTGCCGGTGGCGGTGTGCGGAATTTCACCGACGAAAGCGACATCGTCCGGCATCCACCATTTGGCCACCTTGCCGTCCATGAAGTCGAGAATGTCAGCCTTGGTCGGTTCCTTGCCCGGTTTGCGGACGACGACCAGCAGCGGCCGTTCGCCCCATTTCGAATGCTGAACGCCGATGGCTGCCGCCTCGGCGACATCGGGATGGCCAACAGCCAGATTCTCGAGGTCGATGGTCGAAATCCATTCGCCGCCGGACTTGATGACGTCCTTGGCGCGATCGGTGATCTGCATGTAGCCGCCGGCGTCGATGTGGGCGACGTCGCCAGTGTCGAACCAGCCATCCTCATCGAACTGCTCCACGCCGGCGCCGCCATAATAGGCACGGGCAACGGCCGGCCCACGCACTTTCAGGCGGCCAAAAGTCTTGCCGTCCCAAGGCTGCTCGTTGTTGTCGTCGTCGGTCACCTTCATTTCGACGCCGAAGGGCGGATGGCCCTGTTTCTGCTGGACATCGAGCCGGGCTTCGCCCTCAAGACCGGCATGGTCCGGCTTCAGGGTGCACAGCGTGCCGAGCGGCGACATTTCGGTCATACCCCACGCATGGATGACCTGGACATCGTAGTTCTGCTGGAACTTGGTCATGATCGCGCGCGGGCACGACGAGCCGCCGATGACAACCTTGTTCAGATAGGGAAGCTTCTTGCCGGTCTCCTCCAGATGCTGCAGCAGCATCATCCAGACGGTCGGCACGGCGGCGCTGAAGGTCACCTTCTCGGTGTCGAGCAATTCATAGATCGAGGCGCCATCCATCTTGCAGCCGGGCATGACCAGCTTGGCACCGATCATCGGCCCGCTCTGGCCAAGGCCCCAGGCATTGGCGTGAAACATCGGCACGACAGGCAGGATCGTATCGCGCGACGACAGTCCCATGGCGTCGGGCATGGCAGCGATCATGGCGTGCAGCACGTTCGAACGATGGCTGTAGACGACGCCCTTGGGATCGCCCGTGGTCCCGGACGTGTAGCACATGCCGGCGGCGGTGCTTTCGTCGAAGGTCTTCCAGGCGAAGTCGCCATCCGCCTCGTCAAGCCAGTCTTCATAGGCGACCGCGTTGGGCAATGTCGTCGGCGGCATATGCGCCCTGTCGGTCAGCACGATCACCTGTTTCAGCGATTTTACGGCGCCGGCGATTTTCTCGAGCAGCGGCACGAAGGTCAGGTCGACGAAGACTGCCTTGTCCTCGGCATGGTTCATGATCCAGACGATCTGCTCGGGAAACAGCCGCGGATTGAGCGTGTGGTAGATGGCGCCGATGCCCATGATGCCGTACCAGGCCTCGATATGGCGTGCGGTGTTCCAGGCCAGCGTCGCGATGCGGTCGCCCAGCCCATAGCCGTCGCGCTCCAGCCGCTGGGCGACCTTCAGGGCACGACGATGGATGTCGGCGTAAGTGGTACGCACGATCGGCCCCTCGATCGAGCGCGTCACGATCTTACGCACGCCATGCTGCCGCTCGGCATTGTCGATGAGCTTATGGCAAAGCAGCGGCCATTCCTGCATCAGTCCCAGCATTCGGTCCTCCCTCACGCTTTTGCGTTGTGCTTTTCGGGCTATTGTGGAGCGAACCGGCCGATTGTCCAGCCGCCAGCACCACCCAGCGCCGCATTGGTGGAAAACCGCCACAATCCGGCCATCGTCCGCGTTAAGTTTCGTTAACGGGCAAAGGGGTGCGATTGGCGACTGAAAGAGGTTCGCATGGACGCGCAGCTCGACGACAAGGCTCTCGAGAGTACGCTTGCCGAAAGTCTGGCCGATGTGGTGCCGGACACAAAGACTGTTTCCGAAGATGAATTTGTTGAAGTTGTCGGCGGCGCGCTGGAAGCGGTCGGCGGCACGCTGCTGTTCAAGATGTGCGTCCAGAATCAGGGCGAGGACCAGCACGTCGCGGCCGCGTCAGTCGGCGATGGCGGAAACCGCCAGTTCCTGCTGCTCACCTTGCCTACCGGCGGCGGTTCCTTGAAGGTCGAGACCGTATCGAGAAGCAGCAACCCGGTCGCCGGGATCGCTGCCGCCTATGCCGGTCTCATGGACGTGTTCAAGGCCGCTGCCTGACAGCTGACGACAAGTATCTCGAGGGTTCCAAGGCGCGATCCATCGGCGTCGGCCCGGCAAGTTTTGCGTACTGGATGGCGATAGCGGCTTGCACAATGCGCTTGCGCGACACACCTTAAAGTCGACGCAAGGAGAGCCCCGCATGGATCAGATCGCCAACCCCGCACCCGGTTTCCAACGCAACCCGGACAAAATCATCACCATCGAGCCCTATGCCGGCACCGTTACCGTGCGTACCGGAGACGTGGTCATCGCTTCAACAGCGAAGGCCAAGGTGCTGACCGAGGCCCCCTATCCGGCGGCGTTCTACATTCCGTTCGCCGACATCGATTTCGGCAAGCTCGGCCGCACCGACCACTCGACCCATTGCCCCTACAAGGGCGATGCAAGCTATTGGAGCGTGCTGCCTGCCGGCGAGACCGGCCAGAACGCCATGTGGGCCTACGAGCGGCCTTTCGACGAAATGGCTGAAATCCGCAACCACGGCGCATTCTACGCCAGCAAGGTCACGATCGAAGCCAAACCAGACTGAGCCCACGCCGACGGCATCGAGATCCGCTCGGCTGGCCAGTCACTCCGTCGTGCCGTTGTTGCCGATGCCTTCGGCATCGTCGAGCCGCACAAAGGTCAAGCCCTTGGCCTTGAGCGCCAGCAGCCCCTGCACCACGCCTTCGCCGGCCGCATGGGTCGGCTGGTTGATGTGCGAGATGATGACGTCGCCGTCCTTGGCCGCCGCGATGCGCCGGGCGGTTTCCTTGGCGCCGAGCAAAGAGCCACCGTCGCCGTTTATCGAGAAACCCGCGACCTTGAAGCCAAGCTTGCGGATCATGGCGATTGCCGACGGGCTGTATTCGGCGGTTGCGCCACGGAACCATTTCGGTGCCGGCTCGCCGGTCCCGGCAAGAGCGGCGGCCCCCGACTCGACCTCGGCCAGCACCGCGTCCGGGCTGCCGGCGCTGCGGATGCCGTAGATTTTTTGCGGCGTGTCGACCGCCGGGATATGGCGGCCGCCGTGATTTTCCAGTTCGAACAGATCGGGATGCGCCCGCATGATCTCGACGGCGGCGGCGTTCCGCTTCAGCCAGATGCCGGTGACGAAAATGGTGGCGGGGATCTTATTGTCCACCAATGCCGAAAGGATCCGGCTGTCGGTCTGTCCGCCGCAGGCGTCGAGCGTGAGCGCAACGCGACCGGCGCCGCTTGCCTCCGGCCTGATATGCAGGGTGGGCTCGACGAGCGGCGCGGCATGGCTGGCGGATGCCATCGCCCACAACATGGCGATCATACAGAGATTTTTTTGCAGCAGGCGCATCAAACCGATTCCCGGACCCGTCATTTCAAGCAGGCATCCCAACGACCCGCATGAAGGCGGAAATCGGGATGATGCATAGCTGAAAAGCGCTCCGCGACAATGTGACCGTTCCTGTGGGCGACAGGTCATTCCACCGCGTCGAGAGCGGTCGTGCATGCGGCGCATGATCTCAGATGGCGCGTTCCAGCTTCATTTCGGTGCGCGAAAGAACCTCGCGCACCGCATCGACCACAGGCTTGACCTCTAGGCCCCAGACGCAGCATGCTTTGCTCGGATCCGGCGCGCGGCAGAGGTTTTCGGCCATGCAGGCGCAAGGCATCGGCGGCTGGAGCGAGATGCTGGGCACGCCGACGGGCCCCCAGCGCGACGGCTCCGTCAGACCGAACAATCCGACAACCGGGGTTCCGGTGGCTGCGGCCATGTGCATCGGGCCGCTCTCATTGCCGAGAAACAGCCGAGCCTGTTTCAGCAACGCCAGCAGGCTTTCAAGCGACAGGTCACCGACGAGATTGACGACCGAGGGCGCGGTTCTGGCGACGATACGTTCGGCGATCTCGCGCTCGTCCGGGCCGCCCACCAAGACGACATCCAGGCTGGTCTCGCCGGCAATCTCGACGATCACTGCTGCAAACCGCTCCGGCTGCCAACGTCGGCCCTCGAAGCTTGCACCCGCATGCACGGCGATGAATGCGTTTGGCCGCAGATGGTGCTTACCCAGCAGCGCCAATGCTTTCGCCGTCTCCGATGGCAGCGGCTGAAGGTTCGGAATCACCGTGCGAAGTTCGATGCCGAGCGCTTCGAGCGGCGAGAGGTAGCGGTACAGGAAATGCTGACCATCAAAGCCGTAGGGCTTGGCAAAGACATTGGCGGGTTGCCGCTCCAACATACGCAAGGGTCTTTCGGAAGGATTGTAACCGACACGGGTCTTGGCGTTGACGAGCCCGGTGACCATGCGCGACGTCTTCGAATCGGTCAGGTCGATGGTCAGGTCGAAACGGAAGCGGCGCAACGCCCGCACCATGGCGTAGAGCTCCTTCCCGCGCTCCAAGGGCGTTCCGCGCATGCGGTCGCGCCTGAATGCGACCACCTCGGAAGCGATACCATGGGCCATGACGAAGCTCTCGAAGCGGGCCTCGCACAGAAAGACGATGCTGGCGCCGGGGAATTCGAGCCGCAGGTTTTTGGCGAGCGCCGAGGCGAGGACGAGATCGCCTATGAACTTGGTTTGGACGACCAGGATCGAGTGGAACGGCGCGGGAGAAATCTGCAGCATGTGTTTCCGGGAGCAATTTGCGGATGGCCGCAAATTGGGCAGGAACAATGTCGAGATTACGCGACGCCGCCAGCACGTTCGCGTGAATTGCCTTACAAAACGGTAAGCTGGATGGATCCTATCGGCGGCCTGCCTTCGCAACCAGCACCGCTGCCTGCGCGGCCGCCAGCCTGGCGATCGGCACGCGATAAGGCGAACAGGACACGTAGTCGAGGCCGACCTCTTCGCAAAAGCGGATCGAGGCCGGATCGCCGCCATGTTCGCCGCAGATGCCGAGCTTGATGTCGGGCCGCGTCGCCTTGCCCTTTTGCGCGGCCATGCGCACCAGTTCGCCGACGCCGTCGATGTCGAGCGAGACGAACGGGTCCTGATCGATAATGCCCTTCTGGCGGTAGGTTTCCAGGAACGAGGCCGCATCGTCGCGCGAGATGCCGAAGGTCGTCTGGGTCAGGTCATTTGTGCCGAAGGAGAAGAATTCGGCCGACTCTGCAATGACATGGGCACGGATCGCGGCGCGGGGGAGCTCAATCATGGTTCCCGTGAGGTAATCGATCTTGACGCCGGTTTCCTCCATGACGCTCTTGGCAACCGCATCGATGCGCGCCTTGACGTAATCGAGCTCCTTCACCAGGCCGACGAGCGGCACCATGATCTCGGGGACCACCAGGGCGCCGGCCTTCCTGCCGGCCTCCACGGCCGCCTCGAAAATGGCGCGCGCCTGCATCTCGGCGATCTCGGGATAGGAGACGGCAAGTCGACAACCACGATGGCCGAGCATCGGGTTGAACTCGTGCAGCGCCTCGGTGCGCTGCCTGAGCTTGTCCGGCGACACCTTCATGGCGGCGGCGACCTCGGCCACCTCCTCCTCGGTCTTCGGCAGGAATTCGTGCAACGGCGGATCGAGCAGGCGGATCGTCACCGGCAGGCCGGCCATGATCTCGAACAGTTCGAGGAAGTCCGAGCGCTGCATGGGCAGAAGCTTGGCAAGTGCGGCGCGCCTGTCCTTTTCGGTGTCGGCCAGGATCATCTCGCGCATGGCGACGATGCGCTCGCCGTCGAAGAACATGTGCTCGGTGCGGCAAAGGCCGATGCCTTCAGCGCCGAAGGAACGCGCCATGCGCGCGTCGAGCGGCGTTTCGGCATTGGTGCGCACCTTCATGCGACGCACGGCGTCGGCCCATTCCATGATGGCGGCGAAATCGCCGGAAAGTTCCGGCTGCAACATCGACACGGCGCCCTTCAGCACCTGGCCGTTGCTGCCATCGATGGTGATGATATCACCCTTGCGGAAGGTCGAGCCCATCGCCATCAGCGTGCCGGCCTTGTAGTCGACACGCAGCGAGCCGGCACCCGAGACACAAGGCTTGCCCATGCCGCGCGCCACCACCGCGGCGTGGCTGGTCATGCCGCCGCGCGTGGTCAGGATGCCTTCCGCCGCATGCATGCCGTGGATGTCTTCGGGACTGGTTTCGATGCGCACCAGGATCGCCTTGCGGCCTTGCGTCTTCAATTCCTCGGCGTCACCGGAGGAAAAGACGATCTCGCCGGTGGCGGCACCGGGCGACGCCGGCAGGCCAATGCCAATGACATCGCGCGCGGCTTTGGGGTCGATGGTCGGATGCAGCAACTGGTCGAGCGAGGCCGGGTCGATACGGGCGACGGCTTCCTCTTTCGTGATCAGCCTGTCCTGCGCCATCTCGACGGCAATTTTCAGCGCCGCCTTGGCGGTGCGCTTGCCGGAGCGGGTCTGCAGCATCCACAATTTGCCGCGCTCGATGGTGAATTCGAGATCCTGCATGTCGCGGTAGTGCTTCTCCAGATTGTCGGAGATGGTGACAAAGGACTGGAACGCGTCAGGCATCAGCTTCTGCAGCGACGGCTTGTCCGAGCCGGCTGCGATACGCGCCGCTTCGGTGATGTTCTGCGGCGTGCGGATGCCAGCGACGACGTCCTCGCCCTGCGCGTTCACCAGGAACTCGCCATAGAGCATCTTTTCGCCGGTCGAAGGGTTGCGCGTGAAGGCAACGCCGGTGGCCGAGGTTTCGCCCATATTGCCGAACACCATGGCCTGGACGTTGACCGCCGTGCCCCAGCTTTCGGGAATATCGTGCAGGCGGCGATAGGTGATGGCGCGGTTGTTCATCCAACTCGAGAACACGGCTGATATCGCGCCCCAGAGCTGCTCGTGCGGATCCTGCGGAAAAGGCCTGCCGAGCTCTTCCTCGACCTTGGCCTTGTAGAGCGCGATGACGCCTTGCCATTCGAGCGCCGTCAGTTCGGTGTCGAGCTCGTGCCCGAGCCCGCCCTTCTGATCCTCCAGGATTTCCTCGAACACCTCATGGTCGAGGCCCATGACGACATCGGAATACATCTGGATGAAGCGGCGGTAGCTGTCATAGGCAAAGCGCGCATCGCCGGAATCGGCGGCCAGCGCCTCGACCGTCTCGTCGTTCAGGCCCAGATTGAGCACGGTGTCCATCATGCCGGGCATCGAGGCGCGAGCGCCCGAACGCACCGACACCAGCAGCAGTTTCGACGGGTCGCCGAACCGACGGCCGGTCAGCCGGCCGATGTGATCGAGCGCGACCGCGACATCGGCTTCCAACCCGGCCGGATAAATACGGCCGTTGGCGTAGTAGGCGTTGCAGACCTCCGTGGTGATGGTGAAGCCCGGCGGCACCGGCAGCCCCAGGCTGCACATCTCGGCCAGGTTGGCGCCCTTGCCGCCCAGGAGATTCTTGTCGCTGGCACGGCCTTCCGCCGCACCATCGCCAAAGGTGAAAACCCATTTGGTCATGCATCGCTCTCCGGTTGCAGGAGATTGGAAAGATTGGCGAAACGGAAAGTTCCGCCGGTCCGTCCTTGGAGCGATATGATGCTGCAGTGCGAAAGGCAAGCGCCGGCAAAGCGGTCGGCCTTCTACAATCGATTAAGCAAAAGCCGCGTCCGAAGATGCGGCAAAATGACTTGCCATTCCGAGGTTTTTGATGTAGAACATAAAGGGAACAAACAGGTGCGCCATGAAACTGCCCGGAAAACTCGACTATCTGGAAATGCCCGCGACCGGTGGAACGCTGGACCGGCTGAAGGCTTTCTACAGTACTGCCTTTGCCTGGTCGTTCACCGATTATGGGCCGACCTATTCGGCCTTTGCCGAAGGCCTGGACGGAGGCTTCCAGGCAGATGCCGCGGAAGCGCCATCAAAGCCGCTGCCCGTGCTCTACAGCAGGGATCTGGAGCAAACCCTCGACGCTGTCGAAAGCGCCGGCGGCACGATCGTCAAACCGATCTTCCCGTTCCCCGGCGGCCGGCGCTTCCACTTCGTCGATCCAGCCGGAAACGAGATGGCGGTGTGGTCCGAATAGCCCGCTGCATATCATTTGGCAGCGCTGCGTTGCCTGCCCAATTCGAGCGTTCCAACCGTCACTCATAAGGATTGTGCTTTTTGGCTGCTCTGCTAATAACGCGCCGCACAAGCGACTCTGACGGCAATTGGGGCGTCGCCAAGTGGTAAGGCATCGGTTTTTGGTACCGACATTCCCAGGTTCGAATCCTGGCGCCCCAGCCATCTCGCTCAGGTCCGTTCCGGACACATAGGACCCGAGAGTACATTTGCGATCTTCCATGAAGCCGGTCGGTTAATAGTTCGACTGCGTCATAAGTTCAGCGAAACCAACGCCATCGCGGCAAATTCGGGTCAGCATTTGCACATGATCTGGACAGTGTCGCCTTGAACATCTTCCTCTTTCCATACATAGGTCGGCCAGGTGGGTGGCGGCTCAACATGGAACTTCAATGAACCTTCCTATCTTCGCCATCAACCTCGATCGCGAGACCCAGCGCTGGAGCGAATTGCTCGCCAGCGCCGAAGCGGCAGGACTGACCTTGCAGCGCATTGCCGCCGTCGACGGTCGGGCGCTTGCTGAAAAAGACTGGACGGAGATCGATCTGCCAGCCGCGCGCAAGCTGAGCGGGCGCGACATCCTTTCGGGCGAATATGCCTGTTACCGCAGCCATATCCAGGCGCTGGAGGCATTCCTCGCGGGTGGCGGCGCCTATGGCCTGATTGTCGAGGACGACGTCCTCTTCAGCGAAAACACCATACGGCGCATCGAGGCCATCATCGCGGCGGTGCCGGATTTCGACGTCATCAAGCTGACCAACCATCGCATGAGCTTCTTCATGCGCGCCGTCGAGACGACGGAAGGCGACGAGATCGGTCGTGCGCTGCATGGCCCGCAAGGCTCGGCCGCCGCCTATCTGGTGACGCGGGAGGGCGCGCAGGGTCTGTTGTCGGCGCTCGCCGTTATGAAAATGCCATGGGACGTTGCACTCGAGCGCTTTTGGGATACCGGCCTGAAAGTCTATTCGGTCCGCCAAAACGTGCTTGGCTTCGCCGCCAGCAGTGGGATCTCGGGCATAGCCGGCCCCTCGGGAAGCTACAAATCCGCAAGGCTGGGCGGGCCGAGCCGGCTACGTGCCGGGGTGTTGCGGGCCAGCGACGAGCTGCGCCGCCTGCATCACGTCCTGCTGCCGCCCCCTCTGCCGCGAGATGCCCTGGATGATGCCAAGGACAACGCGCCGCGCCACACCTTGCTTCTGTTGCTTGCGGCACTCGCCATTCTCGCTTTGGTCTCCGCGGTGTGGCGCGAGGCCGACACCTACCGCTATGCGGGCCTGGCGCTGGCCCTGTTCGCGGTCATCCGCTGGTTCAGAGTGGATTTGTGGACCTACAGCAAACCGCTGATCGGTTGGGTCGGCTTTCTGTGTCTGGGCTGGTCGCTCTATGTCTTCATCCGACTGGCGATCGTCTATTTCGGCACCCACCAGTTGGGTGGCGCCGAAGGCATTTACATGTTTCCGCTGTTCTACGCGACGACCGGCTTCGCGTTTCTGCTGTTTGTCAGGCAACCCGCACGGCTCGTGCTCTGGTTCATGATCCTCAGTCTCGTCTTCCTGGCTGCGGACACCTTCTATTCGGACATGTTTCAAGGCATCCAACCGGCCCCGTGGCTTTTCAACAATCCCATCCACGCGTCGGTAGCGGCCGGTTTCATCTTCCTCTGCACGCTGCAATTCATGGCCTACTCGGCCCAGAGAACGGACCTCGGGAAAGCAACCAAGAACCTGCATTGGGTCCTGTCGACAGCCGTCCTGCTGCTTGCCCTCGTCAATATCATCGAGATGCGGTCAAAGGGAGTGTGGCTTGCGCTTGCGCTCGCTCTGCTCTTGTTGGCGGTCATGACCCTGGCGAGAGGCCATCGTCGCGAACTGTTGGTTTCGGGTGGCGTGCTGGTGATCGTGGCGGCCGGCATTGTCGCAGCACACAACATCTTCTCGTCCACCGCCGACGATACCATGGCCTTCGTCAAAACCTTGGTTCCGGATGTGTTCAGGCATGGCATCCTCCCCGCCTTCGATCGCGCCATCGCGAGCGATGCGGTGCCACTTGCAGCCAAGGAAAGGCTGATGCTGTGGGCGGATGCGATCAATATCTGGAAACGCCACCCGATCTTCGGAGCCAGTTCCAGTTGGCTGACCGAGTGGGAGAACAGAACCTATCATCCCATGATCTTCAACGTCTTCCACAATGGTTATCTGGAGATTGCCGTGCGCTATGGTGTGGTCGGACTGGCGTTCTTTGCCTTTCTCTACACCTGGTCGGCCAGGCAGGTTCTACTGGCCATGCGAGCCAAGCTTGTCGCTCCGGCCGCATGGTCCTGCTACATCTCCACACTGGTCTTCTTCGCCCTAACCATCCTTACCAATTCCAACAACCGGCTGGCCATGGGTGAGGCCTTCATGTGGTTTGCCGCGGCGTTCGGCTTCTACTGTTTTTATGTTCGCCAGCAGAAGAACCTTGTCGCGCCGCGGACCTATTTTTAGGGCCTGCCGGCGCAGCACGTATCTGACCAGCCGATTGCGACCAATGCCCCTTTGACGCCCCGCTCAATTTCCCGATAATCGGGAAAGTCGATGCCAAAATCCATGGCTTATCGCCGGCAACCCCTTCGTTACGATCGACACGGATCACAGACAGGGGTTGTCACGGACATGCTGACGGACAGGCAGGCACGCGAGGCGGTGGAGCAGTACCGCGAGGAAGGATACGCGGTCGTTCGACAATTCGTCGACGGCGACGAGATGATCCGGCTGAAGAAGGAAACCGATGCGGTCTATGCCGAAGGCCTCAAGCATCACGCCACCTTCCGGCACGGCAACCTGAATTTCCAGATCCTGCCTGAATCGGACTTTGGCCAACGATATGTGCTGCAGGCTTACTGGTTTTCCTGGATCAATTCCTATTTCGAAGAATTCCGCCGCAATCCCGACTATCTAAAGCTGCTCGAGGGCCTGATCGGCCGTGACATAAGGCAGATCGCCCAACAGCTGCACTGGAAGCCGCCCGGCGCCAATGTCACGGGTTATCGCTTCCACCAGGATCTGCGCTTCCGTAACCAGGCCGCCTTCGACAATGTCGCCGACGCCACCGTGACAACAGGCCTCGCGGTCGATCGGGCGACGCTGGACAATGGCTGCCTTCAGGTCGTGCCCGGCAGCCACAAGCTCGGCTATCTCGGCCTGTCGGACGAGGGAACCGGCGAACTGATGAAGGGCCTGACCGCCGAAGAAGAGTTGCGCAAGGTCGGCATCGACCCGGCGACCATCGTTCCGCTGGTGCTGGAGCCGGGCGACCTTGCTTTATGGGGGCTGCTTACCGTGCATGGCTCCTCGCCCAACAAATCGCAGCACGACCGGGCCTTTGCGCTGTCCAGCTATGTGCGGGCCGATACGACGCAACGTGGCGAATGGGCGTTCAGGGGCGGTGTTTCGGTGCCGCTCGGCAAGACGCCGGCACTGTGCAAATACGAAAAGCTCTTCGAGGAGCCGGGACCGATGTACGACACCACCGCCTGGTGGAAATGACGCTGCCGCGTCGGGCGACGGGGGCAGAGGGGGCCAGGCGTTCGCCCCCGGCCCCTGACGGCGTTGGCCATGGGCAATCGGGCAGCATTTCAGGCAGTGAAGTCGGCCGACAGTTCGCGGATCAGGAAGTCGACGAACGCGCGCACCTTGGCCGCAATATAGGTGCGGTGCGGATAGAGCGCGTAGATCGGGCTGGAGCCGGGGCGAAACTCATCCAGCTGCACTTCCAGCCGGCCGTCCCTGATCGCAGCGTCGACCAGCAGGCTGGGCAGGTTGCCGATGCCGAAACCGGCGGTGGTCATCTGATAGGCGGCCTCGACGCTGTTGGTCGAGATGCGCCCGCCGACAGCCGCATCGAAAGGGCCGTCGGGTCCGATGAATGGCCACGTGCCAAGGCGCTTGGCGAAATTGCTCAGCACGCAGGAATGGCTTGCCAGCTCATCCGGGTGGACCGGACGGCCGTTTGCATCCCAATAATCGGGCGTGGCGCAGACATAGTTGCGGACTTCACCAAGCCGGCGGGCAATCAGGGCGGAATCCGCCTGACCGCCGAAGCGGATGGCCACATCGTAGCCTTCCTCGACAATGCCGACGACATAACGCGCGGTGAGGTCGAACTCGATCGTGGTGAGCGGGTTTTCTTCGAGGAATTTCGGCACCAGCTTGGTTATGCGCGTGTGGCCCAGAACATTGGAGCAGGAAACCCGGATCAGGCCGCGCGTCTCCTTGTGCAGGCCGCGCGTCGAATCCTGCAGTTCGGAAATGTCGTCGAGCAGGCTGCGCGCACGCGGAGCATAGTCGCGGCCCGCCTCGGTGAGGCTAAGACGCCTTGTGGTGCGATTGATGAGCCGGACGCCGAGGTCGTCTTCCAGTTCCTTGATGGTGCGGCTGACCGCCGTCGTCGACATGTTGAGATCGCGGGCCGCCGCCGACAGGCTGCCCAGCAGGCAGACTCGATCGAACACCCGCATCGCCGTCAGAAGATTCATCTTGCCTTCCCCTCGCCGTCGCGGCCCCGCCGCCATCGGCTGCGTCCTGTAGAAAACAGCGCCCAGCAACGACGCGGCAAGGGCATTCCACCGAATTTGGGCGTAAAATCAACAATGGGAGAACCGATATGACATCCAGACCTCTTCATCCGGCGATCGGCACATTTGCGAAAGGCGCGAAGAGCGGCGCGCTTGGCCGCCGCGAGTTCCTGGCGCTGGCTAGCGCCTTCGGCGCCAGCACCGCGATTGCCTATGGGCTCATCGGTCAGCCGGTCCCGGCGCGGGCCGAGGAAGCCGCCCAACCCAGGAAGGGCGGCGTGCTGCGTGTTGCCATGCAGGTGATGGAGCTGGAAGACCCGCGCAAGTTCAAGGTTTCGCAGATGGGCAACATCGCCATGCAGTTTCTCGAACCGCTGGTGCGCTGGAAGCCGGATTTCACCTTCGAGCCGGTGCTGCTGCAGAGCTGGGAGATCAATGCGGACGCCACGGAATATGTGCTCAAGGTGCGCCCGGGGGTGAAATGGTCGAACGGCGACGATTTCACCGCCACGGATGTCGCCTTCAACATCACGCGCTGGTGCGAGAAGGATGCCGCCGGCAACTCGATGGCCAGGCGCATGACCGCGCTGATCGATCCCGACACCAAGGTGGCGCGCACTGGTGCTATCGAGGTTCGCGACAGCCACACCGTGGTCCTGAAACTGTCCCAGCCCGACATCACCATCATCCCCGCGATGACCGACTACCCGGCATTGATCGTCCACCACACCTTCAATCCGAAGGCTGCGCCACTGTCGGCCAACCCCGTTTCCACGGGCCCGTTCGAACTTAAAAAACTCGATGTCGGCGTTGCTGCCTCGGTGCGCAAGCGGCCGGACGGGTCGTGGTGGGGCGGCGAGGTGTTCCTCGACGGCATCGACTGGACCGACTACGGCACCGACTCGGCCGCCACCGTCTCCGCCTTCGAATCCGGTGAGATCGACCTGAATGGGCAGACGCAGTCCTATGACGTCGCCATGCTCGACAGGCTGGGCCTGAAGAAAAGCGAGATCGTCACTGCCGCCACCCTGGTCTCGCGCTGCAACGTCAACGCCAAACCCTATGACGACAAGCGCGTGCGCAACGCCATACAGCTTGCGGTCGACAACGAAGCGGTGCTGCAACTGGGCGCCGACGGCATGGGTATCGTCGCGCAGAACGATCATGTCGGACCGATGCATCCCGAACACGCCGACCTGCCGCCGATCAAACGTGATCCGGCCCGGGCCAGGGCATTGCTCAAGGAAGCCGGCCAGCTCGATTTCGAGTTCGATCTGATCTCGGTCGAAGCCGATTACCGCAAGGAAAGCTCCGATGCCGTCGCCCAGCAGATGCGCGACGCGGGCTTCAAGGTGAAACGCACCGTCATCCCGGAATCGGCATTCTGGAACGACTGGACGAAGTATCCCTTCGCGACCACCAATTGGAACGCCCGACCGCTCGGCATCCAGACCTATGCGCTTGCCTACCAGACCGGTTCGGCATGGAACGAGACAGGGTTCGCCGATCCCGACTTCGATGCCAAGGTCCACAAGGCCAACGCCATCGCCGATCCGGAGCAGCGCCGTGCGGTGATGAAGGAACTGCAGGTCATGCTGCAGGATTCCGGCATCATCGTTCAGCCCTACTGGCGAAAGCTGTTCTGCCATATGAAACCTGCCTTGATGGGTTACCAGATGCATCAGGCCTATGAGCAGGACTTCACCCGGGCCTGGCTCGCCGCCTGATCGCGGGCGACAGGGCGGCGCATTCTGCAGCGCCGTCTTTACCCTTGGTCACCGGGAAAGTTGCGGCGTGGCGCCGCCATCAAGAACGGTCGTGGAGCAGTGCGGGCTTCGCATCGGACACGATGCACAGATGCGCCCACACATGCCCTGCCATGGCAGGTCAGCAGGGACCTCAGGCCGCCACATCAGACCAGCCGGCACACCAAGCATGCGAAACATTCTGGTTTCTGCGTCTGTCATCGTCACACTCCGGTTCACAACTGGAGCTTACTTTTGCCTGACGGCAGCGAAACCCGCTTTCCCCGACAACGACCTTCCCGAAAACCGGGAGAATTCACGCCTGGATGCCAACCGGAAGACAAGACCCGCGGCGGCAGGATCGAGTCACTTGAGCGATCTTGCCGCCTCCTCCTTGTGATCATACCGGATCTTAACAGGCGTCCGTCGCGCAGTTTAGCGGAAATCGCCCGACTTGTTGTTACGCGGAACTCCGGTCTGCCGCGGACGTTAAGCCCGGCAAGACATTTCTTGCTGAAGCAAGAGCGAGTATTGTGAAGCGGACGCAACCAGTCCCGAGCCACACACGGCCTGTTGGATTTGACGCAATGGCATGTTGAAATGACGGAACAAGCGGAGTTATTCCCATCCGATTTGGAGATTCTAAATTGCCAGTCCGAATATGCTGCGTCTTTGGGACCTGGCAATTGCTCAGCTTGGTTGCCTCACTTCGCCAGTCAATAGCAGATGAAAGCTCGCCGCCGCAACAGGAGCATGAGGACTATCTTGTCCTTTATGAAACGGCCGGCGTTTCCGAGCATTTCAAGACTGATCTTGCTAAGCTTGCGTCTACAGTATGGACCTGGAAACGGATCATATGGGCATACGACCTTCTGACATCCGAGCGTAAATATGGGCAACTGCAAATTTTCCGGATCCATCATCAGATCCGAGCCACGATAGGTCTTGAAGTGAGTTCTGCAGATGAAATCTGGGCCTGCTTCGTTAACCGGCCATCGGAAAAAATACTGCTGGACTCATACCCAAGAGCCAAGATCGTTCTGTATGAGGATGGCTTGACATCATACCTTCCGTTTGAAGTGTCAACCATGGCACGGCCGCCAGGCACCAGGCTTCGAAAGCGCATCACCGGAGCCTTTATTGCAGGCCTCTCTGCAATTTCACCGGCGCTCCGTTTAAGGAAAATGGCTGACAAGATAGAAAGACGCCACCTGAAACGGGTGAGACTCTTTTACTCTTTGCTTAGCGAAATCCCCGTTCCATATGCTCTGGCGGATGTACCGAGATCGCAGGTCGGCGCTTCACTGATGCGCGATTTAATAGATGAGGTCAGCAGGGATGCGCTTTCCGGCGACAATGGAGATTGCCGTGCGTCAACCAACCCGCGGATCCTGCTGCTGGGCCAGGCATTGTCACGAAACGGCATAATGTCGTACGCGCAAGAGGCGGCGATCTATCGGCACATTGCGGAGCAGATCGTCGAGAGGGGATACGATATCGTCTGGAAGGAACATCCTAGAATAAGGGCGCCCTTCTTCCCCGAGTTGCTTGATGCGGTCGGAAATATGACATCCGACCCCAGCACCAGGATCACGGAGGCGAACCTTCCGCACACATACCCGATAGAGCTTATCGTATCCCGGATGAATATCGTTTGCTGCGTCTCCGGCACGTCAGCCGCCCTTCTTTATCTGAAATGGCTTTACGGCATCAAAGCATACACATTTGCAGAAACATTGATCCCGCTCATGACCGGCGCGGACATTTTAATGAGTGACATGGTAAGGACCCATGCGATGCCTTTTTCAGCGCTCCAATCTTCGAATGAGACACAAGCAGGTATCTGTTGAAGGCGGGTGTCCGGTTTAGTGACACGTATGGCACCCATGATATCCTGATGGATGCCATGCTCAGCGGGAACACGCGGTAACCAATGCTGGTTCGGTGCGGACAAGCCACATCGATAATGGCGACAAACTATTTTCTGGCCTGTTTTATATGAGACCGGCAGACTACGACGCCGTTGTGGGACCCGACAATCAGTCGTTTTAATCCAAGTATGTCACGCTCGAGGACAGAGCCGCGCTGTTTAATGATGCCTATGTCGACGACACCCACTTGGAGTGCGTTGAAACCGTCAAGTACGACAGGAATCTGCTGGTGTTGTTCATCAATTCGATTGAATCGGTCCACGGCGTCACAGTCCGCCAGCCCACAGCCAAATGCCGGCTTTTCGTCAATCTGGTTGGAGAAGTCGAAAAGCCGTTTTACATCAAAGGAAAAAAGATACGGCCGCGCTATGTTCCGGTGCACCAAAGCCAGGATGAAGCGGAACAAACCTGGCTAAAGAGGCTCAAGCAAAAATTGCGGCTTTGAGAGACACGCCGTCGATCTGAGTTTCAGCCTGAACCGCCAATACCGAGCCGGATTCGACCTTTGCGGCGGCCAGGCACAGATTGGAACAGAATGAGATTTTATCCAGCCGCCGAACGGATCGCTTTTTTCGGCACGCTTATCGCTGTTCTTGCCCTTGCATTGCTGCCTATACCCCGACTCGAGGAGTATGGGGTCGATATCGGTTTCCGGTCCGACAAGCTGAACCACGCCAGCGCCTTTGCCGTCATGACTTTCCTTGGAGGGCTCGGCTGGCCCGATCGCAAGACAAGGCTGATCGTCTTCCTCGCCATGGTTGGAGCGGCGATCGAGGTCCTCCAGGGCACGGCGCTGATACGACGTGATCTGGATGTGTTCGACTGGGTTGCCGATTGCGCCGGCATCGCATGTGGCCTCGTGGCCGTGATCTGTGTGAACTGGATCTTGCGGCGCAGAGGTTGAGCCTGTTGTCAGGCCTTATGTGCACGGCGCCGATAGCCACAGGAGTTCGCCCTCGGCTCCATTGACTCGGCGAAATCGGATTGCAACGATCCGATCCGGGAGTGGCGATTTTTCTACCTTGGCCGGACAGATGAAGCTTCGGGCGCGGCACCCAGGAAGCGCACCATCAGTATTGAGGGACGATGACGATCAAGATCAGGCTTCCGGGTGGTGTGTTGAAGGTCAAGCAACGTCATGAACTGCGGCGGCGGGAGTACAAGGGCGAAGTCCCGGTCTGGCAGTGTGGCAAATATTTCGTCATCTGGTGGCCCAGTACAATTCCTGATCGACCCTCCAAGAGCTCGAATACTGACAAGGAGCTTGAAATGACCCTTCCATCGACTGGAGAAGGCACGTAAGCTCTATGCATCATGGCTTTGCGAATCAGATTGCCGGGGGGCACACTGAAGGTGAAGACCTACCGCGAACTGCGTGATCGCGAGCGGGATCGCAGGGTGCCTGTGCTGAAGCTGGGATCACTCTATTTCGTCTGGGCTTCGGCCAAACTGCATTCGCACAAACACAATCCGACGCTCTGATTTTTTTGCCGGGGTTCACACTTTTCCCTGAAATCGCTCCAGAGCCGCCCATTCGCAGGTAGCGCGACCTGGGTCAGCTTGCCTCGCGCATCGCTTCGGCCGCCTGCAGGTCGACCGACACCAGCTGACTGACGCCCTGCTCGGCCATGGTCACGCCGAACAGCCGGTTCATGCGCGCCATGGTGATGGGATTGTGGGTGATGATGACGAAGCGCGTCTCGGTGGTGGCGGCCATCTCGTCCATCAGGTTGCAGAAGCGTTCGACATTGTGGTCGTCGAGCGGCGCGTCGACTTCATCGAGCACGCAGATCGGCGCCGGATTGGTCAGGAACACAGCGAAGATCAGCGACATCGCCGTCAACGCCTGCTCGCCACCGGACAGCAGCGTCATGGTCTGTGGCTTCTTGCCGGGCGGGCGGGCAAGGATTTCGAGACCGGCCTCGAGCGGATCGTCGGATTCGATCAGCTGCAATTCCGCCGTGCCGCCGCCAAACAGATGCGAGAACAGCCGCTGGAAATGCCCGTTGACGACCTCGAAGGCGGCCAGCAGCCGCTCACGGCCTTCGCGGTTGAGGCTCTGGATCGCCTGCCTGAGCTTGCGGATCGCCTCGATGATGTCCTCGCGCTCCGACACGATCGCCTCCAGCCGGTCGGATAGCTCCTTCTGCTCCTCCTCGGCGCGCAGATTGACGGCGCCGAGCCGTTCGCGCTCGATCTTCAGCCGATCGAGCTGACGCTCGATCTCGGCCATTTCAGGCATCGGGCTGTCAGCCTCAAGACCGGTGTGGCGGATGACCAGATGCGGTGGTGTGTTCAGCGTCTCCTGGATGCGCGCCTCGACCTCCAGCCGGCGTTCGTCGGCTGCGGTCAGCCGCTCTTCGGCGCGAACGCGGGTCTCGCGCGCCTCGGCCAGGAACTGGATGGCGCCGGCGGCGGCCTTGTCCAGTTCGGATTGCCGGTTCTCCGCTTCCTGCAAACGGTCGGCCGCCGCCTTGCGCAAGCTCTCGGCCTCGGTGAGCTGCGACAGCAAGGCACGCCGCTTGGCGTCGATTTCATCGGGAGCATCGGCCAGCCGCTCGCGTTCGGCCTCGGCCTCGGCCTTGCGTTCGCCGAGCGATGCGATCTGCGTCGAGGCGTTTTCGGCCCGCTCCAGCCAGTTGCTGCGCTCGGCGCCAATGGCATCGAGCCGGCGCGCGCGCGCCTCGGCTTCGCGCCGCAGCCCCTCATGCACGGCACGCGCATCGGCAAGCGCGGCGCGGTCGCGGGCGACATTGGCCGAGGACTGTTCGAGCTGCAATTGCAGATCGCCAAGATCGGGCGCGTCCTGCAGCAGCATTTCCGCCTCGGCGAAGGCGGCCGAAATCTCCTCATGGCTGTCGACGATGCGGGCGCGCGCTTCATCGAGCGCGGCGCGCCGGCTCTGCAATTCGCCGCCGGCTCTCTCGGCCTCGGCCAACGCATTGCGGGCAGCGTCCAGCCGATGCTGGGCGTCACGACCGGCCTGGCGCGTGTTGCGCTCGGCCTCGCTTGCCAGGCGCAGCGCCTGTTCAGCCTCTCCCAGCGCCTCCTCGGCCTGGCGCAGGACGAGCGTCGCCTGTATCGCCTCGGCATCGAGCTCAGCCAGCCGGTTCTTCTGCGCCAGCCGTTGTGCTGCGGCGGTCGGCGCATCGGCGCTGGCGGTAAAGCCATCCCAACGCCAGAGCGCGCCTTCACGGCTGACCAGCCTCTGGCCGGGAGCAAGCAGCGATTGCAACCGGCGGCCGTCGCCGGCGGTATCGACGATACCGACCTGCGCCAGGCGGCGGGCGAGCTGTGCCGGCGCGTGAACCACGCTGGCAAGGCTTTTTACGCCTTCGGGCAGGGCCGCGTCGCCGGGCTGGATCCCGCTTTCGCCCCAATGCACCGGAGCGCTGCGGTCGAGCGGCACGTCGAGATCTTCGCCAAGGGCCGCACCCAGCGCCGTTTCGAAACCGCGATCGACGCTGATCTGTTCCAACACGGCCGGGAAGAGATCCCCACTGGCGGCATTCAGGATTTTTGCCAGAGTGCGCGCTTCGGTTTCGATCCGTGCCAGCTCGGCCCTGGCATCCTGAAGCGGTGGCCGGGCGGCGCTTTCGACAGCGCGGGCATCGATGACCGACTGCTCGGCCTCGGACACGGCAGCCTCGGCCTCCTCCAGCAGCGCCATGGCCTGTTCGACCAGCACGCGCTTCTCGGCCGGATCGGGCAGGCCAGCGACCTTGGAGAGTATCTCCGACAATTCCCGGTCGACATCGGCAAGCTGACGCGCGAAGCGGTCGCGGCGCTCGGCGGTGTCGCGCAGCGTCCGTTCGATCTGGTTGCGCGAGGCGGCAGCCTCGGCCCGTTCGGCGGTCAGCGCGGCGAGCTTGGCTTCGCTTTGCGAAAGCGTCGACGCCGCCTGTTCGAACGCCGCACGGGTGGTGGCTTCGCGTTCGGCGGCGCCGGCATTTTCCGAATTGAGTGCTGCCTCTTCGGTGCGAAGGCGCTCGAGAATGTCCGCATTGTCGCGGACCATGCGCTCTTCACGTGCGATATCGCCGTCGAGCTGCTGCAGCCGGCGCTCGAGTTCGCTCTGACGGGCGCGGATGCGACCGGCTTCCTCCTCGATCTGCGACTTGGCGATCGACAGGCGCTGGAAGGCAGCGGCGGCGGCGGCTTCCGCGTCGCGCAGGTCCGGCAGCCTATGAGCGCCGATGCCTTGCTCCCTGGCGGCGGCCATCTGGGCTGCGGCGCGGTCGCCGACCAGTGCTGTCGCAACCGCCAGCGCCGAACGTGCCTCGCCTTCCTGGGTCTTGGCCAGTGTCCAGCGCAAATGCAAAAGCGTCGCTTCTGCCTTGCGGATATCGGCCGACAGGTTCTTGAAGCGGGACGCCTGGCGCGCCTGGCGCTTCAGGCTTTCGATCTGGCTTTCCAGCTCGCCGACGACGTCGTCCAGTCGTTCGAGGTTCTGCTCGGCCGCCTTCAGCCGCAGTTCTGCCTCGTGGCGGCGGGTGTGCAGGCCGGAAATGCCTGCCGCCTCTTCGAGCAGCGCGCGGCGTGCCTGCGGCTTGGCCTGGATCAGTTCGCCAATGCGGCCTTGACCGACCATCGACGGCGAACGCGCGCCGGTTGACTGGTCTGCGAACAGAAGCTGCACGTCCTTGGCACGGGCCTCCTTGCCGTTGATACGGTAAAGCGAGCCGGCCTCGCGCTCGATGCGGCGCGACACCTGCAGTTCGTCGGCATCGTTGAAGGCAGCGGGCGCCGAGCGGTCACTGTTGTCGAGGAAAAGCGTGACTTCGGCGGTGTTGCGTGCGGGCCGAGTGCCCGAGCCGGAAAAGATGACGTCGTCCATGCCGGACGCGCGCATGTTCTTGTAGGAGCTTTCGCCCATCACCCAGCGCAGCGCCTCGACAAGGTTCGACTTGCCGCAGCCATTCGGCCCGACAATGCCGGTCAGGCCGCGTTCGATGACGAACTCGCCGGGCTCGACGAAGGACTTGAAACCGAGGAGGCGAAGGCGCGAAAACTTCATTCGCCCCGCCCACTAAGCGGATTTCCGTGATTTTGCGAAAGGAATTCGCGGCACGACAGGAAGCCGCGCACGCCGAAGCGCCGCCGCCTCAGGGCTGACTGGATGTCAGAGCAGAGGGTCGATGATGGCCGACATTTCCTCAATCGACATCGCCCCTTTGTAGGTCTTACCGTTGATGAAGAAGGTCGGTGTCGAGTCGACCTTGAATTCATTGGCGCCGCGCTTCTGGACCGATCTCACATCGTCCAGAAGTTTCTGGTCCGTCAAGCAGGCCTCGAAGGACTCCTGTGTAAAACCGGCGAGCTTCGAGATTTGCAGCAGCGCATCCTTGGTATTCTGAACGCCAACCCAGTTCGCCTGCTGCCTGAACAGGACGTCGACCATAGGGTAATAGTTATCCTTGGCGCAGCGCGCCAGCATAAAACCGGCTTCGGCGCTCGGATCGAACGGGAATTCGCGCAGGATGTAGCGGACCTTGCCGGTGTCGATGTACTTGGTCTTCAGGTCCGGAAAGGTGGTCTCGGCGAAATGCGCGCAGTGTGGGCAGGTCATCGAGGCGTATTCGACGATGGTGACCTTGGCGTCATCCTTGCCAAGCTGCTTGTCGGGCAGCGCACCCGGCTTCATCAGTTCCGCCACATCCACGGTGCCCTGGGCCTCCGGCGCGGTGGCGGCGGCCGGCGTGGCCGCCTTCGCGGGGGCGGCCGGGGCCGCAGGCTTCACATCCGCGGCCTTCGCCTCCTCGCCAGAGTCGCTGCAGGCGGCGAGCAGGGCCACCGCCGGAATGGCGGCCAGCGAAGACAGGACATTTCTGCGAGACAAGCTTTGACCAAACGGGGGACGGTTCATACGAATCACCTGACAAGGGTTGGATTTTGCAATGCAAAGACACGAAAAGGCGAGAGTTGGCGCGAATTAAGGCATCTCGATCCCCAATCCAATCGCGAAACCTGACAAGGGCGATCACGAATGCGAGATATTGACGACGAATCCATGACTTTCTTCAAGACGCCTATGATTTTCTCTCCCCAATAATGGTCGCGCCAAGTTTCTCCAGCGAGGCGCGCAGTTCATCATTATCGACCAGGCCGACAGTTCCCGACAATTTCGTCTTCTCAGCCGCCGTCAGCGGCCTCAGGGCCGGTTTGCGCTTTCCTTTGTCGGCTGTCACCGGCTTCTGCAGGATCCTGATGCGGTTGATGGCGGTGAAGCCGAGGAAGGCGTTGACCCGGTTGATGATCTCGCCCGTCTCGTGCTGCAGATGAAGTGCCGCCATGCCTTCGCAGGCAATGACCAGCACGGCCGGCTCGAACGGATCGTCCTCATGCATACGGCGCGGCCACTGGATTTTTTCGGGGCGCGAATGGCTGGCCAGCCGCGGGCCGGCGATCTCGTCCCATGACTGGACGAGGCCGATCGAAATGCCGGCCCGCTTGCGCAGCACCGGATCGAGGATCCTGGTCGCGAGATCGCTGACCGGGACGGGATTGCCGTAGGGCGTTCTCCCTGCCATGTACGTCCTCCAGCGACGACCCAGCAGATACCGGCCAGGCCAATACAAGATCAATGGCACCAGCAGACCAGACCCGCAAGACCGCATCCTGGGATAGTGGCAAAGCCACATCCGGAGATAGCAGCACAGCTGCATCCGGTGTCAGCGACGATATCGCATCCCGCCTGCTCAGCTGGTACGATGTGCATCACCGTGAATTGCCGTGGCGCATCACACCAATTGAGCATGCGCGCGGCGTGCGGCCTGATCCCTACCGCATCTGGCTCTCCGAGGTCATGCTGCAGCAGACCACCGTCGAAGCGGTGAAGGCTTATTTCAAGGTATTCGTCGAGAAATGGCCCGATGTCGAAGCGCTGGCCGCGGCGCCCACCGAGGACGTGATGAAGGCCTGGGCCGGGCTCGGCTACTACTCCCGCGCCCGCAATCTCAAGGCCTGTGCCGATCTTGTGGCCGCGCGTGGCGGCCGGTTTCCCGACACGGAGACGGGTTTGAGAGAACTGCCCGGCATCGGCGCCTATACGTCGGCGGCCATCACGGCGATTGCCTTCGATCGCCCCGCCGCCGTTGTCGACGGCAATGTCGAACGTGTCATCTCCCGGCTGTTTTCGATCACAACCCCGCTCAGCGAAGCCAAGCCCGAGATCCGTGCCCATGTCGAGCGCATGGTGCCCGGGACAAGGCCTGGCGACTTCGCCCAAGCGATGATGGATCTCGGCGCCACCATCTGCACGCCACGCCGGCCGCGCTGCATGCTGTGCCCGCTGCGCGAAGACTGCAGCGCGGTCGTTTCAGGCGATCCCGAGCACTTCCCGGTGCGCCTGCCCAAGGCCGACAAGCCGCAGCGGCACGGCGCGGCCTTTGTCGCCGTGCGGGCCGACGGCGCCATCCTTCTGCGCAAACGGGCAGAGAAGGGTTTGCTCGGCGGCATGACCGAGGTGCCGACGACGGGCTGGACCGCGCGGATCGATGGGGCAACCACGGAAGCGGCCGCGCCCTTTCCCGCCGACTGGCGGCATGCGGGCCGCATTGCGCATGTCTTCACGCATTTCGCTCTCGAACTCGAAGTCTTTCACGCTCACATCAAAGGTGATGCGCCAGACGGGCATTTCTGGTCGCTCGCTCACGAGATTTCCGGCGAGGCGCTGCCGACTGTCATGAAAAAGGCAATCGAGGCTGCGATACCCGGCGCGACGAAAAAGCCGTCGCCACACAGTGCAAAGAGGCCCCATGACTGAAATACGCCACATCGTTTTCGACATCGGCAGAGTGCTGATCCACTACGATCCCAACATTCCGTTCAGCCGCCTCATTCCGGATGCCGAAGAGAGAAAGTGGTTTTTCGACAATGTCTGCACGCATGATTGGAACATCGAGCAGGATCGCGGCCGCACCTGGGAAGAGGCCGAGGCGCTGCTGATCGCGGACCATCCCGATCACGCGGAAAACATCCGCGGTTTCCGCCGCCATTGGCACGAGATGGTGCCGCATGCTTATGACGACAGCGTCGCCATCATGGTCGGCCTGATCGAGAGCGGCCACGACGTGACCATGCTGACCAACTTCGCCAGCGACACGCTGGCCGAAGCCCGCGAGCGCTTCGATTTTCTCAATCGTCCGCGCGGCGTCACCATCTCCGGCGAGATCGGCATGATCAAGCCCGATCGCGGCATTTACGATCATCACATCGCCGCCTTCGGCCTCGAACCGGCCGCGACGCTGTTCATCGACGACAGCCAGAAGAATGTCGACGGCGCCAAGGCGGCCGGCTGGCAGTCGGTGCTGTTCACCGATGCAAAGGCGCTTCAAGCAGACCTTGAGCGGCATGGCATCGCGACCTGATCGAGACCGGCAATGGGCAAGCTCGTTCTGACCTTCAACCCGGAATGGTCAATACTTGACGCCAGTGTCGAGCATGGCCACTTTCGAGGACGTGGCGATGCCTATTTCCCGACCGACGAGGTAAGCGAATTTATTGTGTCATTGCAGGCCTATCCGCTTAAACGCGCGGATCTGGTCCTGAGATCGCCCGGCCTGATAAGCATCTCGGTTTTCCCGGCGGATGGCGTCGGTCACCTGTTCGTCCGGATCGAGGTCGCGGAGGAGATCGAAGCCCGTGACTTCGCGCGTGTGCGACTCCGGACGGACTATTCGCGTCTGTCGCGTTTTGCCAGTCAGCTCTCACTGATGGCGAAAGGCGAGGTCAGCGAAATCATCCTGGAGGAAGACAAGGCCTGAGCTGCCGATCAGGCCCCTGCCCGCTCCATGCCGAGCCGCGCGATGCGGCGAAGCTCGTCGATCGGGGTCAGGCCACCGCTGCGCTCATAATGCCAGAAGGTCCAGCCGTTGCAGGCGTCCAGCCCCTGCACTTCGGCACCGATCTTGTGGATCGAGCCGGCGCTGTCGCCGATCGCCACCGTGCCGTCGGCGCGCACCTTGGCCGCCCAGCGCTTCTTGGCATCGTAGAGCGTCGCGCCCGGCATCATCAGGCCGGTGTCGATCAGGCTGACAAAGGCGACGCGCGGCTCGGCGCGCTTGCCCGTGAGAACGGTCAAGTCGGCCTCTTCCAGCGGCCGCACCGCGTCGATGCGCTCGTTGGCGGCGTCGATATAGGCCTGCTCGCGTTCGATGCCGACGAAATGGCGGCCGAGACGCTTGGCCACCGCGCCCGTGGTGCCTGAGCCGAAGAAGGGATCGAGCACGATGTCGCCCGGTTTGGTCGAGGCCATCATGATGCGGGCAAGCAGCGCTTCCGGTTTCTGCGTCGGATGCAGCTTGTCGCCATTGTCGTTCTTCAGCCGCTCGCCGCCGGTGCAGATCGGAAACAGCCAGTCGGAGCGCATCTGGATGTCGTCGTTGGACGCCTTCATCGCTTCGTAGTTGAAGGTATAGCCCTTGCCCTTCTGATCGCGCGTAGCCCAGATCATCGTCTCATGCGCGTTCTGGAAGCGGCGGCCACGGAAATTTGGCATCGGGTTGGTCTTGCGCCAGACGACGTCGTTAAGGATCCAGAAGCCGAGATCCTGCATCTTGGCGCCGACCCGGAAGATGTTGTGATAGGAGCCGATGACCCAGATGGTGCCGTTGGGCTTCAGCACCCGGCGCGCCGCCAGCAGCCAGGCACGCGTGAAAGCGTCATAGGCCTCGAAACTCTCGAACTGGTCCCAGTCGTCGTCGACGGCGTCGACCTTGGACTGATCGGGGCGGTGCAGGTCGCCGTCGAGCTGCAGATTGTAGGGCGGATCGGCGAAGATGACGTCGATCGATTTTTCGGGCAACCGGTCGAGCGCGGCGACGCAGTCGCCCTTGAGGATCGTGTCCAGCCATTCGGATTGCTGGGGAGCGTGGGATAGCTCGTCGAGAAGACGCACGGCAGACATTCTGACACCCAAGGCACGCGTTACTGTTTACTCTCCGTTATGGTTACCGATCAGCGTAAATATTCCGTGAAGGCCAAGGGACGGGTGTGGCGAATTTGCGAAGGCGGCCCTGTTGGTGTATGCCGCGCCGCCTGAGCCTTCCGAGGCCACTTCGCCCTCCTATTGTCCGGATCACCATGCCCCAGCCAGACCTTGTCATCTTCGATTGCGACGGCGTGCTCGTCGATTCCGAGATCATCGCCGCCCGCGTCGACGCCGAGCTTTTGACCTTGGCAGGATACGAGATATCGGCTGAGGAGATTTCGGAGAGCTATGCCGGCCTGACCTTCAAGGACATCATGCTGCGGGTCGAGGAAAAGTCCCGCATCCCCTTCCAGGCCTCTCTGATCGACAGGGAGGAACAATTGGTCGACCGCAAACTGCGCAGCGACGTCCGCGCCATCGATGGCGTGCGCGAGGCCGTTGCCGCGGTAAGCGTGCCGCGCTGCGTCTGCTCGAATTCACGCTCCGAGCGGATCGAATTCATGCTGGAAAAGGTGCATCTTCTGCCGTTTTTCACCGACCGGATTTTTTCGGCGATGGAAACACCGACCGGGAAAACGAAACCGGCGCCGGACGTGTTCCTGTTCGCGGCGGAGAAACTCAGCGCCAACCCGGCGAACACTTTCGTTATCGAGGATTCCGTGCACGGCGTTCACGGCGCAAGGACGGCGGGCATGCGGGTGATCGGCTTCACCGGAGCCGCCCACAGCTATCCCGGCCATGCCGACGCGCTCACCGAGGCCGGCGCCGAAACGGTGATCCGCCGCTGGGCAGAGTTGAAAAGCGTGATCGCGGCGCTGTCGGAGTGGTCGGACGCCTGAGGGCGATTGAATTTCGCCCTCGTGGCGGGACTTTTCTCGCCCGGTCGGTCTACCGTTCTCGTGCTTCAGAGTGGTAGGAGGCGATACTGCAATTTTGGGAGCTGGTTTTCATTTCAAAACCCTGATGGCTATGCGATGATTGCGTCATGACGATTGAGCTTGAAATCACGCCAGAGTTACAGGCCCGCATCGATGCTATCGCGGCGCGGTCCAGCCTGTCCGCGTCGGAAGTCGTTGCGGACGCGCTTGAGAACGGCCACTCCCTTGAGTGGCAGGAGCGGTTTTTAGACAAGGTGAACGCAGGAATTGAAGCGGCCGACCGTGGTGAATTTGCCAGCCGTGCCGATATCGAGCGGGTGTTGAACAAGTACCGCCCCACCTGATGCAGGTTTCATGGACGAGCGCCGCTCTCGACGACCTCGACCAGATTCAGGATTTTATCGCGCAGGACAGTCCCGTTGCGGCGTATCGGCTAACAGCCGATCTGATTGGTCGCACCGACGAACTCTTGGCGTCAAATCCCATGGTCGGACGCAAGGGACGAGCGGGCGGAACCCGCGAGCTTGTGATAGCGCGGACATCCTATATCGTTGTTTATCGGGTGCGCGGCAGTGACGTTGAAATCATCGCCGTTGTCCATGGGGCCAGAGAATGGCCGGAGAGCCTCACATAGCCCGCCCATGTCTTGTGTTCGCCGCTTAGTTCGTCGCGGCGGCTCTCTTCCTCTGCTTCTTCTTCGGCTTGTCGGCCGTTGCCTGATGCGCGGTTTCGTCATAGCCGGCAAAGGCCTGATAGTCCTGCGCCGTCGGCTCGGGCACGACAATATTGGAATCGGTGAAGACGAACTGCGTGGCGACCGAAGGATCGGTGACCTGGACCTGATACTGGTGGATCTGCGAATAGAGGACCTCGGTGCCATGCATCACAGCCGTGCGGATGGGCATGGTGATGGTGCCTGGAGAAAACTTCGGTCCGGGGACAATCTTGCCGGCGACCGCGATCTTCATCGTCAGCTGGCCGTTGGCACGGCTGCAGTCGCGTGTCACGTCGCTGACCGATGCCTGGTAGATGATGTTGGCCGATTCGTCGGGCGGAGTTGCAGCAGCGGCGTCAGCCTCGGCCTGGGCCGCGGCATCCTGCGCGGCGTCGCCGGTCTTCTTGATCCTGGGCTTGGGCTTCTGAGCTTCCTTGGAATAGGTGTTGAAGAAAGCCGTGCCGTCCCGCACCGTCACCCTGGGACAATAGGCCTGCAACTGGCTGGCCAGTATCTTGGGATCCTGGGGCGGCGGTGGCGCCGTCGGGTCCTCCTTCTTGCCTATGCCGAGGTTCAGGATGCCATTGTCGCCCGATTGGCAGCCGGCGGCGGCAAGCATAAAGCCGGTGAGCGCAAGACCCGCCAAAAAGCGACCACTGAATGTACGAAACGCCATGAAACTGCACTTCCCTCTCGCAAAGCTGGTGACGTATATCAACCGCGCGGCAAAAATGCGACTGAGCCAGCGCAGAAATTAACCACCTTGCGGTGGATGGAAAAGCCAAGCAGTAACGGAATTGTGACATGCATTATGTGAGTACCCGCGGGGAAGCCCCCGTTCTTGGATTTTCCGACGCCGTGCTGGCCGGGCTGGCGCGCGACGGCGGGCTCTACGTGCCGCGCGAGTGGCCACAGTTTTCCGCCGCCGAGATCCGCGCCATGCGCGGCCTTGCCTATCCCGAACTTGCCATCCGCGTGCTGTCGCCGTTCCTTGGCGACGAGATCCCGGCCTCCGTTTTCGAGCGGCTGGTGCGCGAAGCCTATGCCACCTTCCGCCACGAGGCCGTCTGCCCGCTGGTGCAGACCGGCCCCAACACCTTCATCCTGGAACTCTTCCACGGGCCGACGCTCGCCTTCAAGGACGTGGCGATGCAGCTTCTGGCCCGGCTGATGGACCATGTGCTTGCCGAACGCGACCAGCACGCCACCATCGTCGGCGCCACCTCGGGCGATACCGGCGGGGCGGCCATCGATGCCTTTGCCGGTCGCAGCCGGACCGACATCTTCATCCTTTTCCCGCACGGCCGCGTCTCGCCGGTGCAGCAGCGGCAGATGACGACGTCGACGGCTGCAAACGTCCATGCGCTGGCGATCGAAGGCAATTTCGACGATTGCCAGGGCCTGCTCAAGGACATGTTCAACGATCACGGATTTCGCGACCGGGTGGCGCTTTCGGGCGTCAACTCGATCAACTGGGCCCGGATCATGGCCCAGATCGTCTATTATTTCTCCTCGGCGCTGTCGCTTGGCGCGCCGGACAGGCCGGTCTCCTTCACCGTGCCGACCGGCAATTTCGGCGATATCTTCGCCGGCTACGCGGCCAAGAAGATGGGCTTGCCGATCGAGCGGCTGGTCATCGCCACCAACGACAATGACATCCTGGCGCGGACCTTCGCGACAGGGGAATATCGCACCAAGGGTGTCTTTGCGACCACGTCGCCGTCGATGGATATCCAGGTGTCGTCCAATTTCGAACGCCTGCTGTTCGAGGCCTCCGGCCGTGACGCGGCGACCGTGCGGCGCTACATGGACGGTCTGAAGCAGTCCGGCGCTTTCACCATCGAACCCCAGCAAATCGCCGGGATGCGGTCGGAATTCGACGCCGGCCGGGCTGATATGGACGAGGTCGCCGCCACCATCCGCTCGACGCTCGCGGCCAGCAACTATCTGCTCGATCCGCACACCGCGGCAGCTGTGCATGTCGCTGCGGGCAAGGCGTCAGGCGCCGTGCCGATGGTGGTGCTGGGTACCGCACACCCGGCAAAATTCCCGGCCGCCGTCGAAGCCGCCAGCGGCGTGTCGCCCGCACTGCCCGCATGGCTAGGTGGGTTGATGACATCGGAGGAAAAATACACGGTACTTCCCTCCGACCTGAAAATGGTGGAAGATTATGTCGGCCGCCGCGCGCGGGCGGCGCGTTAAGGAGTACTAGCCATATGGGTGTTGAGGTAAGCCGTCTGTCGAACGGCCTGACAGTCGCCACCGAAACCCTTCAAAGCATCGAATCGGTTGCCCTTGGTGCCTGGGTCAAGTCGGGTGCCCGCAATGAACGTGAGGACGAGCATGGCATGGCCCATCTGCTCGAGCACATGGCGTTCAAGGGCACGAAAAGGCGGAGCGCCTTCGAAATCGCCTCGGAGATCGAAGACGTCGGCGGCGAAATCAACGCCGCCACCAGCGTCGAAACCACTTCCTACTATGCCAGGGTGCTCTCCGACGACGTGCCGCTGGCCGTCGACATTCTTGCCGACATCCTGCAAGAGTCCGAATTCGACCCGCAGGAACTCGAACGCGAACAGCATGTGATCCTGCAGGAGATCGGCGCCGCGCACGACACCCCCGACGACATCGTCTTCGACCGTTTCACGGAAACCGCCTATCGCCATCAGACCATCGGCCGCTCCATTCTCGGCACACCCGAAACGGTCAAATCCTTCACCTCCAAGCAACTCCACGACTTCATCGAGCGGCAATATGGCGCCGAGCGCATGGTGATTGTCGCCGCCGGCGACATCAAGCATGACAATTTCGTGCGCGAGGTCGAAAAGCAACTCGGCGGCTTCCGCAGCAAGGCCGACAGCACCATCCCGCAATATGCGCAATATGTCGGCGGCGACTTCCGTGAGGACCGCGACCTGATGGACGCGCAGATCGTGCTGGGGTTCGAAGGCCGGGCCTATCATGTGCGCGACTTCTATGCCTCGCAGGTGCTGTCGATGATCCTCGGCGGTGGCATGTCGTCGCGCCTGTTCCAGGAGGTCCGCGAGAAGCGCGGCCTGTGTTATTCGGTCTATGCTTTCCATTGGGGCTTTTCCGACACCGGCGTCTTCGGCGTCCATGCCGCGACCGGCCAGAGCGACATCGCCGAACTGGTGCCTGTCATCATCGACGAGCTGCAGAAGGCCGGCGAGAAAATCCTGCAGGAAGAACTCGACCGGGCGCGCGCCCAATATCGCGCCGGACTGATCATGTCAGCCGAAAGCCCGGCCAGCCGCGCTTCGCAGATCGCACGGCAGCTGCTTCTGTTCGGCCGGCCGATCGCCAAGGAGGAACTGATGGAACGGCTGTCGGCGCTGACGGTCGAGCGGCTGACCGATCTATCGTCGCGTTTGTTCTCGACCAAGCCGACGCTTACCGCTGTCGGGCCTGTGGGCACACTGGCGCCATACGAGGCGATCCTCGAATCGCTCGCAGGCACGCAGACCACGGCCCGTAAGCTCGCCGTCTAAGCCCCTCGAAGCGTCGTGTTCGCGCTCCCTTTCTTCCGCCGCGACCTGCCGGCGCTGAAAGGCGACCGCGTCACGCTGCGCGTGCCGTTCACCAACGACTTCCGCGAGTGGGCGGCGGTGCGTGGCGATAGCCGCGCCTTCCTCGAACCCTGGGAGCCACGCTGGACTCCCGATGAACTCGACCGCAACGCATGGCGGCTGCGCATCAGCCGCTACCGCGAGGATTATGCGCAAGGAACCGCTATCGCCTTCTTCATCTTCGAGAGGAGCAGTGGCAAGCTGGCCGGCGGCATCACGCTCGGCAACATACGCCATGGCGTCTCGCAGAGCGGCCATGTCGGCTACTGGATCGGCGAGCGCTTCGGCGGCCGCGGCCTGATGACCGACGCGGTCAAGGTGGTGGCCCGCTTCGCCTTCGATACGCTGAGGTTGCACCGGATTGAAGCGGCCTGTATTCCCGACAACATCAGGTCGATCCGCGTGCTTGAAAAAGCCGGATTTCGGCGTGAAGGACTGCTGCGATCCTATCTCAGGATCAACGGCATCTGGCAGGACCACTACCTCTACGCCCGGATCGCGGACGATCCGCCGGGCGTTGGAACGAAGGACTGATTTTTGACGAATTTCCTGCGAAACGGGTCGCTGTTCGCCTTTGTCCTCGCGACACTCCTGACGCTGTGGGCGGCATCGTCGGCCTTTGCCGTCGAACCGATCAAGATTGCCCGGGACGACGTCGCGCTCGACCTTTCCGGCGCCGTCGAGATCTACCGCAACCAAGGCGAGAATTTCCAGGTGTCGACCGCGCCGGGTCCGGACGGTATCGTGCGGCGCATCGAGGTCGAGGCCAATGATGCCCGTTCCACCGGCGACTGGGCTGTTTTCGCGCTCGCCAACACCACCGACCAGCAACTCGACCGGCTGATCGTCGCACCGCATTTCCGCCTGGTGAATTCCGGCATCTTCTGGCCGGATCTCGGCTCGACCCGCATCGCCGCCATCACGCCCAGCGAAGGCTTCGCGCTCGATCGCCAGACCAGCCCCGACGCCGACGTTTTCCGGGTGACGCTGAACCCCGGCACGGTGATTACCTTCATCGCCGAACTGGCCTCGCCGAAGCTGCCGCAGGTCTACCTCTGGGATCCGGAATCCTACAAGGACTCGGTCAATTCCTACACGCTGTTTCGCGGCATCGTCATCGGCATCGCGGGCCTGCTGGCGCTGTTCCTGACCATCCTTTTCGTGGTCAAGGGAACCTCGATGTTCCCGGCAACCGCGGCACTTGCCTGGGCGGTTCTGGCCTATATCTGCGTCGATTTCGGCTTCCTCAACAAGATCATCGAGATATCGCCCGGCAATGAGCAGATGTGGCGAGCGGGAACGGAGGTGGCGCTGGCGGGAACCTTCGTGGTGTTCCTGTTCGCCTATCTCAACCTCAACCGATGGCACGGCCATTTCAGTTATGGCGCGCTGGTCTGGATCCTCGGACTGGTGCTGATCGCCGGCGTCGCCATCGTCGATCCGGCGGTCGCCGCCGGCATTGCCAGGCTGTCCTTCGCCGCCACCGCACTGACCGGGCTCGGCCTGATCATCTTCCTCGGCATACGCGGCTACGACCGTGCCATCATGCTGGTGCCCAGTTGGGTCATGGTGCTGTTGTGGCTATGCGGATCGTGGATGGCGATCACCGGCATGCTCGACAACGATATCGCCCAGCCGGCCCTGGGCGGCGGGCTGATCCTGATCATCCTTCTGATCGGCTTCACAGTCATGCAGCATGCTTTTGCCGGCGGCGCGCTGCATCAGGGCCTGTTCTCCGACCTCGAGCGGCAGGCGCTGGCAGTGGCCGGTTCGGGCGACACGGTATGGGATTGGGACGTGCTGCGCGACCGCGTCGTCACCAAGCCCGACGTCAGCATCCAGCTCGGACTGGCGCCGAACAGCCTTGGCGGCGCGGCCCGCAACTGGCTCCCGGTGCTGCATGCCGACGACCGCGATACGTTCCGTACGACGCTCGACGTCGTGCTCGAACACCGGCGCGGCCGGGTGTCGCAGAACTTCCGCCTGCGCGGCGCCGACGGCCATTATCACTGGTTCTCGCTACGCGCGCGCCCGGTCATCGGGTCTGACGGCGAGGTCATCCGCTGCGTCGGTACCATGGTCGACGTGACCGAGCAGAAGAAGTCCGAGGAGCGGTTGCTGCACGATGCCGTGCACGACAATCTGACCGGCCTGCCGAACCGCGAATTGTTGATGAACCGGCTGGAGGCGATCATCTCGATCGCCCGCACCGAAGAGAAGGTGCGGCCAACCGTCTTCGTCATCGACATCGACCGTTTCAAGCAGGTCAATGACGGACTAGGCATCTCGGCCGGCGACACTATCCTCTTGACCATCGCGCGCCGCCTGCATCGGCTTCTCAAGCCGAAGGATTCGCTGTCGCGCTTTGCCGGCGACCAGTTCGCGCTGATGCTGCTGTCTGAACAGGACCCGGCCCGCATCGCCGCCGTGGCGGACGCCATCAAGCATGCCATCAACAACCCCATCACCTTCGCCAAGCGCGAGATCGTGCTGACGGCGTCGATCGGATTGATCACCTGGAACTCGCCGCAGATGTCGGCCGAGGACATGGTCAAGGATGCCGAGCTTGCCATGCATCAGGCCAAGCGCTTCGGCGGCGACAGGATCGAGCCGTTCCGCCCGGCCTTCCGCACCGTCGGCACCGACAGGCTGCAGTTCGAATCCGACCTGCGCCGCGCCATCGAGCGGCGCGAATTCACGCTTGCCTATCAGCCGATCGTGCGGCTCGAAGATGGCAGCGTCGCCGGCTTCGAGGCGCTGCTGCGCTGGGACCACCCGCGCCGCGGCATGATCCCGCCGGCGGATTTCATCCCGGTCGCCGAAAGCTGTGGGCTTATCGTGCAGCTCGGCCTGTTTGCCATGCAGCAGGCGGCGGAAGACCTCGCCAGCTGGCAAAAGCAGATCGGCGACGCGCCGCTGTCGGTCTCGGTCAATTTGTCCAGCCGCCAGCTGATCCGCCGCGACCTGGTCAGCGACGTCCGCTCGGTCATCGCTCGGGCCAATCTGAAGCCGCGCTGCTTCCGGCTGGAGCTCACCGAATCGCTTGTGATGGACAATCCCGAGCAGACCGCCCATGTGCTGACCAAGCTGAAGCAGCTCGGCATCGGCCTGTCGCTGGACGATTTCGGCACCGGCTATTCCTCATTGGCCTATCTGACGCGTTTTCCCTTCGACACCATCAAGATCGACAAGAGCTTCGTTGACGACAACACGCCCAAGCGCGCGGTGCTGCTGAAATCGATGGTCAACATGGCGCATGAACTCGGCCTGTCCGTCGTCGCCGAGGGCATTTCGGACGAGAGCGACGCGCTGGAACTGCGCCAGATGGGCTGCGAATATGTCCAGAGCTTCATGTTCGGCGCACCAATGCCGGGCGACCAGGTGCTGAAGACGCTAAAGGAGCAGTATCCGCTGACGCAAGCGTGATGTGATTCAGGCGCGCGTCGCCCAGGCGCGGACCTCTGCGATTGGCCGAGACGCCTATCGCTTCGTCATCCTAGGGCGAAGCAAGGAGCGCAGCGACGCGGCGCAGACCCTAGGATCCATGCCGTGAGGTTAAAGCGTTGAAAACGGTTCAGATTTCTTCGCCGCTGCATCCTTCGACATAGGTCGCGGAATGGATCCCAGGGTCTCCGCGACGGAGCTTCGCTCCTGCTTCGCCCTAGGATGACGAAGGTGTAGGCGGCTTCGGCTAGCCGCGAATGTTGCGCATGACTGTTCGCGATTACGCGTGTCCGGCCGCCAAGCTGAGATGCGCGAGGTCGATGCCGATCGCGGCGAGGATGCGGTCGTATTTGCGCTCGATGTCGGTGTCGAACAGAAGCTCGGCATTGGCCGGGCAGGTCAGCCAGCCATTCTCGGCGATCTCGGTCTCCAATTGGCCGGCGCCCCAGCCGGAATAGCCGAGCGCCATCAGCGCGTGACGCGGCCCACGGCCGGACGATATGGCGCGCAATATGTCGACGGTCGCGGTCAGGCAGATATCGTCCGAAACGGTCAGCGACGATTCCACCCGGTAGTCGCCCGAATGCAGGACGAAGCCCCGGCTCCGGTCCACGGGTCCGCCATTGCGCACGACGAAATCGCGCGCCTGGGCCGGCAAGCGGATCGCCTCCTGTTCGTTCATGATGCCCAGTTGCACGAGCAGATCCGGAAACAGCATCTGCTGAGTCTGGTTGATGATCAGGCCCATGGCGCCTTCATCGGAGTGCGCGCAGACATAGATGACCGAGCGCGTGAAGCGGTCGTCCTTCATGCCGGGCATGGCAATCAGGAACTGGTCGTCGAGAAAGCCGCGGCTGGCGACCGTCTTCTTGTGGCGCAACAAGTCCATGAAAGGGAGCGTAACGCGTTTCCAAAGCGTCGAAAAGATGCGCCGTGCGGGAATTCGACGAAAGCCTATGCCGCCGGCTCGAGCATTCTTCTCCCTCCAGGTCACGCAAATATGATACCGGCAAGGCCATGAAATCATTGCGCGGCCACGAACGGACGATCAAATCACCGCCATGCGAAGCTTGAAAATCCTGCTGCTCGGCGCCGCCATCGGATCGGCGACCGCTCTTCCCGCCGCCGCCTCCTCATCGGCGTGGTACAACAGCGAGGGCGGCAAGGTCCGCCTGGTGACATCAGGCAAAGCCGATGACGCCGGCCGCATCCAAGGCGTTCTCGACATCGCGCTCAAGCCCGGCTGGAAGACCTACTGGCGCGATCCGGGCGACGCGGGCGTGCCGCCGCAGCTCGACATTTCAGCCAGCACCAACATCGCCGACGCCGCTCTGTCGTTTCCTGCCCCCCAGCGCCATGACGACGGCTATGGCAAATGGGCTGGCTATAACTATCCGGTTTCGCTGCCGGTGACATTCACGCTGGCGACACCGAACCAGCCGGCGGTGATCGATGCCGACATCTTTCTCGGCATCTGCGAAACGATCTGCATTCCGGTGCAGACGCGGCTGACAGTCGATCCCGCCTCCGATCCGGACAATGCCGAGGACGCGGCGCTGGTGAAGGCGAGCTTCACGGCACTGCCTGCGCCCGCGAGGTCCGATTTCGGCATCAATGTGCTGCCGGGCGACCACGAGACGCTGATTGTCGAGGCGAGCTTTCCCGGCGATCCGGCGGCGGCGGATTTCTTCGTTGCCGGCGAGCGGGACTACATGTTCGGCACCCCGGCCCGCAGCGAAAAGGACGGCAAGCTGATTTTCACCGTGCCGATCCTCGATCGCCCCTCGACGACGCCGACCGATGGCGGGCTTCACTATACGCTGACGAGTGCGGCGGGCGCGGTCGAAGGGGTTCTGCCTTTCCCTTGATCCAGCCTGTCCCAACGATTGCAGGAAGCCGTTGAGTTCGCTACGCAAAGACACGTCCTTCCCATTTTCCCAAGCGAGGAATCCATGACCATTTCCGTTGGCGACAAGCTGCCTGACGTGACCTTCAAGACGATGACCGCCGATGGCGCCAAGCCGATCACCGGGGCCGAGATTTTCTCGGGCAAGAAGGTCGTGCTGTTTGGGGTTCCCGGCGCCTTCACACCTACCTGCAGCAACAACCATTTGCCGGGTTATCTCGAGAACCACGATGCCATCCTGGCGCGCGGCGTCGACACCATCGCCGTCGTTTCGGTCAATGACGTCCATGTCATGGGCGCCTGGGCGCACTTCACCGGCGGCGAGGGCAAGATCCTGTTCCTCGCCGACGGCAGTGGCGATTTCGCCAAGGCGGTGGGCCTCGATTACATCAGCAACGATATGGGCCTGCGCTCGAGGCGCTTCTCAATGATCATCGACGACGGCAAGGTCACCGCGCTCAATGTCGAGACCAAGCCCGGTGTCGACGAGTCCGGTGCGGCTCATATTCTGGGGCAGCTCTGAACTTCAGCGACAACGTCGGGCTGGACCGCAACGGTTGCCGCCGCCCGACGATCGCCCTTGTATTCCAGGGATTGCCTTTGGGGGGACCTCGATGTTTGACATGTTCTGGCGTGCTATCGCGATCGGCATCGGCGCTACGGTGGCGATGGATCTCTGGGCCATCTTCCTGCACAAGGCGTTCGGGCAGCCACGGCCGAACTGGGGGCCGGTCGGTCGCTGGCATCTCCGCGACAAGGTCTTTCACGATGATATCGGCGGTGCAGCGCCCTACGCGCATGAAAAGGCGCTGGGCTGGGCCTTTCACTATTTTGTCGGCATCGTCTACGGCATCATCCTGGTGGTGTTGGCCGGAGCGGGCTGGCTTGCCGCGCCGACATTCCTGCCGGCCTTCATCCTCGGCATCGTCACCGTCGGCGCCGGCTGGTTCCTGCTGGCACCCGGCATGGGCGCCGGTTGGGCCGCCTCGAAGCGGCCCAACCCGATGCTGATCCGTGCGCTGAACCTGGTGTCGCATACGGTGTTCGCGCTCGGGCTTTGGGGCACAGCGCTGCTGATCCGATAAGGGTATACAACTGCGCAGGGCCAGTCGATCGGCAGCCAGCCGTAGACAACGCGATGCGCGCCGATATCGTAGTAGTTGCCGCCGCCCGCTGGCTGATCCGCTTCTTCATACCTGGAGAGCCGCGCCGCTCCGGAAATTCAATAGCTCTGGGTCGAGCGCCGCACTTTCGCGATTGCCAGTTGTTTGGCCGGCGAAGCAGGCTTTGGCGCGGCTGCAGGCTTGAACGGACCTTTCTTGAACGGTGCCATGCCTTCGCGCGCAAGCTCGTCGGCGCGCTCGTTCTCGACATGACCGTCATGGCCCTTGACCCAGTTCCAGGTGACCTTGTGGCGCTTGTTGGCCTCGTCCAGCGCCTGCCAGAGTTCACCGTTCTTCACAGGCTTCTTGTCGACGGTCTTCCAGCCGTTCTTCTTCCAACCGTGGATCCACTTGGAAATACCGTCCATCACATACTTGCTGTCGGTGTGAAGGTCGACCGTGCACGGTTCCTTCAGCGCGTTCAGCGCCGAAATGGCGGCCAACAGTTCCATGCGGTTGTTGGTCGTCTCGGCTTCGCCGCCGGAAAGCTCCTTGGTGGTGCCGTTGAAGCGCAGGATCGCGCCCCAGCCGCCGGGGCCGGGATTGCCCGAACAGGCGCCGTCCGTGAAGATCTCAACCTGTTTGCTCATGATACCCATATCAGGCCAATCCATATTCCGAAGACGATTTGATCGCCCGGTGGAACCGCATCCTTCTGATGTATTCGGTCGGATCGCGTTTCATCACCAGCCCGCCATCGGGAACGGTCAACCAGTCGTACAGCCGGGTCAGCATGAAGCGCAACGCCGAACCGCGCGCCAGCATCGGCAGCGCAGCCTTTTCCTGGTCGCTCAGGGGCCGGAGGCTCTGGTAGCCGGCGAGCAGCGCCTTGCCCTTGGTGAGATTGAAGGAAAAATCCTTCTCGAAGCACCAGGCGTTGAGACAGGTGGCGACATCGTAGGCGTAGAGGTCGTCGCAGGCGAAATAGAAATCGATCAGGCCGGACAGTTTTTCGCCGAGGAAGAAAACGTTGTCGGGGAAAAGATCGGCATGGATGATGCCTTGCGGCAGGTCTTTGGGCCAGTTGCGCTCGAAATCGGCAAAGTCGGCATCGACCTCGGCCGCCAGGCCCGGCTCGACCTCGTCTGCGCGATCGCGCGCTGCATCCCAGAGCTTGCGCCAGCCGTCGATGGCCAGTGCATTGGGGCGCGTCATCGAAAAATCGGCGCCGGCCAGATGCAATTGCGCCAGCGCCTTGCCGACCTCGGCGCAATGCGTTGCTGTGGGCCGCCGCAACGAAAGCCCTTCCAGGAAGGTGATGATGACCGCCGGCCGGCCGGCGAGCGTGCCGATGACGCTGCCGTCATGCGCGGTCACCGGCAGCGGGCAGGACACGCCCTTGTTGGCGAGATGGCCCATTAGCCCCAGGAAAAACGGCAAATCCGCCTTTTCGACGCGCTTCTCATAGAGCGTCAGGATGTAGGAGCCGCTGGAGGTGTGCAGCAGAAAGTTCGAGTTCTCGGTACCTTCGGCGATGCCCTTGTAGGACAGGAGATCGCCGACCGGATAGTTTTTCAGGAATGCCCCGAGTTCGCCTTCCGCAACGTCGGTGTAGACCGCCATGTGGCTTACGCGGCTCCATTGACGAAGGCCATGTCGGCCCGCGTCAGTTCGACATCGCGCAATACCCGCATGACCGGAAAATCCTCCGTTTCCGTGGCCGTGATGGCCAGATCGATCGTGACATCGAAGCGCTGCCGGAACGCGTCGATGATCTCGTCGACAATGATTTCGGGCGCCGACGCGCCGGCCGACAGGCCGAGCGTCGAGATGTTGCCGATGTCATTCCACGGAATCTCGGCGGCGCGCTGCACGAGAAGCGACATGGTGGCGCCTGCACGCTCCGCGACTTCGACAAGTCGTCGCGAATTGGAGGAATTCGGCGCGCCGACGATCAGATAGAGATCGGCGCCCGGCGCGGTGTCCTTGACGGCTTCCTGGCGGTTGGTGGTGGCATAGCAGATCGATTCCGCCGCCGGTGCCTGCAGCGCCGGAAAGCGATCCTGCAAGGCGCGGATGATGCCGGCGGTGTCCTCGACCGACAATGTGGTCTGGGTAACGAAGCCGAGCGCCTGCGGATCGGCGGGCGAGAGCTTTGCGGCATCGGCTTCGGTTTCGATCAGCGTCACTGCTCCGTCCGGCAGCTGGCCCATGGTGCCGATCACCTCGGGATGTCCGGCGTGACCAATCAACAGCACATGACGGCCGAGCCGCTGATGGCGCATCGCTTGCTTGTGGACCTTCGACACCAGCGGGCAGGTGGCATCGAGATAGAAGAGATTGCGCGCCTTCGCATCCGCCGGCACCGATTTCGGCACGCCATGCGCCGAGAACACGACGGGCGACTGCCGATGTTCGGCCGGTATCTCGGAGAGTTCCTCGATGAAGACGGCGCCAAGGCTTTGCAGCCCCTCGACGACGTAGCGGTTGTGCACGATCTCATGGCGGACATAGACCGGCGCGCCATATTTCTTCAGCGCCAGCACGACGATCTGGATGGCACGGTCGACACCGGCGCAGAAACCGCGCGGCTGGCAGAGCCGGATCGTCAGAGGTGGTTTGGTGGTTGTCTGAAGCATTAAATCCGGGCCGGTTGATCAAAGCCGAAATGAGGTGCGCACCCCTGCCCTGTCAAGGGCATCAGCCGCGTTCATTCGTCTTTCGCGGGACGGCGAAGCCGCAGGATGAGCACGGCTGCGAGCGCCGCGGCAAGCCCGTACCAAGTCATCGCATATTGCAGATGGCTGTTCGGGAGGTCGATGATGGTGACGCCGCCAACCGGCAAGCCGCCTGGGTTTGGCGTCTTGTCTGCGTCGATGAAGATCGGCACCAGCGCGGCGCCCGCCGGCAGACCGGCGCTCGCAGCCATCACGTCGCGGTCCTTCCAGTAGAAGATGTTCTTCGCCACGTCGTTGTCGGGCAGCATCATCGACGGCTTCGCCGGCAGCGGGTTGCGTGCCAGCCCGGTGACTGTCACTCTGCCAGTCACCTGTCCCTTGGCGCGCTTGGCGGCGTCCTTCAGATCGTAAGGCACGAAGCCGCGATTGATCAGGACGAAGCGGCCGTCGTCGAGCGCCAGCGGCGTGTAGACATTGAAGCCGGCGTCACCTTCCCAGGTTGCGTAGAAATGGCGTTCGCCTTGATGCAGGAACGTGCCGGTGACGGTAACCGGCGTATAGTCGACATCCCCGGTGGCGGCGAACTCTTTCTCGACCGCAACCAACGGCAAGGGCGCCGAATGGGTACGCTGGTCGATGGTCTGCAGAAGGCCTTCCTTCCAATACAGGCGCTGCACTTGCCAGGTGCCGAGCACCAGCAGGATCAGGAACAGCATAAGGCCAAGGCCGAGCAGCAATGCCGATCGCGGTCGCGAACGACCGTCAGTTTTAACGGAAGCCTCGCTCATTCGCCGCGATCCAGCCGGCCCTCGGCCGCTTTGTTGCGGTATTGCAGCGTCAGCAGCACGCCCTTGATCAGCCGCAGCGCCGTCAAGCACAGCACGACAGCCAGCGGAATCCAGACCAGCAGATGCAGCCAGAGCGGCGGGCTGAGCGTGACTTCTACCCAGAGCGCCAGGCCGACGATGATAAAGCCGATGATCAGGATCACGAACACCGCCGGCCCGTCGCCGGCATCAGCGTAGGAATAATCGAGGCCGCAATTGACGCATCGCTTGCCGACGGTGAGGAAGCCGGAGAACAACCGCCCCTCGCCGCAACGCGGGCAGCGGCCATGCAGGCCGGCCGAGATCGGATCGATCGGCGGCCAGATCGCCCTGTCTTCACTCATGGGAGCGTCGTCGCTCATGCTTACCGCTCGATCTCGATCGGTGTGCCATCGGCCACCATCGCCCAGATTTCGTCCATATCGGAGTCCGTAACCGCAATGCAGCCGTCGGTCCAGTCGACCAATTGAAGCAGCCAGCCCCACCAGCCATAACCATTCGGTTGGCCGTGGATCATGATCATGCCGCCCGCGTCGACATTGCGCGCCCTGGCGGCCGCCAGATCGTCGGTGTTGGGGTAGGAAATATGGATCGACCTGTGCGCGATGCTGTTCGGGTTCCGCCAGTCGAGGACATAGTTCCCCTCGGGCGTGCGTTGATCGCCCTCCTGGTGCTTATGCCCCACAGGATCGCCGCCGAGTGCGATGCCGTAGCTGCGCAGGATCTTGCCGTCGCCGATGAGTTCCAGCCGGCGTTCGGCTTTGTGGACACGCACCAGATCCACCTTCTCGCCGGCAAAGGCCGGGAGTGCCGCGATCATCAATGCGCAAATGGCCCGGAAAATTGTCAGCCGCATCGGCTATCGATCAGCGATCATTGCGCCAAAAAGAAGAAGGCGGCCACGTTGCCGCGGCGGCCTTCTCGAAACGAAAACTCCTCAGGCCAGGATCAGTGGCCCTCGATCACCGCGCCAACCGATCCCCAGACGTAGATCGAGGCGAACAGGAAAAGCCAGACCACGTCGACGAAGTGCCAGTACCAGGCGGCCGCCTCGAAGCCGAAATGCTGCTTGGGGGTGAAATCACCCTTCATCGCCCGGATCAGGCAGACCAACAGGAAGATGGTGCCGATGATGACGTGGAAACCGTGGAAGCCGGTCGCCATGAAGAAGGTGGCGCCATAGATGGAATCCTTGAAGGCGAACGGAGCATGCATGTACTCGTAGGCCTGCACCATGGTGAACAGCATGCCGAGGCCAACAGTCAGCACCAGGCCGTTGATCAGGCCTTTGCGATCGCCATGGATGAGCGAATGGTGCGCCCAGGTCACCGTGGTGCCGGACAGCAGCAGGATGACGGTGTTGTAGAGCGGCAAATGGAAAGGATCGAGAACTTCCATGCCCTTCGGCGGCCAGACACCGCCGGTAAACGCGGTGCGGGCATATTGCTGGGCTTCGCTCGGAAACAGGCTGGCATCGAAATAGGCCCAGAACCAGGCAACGAAGAACATCACCTCAGAGGCGATGAACATGATCATGCCGTAGCGCAGATGCAGCGACACGACACGCGTGTGATGGCCCTCATGCGCTTCCTTAATGGTGTCCGACCACCAGGCGAACATGGTGTAGAGGATGATCACGAGGCCGATGAAGAACAGCCATGGATTGGCGATGTTGAAGCCGAAGATCGGGAACGAGCCGCCCTTCAGGTACTCCATCAGGCAGACGCCGCCAAAGGCGGTGACAAGTGCGCCTACCGATCCCAGGAAAGGCCACGGGCTCGGGTCGACGAGATGATAGTCATGCTGTGGTTTTGCGTGCGCGTCTGCCATATCAACCCCCGAGATTTGCTTCGGTATTCGAAATTGTCTTGCTGTTGCCCTCGGCCGGCTCCGAGGAGGCGACCGGCTTGGTCTTCTCGACCGGGAACATCGTGTAGGACAGAGTGATCGTCTTCACGTCCTTGAGCTCCGGCACATTGACGATGTCGGGGTCCACGTAGAACAGCACCGGCATGTCCAGCGTCTCCCCGGGCTTCAGCGTCGTGTCGGTGAAGCAGAAGCACTCGACCTTGTTGAAATAGGGACCTGCCAGTTCAGGCTGCACGTTGAAGGTAGCGCGGCCGGTCACGGGACGATCGAACTTGTTGGTCGCCTGATAGTGCGCCTGCACGGTCTCGCCGATCTTCATCGTCATCGAGCGCTGGACCGGCTGGAACTCCCACGGCACGCCAGCGATGTTGGCATCGAAGCGGACAGTGATCTCGCGGTCGAGCACGCGGCCGGCATACTGCTTCTCGGCACGTTGCGTCGTGCCGCCATAGCCGGTGGCCTGGCAAAACATTTTGTAAAGCGGCACCGCGGCATAGGCCATGCCGATCATGCCGGTGAAAAAGGCGAGGCAGACAGCCGCGACGATGACGTTGCCGTTCTTGCCAGCCGTTTTTTTTGAGGTCTCGACGCTCATCACATCGTGCCCAGATTGTGGCCGAACTTCACGATCGTCGCGATGTAGAAAATGACCACCAGCAGCGCCAGCGCCACACCGATGGCGATAGAACGGCTGCGCTGCGCCTTCTTCTGACGCTCGGTCAACGTGACGGTCTCGAGCTTTTCCTCGATCATGGTCATGCTCCACCCATGGCAAGCGCGCGTTCGACAACGCTGTCGGCCAGATAGGCAGCGAAGATGGCGAAGAGGTAAAGCAGCGAATAGGCGAACAGGGCCTTGGCCGGTTTCATGACGCCGTCATCGTCGGCCATGCCAAGCACTTTCCACGCGTACCAGACAAAACCGACTCCCAGAAGCAGGGCGGCCACGCCATAGAACGGCGTGGTGTAGCCAAGCAGCCACGGCAGCACGCCGACCGGGGCCAGCACCAGCGCATAGGCGAAGATCTGGCGGCGGGTCGAAGCGTGGCCGGCGACGTTGGGCATCATCGGAATGCCGGCCTTGGCATAGTCCTCGGACTTGAACAGCGCCAGCGCCCAGAAATGCGGCGGCGTCCACAGGAAGATGATCAGGAACAGGACAATGCTTTCGAGGCTGACTGTCCCGGTCACCGCGGCCCAGCCGATCACAGGCGGAATGGCGCCGGCGGCGCCGCCGATGACGATGTTCTGCGGCGTCCAGCGCTTCAGCCACATCGTGTAGACGACGGCGTAGAAAAAGATGGTGAAGGCAAGCAGCGTCGCCGCCAGCCAGTTGACCAGTACGCCGAGCGTCATCACCGACAGCACCGACAGCACCAGCCCGAAGGTCAGCGCTTCGTGCGGCTGGATGCGACCGGCCGGGACCGGGCGGGTGGCGGTCCTGGTCATCACGGCATCGATGTCGGCATCGTACCACATATTGAGCGCGCCGGAGGCACCAGCACCTATTGCAATAGCCAGGATGGCGATCACCGCCAGCAGAGGGTTGATGGTCACGGGTGCGGCGACAAGGCCGACAAAGGCGGTGAACACCACCAGCGACATGACGCGCGGCTTCAGCAGCGCGAAGAAATCGCCCGCCGTCGCTTCCGACATGCGAAAGCCCGCTTCGTCAATCAATGGGTCGTCGACAAGGGCCATGCGTACTTAAGTCCATCATCCGTTGGCCAAAACCGCCGGCGGACCGGCGGTTTCGTATTCGAGCGGGCAGCCGCCTTACTTGATTTTCGGCAGCTGTTCCCACTGGTGGAAGGGCGGCGGCGAAGGCAGCTGCCATTCGAGCGTCGTTGCGCCCTCGCCCCATGGGTTGGCGCCGGCGATCCGCTTCTTCTGGAAGGCCTCGAACACGCCATAGAGGAAGATCAGGACGCCGATGGCCGAGATATACGAGCCGATGGACGACACATAATTCCAGCCGGCAAACGCATCGGGGTAGTCGATGGTGCGGCGCGGCATGCCGGCGAGACCGAGGAAGTGCTGCGGGAAGAAGATCAGGTTCACGCCGACGAAGGTGACCCAGAAGTGGGTGTTGGCGATGACGGGCGAATACATGTAGCCGGTCATCTTCGGGAACCAGTAGTACCAGCCGGCGAAGATGGCGAACACCGCGCCCAGTGACAGCACGTAGTGGAAGTGGGCAATGACGAAATAGGTGTCATGCAGCGAGCGGTCGAGGCCGGCATTGGCCAGCTGGACGCCGGTGACGCCGCCGATGGTGAACAGGAAGATGAAGCCCAGCGCCCACAGCATCGGCGTCTTGAACGAAATCGACCCGCCCCACATCGTCGCGATCCAGGAGAAAATCTTCACGCCTGTCGGCACCGCGATGACCATGGTGGCGAAGACGAAATAGCGCTGCGTGTCGAGCGACAGGCCGGTCGTGTACATGTGGTGCGCCCACACGATGAAGCCGACGGCGCCGATCGCCACCATGGCATAGGCCATGCCGAGATAGCCGAACACCGGCTTCCTCGAGAAGGTCGAGATGACGTGACTGATGATGCCGAAGCCCGGCAGGATCAGGATGTACACTTCAGGGTGACCGAAGAACCAGAACAGGTGCTGGAAGAGGATCGGGTCGCCGCCGCCGTCGGGCGCAAAGAAGGTGGTGCCGAAATTGCGATCGGTGAGCAACATGGTGATGCCGCCGGCCAGAACCGGCAACGACAGCAGGAGCAGGAAGGCGGTGATCAGCACCGACCAGGCAAACAGCGGCATCTTGTGCAGCGTCATGCCAGGCGCGCGCATGTTGAAGATGGTGGTGATGAAGTTGATGGCGCCGAGGATCGACGACGCACCGGCAATGTGGATCGACAGGATCGCCAGATCCATGGCCGGCCCGGGCTGGCCCGAGGTCGAAAGCGGCGGATAGAGCGTCCAGCCGCCACCGACGCCAAAGGCGCCCGGCGCGCTCGGCACGAACATCGAGGTGAGCAGCAGGATGAAGGCCGGCGGCAGCAGCCAGAAGGAGATGTTGTTCATGCGCGGGAACGCCATGTCGGGCGCACCGATCATGATCGGAACCATCCAGTTGGCAAAACCGCCGATCAGCGCCGGCATGACCATGAAGAAGATCATGATCAGGGCGTGCGCGGTGGCGAAGGCATTGTACATGCTCTTGCCGCCGTCGATCGCGGCGTCACCGTTCATGCCATAGACCATCTGCGCCAGGCCGCTGAAGATCTGGATGCCAGGCTCCTGCAGCTCCATGCGGATGGCGACCGACAAGGCACCGCCGATGATGCCGGCCATGATCGCGAAGATCAGGTAGAGCGTGCCGATGTCCTTGTGATTGGTCGAATAAACCCAGCGGACCCAGCCGTGATAAGGCTTGTGGTCGTGCCCGTCGTGAGCTGCAGCGTCTGCCATGTTCCGCTCCGTTCCCTAAATCTTGCTAACCCGCGGCATCAGTTGCCGGCGGCCGCTACCTTGTTCTGGCCGTCGACCTCGGCCATCAGCGTCTTGTTGGCGCCGGGCAGATCGGTCTTGGCTGCCGCCAGCCAGGTCTTGAACTGCGCGTCGGAGACGACGCGAATGGCGATCGGCATGAAGGCATGGTCCTTGCCGCAGAGCTGCGAGCACTGGCCGTAAAAAATACCTTCCTTCTCCGCCTTGAACCAGGTCTCGTTGGTGCGGCCCGGAATGGCGTCGATTTTGATGCCGAACGACGGCATGGCAAAGGAATGGATCACGTCGGTCGCAGTGACGAGCACGCGGGTCATGGTGTTGACCGGCACCACCAGTTCGTTGTCGACGGCTAGCAGGCGCGGATAGACCTTGCGGTCCTCCTTGCCGGCGCCGGCCCGATCACCGTCCTGGAGGATTGCGGAGTTGAAGGAGAGCGTGTTTTCGGTCTGGTACTCGTAGTCCCAGTTCCACTGGTTGCCGGTCGCCTTGACGGTCAGCTTTGCTTCTTCCGGCGGCGTATATTGCGCGGTCAGCAACTGGAACGAGGGAATTGCCAGGCAAAGCAGGATCACGACCGGACCGACAGTCCAGATCACCTCGATCAGCGTGTTGTGGCTGGTCTTGGACGGAACCGGGTTCGCGCTCGCGCGGAATCTGACGATGCAGTAGGCGAGCAGAAGCAGCACCAGGATGGTGATCGGGACGATGAACCACATTGTGTAGTTTCCGAACCACTCGATCTGCCGCATCATGTCGGTCGCCGGCGCCTGGAAGGTTGTCTCCCAGTTCTTGGGCTGGTCGGCATGGGCGGATGCGCCGGCGAAAAACGTGATAGCGGCACAAGCACTTAGAAACTTGGCACTTGCTGGAACCTTGGCGTTTGCCAGGAAATTTCTCATCGCCCTCATCGTCTCCCAGTTCCTCGCTGCGGTACTCACGAGAATAACGAACAATGCCGGGACGGGAATCCCGACAGTTTCAAGCTGGTTCAAACCATACTCTTTTTCCCTCCGCAAGAAAGGAGCGGACGAAACCGTGCGGCATTTTTGCGCGCAAGCCCGGATGTGCCTTTGGCGGCAGCCGCGGCAGCACCGAATCGCCTACAGTGAGCCCGCAGCAGCATTCCCGCGGGCCGCACGTGCCGAACGTCGCAATTCGGGCGAAATTGGCAGGGAAAAGCGCCCTATTGGCTTTTTCGGGGCAGACCTGGTGCGGTCTCGTCCTTTACTTGGCTTTGGCGCGGCTTAAAGTGCCGTGATTCGCAATGGAGCCGTCATGAATTACTGGCTTTCGAGAAACTCTCGGTTTTCGAGAAACTGGGCGAAGGTCATCTTTCTCGCCGCCCTGTCTGGCATCGGCTTGTCCGCGATCGTGTCCGGCACGGCCAACGCCGCGCAGCCGAGCGGCACCGTGCGCTCGACGCATGGCGCATGGTCGATCATCTGCGACACACCGGCCGGCGCCACCTCGGAACAATGCGTGATGATGCAGAACGTCGTCGCCGAGGACCGTCCCGAGATGGGATTGTCGGTCGTGGTGCTGCGCACCGCTGACAACAAGGCGGAGATCCTGCGCGTGCTGGCGCCGCTCGGCGTGCTTTTGCCCAACGGGCTCGGCCTCAATGTCGACGGCAAGGATATCGGCCGCGCCTATTTCGTGCGCTGCTTCCAGGACGGCTGCTATGCCGAGGTCATTCTCGAAAAGCCGCTTCTCGACACGCTGAAGACCGGCACGTCGGCCACCTTCATCGTCTTCCAGACCCCGGAAGAAGGCATCGGCATCCCGGTCGACCTCAAGGGTTTTGCCGACGGCTTCGCCGCGCTCCCCTGACAGCCCGGCGACATCACCGACTTCATCAACCAGAAGTGACATCGGCGGGCTGCTGGCAAACCGCTTTTGTCTTCACAATGCGGCAGAACGATTGTCTCGGCGCACCTTCGCGCCTACATCGTGGCAAAGACCCATTCCTCCTGTGAACGGACGCGCCATGAACAGCCTGATCGGCCAATTCGACATTTCAGACGATCGCATCAAGCAGATCGTCGCTGAGACCATCAACGGCGCCGATGACGGCGAGCTGTTCCTCGAATATAGCGAGAGCGAAGCGCTGATGTTCGACAACGGCCGGCTGAAGACCGCCAACTTCAACACCGACCAGGGTTTTGGCCTGCGTGCGGTTGCCGGCGAAGCCAGCGGCTATGCCCATTCCAGCGACCTCTCCGAAGCTTCGCTGCTGCGCGCGGCCGATGCCGTTTCAACCGTCAAGGGCGGTTATTCCGGGACGCTTGCCGCCGCACCCGCCCGCACCAACCGCCATCTCTATGGCGAAGAGAACCCGATCCCCTCGCCTTCCTTCGAGGCCAAGGCAAAGCTCTTGCAGGAAATCGATGCCTGGCTGCGCGCCGAGGATCCGCGCGTGCGGCAGGTTTCGGCATCGCTCGCCGCATCCTGGCAGCATGTCGAGATCGTGCGCGCTGATGGCCAAATGGTGCGCGACATCCGCCCGCTGGTCCGCATCAACGTCTCCGTCGTGGTCGGCGATGGTGACCGCCAGGAGAGCGGCTCCTACGGCATGGGTGGCCGCAAGGCGTTTGGCGAATTCCTGGTCGAGGACAGCTGGAAGCACGCCGCCAAGGAGGCGCTCAGGCAAGCTCTGGTCAATCTCGAGGCCATACCGGCCCCGGCCGGCACTTTCGACATCGTCTTGTCCAGCGGCTGGCCGGGCGTCATGCTGCACGAGGCCGTCGGCCATGGGCTGGAAGGCGATTTCAACCGCAAGAAGACCTCGGCCTTCGCCGGCCTGCTAGGCCAGCAGGTCGCCGCCAAGGGGGTGACCGTCGTCGACGACGGCACGATGCCCGAGCGGCGCGGCTCGCTGACCGTCGACGACGAAGGCACGCCTTCGGCCCGCAATGTGCTGATCGAAGACGGCAAGCTGGTCGGCTACATGCAGGATCGCCAGAACGCCCGGCTGATGGGCATGAAGGCAACCGGCAACGGCCGTCGCGAAGGCTACGCCCACCAGCCGATGCCGCGCATGACCAACACCTACATGACATCAGGCGACATGGAGCCGGACGAAATCATCGCCTCGGTCAAGAACGGCATTTATGCTGTCTCCTTCGGTGGCGGCCAGGTCGACATCACCTCTGGCAAATTCGTGTTCGGCTGCACCGAGGCCTACATGATCGAGAACGGCAAGGTGACGCAGCCGATCAAGGGCGCGATGCTGATAGGCAACGGCCCGGACGCCATGCACCGCGTGTCGATGATCGGCAACGACATGAAGCTCGACACCGGCATCGGCATGTGCGGCAAGGCCGGACAGGGCGTGCCCGTCGGCGTCGGCCAGCCGCATCTGCGCATGAATCAGATGACGGTCGGCGGCACGCGGGTCTGATGCGATGGCCACTGGAGAAAAATCCGTTGCCTCCAGTCAACCGCCGATCAGCTCACACGGCCTGCTCCGGTCTTTCCCCCAACGCGACCCGAGGATGTGTTCGGGTCGCTGCCCAACAGAGGCAAGTCGAAAACATTGAGAGAAATAGAAACGGGCGTGCTCGCGGAAGCACGGCGTCGCCAAACCAGCGAATGATCTACCGCCTCTTCTTCGGCTTCTCCAGCAGCGCCACTGCCTCGACATGCGGCGACCACAGGAACTGGTCGATCGGGGTGACGCTTTTCAAGGTGTAGCCACCGTCGAGCAGGATGCGCAAATCCCGCGCGAGCGTCACCGGATTGCAGGACACCGCCGCAACGTAGGGAACATCCGAGCGGGCGATCTGCTTCGACTGGTCCTCGGCGCCGGCGCGTGGCGGATCGAACACCAGGCCGTCGAACGCATTCAACTCCTTGAACGTCAGCGGCCGGCGGAACAGGTCGCGGCGTTCGCCCGTCACCCGCTTCAGGCCAGTGGCGAAACGCGATCCACGGTCGAGGGCCGAAAGGGCTGCCGCATCGCCCTCCACCGCATGGACTTCCGACTTCGCGGCCAGGCGCAGAGCAAAACTGCCGCAACCGGCGAAAAGATCCGCCACCTTCTTGGCACGCTTCAGATGCCCGCCGACGATATCGGCCATCGCCTGTTCGGCGGCCTCGGTTGCCTGCAGGAACGCGCCCGGGGGCAAGGCTACAGCGACGCTGCCGAACATGACCACCGGCTTCCTCGGCTCGATGATGATTTCGTCATCGATGGACAGCCTGGCAAAGCCCTGCGCCATGACGAAATTGGCAGCGATGCGGCGCTGATGCTCCCCCAGCTTGCCGGATTCATGAACCGCGACATCGAGACCCGAACCGGTCACGGTGACCGCCAGCCGGAACGATTTGGTGGTTGCGCAGACCAATTCGGCGAGCGCCTTCAACCGATCGAGCGAAGCGACGATCTCCGGCAGCGAGATCGGGCATTCCGATATGGCGATGATCTCTGGCGACAGATGGCGATGGAAGCCGAGCAGCATGCCTGTATCGGTGCGGCGGGCGGCAAGCACGACACGGCGGCGCGTCTGCGGCGCGCAGGCGACCAGGTCACCGATCTCGCAATCGATGCCTTTGCCCTTTAGGATGTGCGCCACCTTTTCGCGTTTCCACTGGCGATAGGCTTCGGCTTCGAAATGCTGGAGCGCGCAACCGCCGCATTCGGTGAAATGGTGGCAGGCGGGATCGATGCGCAGCGGCGATGATTCCAGCACCGCCATCAGCATGGCGCGATCCCTTTCGCGCGCGGCGGTAACCGTTTCACCGGGCAGTGTGAAGGGAATGAACAGATCCCCTGTCTCGGTCTCGGCGACACCGTCGCCCTGAGCGCCAAGTTTCCTGATGCTGAAGCGCGCGCTCATCGGTCCTTGATCCCACCGAGCAGGAATTCGCGATTGCCGTCGCCGCCCTCGATCGGCGACAAATGCAGGCCCAGCGAGCGCCAACCGGGAACGGAGTCCAGCCAATCCTGCAGCAGGCCGGCGACACGAGAGGCGTCGTAGGGATCTTTCAACAGACCACCCTTGCCGATCGCATCACGGCCCGCCTCGAATTGCGGCTTGACCAGAAACATGGCCTTGGCGCCAGCCTTCGCCAGACCAAGCGCCGGCGGCAGCGCCAGTTTCAGCGAGATGAAGCTGACGTCGGACACGATGAAATCCGGAATACGCCCGCTGAGATCGGCAACAGCGAGGTCGCGGGCGTTCAGTCCTTCGATCACCGTCACACGCGGGTCGCCGCCGATATCAGGATGCATCTGGCCATGACCGACATCGACCGCGGTGACATGGGCCACGCCGCGCTCGAGCAACACCTGGGTGAAGCCGCCGGTCGAGGCGCCGATGTCGAGCGCTTCACAGCCGGCAGGGTCGAGGCCGAAATGATCGAGCCCACCGATCAGCTTGAGTGCCGCGCGCGACACATAGCCTTGCGCCGGATCATCGATGGTAACAAGGCATTGCGGCAAAACGCTCAGGCCGGGCTTGCGCGCAATGACGCCGTCGACGGTCACCGTGCCACGCTCGACCGCGTCGCGGGCACGTGAGCGGCTGGCAAACAGCCCGCGCTGGACGAGCAGGTCGTCGAGCCGCTGGCGTGCGCTGGCTGGCAAAGGCGAATTCATCGGCCTTCATGGCGAAAGCCGACGACGATGGCAAGAGCGCCAGATGGAAGCATTTCGTCTCCCGTTCCATCGTCACACCCAGCATCTTGCACCGTGACGATGGTGAGGCGTTCCGTCCCGCCGACCATCCTTATGAATATCCATGCGTTACGCCCGTTGAGACGGATGACCGCCGAAGCATGGGGTCTCGCCGCCTGCGGATAAATACCAAACACCTAGAAAGCCTCATGATTTCTTAACCAATTTTCATCGCATTTGCTTGAGGACTTCAATGTTATGACCGCGACGACCGGAAAACCCGGATGGAGAGGCGGCAACCTTGGAAATGGCCAGCGATATCGTCTACAAGGTTCTTGACCGGATTTCCGGCGCCGGCCTGCTGGCGACCGGACTTCTGTTGCTGACTGCTTTGGTCAGCGCCCTGGTCGCCTACTGGCGCACGGTCGAGAAAAAGAGCTGGAAAGAGTTCTTCGAGTTCGCAGTCCCGCATGAGGTCATCACGCATCCCTCGGCGAAAGCCGACCTTTTGTTCTGGGTGACGCGGAAGGCGCTGATGCCATTCCTCATGCTGCCCGCCGGCGTCGTCTTCGTCAGCGCCGTCGGCTATGCGACGAACTGGTTGCTCTCCACGCTGCTGGCAATCCAGCCGCCCCTGATCAAAGGACCGGCAGGGCCGGTGACGGTGACGATCTTCACCATCACCATGCTGCTTGCCTACGACATTTCGTACTATCTCTATCACGTCGCCCAGCACCGCTACCCGGTGCTCTGGGAACTGCACAAGGTCCACCATTCGGCCGAGGTGATGGTCGGCATCACCAAGGATCGCGTCCACCCGCTCGACGAATTGATGAACCGGGCCTGGGACGGCGTCATTCCCGGCATCTGCTTCGGGATCTGGTCGCTGGTGTCGCTGAACCTCGTCGAGCTGACGGTCTTCGGCGTCAACGTCTACATCATACGCAACATCCTGATGATGGATTTCGTCAGGCACACGCATTTCAAGATCTCGTTTGGACCATTGAACAATCTGATCCTGTGTCCGCACTGGCATCAATTGCACCACAGCACCGACCCGCGCCACTACGACAAGAACTTCGGGCTGCTCTTCTCGTTTTGGGATCGGCTCTTCGGAACGCTATGCGTTCCCAGACCCGACGAGGACTTCAAGTTCGGTTTGATCGAACGCAACGTGCGCGACTACCAGTCGCTCGCAGGCCTCTATGTTCTGCCGCTGAAGCGGATGTGGCGGCAGATCGCCAGACATTTCCGCACCGACAAGCCCGAGCCACAGCAATCGCCGCAAGGGGGCAAGCCATGAACGGACCCGCCGTGTTCCGGATGCCGCGAACGCACCGGATCGAAATTGCGACGTCGTCAGCGCGACTGGCAGAAATCGCGCCCGCCTGGGCAGCGCTCTGGCAACGCGCCGGCGGCCTCGTTTTCCAGCATCCCGACTGGATCTCGGCCTGGTGGCACACCACACCGCATCAGGACCGCCGCGGTCTCAGGATCGGCATGGTCTGGAGCGGCGAGCGCCTCGAGGCCGTCATTGCGCTCGCGACCTTCTGGCGCTCGGGCATCCGTATGCTGGAGTGGGCGGCGAAAGATCACTGCGACTATGGCGATGTCCTGCTTGCTCCCGATGCCGAGCCACAGATCCTGCCGCAACTCTGGCAACATATCCTCGACGATGGCGGCTTCGATCTTGCCTACCTCAATCGTCTGTTGCCCGATGCCCGATTCCGGACCCTGCTCGGTCCCGCCGCCCCAGGCCAAGACAATATCTTGCAGCCAAGCCACCGCAGCGAGGTCAGCTATCGAGTTTCCGGCGCCGGGCAACGCGGCGCACAATGGTTTGAAAGCCAGTCGAAAAAAACCCGGCAAAACTATCGCCGTGGCTACAAATTCATGGAGGAAGGCGGCGCGCTGCGTTTCCGCCTGATGGACGCGCACGAAGCCCGCGAGCCGGTGCTGGAGCGCGTCGCGGCACTGAAGCGGGTATGGCTTGCAAAACACGGCCGCGTTTCGGACCTCTTCGACGAAGGTTCCCCCGCGCTGGCGGCACTCATATCCGTTCTGGCCAAGCTTGGATTGCTGCGCATCTTCGTGCTCGAACGCGAAGACGAGATCATCGCCATATCGATCAATTTCGAGCAGCATGGAACGATGATGGCTTTCGTCACCACCTATGATCCGGCCTTCGAACGGGCCTCGCCAGGCATGGTCTTGATGATGGATTACATCCAGTGGTCGTTTGACCGGGGCTTGACCACGATCGATTTTCTCTGCGGCGGCGAGGATTTCAAGCGCCGCTTTGCGACGCATTCGGTGACCTTGTCGTCGGTGGTGGGTGGACGAAACCTGCGCGGACGCCTAGCCGCCCTGGCAGACCGCGCCCGCCACGCGGCGCAATCCTGGCGCCCCGAGAAACCGGCGCAGCAAGCGGAGTTGGTTGCGGCGGAGTAGCATTGCCAGCGCCTTCTTAGATCACCCGCACAGCGGCAAGCACATTGAAACGATCGGGCAATCCCGATCAAGGCTTGCTGCTCTCCAGCTCAGAATACGCTTCGCGGAACCGGACGCTCGACGGCTGGAGACAACCCATCCTCACGCCCTCCTGAAGCTTGCTCGCGTGCAGGCTCGATGGCAACCGCAGGCGCGGAAACAGGGGCCGGCAGAACCACCAGTTGCGGCACCTGCTTGAATGAAAAGCCGCCGCGGATGTCGCCCATCTTGCCAGCGATGATGCCCATCGCCGCCTTTTCGAGGCTGCGATCATAGCGCGTTTCGGCTGTGGCCGGCGCGACGATGACGGCGCAAAGCGCTGCACCGCACAGAAGCGTTTTCATTGTTGTTGTCTCCCTGCCTGATCACGATCTAGCAGGGCGCCATTGAAAAACGGCCAACAGACACGGTAAGCAAAGCGCCAAACGTCAGCGTAAACAACGCGTTAAGATGGTTGGCCGGCAAACCGATTCAAGTCATTGAGACTTTGATTCAGGCGCGCTGGGCGTGGACTGTGTGCCCGAGTGCCACGAACACGGTGCGCACGATGCCGGCAGCATCGAGCCCGGCATCGGCATACATCTTTTCCGGCTTGGCGTGGTCGGTGAACGCGTCGGGCAGTACCAGCGGGCGCACCCTCAGGCCGCTTTCCAGTAGGCCTTCATGGGCGAGGAACTGCAGCACGTGGCTGGCGAAGCCGCCGACTGCGCCCTCCTCCACCGTCACCAGCACCTCATGCGAGCGGGCCAGCCGCCGGATCAGATCCTCGTCGAGCGGCTTGGCGAAACGGGCGTCGGCGACCGTCGTGGACAGCCCGGCAGCCCCTAGCTCCTCCGCGGCGATCAGGCAATCCTGCAGCCGCGTGCCGAAGGACAGCAATGCAACCTTGGTGCCCTCCTTGACGACGCGGCCCTTGCCGATTTCGAGAACCGAGCCGCGCTCCGGCATGTCGACGCCGACGCCGTTGCCGCGCGGATAGCGGAAGGCGATCGGGCCGTCATCATAGCTTGCCGCGGTGCGCACCATGTGGCGCAGCTCCGCCTCGTCGGCGGCGGCCATGACGACGAAACCCGGCAGTGTCGCCAGGAAGGTGGTGTCGAAGGCGCCGCAATGGGTGGCGCCATCGGCGCCGACGAAGCCGGCCCGGTCAATGGGAAAGCGCACCGGCAATTTCTGGATGGCGACGTCGTGGACGACCTGGTCGTAGGCGCGCTGCAGGAAGGTGGAATAGATGGCCGCGAACGGCTTGTAGCCTTCGGTGGCAAGGCCGGCGGCGAAGGTCACCGCGTGCTGTTCGGCGATGCCGACATCGAAGGTGCGCGACGGGAACGCTTCACCGAACAAATCGAGGCCGGTACCGCTCGGCATGGCTGCGGTGACGGCGACGATACGGTCGTCCTCGCGGCCCTCCTGGACCAGGCTTTCGGCGAACACCTTGGTGTAGGCCGGTGCGTTGGCTGGCGCCTTGGCCTGCGCGCCGGTGATGACGTCGAACTTGTTGACGCCGTGATATTTGTCGGCAGCGGCTTCGGCCGGCGCATAGCCCTTGCCCTTCTGGGTGACGACATGGATGAGCACCGGGCCTTCGCCATTGTCGCGGACGTTTTTCAGGACCGGGATCAGATGCTCCAGATTGTGGCCGTCGATCGGGCCGATGTGATAGAAGCCGAGTTCCTCGAACAGCGTGCCGCCGGTGACGTAGCCGCGTGCATGCTCGACTGCCCTTGTGATCGCACGATCCGCGCGCTTGCCGAGATAGGACGTCAGTTTCTTGCCGAAATCGCGCAGGCCGATATAGGCCTTGCCGGAGGCCAGCCGCGCCAGATAGGCGCTCATCGCGCCGGTCGGCGGCGCGATCGACATGTCGTTGTCGTTGAGAATGACGATCAGCCGTGCATCGAGCGCGCCGGCATTGTTCATCGCCTCATAGGCCATGCCGGCAGACATGGCGCCGTCGCCGATGACGGCAATGACGTTGTTGCGGCCGCCGGAGAGATCGCGGGCGGCGGCCATGCCGAGGCCGGCCGATATCGACGTCGAGGAGTGGGCGGCGCCAAAGGGATCGTACTCGCTCTCGGCGCGGCGGGTGAAGCCGGACAGACCGCTTTCCTGGCGCAGCGTGCGGATACGGTCGCGGCGGCCGGTCAGGATCTTGTGCGGATAGGCCTGGTGGCCGACATCCCAGATCAGCCGGTCGTCGGGGGTGTTGAAGACATAGTGCAGCGCCACTGTCAGCTCGACCACGCCAAGCCCTGCGCCCAGATGACCACCCGTGCGGGACACGGCGTCGACCAGCTCGGCGCGAAGCTCGGACGCCAATTGCGGCAGTTCACTTTCGGCAAGCGTGCGCAGGTCGGCCGGGATGCGGACCTTGTCGAGAAGCGGCGTATGCGGCGTTGCGTTCACGGTGCTCGGGCTTTCGGTTGATGGGCGAATAGGCCGCCGGCCGGCGAAAGTAAATGTGTGTCAGTGACGCGGATCAGGCCCTAGTCTTTTGTCTATGCATTTCGTTCTGCCACTTTTGGGTGACAGGGCATCAGCTTTCCGGCAGCGGAATAAACCGTTCCTCGTCTCCGGGAACGATGTCGAAGCGGCCCGTCTTCCATTCCTCTTTCGCCTGTTCGATGCGCTCCTTGGACGACGAGACGAAATTCCACCAGATGTAACGCTTCGAACCAAGAGAGGCGCCGCCGAACAGCATGAAATGCGCCCCGGTCTGCGACGACACGACGATCTCGTCACCGGGACGGAACACCAGCAGCCGTTCGGCTGGGAATACATCACCCGAAATTGAGACCTCGCCTTCCAGCGTATAGATGGCGCGTTCTTCCGCATCAGCAGGGATTTTCACGCTGGCGCCGGGCGCCAGGCGCAGGTCGGCGTAGAGCGTCTCCGTGTCGGCCCTGACCGGGGACCGCAGTCCCTGGAAATCGCCGATGATGAGGCGCCCGTTGACGCCTTCGGCTTCGATCTCGGGAAGCCGAAGCGCTGCGGTATTCTCGAAAACCGGTGCCACCTCTTCCTTGTCGTCCGGCAGCGCCAGCCATGTCTGCAGGCCGGATACCGACATCGGCGCGCCACGCAGTTCCTCCGGTGTACGCTCCGAATGGACGATGCCGCGGCCGGCGGTCATCAAATTCACGTCGCCGGGCTGAATGACCATTTCGGTGCCGAGTGAGTCGCGGTGCCGGATCTTGCCGTCGAACAGATAGGTGACCGTCGACAGGCCGATATGCGGATGCGGACGGACATCCAGTGCCTGACCGGCGCGCAGGACCGCGGGCCCCATGCGGTCGAAGAAGATGAAAGGCCCCACCAGCCGCCTTTTTGCCGTCGGCAGGGCACGGCGCACCTGAAAACCGCCGATATCCTTGGCGTTGGGTATGACCATCAATTCGATCTGATCGCTGGCGAAGGCATCGCCTGCCTCAGGGTCTTTCCCGGGGAAGAAGCTCATCGACTCTCCTTGTCGGTGGTCGAAGGCCGCCTGGCCGCATCAGGCAAAGCGGATCGCCGCCTTTGCCCGCAGCTTGGCCGCCACCTCTTCGCGATTACGCGGATGCTGGTGGGTTTCCAGGGAATCGAGCAGTTCGCGCGCCGAGGCGGCGATGGCTTCGACGGCATGGTCGAAGGCGTGCTGGTTCTGCTTCGAGGGTCGCGTGGTTCCGCTCAGCTTGCGGACGAACTGAAGAGCCGCGTCGCGCACCTCGTCATTGGTTGCCGGCGGATCAAAATTGAACAGGGTCTTGATGTTTCTGCACATCGCTTCCGTATCTCCTCTTGTCCTTGAGCTGTTTCAATCGGAACGAGTTATATCCTCGATCATGATCATGTCCAAAAACCGGTGAGGCGAGGCCATCGTTCGGACCGAGCCTCAATCCGCGTCGAGTGGCTCCGTTCCAACCGGCTTGCCGTCGCGCGACAGCCTGATCTTCTCGACCTTGTCCTCGGCGGCCTTCAGCAGCCGGTCGCAATGCGCCTTCAGCGCCTCACCACGCTCATAGATCTTGATCGACTGGTCGAGCGGCACGTCGCCACGCTCCAGATCATCGACGATCTTCTCCAGCGCATCGAGTGCCTGCTCGAAGCTCATCGCCTTGACGTCTTCGTTGGTCTCATCGGCCATCATTCATCCTTTCATCAGTCGCCCGACATGGGCGGCGACCGAAAATGCCAATCCCTGCAGATCGTAGCCGCCCTCGAGCAGGCTGACGAGCCGGTTGCCGCTGTGGCGTGCCGCGCGCTGCATCAGCTGGCCGGTCGCCCAGTCGAAATCATCCTCGGTCAGATTGATCTCGGCCAGCGGATCGCGGTGGTGCGCGTCGAACCCCGCCGAAATGATGATCAGGTCGGGCGCGAAATTGTCGAGCGCGGGCAGGACGCGCGACAGGAAGGCATCGCGAAACACTTCGCTGCCGGTCTGCGGCGCCAGCGGTGCGTTGACGATGTTGCCGGCGCCCGTTTCGGTCTTCGCTCCGGTGCCGGGATAAAGCGGCATCTGGTGTGTCGAGCAATAGAGCACCGACGGATCGTCCCAGAAAATATCCTGCGTGCCATTGCCGTGATGCACGTCCCAGTCGACGACGGCAACGCGCTCGACACCGTGTTTCTTCTGCGCATAACGCGCCGCGATCGCCGCCGTGTTGAACAGGCAAAAGCCCATCGCCGTGGTCTTTTCGGCATGATGGCCGGGCGGCCGGGCGGCGACGAAGACGTTGTCGGCGCGGCCCGAAAAGACATCATCGACGGCGGCGTTGGCGGCGCCGATCGCGGTGATCGCCGCTTGCCAGCTCTTCGGGCTGGCAGTGGTGTCGGCATCGATGCGGGCAATCCCCTCGTCGGGGATGGCGGCGCGCACGCGGGCGACGAAATCGGCGGGATGCGCGTAGAGGATGGTGGCCTCGTCGCCTTCCGGCGCCTGAATACGATCGAGCCCGGCAAAGGCTTCGTCGTCGAGCACGCGCTCGATGGCGCGTAAGCGGTCGGGCCGCTCGGGATGTCCGGGCGGCGTGAGATGCTCGAGGAAGATCGGATGGGTGTAGAGACGGGTGGTCATCGTCCTAATCTAGTGACCCGGATCGACAAAGGCCATGCACGGGCGGCCGATGACTGGGGAAAATCGCGACTGCGTCCATTCGCGTCGCCGCAGGCATTGGCCCCGCGGGCGCTTCGGCGTAAGGTCCCTGGTACTGCCTGGTGCCCGCCGCAAGCGGGAGAATCGGGAACACGGTTGAATTCCGTGGCGTGCCCAACGCTGTGAGGGGGACCGCGCCGGTAAATGCCACTGTCGATGACGGGAAGGCACCGGACGCGGGTTGATCCCGAGCCAGAAGACCGGCCTGGCAGGCATTGTCATCCGCGTGGTCAGGCGGATGGCATCAGAGCGACGTGCGTCTACTTGGACGCACAAAGTACGCTCTGTCAGTTTTGAATCTGCAATCGCAAGGGGACAAGCGATGCCGGAACACATGACCGCTGCCATTGACGATGGATTTGACCAGAATGCGCGCGATGCGGTCTACCGCGCCATGTTCACGCGGCGTGACGTGCGCAGCCATTTCCTGCCCACCGCGATCGATGACGACGTGCTGGCACGGCTGCTGCTTGCCGCCCATCACGCGCCATCGGTCGGCTTCATGCAGCCATGGAATTTCATTGTCATTCGCGATGTCAAACGACGGGCGGAGGTGCGCGACCTGTTCCTGGCCGCGCGAGAACAGGAACTGCCGGCGATCGAGGCGGAAAAACAGGCGCTGTACCGCAAGCTCAAGCTGGAAGGCATCTGCGAGAGCGCGCTCAACATCTGCATCACCTGCGACCGGCAGCGCTCGAAGGGTTCGCCGCTGGGACGCTGGCACAATCCGGAGATGGATCTCTACAGCACCGTCTGCGCGGTGCAGAATTTCTGGCTGGCCGCGCGTGCCGAGGGCGTTGGCGTCGGCTGGGTGAGCATCATCGAGGCTGAGGCGCTGAAGCGGCTGTTGGCCATTCCGGACCACGTAACGCCGATCGCCTATCTCTGCGTCGGCCGTGTTTCCGAGTTCGCTCCCAAACCGGACCTTGAAACGCATGGCTGGGGACGGCGGCTGCCGCTGCCGGAGCTGATCATGAGCGAGACCTTTTCCGGGCAAGGCGAGACACAGCTCAAATCCACCGTGGCGCGCCTCAACACCGTTTCTGCCTCACCAGACATCACCCGCCCAGCGGATCAGGGTGTGGCGCCGGCCGTACCCCAGCGCGAACCGCCGAAGGAGGCCAGCGCCTTGTCCTTGAGCTCTCTGAACTTCGACGACGCCTCGGCCAGCCGGGCGTCCCAGGCGGGATCCGGCACCTGGCCCGCAATGGTCTTGAAATAGACCTGCATCAAGCAGGCGATGGCGAAGGGTTCAATGAACGCCGCCTTGAATGCCCAGGCGAAGACGATGGCGAGCACAAAAGCCCAGCCGGCGAGCTGACCAGGCATCAGGAACAGAATTGCGCCAGCAGGCGCCAGCATCATCAGAAAGATGATGAATGACACGCCCCACATGATGACCGCCAGCCAGACGGCGTTCTTGACCATGACCTTGCCGTTCTGGGCATACAGCACGACGCCTTGGCGCGCCGTCTCGAACGGCGAGGCTGAATTGATGCGGATGTTGTAGCCGAGGATGATCTCGTCCACATAGGTCAGCGACAGGCGGATCACGGTGTTGATGAAGGAGACCAGGCCGCTCAGGCCCGGTATCGGCAGGAAGGCGGCGATACCGCCGAGCAGGCTGGTGATGGCGCGGATGGCACCCTTGACGAGTTGGTCGACGACGAAAAGGGTGTTGGCCTCGGCAAAACGCTGGGTCACGATATCCCTGGCGTAGGCGATCTGGTCCTGACCGCCGGGAATGTCGCGGCCGTCGATCAGATGAACCATGACGGCGATGTGGCCGGCCTTGACGATGTAGAGGATGTATTCGCGGATCCAGTAGACCGCGATCGAGACGATGCCAAACCCGACCACGCCGCCCCACAGGGCAAAGGACATGGGCCCGTCGGGATCGGTGGAGATATGGCCGACGCCATAGCCGACCGAGGCACCGGTGCCGGTCGCCATGATGTAGGCCAGTGTGATGCCGAAATAGACGATCATGCGAAAGACGATGAACGGCCAGGTCCGCATCATGATGGACACCGACCGGCCGATCTCGAAATCCCACATGTGCCCCGAATCTCCGCCTCAGAGATGGTGGAAGAGGATGGGCTCAACCCGGCGATTGTCAATTGCCGGCCTTGACGCCGAAGGGCAACGAATTCGGGCTGACGGTTTTCTTTCGGAGCCTTTCGCCGGCGCGCGGCTGACGGAGCATCAAACGAAAAACCCGCCTGTGCGGCGGGTCACTGGCGCAAATCAGCACCATGGACGAATATATACCTTAGCTGAGGTCACCGAGTCAAGAAAAAATTCCTATCGGGAACAGCTGCCGGGCACGAAAGCTCCGGTGGGAACTTCAATTCGACTGCGGGTCCGGCTTCTTGAGCAGGCCTTCGAGCAGTTGCTTGAACGCCGTCACCACCTTCTTCGACGTCGCTTCGGGGTCGCTCGAATTGGCGATCCGTTGCGCTGCCTGGCTGCTCGCTCCGTTGATCAATCGCGAGGCCGTCTCGGGGTCGAGGCTGGAGACAACGACCCCCTCCTCCTGCAGCGCGGTCAGATGGTCGGTCATTGAAGCGATGCACGCACTGCAATTCGGCCATTGCGCTGGATCCCCCAGCACGGCCGGGCCATCCCGGAACATGATGCGCTGGATTTCCGGCTCCAGCGCCATCTCGATATAGGTCGAGCATTCGTCGACGAAATGTTGCCAACGGGTCGGCGCTCTCGACGCGACCTCATTGATGCGCGCCGCCATCTCGCCGTCAATCTGGGCTATGACCGCCTGCAACAGCCCCTTCTTGTCGCCGAAATGATGATAGAGCGCACCGCGCGTCAGCCCGGCCGAAGCGGTGAAATCATCCATCGAGGCTTCCGCATAGCCTGTTGTGCCGAAGGCATGACGGGCCGCCGCAATAAGCTTTGCGCGCGTCTCGGCGATCATCTCCTTGCGGGGTTTGTGCATGTGTCCTGGACCTATTCACATACGCTTCGTATGCTAATTGACATACGCGGCGTATGCTCTATCTAATAATCATACGCTCCGTATGTAATTGTCCAATCGTCCTTTGTCGAGGAACCAACCGATGCAAAATCCCTATGCGGAAATCTTTCGTGCCCCCGGCGCCAAGGGCTTTGCGGCCGCCGGCTTCCTAGCGCGCCTGCCGATCGCCATGGCGCCCATCGGCATCGTGGCGATGCTGTCGCAGGCGCGCGGCGAATACTGGCTGGCTGGAGCCGTCTCGGCGACATACGCGCTGGCCAACGCCTTCGTCGCGCCGCAAATATCGAGACTGGTGGACCGCCTGGGCCAGACACGAATCGTCGTGCCCACCACTATCATCGCGGTGCTGGCTTTCGCCGTCCTCATAGCGGCGGCCAACCAGGACTGGCCGGTGTGGACGCTGTTCGTGTCGGCACTCCTGGCCGCCGCCATGCCAAGCATACCTGCGATGGTGCGGGCGCGCTGGACAGAGATTTTCCGAGGACGACCGCAGATGAACACCGCATTCGCCTTCGAGTCCGTGGCCGATGAACTGGTCTATATCGCCGGGGCATCGTTATCGGTCGGCCTGAGTGCCGCCCTATTCCCGGAAGCCGGCGTTCTGGTGAGCACATTATTTCTCGCATTCGGATCAGCGGCCTTCATCCTGCAACGCTCGACCGAGCCCCAGGTGCGGCCGGTCGACCATAACTCAAGCGGCTCGGCGATCCGCCTGCGGCCGGTTCAGATCATCACGCTTGCCCTGATCTTCGTCGGCGCAACCTTCGCGACGACGGAAGTGACCACCGTGGCGATCACCAAGGAGCTTGGCCAACCCGGCGCCGCCAGCCTTGTCATCGGCGTTTATGCGCTGGGATCGTTCGTGCTCGGCATCATCGTCGGCGCGCTCAGCCTGAAGGCGCCGCTGCAACGCCAGCTCGCCATCGCAGTCGCCCTCGTCGCGCTCGGCACGCTGTTGCCGCTCGCCGCCGACACCGTGCCGCTGCTGGCGCTGACCGTGTTCATCAGCGGTGTGGCGATCTCGCCGACCTTCATCACGGCCTTCGGCCTGATCGAGCGGCATGTGCCGGAAGCGATGCTGACCGAAGGCATCACCTGGGTCATGACCGGCATCGGCATCGGCATGGCGCTGGGCTCGTTCGCGGCCGGCGCGGTGGTGGATGCGTTCGGTGCACCGAACGGGTTCTGGGTGTCGGTGGCTTCAGGCACGATCGCGCTGGCCACGGTGCTGCTTGGCCAACGCAGCCTTGCCACGACTGAGTGCGAGATGGACGTATGTGAAGCGGCCGCGATTGCCGCGGAATAATCAGATAGCGCCCGGTTTCGAGCCGGGCGCTAGCTGCCTAGAGGATCTCGGTCTTGGCGATGTGGATGCCAAAACCTTCGAGGCCGACATAGTGGCGTTCGCGCGAGGCGATCAGGTTGATCGAGGAGATGCCGAGATCCTTGAGGATCTGCGCGCCGAGCCCGATCTCGCGCCACTCGTTTTCGCGGCGGCGAGCCTCTTCGTGATCCTCGCGGTCGCCGCTGGCCGGCCGTTTGCGTTCCTGATGCGCAACGCCGACGGAGCCTTCTCTGAGATAGACGATGACGCCGCGCCTGCGCTCACCCATCGCCTTCATGATGGCGTCGAGCCGGTGGCTGGTGCCGAAGACATCGGTCACCACATCCTCGGAATGCAGACGCACCGGGACCTCCTCGCCGTCGCGGATGTCGCCGAAGACTATCGCGACGTGATGCATGGAGTCCCACGGCAGCGTGTAAGTGAAGACCTGTGCCTTGCCGCCGAGCGTGTCGATTTCCGAGCACGCGACGCGTTCGACCAGAGTTTCCTTGCGCTGCCGGTAGGCGATGAGGTCGGCGACCGAAACCTGCTTCAGCCCATGCTCCTCGGCGAAAGCCTGCACCTGAGGGCCGCGCTTGACGGTGCCGTCATCATTGACCAGCTCGGAAATGACGCCGACCGGCGGCAGGCCGGCGAGCTTGCACAGGTCGACCGCGGCTTCGGTATGGCCGGAGCGCATCAGCACGCCGCCTTCGCGCGCAATCAAAGGGAAGATGTGGCCGGGCCGGACGAAATCCGAGCCACCGACATTGCCGTTGGCAAGATTGCGAACGGTCAAAGTGCGATCTTCGGCCGAGATGCCCGTGGTGGTGCCATGCTTGAAATCGACGCTGACGGTGAAAGCCGTGGTGTGGGCGGAATCGTTGTCGGCGACCATCGGCGCAAGGTTAAGCCGCTTGGCTTCTTCGCGCGGCATCGGCGTGCAGACGATGCCGGACGTGTGGCGAACGATGAACGCCATTTTTTCGGGCGTGCAGTGGACGGCGGCGACGATCAGGTCGCCCTCGTTCTCGCGCCCGTCATCATCCATGACGACGACGATCTCGCCGCGTTCGAAAGCACGCAGGGCTTCGACGATTTTTTTCTGGTCGTAAGGCATGGGTACTCGCTTCGCTCGCAGGGGAATAAGGGAGTAGGGCAGTACGGGAGTAGGGAAAAGCAAAAAGATTTGGCCGGCCGGACTAAGAGCGCAACATATTGCCCTATTCCCCTATTCCCCTATTCCCCTCCCCGTCTGTCCCCGATGCCGCAGATAGTGGTCGGCGATCGCACAGGCAACCATTGCTTCGCCGATCGGCACGGCGCGGATGCCGACGCATGGATCGTGGCGGCCCTTGGTCATGATCTCGACGTCCTTGCCGTCCTTGTCGATCGACTTTCGCGGCGTCAGGATCGACGAGGTCGGCTTGACGGCGAAACGGGCGACGATCGCCTGGCCGGTCGAGATGCCGCCAAGGATGCCGCCGGCATTGTTGGACAGGAACACCGGCTTGCCGTCATTGCCGATGCGCATCTCGTCGGCATTCTGTTCACCGGTGATGCGGGCGGCCTCGAAGCCGTTGCCGATCTCGACGCCCTTGACCGCGTTGATCGACATCAAGCCGGAGGCGATGTCCTGATCGAGCTTGGCATAGATCGGCGCGCCGAGGCCTTGCGGAACGCCGTCGGCGACGATTTCGATCACCGCACCGACCGAGGAGCCCGCCTTGCGGATGCCGTCGAGATATCTGGTGAAGACAGGAACGGACGCCGGATCGGGGGTGAAGAACGGATTTTCGGCATCGCCGATGAAATTCCAGTTCCAGTTGGCGCGGTCGATGGATTTTTCGCCCATCGACACCAGCGCGCCGCGCACCACCACGCCGGGCACCACCTTGCGCGCCAACGCACCGGCCGCCACCCTGGCTGCCGTCTCGCGGGCCGAGGAGCGGCCGCCACCACGATAATCGCGCACGCCGTATTTGACGTCATAGGTGTAATCGGCATGGCCCGGCCGGTATTGGCGGGCGATCTCGCCATAATCCTTTGAACGCTGGTCGACATTCTCGATCAGCATCGACACCGGCGTGCCGGTGGTGATCATCGTCTCGCCGTCCTCGTCGAGGATGAAGCCGGACAGCACCTTCACTTCATCCGGTTCGCGACGCTGCGTCACGAAACGTGATTGCCCCGGCCGGCGCCTGTCGAGTTCGGCCTGGATGTCTCGCAGAGTAAAGCGGATGCCGGGCGGACAGCCGTCGACGACGCAGCCGAGCGACGGGCCATGGCTTTCGCCCCAGGTGGTGACGCGGAAAAGGTGGCCGAACGTGTTGTGAGACATGAAATGACCCTGCCCGGCAGCGGAGCCGGCTTGGCGCATGACCCCGAAAATCGGAGCGATTTTCGGAAAGGATTATGCGCAAAATCAACAATGCTACAGCGTCCTTCTCGCGTCCAAGAGGACGCGCGGGGCTGTAGGTTGCCTTCTATTGGCGTTTTTCACAGGGGTCAAACTGTGATCTGGCGGATTTAGTTTTGACACATTCGGTTGGTTTCTGCTCTGCTCCATCCGCCGTTGAACGCCCGCCGCCATGCCGGCGCAATGATAAAGAGGAACGATCATGCGTACCCTGATTGGCGCCATTGCCGCCACGCTGCTGCTTTCCACCGCCGCTTTCGCCGGCCAGACCGAAGGCCTGATCAAAAAGATCGACAAGGACACGGCGACGCTGACGCTGGATGACGGCAAGTCCTACAAGCTGAACGCAGAGACTGATCTCGACGCGCTGAAGCCGGGCATGGACATCGTCATCGCCTACGATGTGACCAATGGCGAAAACATCGTCACCGACATGGAACTGCCGGACAGCTCTGCCAACTAGAGCTTCCAACCTCAATTGAATGCAGTATTTGCGGTTCAGCTTTCGCCGAGCCGTGTGCGAACTGGCCTAAAGCCACTCCAGACTCTTGCCTTCGAGCTTGAGCAGGCGATCCTGCGGTATTTCCAGGTTCGCTGCCTCGTCCTCGGCCAGCCCCAGAACGAAGCGAAACAAGGTGCGCATGACGCCGCCATGGGTCACGCATATCGTCTGGCGTTCGATCTCGTCGAAGCATGGCCTCACCCGTTCGAGCAGCATCTGATAGCTCTCGGCGCCTTCGCCGGGCGGCTGAAAGTTCCACTTGTCCAGAGCCCGCGTCATGCTCGCTCCGGGATACCGTGTCTCGAGCTCGGGAAAGGTAAATCCCTGCCAGTCGCCGAAATTGACTTCGACGAGGCGCGGATCGGTTCGATAGGCACCCGGATCGAGCTCCATCGCGGCGCGAATACGCTGCATCGTTTCGCGCGTCCGTTTCATCGGACTGGCGAGGAAATCGAATTCCCAGGGGTTTGGGACCAACGCGGCTAGCCGAAGCCCGTTTCCGGTCGCCTGTTCGCGGCCAAGAGGGTTGAGATCGGTGTCGGCCTGCCCCTGAAGCCGGAATTCGGCGTTCCACGCGGTCTGGCCGTGGCGCGCGATATAAACCAGCGGGTACATCAGGTCTTCCGGTGCGGGATCGGGACGGACGACGGTTGGCCGGGCGTTAGTCCTTGACCGTCGAAATATCAGGTGCGTCGACCGCCTTCATGCCGACGACGTGGTAGCCCGAATCGACGTGATGCACTTCACCGGTGACGCCGCGCGACAGATCGGACAGGAAATAGACGCCGGAATCGCCGACTTCCTCCTGCGTGACCGTCTGCTTCAGCGGCGAATTGTACTCGTTCCACTTCAGGATGTAGCGGAAATCGCCGATGCCGGAGGCGGCCAACGTCTTGATCGGACCGGCCGAAATGGCGTTGACGCGGATCTTCTTGGCGCCGAGGTCGACCGCCAAATAGCGCACGCTGGCCTCGAGCGCCGCCTTGGCGACACCCATGACGTTGTAGTGCGGCATCACCTTTTCGGCGCCGTAGTAGGTCAGCGTCAACAGCGAGCCGCCATTGGTCATCAGCGCCTCGGCGCGCTTGGCAATGGTGGTGAAGGAATAGACCGAAATGTCCATGGTGCGCAGGAAATTGTCGCGCGTCGTCTCGACATAGCGGCCGGTCAGCTCGTCCTTGTCGGAGAAGGCAATGGCGTGGACGAGGAAATCAAGCTTGCCCCAATGTTTGGCGACATTGGCGAAAACCTCGTCCAGGCTCGCCGGATCGGTGACGTCGCAATGGCCGGCGACAAAGGCGCCCAGTTCCGCCGCCAGCGGCTCGACGCGCTTCTTGAACGCCTCGCCCTGATAGGTCAGCGCGATCTCGGCGCCATGGTCGACGCACGACTTGGCGATGCCATAGGCGATCGACCTATTGTTGGCGACGCCAAGAATGAGGCCGCGCTTGCCGGCCATTAGGCCCTGTCCACCCGCCATGTCAGCGCTCTCCGCAAGATTCAGCTTTGTGGGTTGCCCTATCGCACAGGCACAGAGCCCCTTCAAGCGCTCAAACCGGACAGTTCAGGGGACAAAAGCCGCCGATCAGCCTTTTTGGCTGCGCAACAGCGCTTCGAGCGCGCTATCACCGTCTTCCGGCAGCATGATGCGCACATGAGCGTAGAGATCGCCGTGGCCGCCGGCCTTTTCCGGCAGGCCCCTGCCCTTCAGCCGCAGGACCTTGTCGGAGCTCGACCAGGCTGGAATGTTGACCGCGAGCCTGCCGGTCGGCGTCTCGACCGGCACCTTGGCGCCGAGCACCGCATCCGCCAGCGCCACCGGCAGATCGGCGTGCAGGTCGCGGCCCTCGATGCGGTAGCGTGGATGTCGGCGCAGATGGATCTTGACCAGCGCGTCGCCTGGCTGGCCCGGCCCCTGCTCGCCTTGGCCTTTGAGGCGGATGGTCTGGCCATCCTCGACATAGGCCGGCAGCTTGACCGCCACTTTGCGGCCGTCGGGGAACATCGCCGTCACCTTTTCGGCGGTCGCCGCTTCCTCGATGGTGACGTCGAGCGTGACGTTCAGATCGGCTGCTGTCGCCTGCTGGCGGCGATCGCCCGTGCCGGGACCGCGCGCGCCCGAAAAAGTGTCGCCAAAAATCTGGCTGAAGATGTCGCTGTTGCCGTCGAACGGATCGCCACCCGGTCGGCCGGAGCGGAATTCGAACCGCGAACCGCCCGGACCCTGTTGCCGGCGAAAGCCGCCAAAGGAATCGCCGCCACCGGCAGCGCCCTCAAAGCCTTGGAATCGCGGCTTGCCGTCGGCGTCGATTTCGCCGCGATCGAAAGCGGCGCGATTCTTTTCGTCGCCGACGATCTCATAGGCCTGGTTGGCCGCGGCAAAACGGTCCTTCGCCTTGGGATCATTCGGGTTCTGATCCGGATGATGCTTCTTGGCGAGTTTCCGGTACGCCGATTTTATATCCTTGGCCGATGCGTTCTTGGCAACGCCCAGCACCTCATAGGGGTCGCGCATGCTTACTGCCCTGGAGAAGAGTTGAGTCTCTGGTTGCCCCCTATATGCGCTCGCATAGGAAGAAATTCCAGTGCTGGAGCCGCATATCAGACGCGGAAATCAGAGCCGGTCCGATCGACTTGCGGATCAGGCTCAGAGTGCCTTGAAGTCCTGCATGCGCCAGCCGCCGGCGCTGGCCAGGCACAGTTCGCCTTCGAACATGGCAACGCCGTCAAAGCTTTCGCGCGAGGCCTTGAAGCGGCGGCAGGTCTGGCCGTTGTCCTTCAATTCCGCCAGATCGGTGATGGTACCGCGCGAGCCGGTGCCGGCATTGGCCCATGGGACGGCCTGCCCGCCGAGCTGCTCGATATCGGCCGAGGAAACCGCATTGCCGATCGTCGTCTGGTCGGAGTCGCGATCCAAATTGGCCGGCGCGGCCGAGGCCGATGTGCTGCTGGTCAGGATCGAGCGGTCGACTTCGGCTTTTTCCAGGCTGAAGCCGCCGGCGCCACACGCGGCAAGCGGCAAGGCGACCGCCACGATCGCGGCTTTCGCGCTGGCCGAAGCGATAACGCTCCATTGCCTGCTGTCAAAAGCTTGCGCGATACGCGACAATCGGCAGCCTCCCCCTTGCTTCGTTAAGAATCTTGGTTTTGTAAGAATCTTGGCTTCGTGACAATTTGAGAAAAACTATGAGTGACACTGAGTTAACAAGCGGTGACTTTACCGAGGCTGCCGAGCCGTTTCGCCTCTTTGCCGCATGGCTGGACGACGCAACGAAAAGCGAGCCGAACGACCCCAACGGCGTGGCTCTGGCGACCGTCGATGCCGACGGCATGCCGGATGTGCGTATGGTGTTGCTCAAGGGATTCGATGAAGGCGGGTTTGTCTTCTACACGAATTTCGAGAGCGCCAAGGGCCAGGAGATTCTTGGCAGCATGAAGGCGGCGATGTGTTTCCATTGGAAGTCGCTGCGCCGCCAGGTGCGCATTCGCGGACCGGTGGAGATCGTCAGCGACGCCGAAGCCGACGCCTATTACGCGACGCGGCCACGCGGCAGCCGCATCGGCGCCTGGGCCTCGAAACAGTCGCGACCACTGGAAAGCCGCTTTGCGCTGGAAAAGGCGGTGGCAGAATACACGGCACGCTATCCGATCGGCGAGATCCCCCGGCCAAAGCACTGGTCCGGCTTCCGAATCGTGCCGAGCACCATCGAGTTCTGGCACGACAGGCCGTTCCGCCTGCACGACCGGCTCGTCTTCAGCCGCGACGCGAAAGGCGCCTGGGATAAGACGAGGCTTTATCCCTGAAGGAGAGGCTCAGGCCTTCTTTCTCGTCATGAACGCGGTGAGCGCGGCGCGGGCCTCATCGGACTTCAGCCGCTCGCGAAAATGCTCGCTTTCCTCGCCGATGCGGGCGACGAGGTCGTCTCGCGAGCCACGCATCAGGTCGCGCGCGATCTTCAGCGCCTGCGGCGGCTTGGCCGCGATCTGCCCGGCCGCCGCCAGCACCGAGGCCTCCAGCGCTGCTTCCTCGACCACCTCGTAGATCAGGCCGGCGGCCTTCGCCCGTTCAGCCGAAAAGCCTTCGCCGAGGCCGAGCAGCGCGAAGGCACCCTGCTGCCCGAGGATGCGCGGCGCCAGAAGGCTCGATCCCGCCTCAGGCACCAGGCCAAGGTCGACGAAAGGCGTCCTGAACACGGTGCGTGGCGTGGCGAAGGTCAAGTCGCAATGCAGGTTGAGCGTGGTTCCGATGCCGACCGCGATGCCGTCGACGCCGGAGACCAAGGGTTTTTCGACCTTGGCCAGGGCCATCAGGAAATCCCAGACTTCGGTGCCGCCGTCGCCGCCGGTGGCGACGACCATGAAGTCGGCAAGGTCGTTGCCGGAGGAGAAAGCGCCGGGCACGCCGAGGAAGACATGGACGCGGATCGCGGGATCGGCGTCGCCTTCAGCCAGGGCTTTTGACATTTTCGCATACATGGCGCGCGTCAGCGCGTTCTTCTTGTCCGGCCGGTTCATGCGGATAATCTGGATGGCGCCCTGGCGCTCGACGAGGATATGGTCTGTCACGGTGTCTTCCTTGTGAAACGTCAGGCGGAGACGAGCGTCTTGCCGGCAGCGGCGAGGCTTTCGGCGCCATCGATGACGCGCGCCCTCAAGGCGCTGACCTCGCCGAGCAGGTTTTCGGCAAAGAAACGGCAAAGCGCTATGCGGTTGTGATCGGCAAGAGCACCGCGCGCCAGATAGGCGCCGCCGGCGGCAAGCGAGATCAGCCTGAGATAGGGCGTGGCGCCTGCCAGCGCCTCTTCCGACCGGCCATCGGCCGTCAGTTTTTGCAGGAAGCGGGTCGCTTCGCTGAGATCGCCAAGTGCCGCGTCGAGAGCGTCGGCGGTGCGGCCGAAACCCTTCATGTTCGAGGTCCGCACCGCTGCGGCCATATCAGCCAGTTCGGCGATGTAACCATGCACATGGTCGCCACCGCCGAGTGGCAGCTTGCGCATCACCAGATCGATCGCCTGGATGCCGTTGGTGCCCTCGTAGATCGGCGCGATGCGCGCGTCACGATAGAAGGCGGCCGCTCCCGTCTCCTCGATGAAACCCATGCCGCCATGAACCTGGAGGCCGAGTGAGGCAACTTCGACGCCGATATCGGTCGAGAACGCCTTTGCCAGCGGCGTCAGCAGATTGGCGCGGTCGCGCCAGTGTGCCGCCTCGTCACCGGCGGAGACACGGGCCATGTCGATGGCGTGGGCACAGGAATAGCTGATGGCGCGTGCGGTCTGGGTCAGCGCCTTCATGGTCAGCAGGCTACGCTGGACATCGGGGTGATGGACGATAGGCGCCATACCCGTGCCAGTGTAGCTCGAGGCCTTGCCCTGCCGGCGCTCATTGGCATAGGCGATCGCCTTCTGCGTTGCGGCTTCCGCGACCGCCACCCCCTGCATGCCGACACAAAGCCGCGCATTGTTCATCATGGTGAACATGCAGGCTAGCCCCTTGTTCTCCTCGCCGATCAGCCAGCCGACGGCGCCGGGTTCGGCCCCTTCGAAGCCGTCGCCATAGATCATGGTGCAGGTCGGCGAGGCATGGATTCCGAGTTTATGCTCAAGTCCGAAACAGAAGACGTCGTTGCGGCCGCCGAGCGCGCCATCGTCGCCGACCAGGAATTTCGGCACCAGGAACAACGATATGCCGCGCGTGCCGGCCGGCGCATCGGGCAGCCGCGCCAGCACCAGATGGATGATGTTGTCGGTGAAATCGTGCTCGCCATAGGTGATGAAGATTTTTTGGCCGAAGATGCGGTAGCTGCCGTCACCCGCCGGCTCGGCACGGGCGCGCAAGGCGGCGAGGTCCGAACCGGCTTCCGGCTCGGTCAGGTTCATCGTGCCCATCCAGTCGCCGGAGACGAGCTTTTCGAGATATTTGGCCTTGAGGTCGTCGGAGGCGTGTTTGTCCAGCGCCTCGACCGCGCCCATGGTCAGCGTCGGGCCGATGCCGAAGGCCATGGCGGCGGAGTTCCACATTTCGAGCGCGGCCACGCCGAGCATGGTCGGCAGCGCCTGGCCGCCATATTCCGCAGGCCCGGAGAGCGCGTTCCAGCCGCCATCGATCCAGCGGCGATAGAGTTCCTTCCAGCCGGGCGGCGTGGTGACGGCGGCGCCGTTCAGCACCGCACCCTGCCGATCGCCGATCGTGTAGAGCGGTGCGACCTCTTCGGTGGCGAAACGGCCGGCCTCGCCAAGAACGGCATCGACCAGATCCTCGCCGAGATCGCCGAAGGTGCCGGCATCGAGCGCCGACTTCATGCCGGCCACGTGCTTGAGCGTGAAGGCGATATCCTCGACCGGTGCCCTATACATGCCGCTCACTCCTCCTGATGCATCGGCCCGCCCAACCCTAGAGCCGGTGCCGCTGCAAAACCACCCGCCGTATCAGCGGTCTCCCACCTTTCCTCAAAAACGGCAACTAAGGCCCGCGATGCCGGGACTACCAAAACATCGCCGCCCTCGCTAATGGCTCGCCCCTACACGTTTCCCCACAGCGCGTCAGCTCGAGCCGGGCGAATGATCGGCGCCTGCCTGATCTCCCCGCGCTACGTCACACAGCGTCAGCACATGGGATCGAGTCGATAGTCGCGACACGAGATCGCTCCAAGGACAAACACGCGCCCATCGCGCTATTGTTCGGCGTTCGCGATGCCCATGCCCGAATGCTTCCTGACGTCGGGCGTGTGGCTCGATCCGACGGCGCCGTTGGCGGGCCGTGCCGCCGTTTCGTGGCGCGAGATCGGTGGCCATGGCGGAGCATCCGCGCCGTACTTGGAGGCGATGCGCCATGATCTGCATCACTGCCTTTATCAATGAGCCGAACGTCCAAGCCATGCGATGAACACAGCGAGAACATGGCTCGCGATCAGGGGGGACTACTTGTGGGTGATCCAATCCAACAAAACTTCGATCTGCTCGCACCGACATGCATTGAAAGCGCCAGAACCTATAAGACTAGCCCTATTTACGATAGCAATTGCTGGTTTCGATCAATGTTGCTTCGCGCACCGCAAAACCTTAAAGACCGATGCGGCAAGGGCTTGTATCGGTTCCTATGATTCGAAAGGGAGTACGGCTCTTATTCCATGGCGCCGTTATCTCGGCGGATAGGTGAGATCGTGACAAAGTCAAAATGGACTGCAACGCGATCATGAGCCCAAAATCTGGCAATGAAATTCGCTCGATATGCATTGTCCAAACAAAATTCCTGGGTGATGTCACGCTGACATCTGCTTTGGTCCGCAATCTACGCCTCGCCTATCCCGACGCTTCGATAACAATGATATGCGCGCCTGGCCTTAAGCAATTCATTGTCGCGCAACAGATTGCCGACGTGGCGGTTGGCTTTGAAACCGGGGGCAGAGGAAGGACTCCGCTTAAGCGATTGACCGACTATTATGCCCTTATTTCTGCTCTGCGGCGTCAAAAATTCGATCTCAGCATCGATCTTACCGATACAAAAACCTCACGGATCATGCACCGTTTGGCCGGCGCCCCACTTCGGGTTGGCTTCGATCCTCCCGAGCGTCCGTTTAAGTTCTGGGAAATTCAGATGGCAAACGTCCTCGCGCCGCCGTTCGGCCATGGTGGCTCCCATTATCTCTACAGATACCTGTCTCCATTGGGCGCCCTCGGGTTAGCGATTCAAAACCCAACCCCTCGGCTGCAGCCCACCAAGATTGCCCAAGAGGAGTGTGCCAGGCTTCTTTTCGAAAACGCCTTGGCGAAGAAATCATACGTGGCTGTGCATGCGGGCGCGAGGTCCGAGGGGCGTCGTTGGCCGCCGCAACATTTTGCCGCCGTCATTGATGAGATCTACGCCAAAACCGGGCTGCGGTCTCTGATCATCGGTGGGCCTGACGAAAGGCCCGTTGCGCAAAGCATAATTGAAGCGGCAACATCGCCGGTGGCCACTGTCGTCGGAAAGGCCTCGCTTGAAGTCCTTGTCGCGTTGTTGACAGAAGCGGCAATTTTCCTTGGCAATGACAGCGGCCCGATGCACGTTGCAGCCTCTGTTGAAACTCCGGCGGTGGGATTGTTCGGTCTGCAGTCTCCTGATCTATGGGGCCGTTTGGTATCCCCAACAAAACGCTCCGGCCGCCCATGCCTTGTCCATGTATCGTTCCAGGTGTTTGTAAAGAATACAACCCCGGTGGGGTCTATTGTGTTCAGCGGCTTCAGGTTGCTGAAGTCGCAGAAGCGACACTCGATTTCATTGAGACAAGCGGCTCTCGACCGACCCAAACTACGATGCGCGTAATTACCTAGCATTGATCCGCGACGTCATCGAACTGACGTGCCCCTCGATGCCGTTCGATCACCCACGCGATGCGAGATCGTTTCTTCGGCCGTCTCGTAGCTCACGTCCGTCTCGTCGCCAAGATACTCGTGCAAGCTCGACCTGAACCCATGAACGGTCACGTCGCCGGGCGTCAGATGCAGGATGCCGGTCCTGACAGTGCTTGGCTTCGCGCCTCGCGAGCCGCTAGGAAGATGTACGCCGCATCCCGATACGGAGGCAAGCTGCTCCCGGAGGATGGTCATGGCGCGCACATTTTTTGTAAGCCTCAAATTTGTCACGCGGATTTTGCAATCGGGGCGGCGCGTATTAAGTTCAAGCCATGCCGGATCGACCGGCGCGAGATCAGAACCAGCAACCGGAACCGCCCATGCTTGCCAGACCCGACGCTTACCGCTGCATCGAATGCGGCCTGCCCTATCGAGCGGAGGGGTTCTGCTACGATGGGGGCAGACTGGACCACGGTGCCGCCTACTGGTCGGATCGCGGCATATTGTGCTCGCCGCAATGTTCGCTCGCCCACCACCGCAAACGCGCCGCCGAAGGCACGCTGCGGCAAGAGCCGGCGCCGGACCCGTTTGAATTCTAGCCATTCAGCCGGCGCTGAACGCTCGACCAAAGGTGATCATAATGCCAAACGAACAGACCGGTATTGCCCACACCGAAGCAGCGCAGCCCTCCATTGACGAGGCTGCCGCCATCCGCCTTTCAATCGAGAACCAGATCGCCTTGGTGGCAGCGATTGTGAACCCGCCGGAGCCGAATGAAGCGCTACGCAAAGCCGCGAATGCTTACAAACGGCTTGTCGTTGAATCTCGGTAAATCTCACCCTGATCGTCGATCCACCAAAGGCCACCTCAGCCGTGTCTCCCGCCGAAGCAAATCCTTAACCATGGCGGTTCAGGATTTGCCTTTGATCAACGGGGATTCCCTGTTTTGAAAAGTACGGTGCGCCTTCTTCGCCGCACAGCGCTCCTCGCTCTTGCGGCGACGATGGCGCTTTCGACGGCGGCAACGGCCTCGGATTTTTCCGAGCCGTGGAAGAACGCCGACCGCGCTCTGGTCGTCGATGCCTACGAATACAATTCCATCGACTGGGCCCAGCTCGCCACCGACAAGCGGGTCGTCGGCTTCATCAACAAGGCCTCCGACGGCATGCCGCCGTCCTATTTCTGCCTGGGCAACGACATTGAGGTGAAGCTTTGCAAGGCGCTGTGGAAACGTCATGCGGTGACGCGCGAACTGTTCCAGACGCGCCGGGTGGTCGCCAAGGCACTCGGCCTGAAATGGGGCGCCTATCACCTCGCCCGCCCCGGCAATCCGGTCGAGCAGGCCAACAATTTCCTCGATTTCGCCGAGCCTGCGCCGGACGATCTCATGGCTCTCGACATCGAGGGCAATGATCCCTCGCAATGGATGTCGCTCGACGATGCCGAGGAGTTCGTACGCCATGTGCATCGGCGCATCGGCCGTTTCCCGGTGCTGTACACCAACGGCAAGACCGCCCAGTACATTGCCGAAAACAGCTACCGATACCGGCTCCTGTCGCGGCTGCCGCTCTGGTATGCGCGCTACACCAACGACATCGACGTGCATTTCCCGATGGGCAACTGGCAAGGCTACGCACTTTGGCAGTTTTCGGCGCAAGCCAATTGCGGCCGTTTCCGCTGCCCTTACAGGGTTGCCGGCACGCCTAACGACATAGACGTCAATGTCGCGCCGACAGACGCCGCCACGCTGCGCGCGCAATGGCCGTTCGGTGGGCTTATCGACGTGCCGCCGGACTATCTCGCCTCGATACCGCTACCGGTCTCACGCGAGGCCGGCCTCGCCGGCAATGTCACCATCACCTATGCGTCTGTGGCCGCGCCGCCGACTTTCGAGGACATGGTTGCAGCGTTGGGCACACGCTGGTCCCGTTTCCGCGACGGCTTCCGCATGCCAGTCGTGAAGACGGTGCCCCGGAGACCGAGTTTCGGCATTGTCCAATATGTCGCCTGGAAGCGGACCGAGCGGCGTTCGCCCGCACAACTCGACGCTGCCTTTGCCTTGTCCGATCCGCTCAGCACCGCTTCCACCGAACTCGATCGCGGCCAGCGGTGAGCCAACGCGGAACTTCAGGTTCCCTGTTCGCGCGCCACGGCCTGCCAGCCGATATCGCGGCGGCAGAACCCGTCCGGCCAATCGATGCGGTCGAGGGCAGCATAGGCTCGTTTCTGTGCCTCGCCGACCGTGGCGCCTGATGCCGTCACGTTGAGGACGCGGCCGCCATTGGCAACCAGCGCGCCGCCATTGATGGCGGTACCGGCGTGGAAGATCTCGACACCGTCGCTCGCCGCGTCTTCGACGCCGCGGATGACCGAGCCTTTTTCCGGCGTGCCGGGATAGCCTCTCGCCGCCATCACCACGGTGAGTGCCGCCTCGTCGCGCCAGCGCACCGAAGTATGCGCAAGCTGGCCGTCGGTCGCCGCGTTGAGCAGGACCAGCAGATCGTCCTTCAGCCGCATCATCAGCACCTGGCATTCCGGGTCGCCGAAACGGGTGTTGTATTCGATCAGCCTCGGTCCCTTGTCGGTGATCATCAGCCCGGCAAACAGCACGCCGGAGAACGGCGCGCCAAGTTCGGCCATGCCGCGCATGGTCGGCTCGATGATCTCGCGCATGGTGCGCTCGACCAGTTCCGGCGTCATCACCGGTGCCGGCGAATAGGCGCCCATGCCGCCGGTGTTCGGACCGGTGTCGCCGTCGCCGACGCGCTTGTGATCCTGCGCGGTGCCGAAGGGCAGCGCAGTGGTACCGTCGCAGAGGCAGAAGAAGCTCGCCTCCTCGCCGGTCATGAATTCCTCGACCACAACTTCCGCGCCGGCGGCGCCGAAGGAACCATCGAAACAGGCATCGAGTGCTGCCTGTGCTTCACTGAGCGTCATGGCGACGGTGACGCCCTTGCCGGCAGCGAGCCCGTCGGCCTTGATGACGATCGGCGCTCCGGTCTTTTCGACATAGGCCTTGGCCGAGGCCAGATCACTGAAGCGGCCATAGGCGGCAGTCGGGATGTCGTAGCGGGCACAGAGGTCCTTGGTGAATCCCTTCGAACCTTCCAGCTGTGCGGCAGCCTTGGAGGGACCGAAGACGCGGATATTTTCGGCGCGCAGATCGTCGGCAATGCCGGCGACCAGCGGCCCCTCCGGACCGACCACCACGAGGTCGATTTTTTTCTCCCGGCAGAACGCGGCCACGGCGGCGTGGTCGGCTAAATCCAGCTTCACCAGCTCAGCCTCGCTGCCGATGCCCGGGTTGCCGGGAGCCGCATAGAGCTTTGTCAGCAGCGGTGATGCGGCAATCTTCCAGGCGAGCGCATGTTCGCGGCCGCCGGAGCCGAGAAGAAGAACGTTCATGGCCACCTCTTGATGCTGTCCCTAAAAAAGAACCCGCTATTGCTCTCTGCAGGACGGGTCAAGGCATCAGGGTGTTTAGATCGCGATTGCGCACGGGAACGTTATCCCCCGCCGAAAATGGCGGCGGACACCGCCGCCGATTTTCTGGCGATTCGACTAGGCGGAGAAAACCACCGGAAACCAGTCCTCGCGTAGCCTCTGTCCCGGCTGCATGCCATGGCCACGATAGGGCGGCGAGGTGCGGCCCGGCCGCTCGACATAGCGCGCATCGTCACCGACCCAGCGCAGCGACAGCGCCCGGCGCCGCGCCGCGGTCATATTGCCACGGGCGCCGTGCGCGGTCCTGAAGTCGAACAGGATGGCGTCGCCCGGCTCCATTTCCCATTCGAGCACCTTCATCGACGGATCCTTGTCGGGATCGGGCACCGGCAGATAGTCGCCCTCGCCGGCATAAAAGTTGCTATCGTCGAGCCAGCGCACCGGCAGGATCATCTTGTCCCATTTGTGCGAGCCGGCGATCAGACGCAGCGTCGCTTCCTTCACCGGGTCGATGGGTATCCAGAAGCTCACCGTCTGCCGGCCATCGACGAAATAGTAGGGGATGTCCTGATGCCAGGGCGTCGGCTTCTGCGTGCCGGGCTCCTTGACCAGCACATGATCGTGGAAGAACTGCGCGGTGCGCGACTGCATCACCGCAGCCGCCAGTTCGGCGGCTGGCGAACCCCGCACCAGACTGACGAATTCGGGGATGCGCTCCCAGTTGCAGTAGTCGTCGAAGAAACTGCCGCGGCCGTTGGCGATGTCGGATGCGGTGGCGCTGCGGTTCTGCATGTTGCGTTCGATGCCGGCGGCAATCGTGTCGACCCAGCCCTTGAAGGCGCCGCGAATGCAGACAGCGCCGTCACGCTGATAGTCGGCAATCGTGGACGCGCCGATCATGGTGGCATCGAGGGTGGCAGTCTGGGAAGCCATGGCGTTCTCCTCTTGGAATGAAGCCATTATCGCAATATCAATTCATTCAGTAAAATAATAACTTTCCATCCGACATATAGAGTACTCCTATGAGTGTGACCCTCACGCAGCTGCGCTATCTGGTTGCCGTGGCGCGTCACGGTAGCGTCACCGGCGCGGCAAAGATGCTGAACGTCTCTCAGCCGTCGATTTCGGTGGCGATCGACGCGGTCGAAAAGAATTTCGGCCAGAAGCTGTTCGTCCGCCAGCGCGGAAGCGGCGTGTCGCCGACATCGTTCGGCCGCGCCGTCGTGGCCAAGGCAAGGCAGGTTCTCACCGAAACGGACGAACTCGTCGGCCTGGGTTCAAGCAAATCGGCTGTCAGCGGTGAGTTGGTGCTGGGATGCTTCGAGGATCTGGCGCCTTTCTTCGCGCCGGCTTTGATCCGCGCCTTCTCCGAACGCTATCCGGCCGTCAAAATCGTCGTTCGCGACGAGACGTTCGAGACCCTGGGACGACGGCTGGGTGATGCGGCCATCGATCTCGGCCTGACTTATGATCTCAGCCTGCCGACGCATTTCGCCCGCATCCTGCTGCGCGAACTTCGCCCGCACGCGCTGTTGCCGGCAGGCCATGCCCTGGCGGACCGGCCAATGGTCAGTCTTGCCGATCTGGCCGCCTATCCGCTGATCACGACGGACCAGCCGCACAGCTGGCAGCACATGCTCGACCTGTTTCGCAGCCGCGGCCTTTCGCCGGTGGCCGATACGACGACGAGCTCGTTCGAACTGCAGCGCAGCATGGTCGCCAACGGCTTCGGCGTCGCGGTCAGCTATACCCGCCCGCACGGCGACCGCAGCTATGACGGGCTGCCGCTGATCTGCAAGCCGCTATCCGATCCGCTGCCCATGCAGCGGATCCTGCTCACCTATGACACGCATCAGCGTGTGTCGAATGCAGCGCTGGCCTTCGTCGAGATGGCCAGGGACTGGTTCGCCACCCGCGACATCTTTGCCTTGTGAAAGGCTGACGTGCACCACTCTCCCGCTTGCCGCTTGACGGTTTCTGCCGCTGCTGCCACTCCATGGACATGGAAAACATCCAGTCGAAAGCGGCCCAGGGCCGTGTCGCCGATGCTCCGAACGGCCATTGGGTCTACCGCGTGCTGCCGCGCTCGATATGGCCCTATGCGCAGCTTGCCCGATGGGACAGGCCGATCGGCTGGCAGCTGCTGCTGTGGCCGTGCTGGTGGTCGGCGGCCTTGGCGGCAAGCGCCTATCCGCGTCCCGGCGACCCGCTGCTCTCACTGCTGCCGGCACCAGTGTATCTCGTGCTTTTCCTGGTCGGGGCCATCGCCATGCGTGGCGCCGGCTGCACCTACAACGACCTCGTCGACGAGGACATCGACAGCCAGGTGGAGCGCACGCGCTCGCGACCGCTGCCGTCGGGCAAGGCGACCCGCCGGCGGGCATGGCTGTTTCTCGTCCTGCAGGCTCTGGTCGGCCTCGTCGTGCTCATCCAGTTCAACAGCTTCGCCGTCCTGCTCGGCATCTGCTCACTGGCGGTCATCGCCATCTATCCATTCATGAAGCGGATAACCAACTGGCCGCAACTGGTGCTTGGCCTTGCCTTTTCCTGGGGCGCGCTGATGGGATGGGCGGTCGAGTTCGGCGATCTCGATGGGCCTGCCATCATGCTCTATATCGGCTCGATCCTGTGGGTGATCGGCTACGACACGATCTACGCGCATCAGGACAAGGAAGATGACGCCATCGTCGGCGTGCGCTCGACGGCACGCTTGTTCGGCGACAACACCAAGTCGTGGCTGGCAGGGCTTTATGGTGGCGCGCTGATCTGTTTTGCGATCGCCTTCGCGTCGGCGCAGGCGCCGGTGGTGGCGCTGGCCGGGCTGATTGCCGCCGGCGCCCATATGGCGCGGCAGATCGCGGTTCTGGATATCGACAATCCGGACCAATGCCTGCGACTGTTCAGGTCGAACAACCAGGTCGGCTGGCTGATCTTCCTCGGCCTGATCGGCGGCGCTGTGTGGGTGGCGCTGAAGCCGCTGGTTTAGCGGCTTCCCGTCTCAGCATTCCCAGCGGGATCATGCTCAGTCGCGCGAAATAATCTCCTGGCCGTCGATGACCAGCCTGAGACCGAGGGCGCCCGCTCTGCGGCGAGCGAGGAAACGCGGGCGGCGCGTGTTCGAAATCCGCCCCTTGCGCCTATCCTGCGGCGGCAGCGTCTTGATGGCGGCGCCGAGCGATTCTTCCAGGGTGCGGGCAACGCCGTCCGATTCGATCAGCAGCATCGGCAGACGGTAAGCGTCGGCCCAGGCGCGCCAGTCGGCTGCGACATCGTCGAGATCGTCGGCCACAAGCAGCGGCACCGACAGCATCGGGTCGTTGTGCAGGAGTTCCAGGGTCACCGTGACATTGCCGTCCGGGTCTTCCATGGCGCGGGCGGCAACGCCGCGGAACGCATTGGCGGGCAGAACGATGATTGCGGGCAGGCCGCTCATCTCGAGCAGGCGGCGGATCACGGCGCCGCGCTGGTCGATGGTGAAGGTTACATCGCCGTAGTCGTCGCGAGTCGCGTAGCTCACCACTTGCGGCAGGCGGAATGGGTCGAGACGCATGTTGCGTCCCGCCCAGACTGGCTTCAGTCCGGTGTTCATAGAGTGGCCTTCCTGTCTGTCTCCTGAGAGCCGGTGTCCGGTTCTCTCCGGGCCGGTTTTTCCGGCCTCGTTTGTATGGAGACAGTAGCGCGGGCTCCTTACCGCCCCGCTTAAGAAAGTCGGTTAAATTTTGCTGATCTCAGGGATGGTTATCGGAATCCCACCAGCCACAAGATGTCGAAAGGATCAGATAACCTTACCCGGATTCATGATGCCGGCCGGGTCGAAAGCGGCCTTAACCCTTCGCATCAGATCGATCGCCATCGGCGGCGCGGTGGCGATCAGTTCGTCGCGTTTCAACTGGCCGATGCCGTGCTCGGCCGAGATCGAACCGTGCAGGCTGCGCACCACATCGTGCACCGCCTTGTTCATGGGATGATAGAGAGCGAGGAACGCCTCATCGTCGCCGTCGACGGGCCGCGAAATGTTGTAGTGGAGATTGCCGTCGCCCATATGGCCGAAGCAGACGACGCGGGCACCGGCGCTCACCGACGCCACGGCGCCGGCAGCCTCCGCGATGAAACGCGGAATCGATGCAATAGGCACCGAAATGTCGTGCTTGATCGAGGCGCCCTCCGGCTTCTGCGCCTCGGGCAGCAGCTCGCGGAAATTCCAGAAGGCATCGCCCTGCGTGAGACTCGCGGCAATGACGGCGTCGCCGACGAATTCCTGTTCAAGGCCGGCCGAAAGCACGTCCTCGATCAAGGCTCTCGAATCCTCCGATGAACGACCGGACGAAATCTGCATCAGCACGTACCACGGCCAGTCCTCGATCAGCGGCCGCACCACGCCCTGGGCATGCGCCAGCGTGAAATCATAGGGCCGCTTGCCGATCAGTTCGAAAGCGGTGAGTGCTGCCCCGGCACGGTCCATGGCCAGGCTGAACAGCGAAAGTGCTGCCTCGGGCGACGACAGGCCGACGAAGGCGACTTCGCGCCCCTTCGGCTTCGGGAACAGCTTGAGCACGGCGGCGGTGATGACGCCGAGCGTGCCTTCGGCACCGACGAACAGGTTTTTCAGATCGTAGCCGGTGTTGTCCTTCTTCAGCTTGCGCAGGTCGTCGAACACCTCGCCGGTCGGCAGCACCACCTCGACACCGAGACAGAGTTCGCGCGCATTGCCATAGGCAAGCACTCCGGTGCCGCCGGCATTGGAGGAAAGATTGCCGCCGATCTGGCAGGAGCCTTGCGCGGCCAGCGACAGTGGAAACAGCCGGTCGGCGGCGTCGGCCGCCTCCTGCAGCGTCTGCAGGATGACACCGGCCTCGACCGTCACCGTGTTGGACAAGACATCGATTTCACGGATGCGGTTCAGCCGCGACAGCGACAGGACGATTTCGCGCCCGGACCTGTCCGGCACCTGGGCGCCGACCAGGCCGGTGTTACCGCTTTGCGGCACGATCGGCGTGCCTGTCTCGGTCGCCAGCCGCATGATCCGGCTGACTTCGTCGACGCTGCCCGGCCGCAGCACCAACGATGTCGCGCCGTGCCAGAGCCCGCGCCGTTCAACGAGGTAAGGCGCGATATCCTGCTCTTCACGCAGCGCATATTTGTCGCCGACGATCGCCGTGAAGCGATCGATGAGAGCGGGATCGAGTGTCTCTGTGATTTCGGTCATGGGGAAAAACTATGTTGCGGGTTGTGGGATGTCACGAGGGGCGGCGGCACGCGACAGCCGATCGTTGATCGCTTCGCCGAGCCCGTCGAAGGGAACCGGCTCGACGGCGATGGTCCGCGCGCCGCTGCGGTCAAGCTCCTGCATATAGGCGAACAGATTGCTCGCCGCTTCGCGCAGGTCACCGGTTTCGGACAAATTGAGGAAGGCTTCGGCGCGGCGCCAGCCTTGCGCCCTCTGGCTGCCGAAGCCGAGCAAAGCCTCGCCCTCGCCGACCGTGCCGGCATGGAGCCGCATCGCAGCACCTGGCGCATAGTGCGAGGCAAGCATGCCCGGCGCCTCGATACCGGCGGTGCCGCCGCGCAACAGCTCCATGCCGATAGCCGCCTCAATCTCCTCGGCGGCGATGCCGCCGGGCCTCAGCAGCCGCAATCTGTTTCCTTCGGCCTTGATGATGGTCGATTCCAGCCCGATCGGGGTCGCGCCTCCATCGACGACCAGCTTGATCCGCGCGCCGAGATCGGCCGCCACCGCTTGCGCGGTCGTCGCGCTGATCCTGCCGGATGAATTGGCGCTGGGCGCGGCAAGCGGGCGGCCGAGCCTGGCGATCAGGTCGCCGCCAAAGCCCCTCGGCATGCGCAAGGCAATCGTATCGAGCCCGGCGGTGACCAGCGGATGGATGCCGTTGCCGGGCCGTTGCGGCAGCACCAGCGTCAGCGGACCTGGCCAGAATGCCAGCGCCAGTTTCCTGGACAGCGGATCGAACATCGCGAGGCGCTCTGCCATCGCCATGTCTGCGACATGGGCAATCAGCGGGTTGAAGCGTGGCCGGCCCTTGGCCTCGAAGATGCGCGCCACGCCGATGCCGTTGGTGGCGTCGCCGGCCAGCCCGTAGACGGTTTCCGTCGGGATGGCGACGACATCGCCCTCCCTGAGCAGCGCCAGCGCCCGCTCCAGCGCCTCGCCCGAGCCAAGTATTTCAGCCACTCTCGTCACCTCACAGATGCGGGGTGCGTAGTACGATGGCGGCCGTTGGGCAAGTCGGCTGTTGGGTAACCGATTGTTGGCGAGCAGGAGCATTGGCGATTTATCAATCCCTAAAATGCTATGTTTCCACGAAAGCCGGCATCAATTCCGGCCTGCTATCGAACAGCTTCTGGGCAAAGGGGAGCGATATCAGTGTCTGCGCGTATCTTGCTGGGTATCATTCTTGCTGCTGCGGCCGGCGAAGCCCAGGCGTCATCCCTGGTTTTTCCAGGCACGCCATCCTCCACACCATCGATCGTCAGGATCGGCGCCCCCAACCAGCCTGGAACCGCCGATGCAGTCAACGCCAGCGATGCGCGGTCGGTGGTGGCAAAAGGGGAAGCGCAGCCCGACGTCACCGATGAAAAGGTGGCGGCGATCCCGGACAAGCCCGCGACCGGGCACGGCTTCCAGCCGGGCCCGATGGTCATTCGTGGCGGCGTTACCGGTCCCGACTTCCCGGCACCGGCGCCAACCGCTGCACCAGCGACAGGTACTGCGCCGGCCGCTGGCACGGCGCCGGCAACGGCCACCGCCTCCGCAGCCCCTTCGGGGACCGAGAACCAACCCACCCCGCCGAGTCCCCCGGCGCCGGCTGCAGGTCAGCGCATGCCTCCCAACGGCTACACCAAATAGCCCCGGCTTGAAGACAGGCTGACATCGATGGCGTGACTTGACGGCGGTCTGGCGACCGGCGCACCATTGCCAAGCAAACCCCGTTTCGGTTTATGTCAGCCGCAGGACGCCATCGCCTGTATTTCGCCAGGCGGTTTTGGCAGACGGGATTTCATCACTAGGGGGTAAAGGGGGGACCATGAGAAAAGCTGGAATCGTAACCGGGGCTGGCCTTCTGCTGGCGTCACTGCTTGGCGTCGTCGCAGCTCACGCCGACGACATGCTGGGATCTTATGTCGCGCGCATTTCCGATCGCGACCATCAGGCGAGTGACGGCTATGCGCTGGACAATGCCGCGCAGATGGTGCGGCAGGACCGCGCCAACTGGCACAAATTCCACCGCCGTGACAGCGACGACGAGGGTGATGGCTGGTTCAGGACCAACGGCCAGCGCGCCGACCTGCAACGCATGCTGGAACGCGGCGGCGCGATGAGTTCCTCGACCAAGCGCGCCATCGTCAATGGCGAACCGCTGATCCAGGTCGATGTCTACGAAAACAGCGTGCGCGTCAGCATTCTCGAGAACTGACCGGGCCGTCGCCCGGGGCGGCTGACAGTCGGCTTCGGGGACGACTGACAGGAAAAGGCGGCGCCTCAGCACCGCCTTGCCATCGATGGAACCGGCGGCTGAAAAATCAGGCCGCTTTTTCCTTGTCATCGTCTTCTTCGGACTCGTCGCCTTCAGCCTTCACGCTATCCTCGGCGTCGTCTTCGTCTTCGTCCTCGTCGTCTTCATCTTCGTCGTCATCCGAGAGCGTGGCAGTTTCGGTGGACTCTTCGCCATCTTCATCGTCGCCGTCTTCGTCGTCATCAGACAGGTCAGCGGCTTCGACCGCTGCGGCGGCGGCATGATCGAGGATGGTTTCGGAAGCGGATTCAAGCGCCTCGGCGGAAGCCGGGGTTTCTTCTGTCACTTCGATGTCGTGATCGGAATTCATAGAAGCCTCCGTGGGGTTGGGGAACATGTCCCTTTTGCCACGGAGAGATCATCGCCATATGACTGTAAGCCGGCTCGAACGGCCGGCGGCAAAGAATATTTTCTTCGCCTTAACCTGCGATCTTCGAGAAATCCGCGACCTGGCCGGTGGCCGCGCGGATGCGGGCGAGCAGCGCCAGGCGGTTGGCACGCACCGCCTGATCCTCATCGTTTACAAGAACATGCTCAAAGAATGAATCAACCGGTTCGCGCAACACGCTAAGCGCCAGCAAGGCGGCGGAAAAGTCATCGTTTTGAATCGCTTCGCCGGCTTGCTTCTCAGCCTGATTCACCGCCGCAAACAGCGATTTCTCGGCATCCTCGCGCAAGAGTGCCGACTTAACGGTTTCGGCGACCACCGTTTTCTTCTTCTCCTCGGCGGCCAGAATGTTGGCCGCACGCTTGGTGCCGGCGAGCAGGTTCTTGCCATCCTCGGTGTCGAGGAAGGAGCCCAGCGCCTCGACCCGGCGCACGATCTGCAGCAGGTCGTCATTGGACGATTGGCCAATCTCCCCCCTTGTGGGGGAGATGCCCGGCAGGGCAGAGGGGGGTACTTGGCGCTGAGAGGACGGCGGGACAGCGCCCCCCTCTGTCGGCTTCGCCGACATCTCCCCCTCTAGGGGGGAGATCGGGCGCGAACCTGTCGCCAGCACCGCATCGATCAGGTCGTGCCGAGCGCCTTGATCGCGGAGGTAGACCTTTAGGCGATCGTGGAAGAAGGCCAGGAGGTCGCGATCCCCAGACTTTCCGTCGCCGGCGTGCGCCCGTGCACTCACATAGTCGCCACCCAACTTGACCTGCTCTTCAGCGTGCCGGCGGTCGATCTGGTCTTCAATGATTCTTCGATGTTCAGCTACGATCGAAAGAAGGCTTACCGGCGTCTCGTTATCCAGCACCAGCCTCACCACCCCAAGAGCAGCTCTGCGCAGTGCGTAGGGATCCTTCGACCCGGTCGGCTTTTCATCGATCGCCCAAAAGCCGACCAGCGTATCGAGCTTGTCGGCGAGCGCGACAGCGACCGACACTGGATCGCTCGGTACGCGATCGGACGGGCCCTGCGGCTTGTAGTGTTCCTCCGCTGCAGCGGCGACCGATGCATGCTCGCCCTGAAGCAGCGCATATTTGCGACCCATAGCGCCTTGCAGTTCTGGGAACTCGCCAACGACTTCGGTGGTGAGATCGGCCTTGGCCAAGACGGCAGCGCGCCGCGCCAGTGCCGGATCGGCGCCGATGATCGGCGCCAGTTCCTCGGCAAGCCGCGCAATCCGCTCCACCCGTTCGCCTTGCGTGCCGAGCTTGGCGTGGAAAGTCACGCCGAGATGGTCGAGGCGGGCCATGCGCTGGTCGAGCGGCTTCTTGAGATCAAGCCCGAATTTTTCCGCCGATGCCTCGAGCTCACGCAGGTCAGGCAAGTCGCCCTGGTCGGTCGTCCAGAAATAGAGCGCATCGGACAGGCGGGCGCGCACCACCTTGCCATTGCCGTGGGCGATCTCCTTGCCGCCATCCCTCGCTTCGATATTGGCGGTGAGGATGAAGCGATTGGAAAGCGCGTCGTCGAAACCCTGCGGCCGCGTCACAAAGCATTTCTGGTTGGCGCGAATGGTCAGCCGGATCACTTCGGCTGGAATGGCGAGGAATGCCTCCTCGAACTCGCCCATCAGCACGACCGGCCATTCGACCAGCCCGGACACTTCCTCCAGCAGCCCTTCGTCCTCAACCAGATCAAGCCCGTTGGCGAAGGCGAGATTGCGGGCATCGGCAAGGATGATCTCCTTGCGCCGGTCGGCATCGAGCACGACCTTGGCCGCTTCCAGCTTGGAGACATAGTCGTCGAAGCGGCGCACCGTGATGGCATCCGGCGCATGGAAGCGGTGGCCATAGGTGATGTTGCCGGAGCGGATGCCGTCGATCTCGAAATCGACCACGACAGGCTCCTCTGTTTCCGGGCCGAAGGTGCACAGGATCGATTGCAGCGGCCGTACCCAGCGCAGTGAACCGGGCTTGGCCGAGGCCGGCCCCCAGCGCATCGATTTCGGCCACGGAAAATTGCGGATGATGCCCGGCACCAGTTCGGCGATGATCTCCTCCGCCGCCCTGCCCGGCTTCGAAATGTGGGCGACATAAAAATCGCCTTTCTTCGGATCGGAATGGACATGCGCCTCGGCGATCGAGGAAAGTCCGGCCTTGCGCAGGAAACCCTGGACCGCCTGTTCAGGCGCCGATGTCGAAGGCCCCTTGATCTCTTCGCTTATATCCTTCGAGCGCGCGGTCAGGCCCCTGATGTCGAGGGTCTGCCGCCGCGGCGTCCAGTACTCGCGCGCCGCCTCATAGGTCAGTCCCGCCTCGACCAAACCGTCGGTCAGCATCTTCCTGAGATCACCCGCCGCCTTGCGCTGCATGCGCGCAGGGATTTCCTCGGAGCGAAGTTCTAGAAGCAGGTCAGGCATCGGGGTCAGCTCATGCGGGAGAGTGGTCCGGGCGGGGCATAGCAACTCGGCTGGCTGCTGTCACCCTTTACACAAATTTTGACCGCCCTGTCGGGACGAGACCACGCCACCCGTCCTTGGATCAAAGATTTCCATGAACCGAACGCAGCGCTGAAGCGACCCACGCTCAGGCAGGGAACATTTGGCTCAACGATCATGAAAACGGCATCCAGACTTCTGCAGATCCTCGCACTCGGCGCCTGCTTCACCGCGCAGGCTCACGGTGCCTTCTCGATGCCAGGCGTTCGACAGGCATTGCGCACGATCGACGGTGCCAGCAGCCAGAACATACTGCCGATCAAAGCTTCCTTCGAGATGATGAAGCGGGCCTGAGACTCAGGCCGCCAAGCCACCCGCCTGCGTCTTCAAAAATGCCTCACCGCAAGCCTTGGCCAGATTGCGCACCCGCAGGATATAGCTCTGCCGCTCGGTGACCGAAATCACGCCGCGTGCGTCGAGCAGGTTGAAGACATGGCTGGCCTTGATGCACTGGTCGTAGGCCGGGAAAACCATGCGGTGCATCGGGAGATTGTCGTTCGATGCCGGCGCGCCGGCGTCGAGCAGCGCCTTGCACTCGGCCTCGGCGTCCTCGAAGTGGCGCAGAAGCATCGCCGTGTTGGCGTATTCGAAATTGTGGCGCGAATATTCCTGCTCGGCCTGCAGGAAGACATCGCCATAGGTGACCTTGTCGGCGCCTTCGCGGCCGTTGAAATTGAGGTCGTAGACATTGTCGACGCCCTGCACATACATGGCCAGTCGCTCCAGCCCGTAGGTGAGTTCGCCGGCCACCGGCGCGCATTCGATGCCGCAGACCTGCTGGAAGTAGGTGAACTGCGAGACTTCCATGCCGTCGCACCAGCATTCCCAGCCGAGACCCCAGGCGCCCAGCGTCGGGCTTTCCCAATCGTCCTCGACGAAGCGGATGTCGTGCAGCAGCGGATCAACGCCGATCGCCGCCAGCGAGCCGAGATAGAGTTCCTGCAAATTGGGCGGGTTCGGCTTCAGGATCACCTGGTACTGGTAATAATGCTGCAGCCGGTTCGGGTTCTCGCCATAGCGGCCATCCTTGGGACGACGCGAAGGTTGGACATAGGCAGCGTTCCAGCGTTTTGGGCCGAGCGCGCGCAGCGTTGTTGCCGGATGAAAGGTGCCTGCACCGACTTCCATGTCGTAGGGCTGCAGGATAACGCAGCCATAGGCCGCCCAATAGTTGTGCAAGGCCAGGATCAGCCCCTGGAACGAGCGGCTGGGATGCATATGGGCGGGGATTTCAATTGTCACGGGTGGCCTCGACAGCACAGGCTAGCTTGCCGGCACGTCCTAGAGACACGGCATCGAAGCGTCAAGCAAGGCACGCCGATGCGGTCGCGCCGACATTATGGACAATGTTGAAAGCTTTGCAGGGGCTGGCCCATTGCCCATCTCTCGGGCCTGCGCTCTGTTCGCCTGTGCAGCAACGACAACAGGTTTCAGCCATGCCCAGCCCGATCGTCATCCGCCCTGTCGCGCGACAGGATTTCGAGCAATGGCTGCCGCTGTGGGATGGCTACAATGCATTTTATGGCCGCTCGGGCGAAACGGCCCTGCCGGGTGAGATTACCCAGATGACATGGTCTCGTTTCTTCGATGCCTATGAGCCGGTCCACGCGCTGGTGGCCGAAGGCGAGGGACAGCTTCTCGGCCTCGTGCACTATCTCTTCCATCGCAGCACCACGGCGATCGCACCGAATTGCTATCTGCAGGACCTTTTCACCACGCAGGCATCGCGTGGCAAAGGCATCGGACGGGCGCTGATCGAGGGCGTCTACGAGCGCGCCCAGGCGGCCGGCTCGGGCCGCGTGTACTGGCTGACGCATGAGACCAATCACACGGCGATGAAGCTTTACGACAAGGTCGCCGAACACTCCGGCTTCGTCGTCTATCGCAAGCTCTTCTGAGACAGCCAGCCTAATACGGTTCAAACGAAAACGGGACTCCGAAAGAGCCCCGCTTGCGTTGAATTCAAATGGCTGACTTCATCCCTTCGGGGCGGGCACCGGCTCCGGCTTGACCTTCGGGGTCTCCTGCGCCGTGTTGGATTCGATCGGCGGCAGGCCCTTCATCAGCTTCTGCTGCAAGTTGGCCAGCACATCGGGATCCGGCTTCAGGTCGCGAGCCTGGTTCCACTGGAAGGTGGCTTCCAGCTTGCGGCCGACGCGCCAGTAGGCGTCGCCGAGGTGATCGTTGAGAACCGGATCTTCCGGCTTCAGCGACACGGCGCGTTCCATTTCGCGCACCGCGTCATCGAACCTGCCGAGGCGGAAATAGGCCCAACCCAGCGAATCGACGATGTAACCGTCGCTCGGCCTGAGGTCGACGGCCTTTTGAATCATCGCCAGGCCTTCCTTGAGGTTCATGTTCATGTCGACCCAGGAATAGCCGAGATAGTTCAGCACTTGCGGCTGGTCGGGGAACAGTTCCAGCGCCTTGCGGAAGTTCGGCTCGGCCTTGGGCCATTCCTTCAGGCGCTCATAAGCGATGCCGCGCTGGTAGAAGATGTTCCAGTTGGCCGCGGTCGGCGCCTTCAGCACCTCGACGGCCTTATCGTAGAGAGTGGCGGCCGAACGGAAATCGTCCTTCGAGGAATAGACGCCACCGAGCGCCAGATAGGCGCGCATGTCACTGGGATGGGCGTCGACCAAGGCTTTCAGATGGGTGATCGCTTCTTCGTGACGGTCGAGATCGGCAAGATTGAGGCCGAGTTGCAGGTCCGAAAGCTCCTTCAGCGGCGAAGCGGCGGGAATCCGGCGATAGAGCGCGATGGCACCTTCGCCGTCCTTCAATTGCTCGGACACGGCGGCGAGTTGCACAAGGGCAGCGTCGCTATCTGGCTTCAAAGCAAGCGCATATTGCAGATAGAGGCGGACGAAGGGCTCGCCGCCACCACGGTTGAGCGCGGTGGCGAGGTCGAGCAGGATTTCGGAGGCGCCATCGGATGGACCGGCAACCAGCGGCGCAATCTTGTCGCCTTTTGCAATTCGGTCGCGCAAGGCGACGATTTCCAGCTTGCCCGGCGAAAACGCCTCGGCCTGGTCGAGCACCGACAGCGCCTTGGTCTTGTCGCCCTTGCGGACCAGGAACGAGGCGTAGGCCTGGGCATTGCGCATCCAGGTTTCGGGAGCGGCACCGCCGGCGGCGGTATCCTGCATGGTCGCGGCATAGATCGCCTCGGCCTTTTCGGGCATGCCGGATGCATCAGCGATCAGGGCGCGGTGGAACGACTTGAACAGGCCGAACCAATCCGGCCCCTGCAGCTTGTCGATGGACGCCATCGCATCGGCAGGCTCGCCGGCGCCTTGCTGCGCCCAGCCGGACATCACCCCGGAGATCAACCGGTCGAGATCGGATTCCAGCGACAGCTTGAGCCAGTACTGCGCCTTGGTGAAATCCTTCTTGTGGAAGGAATCGACGGCGAGCGCCAAGCGCGAGAAACGCTCGACGTCAGGCACTTCCTTGAGCTTGTCGGCATAGACCAGGGACTCGTCGAAGCGCCCTTGCGCGATCAGCGACAGCATCAGGCTCTGCTGCAGGCCGGTGTCGCTCGGGTCAAAGGCCAATGCTTGCTTGTAGTAGGCGATGGCGCTGTCGAGGTCGTTATCGCCTTCGGCGATCCGGGCTGCCAGATAGGCGCCCGAAAATGACGTGATCTTGACCGGTTCGCTGGTCTGCTTGGCATAGGCCGGCAAAGCCGAGATCGTCATGCCTGTCACAATTGCCAGCCTTGTCAGCCAGCGCGCACATCCTTGCCGCATCGTATCCCTTTCAGCCAGGCGCCATCTCCGCATCAGCGGGATCGGCGTAGACTCGATCTTTCCAGGCAAAGCATGGCCTTTTTGGGGTCGCGCTTCAATCCGCCTCGAATTCACAATCCGGGCACCCGATTAACAAATCATGGCGACAGGGGGCAGTTTTCCGATTTTGAATTTCGGCCATGGCCCTGCGCAGCGCCGAATATATCACAGCTTCGACCCTTGAGCTCGGCGCCAATATCAACCCTTGGCTGGCGAGGCGGACCGCTGCACCAGCGTGTCGCTATATCCACCGGCCGCTATCGTGCTGCACAGTTCGTTCCATTCGCAGCCGCCGCAGGCCTTGCGTACAAGGCCAGCCGAAAACGCCTGCCGCATCCGGGCTAAGGTCCCCGTGTCGAGATCGAGGTGGGTGCCGACACGGATTGGCCGCGCCAGCAATTCCTCTATATCCAGCGCGGCGAGCCGGTCCCGCTCGACGACACTCTCGTTGAGACAATGCGGTTCCGGCTCGTCGAGCAAGGGAGCGCAGACATCGTCGGGGCCGGAAACGAGGAGGATGCCCTCGCCCCGGCTCAGGCGCTCCGCGACGCGATCATAATTGGCGATGAAGGCGGGGCTGTATCCCTTGCCCACATAGGTGAGCAGGCAAAGGAGGTGATGGGCGCGCAGCCTGATCGTCACGGATTGGCCGGCTTCGCCTTGCCGCCGGGAAGGGCCATGAGGGTCGCGGCACCCAGCGCTGACTTGAGCAAGCCGCCGACGATGAACGGCAGGAAGCCGAAGGTAACGGCCTGTTCGGCTCCAATCATGACGGCAAGCCATGCTGTGCCAAGCACAAGGCAGGCAAGGTTGCCAAGCAGCATGGCGACGAAGGCAAGCATCACCCTTTTGCCGTTCCAGCCGCGTTCGGCCAGCCAGCCGACCAGTGCGCCGACAAGCGGGAAGGCGAAGAGATAGCCACCCGTCGGCCCGACGAAATGCGCCGCACCCGCTGCCCCTCCGGACAGAACCGGAAAGCCGACCGCACCCTCGACCAGCCAGGCGGCGATGGTGAGCGCGCCAAGCCGCCAGCCATAGAGGGCGCCGATCAGTGTCACCGCAAAGGTCTGCATGTTTACCGGGACCGGCACCATCGGCACCTCGATATAGGACGCCAGCGCCAGGAACAGCGTGCCAAGCACGACGGCTCCAACCTGCCAGGCAAGAGAACGATCCTGGAGCTGGAGCGGACTGAACGACGGCTTGCCGGGTGAGAATGCGACGTCTGTCATTGGGATTCCTTCGATCGATTGCAAATTATAGATAATTTCTGTTTTCGATCTATTATCGAATCCACACTTCCCTGGGGATTGCAAGCCCTGGCTTTGGCGGAGGCCGTCTAACCTACTATGGCGAAGGCTTCGCGCGTCGTTCCGGAAGCCGTCCTGACCGGCTTGCGGCCAATCCATTGGACGTGCCGCCCCAGTGTGACGGCCGCGGATTCGGTGTTTCCCTGCCGCAAGGCGGTGAGGATCGCGCGATGGTCCTGATCGGTGCGCGTCTCCCACTCCGACCGCCATGCCGCGAACAGGAAACGGGCGCTTGCCGCGTGCAGGTCGTCGATGGTCGCGAGCAGGCGCGGCATGCCGCATGGCGACAGGATCAAGCGGTGGAAGGCGCGGTTGGCCTCTTCCCACGACCTGACATCGCGGGACTTGTCGCCGGCCTTGGTCGCCTCCTCGGCGAGATCGAGAATGGCCGATGTCAGATGCGGCGCGGCGTGGCGCAGCGCCAGCACTTCGAGTGCTGCCCGCATTTCGGCGACCTCCTTGACCTCGCCCAGATCGAAAGACGCGACACGCACGCCGCGGCGCGGCTCGCCGATGGCCAGTCCCTGCGCCTCGAGACGGCGGAAGGCCTCGCGCACCGGAACATGGCTGGTTTGGAATTCCTCGGCGATATGATCCTGCCGAAGCCTGGCCCCTGGCTCGATCGCACCGGAAATGATCCGGTCCGCCAGAACCTTGCTGATGCGCACCGCGATGGTGTCGTCCGTGCCCTTTGCCATGTTTATAGATAATTTGCGGCAGGGCAGCTTGTCGAGCCAATTGCAGTCGAAATCGCGAGGCGCCAGAAGCAAGACTCAAGGCTGTGAGACGAAACCGTCGAGTGCAGGCATCGCCACGGTGATCAGGTCATGCAGCCGCTTCTTCGGCACCCCGTCGCGCGCCTGCACAGAGAGGCCAAACAACAGCGTGGTGTAGTAGTCGCCAAGCGCTTCCGGATCAGTATCCGGCTTGAGGTCGCCGTCGCGAACGCCCTTTCTCAGGCGCTCGACAATCAATGCATTGCGCGCCAGTCGGCGCTCGGCCAGCCAGTGCAGCACGTTATCGTTTTCCGTGGCGCAGTTGGTGGCGGCCGAGACGACCATGCAGCCTTTCGGCAAGTCCGGCCTTGTGTAGATTTCGATTGCATCGCGCAGCAACCGCTCGACAAACCGCCTTGCGGTCGGCTCCTCGGCAAGCGCGCTGGTGGCGAAGCTTCCTTCGCTGGTTTCGTAGAGAACAACGGCTTCGCGAAACAGATCCTCCTTCGAGCCAAAGGCGGCATAGATGCGCGCCGAGGCTAGGCCAAGCATGGAGACGAGGTCGGCCATCGAGGTGCCCTCGTAGCCGCGCATCCAGAAGGCATCGCGCGCTTTCTGCAGAGCCTGGGCTCTGTCGAACTCCCTTGGCCGTCCCGCCATTGCAGCCTCCATTTCTTTATCGATCCACAAATAATCCGCTTGACTCCGGATTGCAAATTCAATTCTTTGTCGATCGATAAAGAACCAAAAGGAGATTGGCATGAGTTCATTCGATCAAGGGCTGCCGTTCGGCGCCATGGCGACACAGGGAGAGGTTGGCGCGAAGCGCGGCGCTACGCTGGCATTGCTCGCCTTCGCCCAGCTTATCATCGCTCTCGACATCAACATCGTCTTCGTGGCGCTGCCCGAAATCGGGGCTGGACTGGGCTTTTCCGGCCAGACCTTGCAATGGGTGGTGAGCGCCTACACCGTGTTTACCGGCGGTTTTCTGCTGTTCGGCGGCCGAGCCGCCGACCTTATCGGTCAGCGCCGCATTTTCATCTTCGCTCTCTGGCTCTATGCGCTTTCGTCGCTGGTCGGCGGCCTCGCCTGGTCGCCGGAAATCATCATCGCTGCCCGCGCTGTACAAGGCATCGGCGGCGCTTTCCTGTTCCCGGCGACGCTCTCGCTGATCAACCGCCTGTTTGCCGAAGGACCGGAACGCAACAGGGCGCTGGCGGTGTGGGGCGGTGCCGGCGCGAGCGGCCTCACCCTTGGCTCACTGGCCGGTGGATTCCTGACAGGCGCCTTCGGCTGGTCGTCGGTCTTCTACGTCAATGTGCTGCTGGCAGGCATCGCCATCATCGCCGCTTTTGCCATCATTCCACGCGACCCCAAGCGGCGCGAGCACCGCAACTTCGATCTCCCGGGCGCGCTGACCGTCACCGCAGGCGCCACGCTGCTGGTCTTCACGCTGGTCCAGGGACCTGAATATGGCTGGGGTTCGCCAGCGATCATCGCCAGCGCCGCGCTGGCAGCGATCTTCATCATCGCCTTCGCGCTGATAGAGGCAAGGAGCGCCGACCCTCTGATGCCGCTGCGGCTGTTCCGCAATCGCAGCCTCGTCGCCGGCATGACGATCACCTTCCTGTTCATGGGAACGTTCGGGGCCCTGCCCTATTTCCTCACCGTCCTGTTGCAGACCGTGCATGGCTTTACCGCGCTGGAAACCGGCCTCGCCTTCCTGGTGCCGTCGATCGCCATCGCCGCCGGCACGCAGCTCGGTGAACGCCTGGCAACGCGCTTTTCAACCCGCTCGACCCTGGTCGGCGGCATGGTCATAGGGGCGGCCGGCACGGCGCTGATGGTCCTTGGAGCATCAGCCAACAGCTTCTATCTGGCTCTCGTTCCAGGGCTGATCATCTCCGGTGTCGGACAGGGCATCGTCTGGACCGCCATGTGGATCGCGGCCGCGTCGGGCGTGGCTCACGACGAACAGGGCGTCGCCTCGGGGATGGCCTGCACGACGCTCAACATCGGCAACGCGATCGGCATGGCGACGTTGATCGCGATCGCCAACAGCCATGTCGGCGGATTGAGCGGCGATGCACTGAAGGCCGCGATAGCCGACGGCATACAGATCGCCTTCTGGCTGGCGGCGGCGGGCATCGTTGTCAGCCTGCTTGCCGCAATCGCTTTGCCGGGAAAGGCGAAGTAGCCGGCAACCGGGTGACGCCGCTCAGTTCACCCGGCTGATGCAGAAATCGATGACGTCGATCAGCGCCGATTTCTGCGGCGTCGCTTCCAGCGGCGCCAGCGCGTCGCGGGCGATCTCGCCGAAATGGCGGGCGCGTCCGATCGTGTCGGCAATGGCGCCATGGCGAGTCATCAGGCCGATCGCCTTTTCCAGACCGGCGTCATCGGTGACATTGTCCTCGATGGCACGCTTCCAGAAAGTGCGCTCGGCCTTCGTGCCCCGCCGATAGGCGAGAATGACCGGCAAGGTCACCTTGCCTTCGCGGAAATCGTCGCCGACATTCTTGCCGAGATCCTTGCTGGTGCCGCCATAGTCCAGCGCGTCATCGATCAGCTGGAAGGCAAGGCCGAGATTCATGCCGTAGGAGCGCAGCGCCGCACGATCGTTGCGGGTCGCCTGGGCAATGACGGGGCCGACCTCGGCAGCAGCCGAAAACAGTGCGGCGGTCTTGGCCTTGATGACGGCGAAATGCTCGTCCTCGGTGGTTTCGAGGTTCTTGGCGGCGGCAAGCTGCATAACCTCGCCCTCGGCGATGATGGAGGCAGCACTCGACAGGATATCGAGCGCTTCGAGCGAGCCGACATCGACCATCATGCGGAAAGCCTGGCCGAGCAGGAAGTCGCCGACCAGCACGCTTGCCTGGTTGCCCCAGATCATGCGGGCGGTCTTCTTGCCGCGCCGCATGCCGCTCTCGTCGACGACATCGTCGTGGAGAAGCGTCGCCGTGTGCATGAATTCGACGGAGGTGGCGAGCTTGACGTGGCCCTCGCCGGCATAGCCGAACATCTGCGCGGCGGCCAGCGTCAGCATCGGCCGCAGCCGTTTGCCGCCGGACGAGATCAAATGGTTGGCGACCTCCGGGATCATCTCGACGTCGGAGCCGGCCTTGGACAGGATCAATTCATTGACGCGCCCCATATCCGCCACTGTCAGATCGATCAGATCCTTGATGGAGGCGGGCTCCCGCTTCCCGTTTTCGATGTTGAGAACGACACCCACAACAATCACTCCCGTCTTGGTATAGAGCGTGCGACGGCACCCTTAGTCCCTGCATGGACTCTAGGGCGGCGGACATGGCCACGGCAAGTGGCGAATTGGCGCGGCGTCGATGACGGAATGTCAACGACCCGAGAGGGAAAGGGGCTCTGCCTCGGAATCCCCTGCCCGTTTACATCAATAGCGCAAACTGCGAGTTTCATACGATGATAGAACTTGTCCGCACCAACGATGCCGTGATCATCTCCTTTGTTGAAGCGCTGATGCGCGACGCCGGCATCGCCTGCTTTGTCGCCGATCAGAATATGAGCATTCTCGAAGGGTCGATCGGCCTTTTGCAGAAACGCGTCATGGTCGATGCCGACCAGGCCGACGCGGCACGGCGCATCCTGACGGATGCCGGCATCGCCAACGAAATCCGCGGAAAATAATGTCCGCCGCGCCCGCCGCCCTTGTCCCGGACACGCCGGCCCATACGGTCGACGCTTTCCATCGCGGCCGATTCTGGCTCGTGCAGCCCAAACATGGCGGTCATCGCGCCGGCATGGATGCGATGATGCTGGCGGCCTCCGTGCCATCGACCTTTAGCGGGCGCCTGGCCGATTTCGGCGCCGGAGCCGGAGCTGCCGGACTGGCGGTGCTGTCACGCTGCCCGGCGGCAGAGGCGGTGCTTGTCGAACGCGCGCCGGAAATGGCGGCCTTCGCGGCGGCGACGCTTGCCCATCCCGGCAATGCCCATCTCAGCGATCGCGCATCCGTGCTGGTCGCCGATGTCACCGTATCGGGCCGGGCGCGGGCGGCCGCCGGCCTCGCCGACAACGACTTCGACTTCGTCATCATGAACCCTCCCTTCAACGCTCCCCGGGACCGCGCCTCCCCCGATCGCCTCAGAAAAGAGGCCCATGTCATGGAGGACGGGGTGTTCGAGAGCTGGATCCGCAGTGCGGCGGCGGTGGTCAGGCCGCGCGGCGGGCTCGCCGTAATCGCCCGGCCCGAACAGCTCGGCGCCATTCTCGATGCGATCGCCGGCCGCTTCGGCGATGCCGAGATGCTCGCCGTCCACCCTCGTCCCGATGCGGCGGCGATCCGCATCGTCGTGCGGGCAGCGCTCGGGACACGGGGAAAGCTTGCCATCCGCCCGCCCCTGATGCTGCACGCGCAATCAGGCAACGGCCCCGACGAGCGCAGCGAAATGATCACCAACGGCCTCGCCTCGCTGTTCGGAGATTGAGCTATTCTGCCCGGCCACATTGCCGTTGGCCGGGAAATCCCTACATGCCTGCAACCTATCGACCGGAGACCGCGCCCTCGTGAAACGACTCATCAACCGCCTGTTGCCGAAATCCTGGCGCTCCACCGTCGTCACCATTCCGGTCATCCGGCTGCACGGCACCATCATGGCAGGCGGTGGGCAGTTTCGGCCGAGCCTGTCGCTGGCTTCCACCGCCGGCCTCATCGAGAAGGCGTTTTCCTACGACGCGCCGGCGGTCGCCATCTCGATCAATTCGCCGGGCGGCTCGCCGGTGCAGTCTAGGCTGATCTTCAAGCGCATCCGTGACCTGGCCACGGAAAAGAACAAAAAGGTACTGGTCTTCGTCGAGGATGTCGCGGCGTCGGGCGGCTACATGATCGCGGTCGCCGGTGACGAGATCTTTGCCGATCCGTCCTCCATCGTCGGGTCGATCGGCGTCGTCTCGGCTTCGTTTGGCTTCCCGGAACTGATGAAGAAGATCGGCATCGAGCGACGTGTCCACACCGCTGGCCAGAACAAGGCGGTGCTCGATCCGTTCAAGCCCGAGAAAAAGGAAGATGTCGAGCGGCTGAAGGCGCTGCAGCTCGAGGTGCACGCAACCTTCATCGACCTCGTCAAGGAGCGGCGCGGCACGAAACTGAAGGACGATCCGGACCTGTTCACCGGCCTGTTCTGGACCGGCATCAAGGGCCTCGAACTCGGGCTGGTCGATGCGCTCGGCGACATGCGCACTGTGCTCAAGACCCGTTTCGGGGCGAAAACCCAACTCAGGCTGATCACGACACCGCGCGGTTTCCTTAGCCGCTTCGGCCTGTTCGGCTCAAGCAAGGGCTTTTCAGCGCCCGATATCGCAGCCGCTGCCGCCAGCGGCGTGATCGATGCGGCGGAAGAGCGCGCATTGTGGTCTCGCTTCGGGCTTTGAAAACCCGGCAAAACCGTCTAGCATGAGAGCTTGAGTTTCATGCATGTCGTGTTCCCAAAAGCGGGCCGACATGCATCAACCGACCCGACCGGCCGCCTTCGCCGGCCCAGCGTGGGAGGAGTTTTGGCATGCCGCAGATCATTTTCTTGGCCGTCGTTGGCGTTGCCGCCTATTTCGGCTACCGCACCTTCATTAGGGAAGCCGAGCGCGTGACCGCCAAGGTGCGGCGCACAGAAAAGCAAACGGCCAACGGCGCGATCGGCACTTTGGTCAAGGATCCGAAGACCGGCGAATACCGGCTGGCCAAGGACTGAGCATCATCCCGCAGACGATTGTGGACACCGACATCGGGTCGCGTAGCTGGCACGCACACGCCAAAATCAATCTTGCGCTGCATGTCACCGGCAGGCGCCCTGACGGCTATCATCTGATCGAGAGCCTGGCGGTGTTCACACGGTTTGGCGACAGGGTCGAAATCGCGCCCGCCGACGGCGATGAGTTTACCGTATCCGGCCGTTACGCCCCGGCCGTTCCTCTCGACGCCAGCAATCTGGTGCTCAAGGCGCGCGATGCCCTGCGGCAGACAGCCGGGCACGAGAGAACACCGCCGGTCGCTATTCGGCTGGAAAAGAACCTGCCGGTTGCCTCCGGCGTCGGCGGCGGTTCGAGCGACGCGGCGACCGTGCTGCGCGGACTGGTGGAGACATGGGCGCTGGACATCGATGGCAGCGAGCTGGCGCGGATCGGCCTTTCGCTTGGCGCCGATGTGCCGATGTGCCTGGCGGCAAAGCCGCTGGTGGCGCGTGGCATCGGCGATGAACTGTCGATGGTGCCGGATTTTTCGGCGCTTGGCCTGGTGTTGGTCAATCCAGGCACCCCGGTGTCGACGGCGGATGTCTTTGCAGCGCTTTCCCGGCGCGACAATGAGGCCTTGCCGCCGCTGCCGCGCAGCATCGATTTTCACAGCCTGCGCAACTGGCTGGAGATCACCCGCAACGATCTCGAGCCCGCGGCGCTGGAGGTGCAACCCGCAATCGGCAGGGCGCTTTCCTGGCTGAACAAGGCCGGATCGGGGTTCTCGCGGATGTCGGGATCCGGCGCGACATGTTTCGGCCTGTTCGAAACCGGCAATGTCGCCAAGCGCGCCGCCGCCGAAATCCGCGGCCGCCAGCCCGACTGGTTCGTTGCCGCGACGCGCAGCATCGCATCGGAGGGCGCAGATGGCCAGAATTGACGAGAGCCGCTCCTTCATTCCCGTGCGCATCGCGGTGCTGACCGTTTCGGATACGCGCAGCCTCGCCGACGACAAATCCGGCCAGACGCTGGCCGACCGCATCACCGAGGCCGGCCATCTGCTGGCGGCCCGCAATATCGTCACCGACGACCGCGAGAAAATCCGCGACACGGTTCTGGCGTGGTCACAGGACAAGAATATCGATGTCGTCATCACCACCGGCGGCACCGGCTTCACAGGCCGTGACGTGACGCCGGACGCGCTGGAGCCGATCTTCGAAAAGCGCATGGATGGCTTTTCGGAAGTGTTCCACCGGATTTCCTACGACAAGATCGGCACCTCGACGATCCAGAGTCGGGCGACCGGCGGCGTCGTCAACGCCACCTTCGTCTTCGTGCTGCCGGGTTCGCCAGGCGCCTGCAAGGACGCGTGGGACGGCATCCTGAAAGCGCAGCTCGACTACCGGCACATGCCGTGCAACTTCGTCGAGATCATGCCGCGCCTGGACGAGCATTTACGGCGCGGCAAATCGGCTTTGTAAAAGCCAGGCAAAGCGTCGGTTCAACGCCGCTTTTGCAGGCAGAACAGCACCGGTGCCTTCGAAACACCATTCCAAACCGAACCTCGGAAAAGTACCTTGCCTGAAGGCGATCATCGCCATCACGACAAGGCAGAACCATGACCACGCATACCGGCGGATGCCATTGCGGCAACATACGCCTTGCATTTTCAACCGAACTCGACCCATCGCAAATCGAAGTTCGCGCCTGCCAATGCTCGTTCTGTGTCAGACATGGTTCGCGCGCCATTGCCGATCCGGACGGCAGACTGACCATCTCGGTCAAGGATGAGGCGCGATTGCGAAAATATCAGTTCGGGCTGAGGACGGCCGACTATTTGATCTGCCGGGATTGCGGCGTCTATGTCGCCGCAATCGCCGGAGAGGATGACGCAAGGGCGATCGTCATCATCAACGCCCTGGACGACCGAGAGCGGTTCAATCAGGAGCCGGCTCGTGTCGACTTCGATGCCGAAAGCCGGGCACAGCGCCAAGCCAGGCGCCGCGCTCACTGGACGCCTGTCGAGATGAGCTTCGGATAGGCAGCTCTCAGCGGATGACCGGCTCGCCATGAAACCGTCGGCGCGACGGCGGCGATACGCCGAAGCCGACTTCCATCATCAGTCGCGGCGTGCGTGCCGGCATGGTGCCCATATGAAAGCCAAAGGGGTCCTCGACGAAGCCGAGACCGGCCTCGCCGGTCAGCGTCACCGGGCTCTGCTCGCCATAGACATCCAGAACCTGTTGCGCGGGATGGCCGACCAGAAGGGTAAGCTGATGCTTTAGGCTGCGGCGCTTGTGGCTGCCCCTGACATAGACATGCGGACCGGTGTCGGCGTCGACCGGCTTGAGGTAGAAGAAGAATTTCAGCATGCGCCAGTCGTCGAGGTCAAAATGATACTTGCCGAGCGAGGCGAGGTTCTTGTCGGCATCCGAAGCGGCACCTGTGGGAAAACTCCACCAGACCCGCGTCGTGATCAGTTTCGCCTGGCCGCCGAGATAGTGCGCGGCAATATCCAGAAGCAGCGGATCGCGCTGGATGGCAAGCGCCGCCGGGCAGTCGAGGATGCGCTCGAAAAAATGCCCGCTAAGCAGCGAGCGGCCAAGGCGTTTCTCGGCCTCGGCATGTTCCCCCGGCATGAATTCGAGACGGCGGTCGAAATTGCCGAAGCAAGGCGTGCGCCCGGCGAAGTCGGCGATCTCTTCATGGATATCAGGCGGCAGGACCAGGCCTGAGAACAGCCCGTCGGAGCGCAACGCATCGACGACCGCTCCCCGTTCGACACCGGCAAACATCGTATCCCCGGCATTGGCGACCGGGCGGGCGCGCTTTGCGCCGAGCCAATGCATGCGGCGTCCGGGCATGGTGCGCGCCAACACGAACATCGGCAGCCAGGCAGGGTTCTCACGCAGGTCCGTCAGATAGGTTGGAATACGCACGGCGATGCGCCGCAGCAGGCTGCCGTTGCGCGCAATGGCCTCGAGACTGGCCGCGCCGGATGTGTCGGGGGTTGAAAGCTTCATTGGGTCCTCGGCTATGAGAGCACCACCGATGCCGCATCGGTGCTCGCCTCTCGGCATGACCCAAACCCAATTCCCGCTTGAACGGAAGATAACCCCGCGTCAAATTTTGTGCAATGCACAATGACCTGAGCAACTGCAAAAAATCACGTCGAGGGGCGGCGCTCCTGCTTGGCCGGCGCCATCCAAATCTCAGCGTCGAGCCGCTTCGTCGCGAGGCCGCGGGCGATGGCCTCGGCACTGCTGGCGCTCTTTGCCGCGGCCGCCGCCTGACGCTTGCTGATCAGCAATCCGTCGGCCAAGGCGCGGTTTCCCGAAAAGACCCGGGCCAGGAATGGCGTGCGACTGGCTCGCGTGCGCGAAAACCGTGCCGCCATGGTCTGCCTGGCCGTATGGGCGACAACTTCATCGATCCAGCCCTCCACCAGCCGCGCGCCCGGCTCCAGGAGCAGCAACCAATCCCCCTTGGCCTGGCGGATGCCGGCAGCGACACCGCCCGTCACGTACTGACAGCCGGCATGCTCGGCCACATGATGCGTCTGGTCGGTAGAGCCTGTATCGCAGACGATGACTTCACGCACCACGCCTTCTACCGCGCCGCCAATCAGCGAGGCGAGCGTGCGGGCGAGGCCCTCCTCGTCATTGCGGGTTTCGATGACAACACTGAGCATCCTTAGCCGAATAGCGGAAAGCGCCCGACAGCGCCAGTTTTGCATCGCACCATAGAAAGTTCTTGCTTTGTTCTTCTCAGCGAAATAGGAATAGTTTCATGAGCAGAGCGATTCGACACAACATCGACAGTCCCTGGGAGCGGGCGAAAATGGAACAGATCGTGCGCGCCGACATTGCAGCTTTCGGAGCAGGAAGAGCCGAGATGGCCAACGCGATGGTCGAGCAGAGTGGCATGCGTGTCCGTCCGGACCGCAACCGCGGCAGGTCAGCAGGCATCAATCCCTCCGGCCGGTTCGAGCCGGTCAGCCGGCACGTGTTCGACGATGGCTGGAATTCGCTGGAAGAACTGCCGCCCTTCAAGACCGAAGTGCAGGTAGAGAAGCCGCGCACCATCATCACCCGCAACGAATCGCCCGACATCTCCTTCGACCGTTCCATCAACCCCTATCGCGGCTGCGAGCATGGCTGCGTCTATTGCTTTGCCCGCCCGACGCACGCGTTCATGGGCCTGTCGCCGGGTCTGGATTTCGAATCGAAGTTGTTCGCCAAGCCTGATGCGGCGCGCTTGCTCGACAAGGAGCTTTCGAAGGACAGCTACCAGCCGCGCACCATCGCCATCGGCACCAACACCGACCCTTACCAGCCGATCGAGAAGCAATACCGGATCATGCGCGAAATCCTCGAAGTGCTGGAAGCGCGCGGCCATCCGGTCGGCATCGTGACAAAGTCCGCTCTGGTGACGCGCGATATCGATATCCTATCTCGCATGGCCGAGCGCGGGCTCGCCAAGGTGGCGCTGTCGGTGACGACGCTCGACCGTATGCTGGCGCGCACCATGGAGCCGCGCGCGTCGACACCGACCAAGCGGCTGGAAGCGATCCGGCAGCTTTCGGATGCCGGCATTCCGGCGTCGGTCATGGTGGCTCCAATCATTCCGGGCCTGACCGATCCGGAGATGGAACGCATCCTCGATTCCGCACGTGCGGCCGGCGCGCGCGAAGCGGGCTACGTGATCCTGCGCCTGCCGCTGGAGGTCAGCCCGATCTTCAAGGATTGGCTGCTGCGCCATTATCCCGACCGCTACCGCCATGTGATGTCGCTGATCCGCTCGATGCGTGACGGCAAGGACTACGATTCGGAATGGGGCAAACGCATGAAGGGCGCCGGTCCCTATGCCTGGCAGATCGGCCGGCGCTTCGAGATCACAGCCAAGCGGCTCGGCCTCAATGCCGAACGGCGCACGCTGCGGACCGACCAGTTCGTTGCCGCCGGGAAAGACCAGGTGCAGCTGACGCTGCTTTGAGAGACAATTCGTCGCGGTGGTTTGATCCGTCGCGGCACCAGAATCCCGTCCGGCCTGCCCCGGCCTGCAGACGGTGCCCTCCCGGTCCGGCGCCCCACCCGACCCGGAGGGACTTGCGGAGAATCAGAGCCGATGCGAACCTCGCCGCAACATGGCTCGCGCGCGTTCTGATTCTCCGCCTCTCTTTGATATCATCGAGAAGCCCGACTTCTCCTTCGAGACGAAGGCGATGGCGGAGGGCCTGTGGCCGGTTGCCGGGATGGACGAGGCCGGCCGTGGCCCCTTGGCCGGGCCGGTGGTCGCTGCGGCCGTGGTGCTCGATCCCGCCAACATTCCCGACGGCCTCGACGATTCCAAACGCCTCAGCCATTTGCAGCGTGAAGCCTTGTTCCTTCGAATTCTCGGCTCTGCGCAGGCGGTCTCAATGGCCTCCATCAGCGCCGAGGGCATCGACGGCAGCAACATCCTCAAGGCAAGCTTGGAAGCCATGCGCCGCGCCCTGGTAGGGCTGTCGGTCCGACCGAAGCTCGCCCTTGCCGATGGACGCGACGTGCCGCCGGGCCTGCCTTGCGCGGGGCGCGCGCTGATCAAGGGCGACCAGCGTTCGCAATCGATCGCTGCCGCCTCGATCGTCGCCAAGGTGATGCGGGACCGCATGATGTGCGGATGCGGCAACCACCACGACCGCTACGGGTTCGAAGTCCATATGGGCTACGCCACGCTTCGCCATCGCACCGCGATCGAAGCGCATGGCCCGGTGGCGCGGCTGCATCGCGTATCGTTTTCGCCGTTCAGGCTGGGTGGCGCTGAAGTGGTTGAAGAAGAGAGCTTTGCTGGGCTGGATTGAACAACGGCGGCGGCGACAAGCCAATCTCCCCCTTGTTGTGGGGAGATTGGCCGCTTCGGCGTCTCACGCACTCTCCAAGCAAAAAAGCCGCCAGGTTGCCCGGGCGGCTTTAATTGTATGGGGGCTGTGAGGGCTCAGTTCAGCTTCGACTTCACGTCCGCGAGCGATGCCTTGAACAGATCGGCACCGGCCTTGGCGTCGATCTTGCCGGCAAGCAGCGCGCGCGCTGCCTCTACGGCGATGTCGACGGCGCTGGCGCGGACTTCGCTGATGGCGTCACGCTCGGCCTGGCCGATCTTCTGTTCGGCAAGCGCGGTGCGCCTGACAACATAGTCCTCGGTTTTCTTGTGCGCCTCGGCGGCAAGCATATCGGCTTCGCGCTTGGCGGCGGCGACGATGTCGGCGGCCTCCTGCTCGGCTTCCTTGCGCTTGCGCTGATACTGGCCAAGCAGTTGCTGGGCCTCCTCGCGCAGTCGGCGTGCTTCGTCCAGTTCATTGCTGATCCTGGCGGCGCGGGCGTCGAGCGCCTTGGCGATCAGGCGAGGCACCTTGATGTAGACGGCAATGCCCAGGAAGATGACCAGGGCAACCGTGGCCCAGAGCGTCGCGAGAGATGTGTAATCCATGATGCGCTCCTCACCGGGCCACGGATTTGACCGCGGCCGCGATCTCGGCCTTGCTGGCCTTGCCGCCAACCAGGGCTTCGACGATCGCCGAAGCGGTATCCTCGGCGATGCTGCCGACTTCCTTCATGGCATTGGCCTTGATGGAAGAAATGCGGGCTTCGGCTTCGCCAAGCTTGGCGTCGAGCGCGGCCTCGACCTTCTTGCGCGCGGTGTCGGCCTCGGCCTTGGCCGCGTCGTTGGCCTGCTGGCCGATCGCGTTGGCCTTGGTCTTGGCTTCCGCCAGTTCCTGCTCGTAGGCAGCAACGGCGGCGTCGGCCTCGCCCTTCAACTTGGCCGCCTGATCAAGGTCCTGCGTGATGCGATCGTTGCGGACATCGATGATGCCGCCGACGCGCGGCATCACCACCCGCTTCAGGAAGAGATAGAACAGCCCGAAGGTGATCGCCAGCCACAGAAGCTGCGACGGGAACGTCGCCGGATCGAATGGCGGAAACGTGCCATGCGCTTCAGCAGGCACGCTGGTGCCGGAATGCGTTTCGCCTTCCGTCGCAGCGTGGCTGGTATCGGCTGATGGCGCGGACTCTTGCGCAAAGGCAGATGTCACGAACATGGACTATCCCCGAAATTCAGGCCCGCCGCTTGCGCGGCCGGCCTGTCCAATCTTCCCGAGTGCTCAGCCGAACAGGGCCAGAAGCGCGATGAGAAGCGAGAAGATGCCCAGAGCTTCGGTCACGGCGAAGCCGAAGATCAGGCGGCCGAACTGGCCATCGGCAGCCGACGGGTTGCGCAGAGCGCCCGCCAGGTAGCTGCCGAAGATGTTGCCGAGGCCAATGCCCGCGCCACCCATGCCCAGGCAAGCGATGCCGGCGCCGATGTACTTTGCTGCTTCTGCGTCCATTTGTTCAACTCCTTTGGATCTAAAATTCCGTTGCGATTCCATCCGGCGCCAATGTTGGAAATTCCTGGGCCGGAAACTTTTGGACCTAATGCCCGGGGTGCAGGGCGTCGTTGAGATACATGCAGGTCAACACGGCAAAGACGTAGGCCTGCAGGAAGGCGACCAGCAGTTCCAGTGCCGTCAGCGCCACCGCCATCGCCAGAGGCAGGATAGAGCCGGCGACGCCGACCGCGCCGAGCGCGCTCAGGCTGACCACGAAGCCGGAGAACACCTTCAGCGTGATGTGGCCGGCGAGCATGTTGGCGAACAGACGAACCGAGAGGCTGACCGGGCGCGACACGAAGGAGATCACTTCGATCAGCACCACCAGTGGCAGCAGGAAGACCGGCACGCCATGCGGCACGAACAGTTTCAGGAAGCCAAAACCATGCTTCATGAAGCCGTAGACGACCACGGTTGCGATCACCAGCACGGCAAGGCCGAAGGTGACGATGATGTGGCTGGTGACGGTGAAGAAATACGGGAACAGGCCAAGCAGATTGGCGACGAGCACGAACATGAACAGCGAGAACACGAGAGGGAAGAACTTCATGCCTTGCGTGCCGGCGGCATCGCGCAACATGTTGCCGACGAACTCGTAGGCCATCTCGGAGACCGACTGAAGCCGCCCGGGAACCAGGCTGCGGCTCGACGTCGTGAGAAACAGGAATCCAGCCGCGACGATCACGGTTGCGACCATGAACAGCGCCGAATTGGTGAAAGACAGGTCATAGCCGCCGATGTCGATCGGAATCAGCTTGTTGATATGGAACTGGTGGATCGGATCGACCTTGTCAGCTGCCACGTTCAAACCCCGTCAATGCCGCGTACGGCCTCGTTACCATTACCGCACATGAAGCGCGGTCATTTCTTGTCGTCTTGGTCACGGCGCGATTTATCGCCCTGTCCAAATTCTGCCACAACGCCGGCGGAACGCATCACATTGAGCACTCCGGCGCCAAAACCAAGCAGCAGAAACACGATCAGACCCCATGGCGATGTCCCCGCCAGACGGTCGATGATCCAGCCGATGCCGGCACCCACCACCACCCCGGCGATAAACTCGCTGGAGAGTTTGAGCGCCTGACCATAACCGGCCACACTGCCCGCTTTCGCGTCGTCTTTCCCCTCGAGCCGGCCCGGCCGCCTTGTCGCAAGCGAAGCTTCAAGGTCACGGCGGCGGCGCTCAAGATCGTCGTCGCGGATATCGGGTTCATGCCGATTGCCGCGGCCGGTTTTTCCGGTTCCGTCTGGCCCATTCTTGTCGGCCATCGCAACCCCCTGCCCGGTCAGACCGTCACCGTCCGTCCGCTTCTAAAGTCGCCGGCAACATAGTTAGAGGGTTTGCGCCCGTCAAGCCACGGGCGGAAGTTCATTGCCATGTATTTTAGGCAATAAAATCAATCAATTAGAAAGGTGCGACATCGTGCCCGCCATGATGACGAGGATGCATGGCGCGAATCCCCTGCGCAATGGCTCTTCGATAGGCTGCGCGCCACATCAAAGATCAGCGGCTGCTCTGCACTCAGCTCCAGCCGCCGCCATAGGTCCGATAGAAGATATGCAGGCCGATCTTGGTCATCTTCTGCATTGTGCGCGCCCAGCCGGGATGGACATATTGGGCATAGTAGTGGGTCGACGATCCGACCTCCGGGATGAAGATCTTGCCGGCAGTGACGGCCATGGCGATCTCCTGGGCGGTCTTGTAGGCGGCTGGGCTATCGATGCGCTTCTTCCTGCCGTCGCAGGCGAAGGAGAACTGGCAGCGGTTGAACCAGCTGTCGTTCTGGTAGACGACGCCGCAGATCGAATTCGGATAGGTCGGATTGCGGACGCGGTTGAGGATGACCTGGGCGACAGCGGCCTGGCCGCGCACGGATTCGCTCCTCGCCTCGAAATAGATGCCGTTGGCAAGGCATGCCTGCTCCTTTTGGGAGAAGACACTGGCGGGCAGCGGGTTCTGGATCCACGAATGATCGCCCTTGGCCATCGGCGGAATGAAGCGGCCCTCATTGGGCTGCTCGTCCTGAAGCAGGGCTTCGAAGGGCGATGCCTTGGCATAATCAGGCTCGGACTGCGCGTAGGCGGTGGCCAGCACGTCCGGATGGTCGTTGTTGACCAGCGCTGCCAGCATGGCCGGCACGCCGGGATCCGGCTTCTTGTCCTCGCGCGCATGGAATGCCGCGGCGATCTGGATTTCCTTGCCTTTGATCTGCGGCTTGGCGAAAGCCATTTTCAGGCCGCTGTCCATGCTGGGCCGCAGCAAGGAGGAGGTGCGCTCGAAGATCGAGCCGGCGTTGAAGTTCTTCGGCGGTGCGACGGGAGACATCTGGACGATGCGCCCTTTCTTCTCGGCGCGCACGACGCGGTCCTCATCGGGCGTGCCGCTGACTTTGCCGCCCTTGCCGCGAAACGACACGTTGCCGACACCGGCCAGGTGGACACCCGATCCGGAGATGGAGCCGGTGACATCAGAATCGGCAAAGGGCATCTCGGCCGCATGGGTCGAGCCGGCGACGGATTTCTCGACATAGGAATTCCAGCGCGTGCTCGATGCTTCGAGGCCGGAAACCAGGCTCGTCATGTCCTGATAGGCGGCGACCGTCGGAAAGCCGATCCAGATGCCGAAACCGATGACGAGCGGAGCCAGAAAGCCACGTTTTCTCTCACCGGCGGCGGCAACCAGCCGCTTCAACACACGTCGATGCACGGAACACTCTCCAGGAACGCGACTGACCCCACTGGAGAGCAAAATGATGCATTAACCTTGATGGGACGTTAACGGCTTCGATCGGGTTTTCCCGGTCGGCCCGAGGTCGTGGTTGCGAAGTCAGGCGATTTTGCGGCCGACTATTCAGGCCGGACGCAGGAAGATCGGCCGGGCGATCAGCGCGCAGATGGCGGCCGCCAGCCAGACGCCGGACCAGGACCAGAGGTGCAAGAGCCCCGGAATGGCCACCGGCACCAGAAAGAAGCCGACAAAAACAAAGGTGTTGGCAAGGCTGAGCGCGGTCCCGACATGGCTGGCCCCGGCAAGGGTGGCAAGCTCGGTGTAGGCGACGCCGTGCCAGGCGGAGACGGAGATGCCTGCGACAATAAGCACGACTGGAAGGACCGCCAAGCAGATGAGCTGGCCGCCCGGAACGGTTGGGCCGAACAGGACCAGCAGCCAAAGCATGGCGAAGGCAAGGGCGCTGAACGCGCTGCACAAGCGAAGAAATTGGCGGCGGTTGCCGTGACAGTCGGTGAAGCGGCCGCTCCAGATGCGCATGACCATGGCGCCGATCTGAACGGCGGCGAGGCTCGCGCTGATCGCCGCCGTTCCCAATCCAACGAAATCGTGCAGGAACACGGAGGCGAAGGTGAGCACGGCCACCTGCGGAAAGCAGAGCAGGCCGATGGCGGTCGCGATACGCCAAACATCGCGATTGCGCAGCGGCGCCGGTCCGGCCACAGAAGCCGCAGCGAGATGATCCTTGCCCGCCGTCGGCGGCTCGTGCAGCCAGCGCCAGGCGAACAGGGCAGACAGAGCGGATGCACCCGCCAGCACCCCGAACACCGCGCCAAAGCCGAAAGCCAGAGCAAGCGAGGGCAGTATGAGGGCCCCAAGGCCGCCGCCGAGCGGCACCGCCGTCTGCCTGATGCTCATTGCAAAGCCGCGCTCGTTTTCCCGGAACCAGCCCATGATGGCGCGGCCGCTCGAACCGTTGACGCTGCCGCCGAGCAGTCCGGTGATGAGCAGGCTCGCGGCGAGCAGCGTGACATCGGGAGTACCGGCCTTTGTCGGCACAACCAGCATCGCCATGACCAGGAGCCACACCGCCGTCGCGCCGAGCCCGATCAGGAGCACGCGGCGATCGCCCCAGCGATCGGTGAGCAGGCCCCAGGGCAGTTCGCTGAGCGCGACCCCCAGCCCGAGAAGGCCGAGCGCCAGGCCGAGCTCGGCATTGCCCAGGTGATAGCCCTGGCGAAGAACGACCGCCGTCGCCGGGATGCCGGAGAACGTAGCCGAGAAGGCGGCATTGGCGGCGACGCCGATGCCCAGAACCTTCCAGCGATGGCCGGGCTTGAATACCCTTTCGGCGGAACCGGCTGCCGTATCTTCCAGGAGTTCTGACGGCTGCCGGTCGGCGCAATTGACAATGGCGGACATGACTTCATTTCCCGTGCTGGCCAGTGGTCCCGCCTTGACGATCTGTCCCTACCGCCATAATTTCATCCTGAAAATCAGGAAGTTTTTGACATACAATCCTGAAAATCGGGACTTCACACATGCGACGCGTAACTTTCGACCTCGACGTCCTGCGCAGTTTCGTCACCGGTATGGAACTGGGTAGCTTTGCCAAGGCCGCTGACCGGCTTGGCCGGTCGACGTCGGCGGTCAGCGCGCAATTGAAGAAACTGGAAGAACAGGCAGCGACGCCGATCTTCCGCAAATCAGGACGCGGCCTCGCTTTGACCGAGGCCGGCGAGACTATGCTCGGCTATGCGCGCCGGCTGATCGAATTGAATGACGAGGCGGCATCCGCCATCCATGATGTCGAGTTGGAAGGCTGGGTACGGCTCGGCTTGCAGGAAGATTTCGGCGAGGCGGTGCTGCCGGACGTGCTCGGCCGATTTGCCCGGGCGCACCCCAAGGTCAAGATCGAAGCCAGGATCGCACGCAGCCACGACCTTGCCGAAAGGGTCATGTCAGGCAGTCTCGACATCGCGCTCGCCTGGCACTGCGGCGAAACGCTGCCCTACAGCCAGCATGTCGCCGATGTGCCGATGCGTTGGATCGGGCCGGCAAAGCGCATCGAGACCAGCCTGCGCCACGGTGAGCCACTGCCGCTGGTGGCGCTCGAGGCGCCATGCCTTTTGCGTACGGTTGCAACTGAAACGCTCGACCGTGCCGGCCTGTCGTGGCGGATGGCCTTTTCCAGCCCAAGCCTTGGCGGCATCTGGGCCGCGGTTGCTGCGGGGCTGGGGCTGACGATCCGCACCGACATCGGCCTGCCGGCCAGCGTCAGCGCAATGACGCCGGAGATCGCCGGATTGCCCGCCCTGCCCAAGATGGCGTTGTTCCTGCATCGCAAGGACGCCGAGGCGGAGCCGGTGGCGGCCCGCCTCGGCGATATCCTGCTGGACGCCGCACGGCAAGCGCTGCCCGAAAATGCGCGGGTCAGCGACAACGGCCTGCGCAACGTGGCGTGATCATGAAGCGCCAGGTGGGCGCCGACGATCAGTTGCGTTTCTTGTTTGACCTGCCGGCGAACGGGTTGTCCGACGTGCGCAGCGCAATGCGGATCGGCACGCCGGGCATGTCGAAGGCTTCGCGCAGGCTGTTGGAGAGGTAGCGGACATAGGATTGCGGCATCGCGTCGGGCCGCGAGCACTGGACGACGAAGCCCGGCGGACGGGTCTTGGCCTGGGTGACGTACTTGACCTTCAGCCGGCGCCCGGCAACAGCAGGCGGCGGATGATGCGCCAGGATGCCCTCCAGCCAGCGGTTGAGCTTGCCGGTCGAGACGCGGCTGTTCCACACCTTGTGGGTCTTGATGACGGCATCCATCAGCTTGTCGAGGCCGCGCCCGGTCTCGGCCGAGACGGGTACGGCCTGCATGCCGCGCGCCTGGGGAAGAAGCCGTTCCGTCTTCTCGCGCAGTTCGGCCAGAAGCTCCTGGGGATGGTCGATCAGATCCCATTTGTTGAAGGCGATCACCGGCGCCCGGCCTTCCCTGATGATCAGGTCGGCGATCTGCAGATCCTGCTTCTCGAAGGGGATGGTGGCGTCGAGGACGATGATGACGATCTCGGCAAACCGGATGGCGCGCAGACCGTCCTGCACCGACATCACTTCCAGCTTTTCGTGGATCCTGGCCTTGCGGCGCATGCCGGCCGTGTCGAACAGTTTCAGGCGGCGGCCATGCCAATCCCAATCGACCGAGATCGAATCACGGGTGATGCCGGCTTCCGGTCCGGTGAGCAGCCGCTCTTCACCGATCAGCGCGTTGATCAGCGTCGACTTGCCGGCATTGGGGCGGCCGACGACGGCAATGCGCATCGGTTTGGTGTCGTCATAGGCGTGCTCGGCATCCGGATCGGCGATATCCTCGCCGATCAGCACCTCGCCGGCAGCGACGTCTTCGTCTTCGCCATCTTCTTCTTCGCCGAAGGCGCGCGCTTCGCCGAGCGCGCCGATCACGGCGTCGCGCAAATCGGGCATGCCCTGGCCATGCTCGGCCGAAACCGGGATCGGCTCGCCAAGGCCGAGCTCCCAGGCTTCCAGCATGCCGCCCTGGGCGCCCTTCGCCTCGGCCTTGTTGGCGACCAGCACGACCGGCTTGCCGGACTTGCGCACGATCTCGGCGAAGGTCCTGTCGTCAGGCAACAGGCCGGACTTGGCGTCGATGGTGAAGAAGATCAGGTCGGCTTCGCGGATGGCGATCTCGGTCTGCGCACGCATGCGGCCGGGCAAGGTCGAGGCGCCAGCGTCCTCGAAGCCGGCGGTGTCGATGACATCGAAATGCAGGTCGTAGAGCTTGGCGGCATGGACGCGACGGTCGCGGGTGACGCCCGGCGTGTCGTCGACGAGCGCCAGCTTCCTTCCCACCAGCCGATTGAAAAGAGTCGATTTGCCGACGTTAGGTCTGCCGATGATGGCGACTTTGAAGGTCACGACGCACTGCCCGACCCGCGGATCAGCTCGGACATCAATGTTGCGCGCTCGCGGGTGTTGCGCGGGGCGCCGTCATCGGCGGCGATCTGGTCGAACAGTTTCAGCGCATCCTGCGTCTTGCCTTCCTTCCAGGCGGAAAGGCCGAGTGCCTCGCGCGCCGTGTGGCGCAGCGTGTTGGTGTCGGATGTGAGCGCTTCGACACGGCTGGAGACGTCGGCAAAGGAGCCGTGGTCGACAAGCAGCAGTGCTGCTCGCAGGCGCGCCATGTCGCGAATGCCCTGGGGAATGGCCGTATCGGCGGCGACTTCGTCGAAATCCTTGACGGCGGCGGGGACGTCACCCTTGTTCGCCTTGACGGTCGCGCCGCGCATGCGGGCGAGCAATGGATAAGCGCCGTAGCCATCCTTCTCCAACTGATCGAGCGCGGTCAGCGCCTCATCGTTCTTGCCGTCATTGGCGAGCTTCAGCGCCTGCGAGAACGCATCGCCCGAGCGGTTGGCGCGCGTCTCGTCCCAATAGCGGTAGCCGACGAAGGCGGCGGTGCCGAGCACCACGAGGATCGCAACGACAATCAGAGCGGGGCCAAAACGGTCCCACAGCGCCTGCGCCTGTTCGCGACGGATCTCGTCGTTGACTTCACGGATGAAACTGTCGTCGGACATCAAATCAAACCATTCCTGCCCCGTCGGGCGTTTGTCAGCCCGCGTTTTAGCGAAATTTTGCCGGCATGGAAGGGGTTCAACCGGAAAATCGCCTATTGTCCGGGGCAAACGGATGTTTGCCCCGGACAAGCAGCCGAAAAGGCTCATCGCACCCACGCCACATTTAGGCGATAGCCGGCGTGCAGACGTTCCCCGAGTGAAGATCAGATTGCCTATGCTTCGTCCGTTCCGCGTTGTTGCGTTTTCGCTTGCCGCGCTCACCACTGGTGGCGGGGCTTTGGCCGATCCGCCGGTGCCGGCAAAGCCGAAACAGGTCGTCATCATGTCATTCGACAGCGCCCGCGATATTTCGCAATGGAAACGCAGCCGGGCATTGGCTGAGCGCACCGGCGCGCATTTCACCTATTTTCTGTCCTGCGTCTTCCTGCTGTCGACGGAGACGCGCAAGGAGTACACCGCACCCGGCAAAAGCGCCGGCAAATCCAACATCGGCTTTGCCGCCTCCAAGCAGGAAGTCACCGAGCGGCTCGAACAGATCGGCCTTGCCGCGCATGAAGGCCACGACATCGCCAGCCATGGCTGCGGCCATTTCGACGGCAAGGACTGGAGCAAGGCGGACTGGCTGAAAGAGTTCAGTTCGTTCGAGCACATTCTCGAAAACGCCTATGCGATCAACGGCATTGCACCCGAACCACAGGGCTGGCGCGATTTCGCGCGGCATGCGGTGGTCGGCTTTCGCGCGCCGTACCTGTCGACCAGCAAGGCGCTTTACGAAGCGCTGCCGGCGGCCGGATATCAATTCGATGCCAGCGGCGTCTCGCAAGGCCCTGCCCGACCGACGGCCAGCAACGGCATCATGCACTTTTCCCTGCCTCAGATTCCCGAAGGACCGAAGTCGCGGCCGGTGATTGCCATGGACTACAATCTCTATGTCAGGCATTCCGGCGGCTTCGAGCGGCCAAGCCAAGCGGGCGAGTTCGCCAACCGGACCTATGCTGCCTTCCGCGCCGCCTTCGACAGGCAGTATGCGGGAAAACGCATTCCGCTGGAACTCGGCTTCCACTTCGCGCTGATGAATGACGGCGCCTACTGGAACGCGCTGGAGCGCTTTGCCGGCGACGTCTGCGTCAAGGCGGATGTCGAATGCATCAGTTTTCGCGACTATGTCTCGCGCCAGGATGCTGCCCCGAAGCAGGTTTCGGTCGGCGGCTGAGCCGCCAACCCGGTTCGATTTCCAACCTCGACCTTTAGGCTGGGTCCTCGGCGCCCTGCCTTGCCAGATAGCGCTGGTCGATTTCAGGCAGCGGCTCGCCTTGGAGCGTCGCCTCGAAGGCGCGCAGGCGCTTGTGGACCGATTGCAGCTCGACGATGGTCGACCAGGAGGTGAGCAGAAACTGCAGCGAACCGGTCACCTTGCCGAACGCGTTCGAAATCTGGTTCAGCGCGCCGAACGTTATCTTGTGCGCCACCAGCGAGGGACCGAGGATCAGCAGCGAGAAAATGTTGTCGGCCTGCAGGTAGGTGTAACGGACGACGTTGAAATAGATGTAGTGAAAATAGAGCCTGAAATAATTGTGACGAACATTCTCGAACAGCTCGGCGGTGGTGGCCGGCTGGGCCCGGTCCGCATGATCCTCGCCGTAGACGAGTTCCTTGCGGTAGGCGGCTTCGACACGCTGGTTGCGGAACTGCAGCCCTGGAAGCTTCAGACCGGCAACCATGACCGAGATCGTCCCGAACAGACACCAGGCAAGGGCCGCGACAACCAATGGCTGCGGGATCGCGCCGATAATCGGCAACTCGGTGATATGGGCCTGCAACTGGATCATGACCGGCAGGAATGCGATCAACGTCATGATCGACTGGACGAAGCTGGAGCCGAGATCTTCCATGATCTGCGAGAACCGCATCGTGTCTTCCTGGATACGCTGCGAGGCACCCTCGATATGGCGCAGCCTGCCCCAGTTCTCGACGAAGTAGTTGTTCATCGCCGTGCGCCAACGGAAGATCCAGTGACTGACGATGAAGGCATTGACCACCTGCACATTCATGCCGACCAGCGCCAGCCACGAAAAATCGGCCAATCCGATATAAAATTCGCTGTTGGTAGACTTTCCAGTCCCCGACATCAGGCCCTGCACATAGTCGAAGAAAGGCCCATACCAGGCGTTGACGGCGACACTGACCTGCACATTGAAATAGATGAAGAACAGAATGACCGCGGTCATCAGGATCGACCAGCGCTGCCATGGATGCGGCGAATACCAACTCCAGAATGCATAGAAGACGAGCACGCAGAACGCGAAATAGAGATAGAACCAGAGGAACGGCTTCGATACGAGGATGGCGATGCCGATGAGGGGCGGCGCGCCGGCCGCGGCGGGCGGCAATCCGAAAACCGCACCCAATTGTTCACCACCGAAGAACCAGAACAGGATCGCCGCAAGGCTCCAGACGGCGGCCGAAGTGAAAAAGAGCTTCGGCTGCGGGAAAAAGGATACGAACACTGTGGCGAATTCCTCGATCTAGGCGCAAATCAGCTGACGACAGCGGGCATAAAGTCACACATTAGTGGGAAAGAAAATGCCCGTGCCCGATGCCCGGCACAGCAAGCCCACAATCATGGCGATTTTGGCGCAGCCGACCATGTGATGGCGCCGGAGACGACCAGCATGGTTGCGGCGGTGATCGAGGCGAGGAAGAAATCGCCGGACATTTGCGCCAGAAATCCGGCTGCGACCGGACCGATGATCTGGCCAAGGCCGAACGCAGCCGTCATCAGGGCAAAGATCCGCCGCGGCGCCTCTGGCGCCTGCTGCCGGGCGGCTTGCAGGCCAAATGCGGTGATGGCAATGAAGGTGCCGCCGAGCAGCACGCCGGCAAGCAGCGGCCCGGTGGCTCCGCCGATGGCGACGCTGGCGGTGACGCCGGCAACTTCGATGAAGCACGCCAGCGCATAGGCGGCATAGAGGCCGGTCCGGGCCGCGATCTTCTGCCAGAGCCAGACGGAGGGAAAGCCCGCAAGACCGGCGACCATCCACACCATGGCCTCGAAGATGCGGCTGCCGCCGCCTTGCCGAACGATGGCGACCAGGAATGTCGCCGTCACCACATAGCCAAAGCCGAACAGGCCGTAGGCGATGATGACCTTGACCAACGACCGGTCCATCCGCAGTGCCGGCTCGCGGGTGACTTCGCCGTTGCCGAGCGGACCCTCATTGACCAACAGAGCGACGAGGACGAAACCACAGGCCGAAATCGTCGCCGACCACAGCCAGCCTGCCGCCCAGCCCGAATGCTCGGCGACCAGCACCGCCATCATCGCCGCCGATGCCGCTATGCCGAGCCCGACGCCGCCGAAATGCCAGGCCTGCAGGTCGTTGCGACCGGCAGCCGCGATATGGCTGAACACGATGCTGGCCATGAACACCATGACGAAGGCGCTGGCCAGACCGGCCAGAAAGCGGATGGCGAGAAAGGCCGCCATCGCTTCGGTCAGCCCCATCAGCGCGGCAAGGACCGCACTGGCGCCAAGCCCCGCCAGCATCAGCAGGCGCTCGCGCCCATGCGCCCAGCCGCCCGCCGCTGCCAACGCGCCGACGAGGTAGCCGAGATAATTGGCCGACGCGATCCAGCCGGCATCGGCAGGCGACAGATGCAGTTCCTGCATCATCCCGGGCAGGATCGGCGTGTAGACGAAACGGCCGATGCCCATGGCAATCGCCATGGCAATCATGCCGGCGAGAGCGAACCGCAGCGCTGTCGAGGTGGCTGATGTCATTGCACTGCACAATAAGTGCAGGGATCGCTGAAACAATCGCCATCTGTTGGGCCAGTGCGTACGCGGGACGTGCTCGCCTCGACTTTCCTCGAACCGGAACGCTTGGCACCTGCTCAGCAGCGACCGCCGGCGCATAGTGGAACCGTCTCGTGCACTGTCCGCCGTGCCGTCAGCCTGAACGGCACATCGCCCAGTTCGCGCTCCGACATGGTGTTCAGCACCGGATGCGAAAGCGGATCGATCAGCCATCTCTGCGTTTCGCTGTCCTGGCGCGGCTCATGCGAAGTAGTCGCAGCGAAAAAGACCCTCAGCGATGACGACAAGATCCTCAGCATTTCCGGCTCCACGGGTCTGTCTCTCCCGACAAAATCTGCCGTTTAGACATGCCTTCAATTGAGATTTCAGCCGGATCAGTTTAGAAAAACTCAATGGCCATGCTCAACCGCGTCCATCTCAACGGCCTCCGCGCCGTCGAAACCGTTGCCCGGCTCGGATCGCTGGCGGCGGCGGCCGGTGAACTCAACGTTTCCGTCAGCGCCGTCAGCCAGCAGATAAGCCGTACCGAAAAACAGCTCGGCCAGGCGCTGTTCGAGCGAACGGCGAGCGGTCTGGTGCTGACTGAGTTCGGCACCGTCTTCGCGGCCCGCCTTGGTGCTGGATTTCGTGAGCTTTCCCAGGCCGTGGCGCTGGCCGACGAGGCTACGCAATGCACATTGGTGGTTTCGGTGGCGCCGGCCTTTGCCTCGAAGTGGCTGTTGCCCAGACTATCTCGCCACTTCGACCGGCATCCCAACGTGCTGCTGCGCATCGACGCTTCGGTGCGGCTGGCCAATCTCGATCACTCGGACATCGACATCGCCATCCGGCTCGGCGACGGCAAATGGCCGGGCGGGCGCACGGAACTGCTCCTGGCGCAGGAAGTCTTCCCGGTCTGCGCGCCGCCGATCGCCCAAAAACTGAAATCGATCGAGGACCTTGCCCAGACCTGCGCGATTACCGACGAGCGGGCGATGATCAACTGGGAAAGCTGGTTCGAAACGGCCGGTGTCCCACCTGTCACCTTCCTCAAGGGTGCGCGTTTCACCGACCCGATGCTGTGCCTGGAGTCGGCGATTGCCGGCCATGGCGTGATGCTGGGCTGGCAATTGCTCGCCGCGGATGCGCTGGCCGACGGGCGGCTGGTGGCGCCTTTCGGAATCCGCGCCCAGAGCGGGCTCGGCTATTGGCTGGTGACCTCGTCCGTCAAGGCGGAAAGCCGCAAGGTCCGGGATTTCAAGCTCTGGATCAGGGAAGAGATCGAGGCAACCATGGCGCGGTTCGGGTCCGCGAACGCAGAACCCACCGTCGCGATCGCGGTGGAAAGGACGGAGGCACCGAGCTATGTAGAGTCGGACATCAAACTACGACAGGCAGGATCATGACCACACATTCGCGCGGCGTTTCCGCATCGATCGACCCGGTGAAGCTCGACAGGCTGGCGGAAGTCGCCATCAAGGTCGGGCTGCAATTGCAGCCAGGCCAGGATCTGGTGTTGACTTCGTCGATCGCGGCACTGCCGTTGACCAGGCGGATCGTCGAGCATGCCTACAAGGCCGGCGCCGGGCTGGTGACGCCAATCTTCAACGATGACGAGATGACGCTGGCCCGCTACCGTTTCGGCGCCGACGCGAGCTTCGACCGCGCCGCCGGCTGGCTTTATGAGGGCATGGCGAAAGCCTTTGCCAACAATGCGGCCAGGCTTGCCGTGCGCGGCGAGGATCCATCGCTGTTGTCGGCTCAGGATCCGGCGAAGGTGGCGCGCGCCAACAAGGCGAATTCGATGGCGTATCAGCCGGCGCTGGAAAAGATCACCGGCTTCGACATCAACTGGAACATCGTCGCCTATCCGGACCTCGCCTGGGCCAGACAGGTCTTCCCCGGCGATGCCGACGACGTTGCCGTGGTGAAGCTTGCCGATGCCATCTTCGCCGCCTCGCGGGTCGATGTGGAGGACCCGATCGGCAACTGGAAAGCGCACAACGCAGCGCTGCGCAGCCGCACCGAATGGCTCAACGGCCATAATTTCCATGCGCTGCATTTCACCGGGCCAGGCACCGACCTGACCGTTGGGCTGGCGGACGGCCATGAATGGATGGGCGGCGCCTCGACCGCCAAGAACGGCATCACCTGCAACCCCAACATCCCGACCGAGGAGGTCTTCACCACGCCGCACGCAAGGCGGGTCGAGGGTCATGTTTCCTCGACCAAGCCGCTGTCCTACCAGGGCACGCTGATCGACGACATTTCGGTGCGTTTCGAAGAAGGCAGGATCGTCGAGGCCAAGGCATCGAAGGGCGAGGACGTGCTGAAGAAGGTGCTCGATACGGATGAGGGCGCGCGCCGCCTCGGCGAGGTGGCGCTGGTGCCACATTCCTCGCCGATCTCGGCGAGCGGGCTGTTGTTCTTCAACACGCTGTTCGATGAGAACGCCGCCTGCCACATCGCGCTCGGCCAGTGCTATTCGAAGTGCTTCGTCGACGGCGCCTCGCTCAGCCAGGACGAGATCGCGGCGCGCGGCGGCAACAAGAGTTTAATCCACATCGACTGGATGATCGGCTCGGACAAGATCGACATCGATGGCGTTCACAAGGACGGCGCCCGCGTGCCCGTCATGCGCAAGGGCGAGTGGGCCTGACCCGCTTACGGAGGGTCCGATGGCCTTCGACCTAGCGGTCAAGCGTATCTACGAGCCACCCGCGCCCGATGACGGGCAACGGGTTCTGGTCGACCGAATCTGGCCACGCGGCGTCAGCAAGGAGGACGCCGCGCTGGCGCTGTGGCTGAAGGACATCGCGCCGAGCGACGATCTGCGCAAATGGTTCGGCCATGAGGCGGCGCGCTGGGCTGAGTTTCAGAAGCAGTACCGAGTTGAGTTGGACGGGAATGAAGATGCGGTGGGTGAATTGCGCGGCCTGCTTCGCCACGGCAAGGTGACACTGCTCTACGGCGCGCATGATGAGAAGCACAACAATGCGGTGGCGCTGGCGGCATTTCTCAGAAAGACGGATTGAAGGGCGCCCACAATCTGTAAGGTCGGCGATTGGCCAATCTCCCCCCTTGCGGGGGAGATGCCCGGCAGGGCAGAGGGGGGTGCTGTCCCGCCGACCTGTCAGCCAATCACCGGCCAAATTCTGAGACGAACAGTCAAAGGGTGGCGATCCTTCACACCCCCCTCTGGCCTGCCGGCCATCCCCCGCAAGGGGGGAGATTGGCAGCGTCGCCTTCTCGCTACGCTACTTCACCGCCGCCTGATAAACATCAGCCTTGAACCCCACCAGAATCCGATCACCGACCTCCAGCACCGGCCGCTTGATCACGGTCGGCTTGGCCAGCATCAACGCCTTGGCCTTCTTTTCATCCAGGCCCTGCTTGTCCTTTTCCGCCAGTTCGCGAAACGTCGTACTCGCCTTGTTGAGCAGCTTTTCCCAGCCGACCTTGCCAACCCAGCCGTCAAGACGCTTGGCGTCCAGCCCCTCTGCCCTGAAATCGTGAAAACGGTAGGAAACATCATGGCCCTCCAGCCAGACGCGCGCCTTCTTGACGGTGTCGCAGGTGGTGAAGCCGTAGATGATGATCGTCAAAACAGCGGCCCTTCCGATTTCGAATCTGACCGCAGATTAAGGACGCTCTGCGCGCTTTGCCAGCGGTCGCACCGGTGTCCCAGTGTTTTTGGGCTTGTCAACACTAAGGAATTTTCCTAAGTATTTTCGAGCCGCTTTCGACGACACCCGGGATGACCAATGACAAGCCTTCAGACCACAACTCCGAGCCGTCCACCGATCGACGGCATCTTTCGCGCACTGTCCGATCCGACGCGGCGACGCGTGGTGGAGCGGCTGAACCGCAGCCCTGCCTCGGTCAGCGAGCTTGCCCAACCGTTCGACATGGCCCTGCCCTCCTTCATCGAACATCTCAAAATCCTCGAAGGTTGCGGGCTGGTGCGCTCGCAAAAGACCGGCCGGGTCAGGACCTATCAACTGGCACCCGAGCCGCTGAAGCTTGCCGAAAACTGGCTGGCCGAACAGCGCACGCTGTGGGAGCGCCGCCTCGACCAGTTCGACGCCTATGTGATGACCCTCCAGGAGACAGAAAAATGATCTATCCCCTCAAGCCGGATCCCAGGCTGGACCTCGTGCTGGAGCGCGTCATCGATGCGCCGCGCGAATTGCTGTGGCGCGCCTTGACGACGCCTGAGCATGTCAAGCAATGGTTCACGCCTAGGCCTTGGATGATCACCGACTGCGAGATCGACCTCAGGCCGGGCGGTCTGTTCCGGACGCGCATGCAGTCGCCCGACGGCAATGAGGTCAACGACCGCCATTGCTGCTATCTCGAAATCGTGCCGAACGAGCGGCTGGTGTGGACGGATGCATTGTTGCCGGGTTACCGGCCGTCAGGGGAACCCTTCATCACCGCTGTCATTTCCTTGCAGCCGGACGGCAAGGGCACGCGCTACACCGCCACCGCCATCCATGGCGACGAGGCGACCCGCAACAACCATGAAGAGATGGGTTTCTTCGACGGCTGGGGCACGGTGGCCGATCAGCTTGCGCAGTACGTGAAGACCATTTGAGCCTCTCACATGGCGGCCTGGGACATCGTCCCGGCCGCCATGCTTATTTTTCAACCTTCAGCGACGAGACCGAGCTCCCGCAAGCCGATGGTATTTCACGGCCTCAATAATAGAAGCGCTCTTCGGTGATCTTGCCGTTTTTGACCGTGTAGAGGCCAACTTCATCCATGGTGACACGCTCGCCGGTAGCCTTGGGCGTTATGTCGAACTTGAAGCGCACCGCGAACTGGTCTCCGTTGACGTAGGGGCCCTCGACCGAGCCGCCATGCACTTCATTGTTCTCCTGCCACCATTGGCCCTTCTGCCTGAGCGCCTCCTTGCCATGGGAGATGGCCATCGGCCCCGCCATGGCTTCGAGACTGATTATATCATCGGCGTTGTACTTCTCGGCAGCAGCTTCGTTATCGCCCTGCTTGAGCAGCTCGGTGAAATCCTTGGCAATTTCCGCGATGGTCATTTGTATTCCTCCTGTCAGACGCACTGCAAATGGGGAACAGCTTGCTGGCCTCCATCGTCGGAACGTGCGGTAGCTGACAATCCGTGTCAGGACGGATCGCCCAGCTTGCGAACTACGATGCCAACGGCAAAGGCCAACGATCCAGGAAGAGGTATTTTGTCAGGCCGCGCAGGCTGTGAACAAAGATGAAGTCATGGGCAACGAAGCTGATCGGTTCGATGGGCTGCCGAGAGATGAACTTTTGATCGTAGGCAAGTGTCAGATGCGGAACGAAATGATCCGACGCTTTGAGCCCATTCCTGAGCATCTCGACACCAAGCAATTTGTGAAGTTCAAAAACCGGTCCATCATCGGCGAGAAGCACAAATGGGCGATGAGGTGGCCTGCCCCTTGTTGCCGGGCGACCGGGAAAGCTGCCGACGTGGCCAAACGTGACCTCGAAAGCAGGCATGTGGACACGCTGACCCGATCGAGATCCCGCAAAGACGGTCTTGGACCGCAGCCGCTTGTAGTCGCCGGCATGTTGCAGGCTCAGATGGAACCGTTCAGCCGACAGCAGCGATTCACCGACTTCATGTCGATGACAAAGCTGCGTCTGCAGATTGGCGAATGAACCATAGTCCTTCGGCTGCAAGAACAACCCGAAGAAGGCACGATCCGGCCGCTTCGGTTGCCACGGAGGCTCTGGTATGCCGAAATCGAATTCACCTTGCCGATACATACCCATACGCCCGGCGAAGAACGCTCCTGTTTCTCATCTACGGTTGGAACAAAACAGGAACAATCCTTGGAGTCAAGCGTGGATTTGATCGATGAAACTAACCTGGTAGCACCGGGCAGTTGGCACCACGGCGCAGGCTGATATGCGCCACGTCGCCGACCTGGAATTGAAAACCCTCGGCTTGGCGCGGCGCGTCTATGACAACAGGTGCGCCCTGCCCGAGTTCAGCGTGCAGACGCAACGTGCGGCCGTGAAAGACGATGCTGTTGACGCGTGCCGGCGCTGTGCCGGGCGCGGCCTCGGTCATCGCCAGGAGATCTTCCGGCCGCACGCCGACGGTGTGCATGGCGTCCTCGGCGAGAGCTTCGCCGGTTTCAGAAATGGCCTCCAGCGGTAGGGCGCCGGCGGCGAAGCGCAGGCGATCGCCGTCTCGGCCGACGAAGCGCGATTGCAGGAGATTCATGGTGCCGATGAAGCTCGCCACAAACTTCGTGGCGGGCCGGTCATAAAGTGTGGCCGGCGGCGCAATCTGCTCGATGCGGCCCTTGTTCATGACGACGATGCGGTCGGAGATCGACAGCGCTTCGGTCTGGTCGTGGGTGACCATGACGAAGGTGGTGCCGAGCCGCGACTGCAGCCGCTTCAGTTCAACCTGCATCTGTTCACGCAGATGCGCATCGAGCGCCGACAACGGCTCGTCGAGCAGTAGCACGCGTGGTTCGCAGACGATGGCACGCGCCAGTGCGACACGCTGGCGCTGGCCGCCCGACAGTTCGGAGACGCGGGCGCCAAGCTTGTCGGCGAGGCCGACCATGTCAAGGGCTTCGCCGGCGCGCTTTGCCTGTTCGGCTCCAGACAGTTTGCGCAGCGATAGGCCAAAGCCGACATTTTCGGCGACATTCATGTGCGGGAACAGCGCGTAATCCTGGAAAACGGTGTTGACCGGCCTGTCGAACGGCCGAAGTGCCGTGATATCGCGACCATCGAGCAACACCTTGCCGGTCGTCGGGCTTTCGAAGCCGGCGATGACGCGCAGGCTGGTGGTCTTGCCGCAACCCGACGGCCCGAGCAGCGTGATGAACTCGCCGCCGACAATGTCGAGATCGACGGCGTCGAGCCCGACGATGCCGCCAGGAAAAATCTTCGAGACAGCCTGTAGCCGCACAAGTGGATCAGGCGCCATCGCGAACCTCGGATGGCTTCGTGGTGTTGACCCAGAGGATCTGGCAACGCTCGGCGCCTGGATTGCGGAAGGCATGCAAAAGCGTGCTCTTGAACGCAAAACTGTCGCCGGTCTTCAGCACGTAATTTGTCGAATCAACCACCAGTTCGACCTCGCCCGACAGCACGAAGCCGAATTCATGACCGGCATGCGCATAGGCCTCCGCGGTGCCGCCGCCGGCTTCCACCGTCACCAGCATGCCGGTCAGCGTCGCGCCCGGCGGCGACAGCAGCGCCTTGGCAATGCCTTCCGACTTGACCGGGATTTGCCGTCGCTTATCGGCACGCACGCAATAGAGATCGTTGACGGCATCGTTGCCGTCGGCGATCAGCGCCGACGGCTCGATGTCGAGGGCGGCGGCGAGCGGCCAGATCACCTTGACGCGCAGCGAGGACATGCCGCGTTCGATCTGGCTCAACGCACCGATCGACACGCCGGCTTTTGCCGCAAGATCGGCCAGCGACAGGTTGCGCTCCAGCCGCAGCGCCCGCACGCGCCGGCCGACCCGCACATCGGCATCGTCCTTCGGCTTCTCAGCAGCTTCGTCCAGTATGTCCATCAATTCCCGACCTCGTTTGCAGTGTCTCGGGTGACACCGCGTGGCTGACGCCGCGCGGTGCTCTAGGGTTCAGCCGCCTGCCTTGACCTTTTCGAACATCTTGGCGAGGTCGTCATTCTGTTTCATCGGTCCGGTGAAGATGGTGGTCTTCAGCATCACTTCCGGGTCGGATGGCAGCTGCAATTTCTCCAGCTCCTCCTTCGGCACGGTGGCAAAAGCGGAGCTCAGCGAACTGCCATAGCCATAGGCCTCGATCAGGTATTTGCCGGAGTCGGCTTCCAGCCGGCTGTTGATGAAGTCATAGGCGAGGTCGACATTCTTGGCGTCCTTGAGCATGACGAAGCCGCAGGCCCAGGTCAGCATGCCCTCCTTCGGCTTCATGAACTCGACCGGCACGCCCTGCTTCTTCAGCGAGGTGGCCGACGCGTTCCAGGTCATGGCGGCGACCAATTGGCCGCTGGCCAGCGCCTGTTCGACGGAGGTCATGTCGGTGGTGTAATTGGAGAGCAGCGGGCGCTGCTCGCGCAGCTTCTCGGCCACCTTGTCCATTTGCTCCGGCGTCATGTCGAACGGATTAACGCCGGCGAGCAGTGCGGCAACGACCGGCGTGTCGTGCACCGCGTCGATCGTCGCCATGCGACCGGCATACTGCTTGTCCCACAAAAGGTTCCAGCTCGCTTCCGGGTTCTTCACCAGGTCGGTGCGGTAGAGGATCGAGGTGTTGCCCCAGTCCCATGGCACCATCCAGACCTTGCCGTCGCCGGCCTGCAGGTCGGGCAGGTTCTTGAACACCGGGAAGATCGAGTCCCAGTTCTTGATCCGCTTGGTGTCGATCGGCTGCAGCAGGCCTTCCTTGTTCCAGCGCGCCACCTTGTCATAACAGGGATGCGCGATGTCGGGGCGGAAGCCGGCCTTGACCTTGGTGAAGGCGTCATCGTCGTCACCGAAGATCGAGGCCTCGACGCCGTCGGGGTGCGCGGCGAGGAAGCTCTTGTTGAAATCGGGCAGTTCATAGCCCGACCAGGTGAAATATTGCAGCTTGTCGCCGGCGAAAGCGACGGTCGACGACAGCGCCAGCGCGAACGCCGTCAATCCAGCGCAAACAGTCTTTGCAGAGATCGATTTCAGGTCGAATGCCATTGCAGTTCTCCTCTCTTGGTTTGTTTTGGTTGTGACGGATCCGCGGGCTTTGGCGCCGTGGCGGACAAGCCGCGATGGCGCAGGATTTCAGCCGCTGCAGCGATGATGAAGGACACAGCCAGGATCGACGTGCCCAGCGCCATCACCGTCGGCAGCGACTTTGGAAAACGCAGCTGGCTCCAGATGTAGAGCGGCAGCGTCGGCTCGGTGCCGGCCAGGAAGAAGACGACAATGAATTCGTCGAAGGAGATCAGGAAGGCCAGCATGAAGGCCGAAACGATGGCCGGCAGGCTGAGCGGCAGCATGATCCGCCGGAACGTCGTCCAGTCGGAGGCGCCGAGATCGAGCGCCGCCTCGCGAATGGTTTTCGGGATGGCGGCGAAGCGGCTGCGCATGATCACCACGGTCGTCGGCAGCGCCACCAATATGTGACCGAGAACGATGGCGATGCGCGATGGCCCCAGACCAATGAGATTGATGAGGATCAGCAGCGATATGCCGACGATGACGCCGGGGATCAGGATTGGCAGCCGGGCGATGGCGCTGATGGTGGCGGCCAGCGGCGAGCGGCCGTAGAGGTCCATGTAGGATACGGTGATGCCGCACAGCGTCGCACTCGTGGCGGCAATGGCGCCGATGACGAGGCTGTTCAGGAGTGCACCGGTCAGCGCCGAATTGCCGAACAAAGTCGCGTACCATTGCAAGGTGAAGCCTTGCAGCGGAAACGCTGCCTGGATCGAGTTGTTGAAGGAAAACAGCGGGATCAGCAGCACCGGCAGATAGAGAAAGACCAGATAGGCGACGACGTAGACGCCGAGCCAGCGGCCGCCTCCCTGCGTGCGTGCAGCGCTCATGTGCGGCTGCCAAATCTGCGGTCGGCGAAACGCGCGACCAGCACCACGCACAGGATGACCAGCATGACGGCGACGGAGAGTGCGGCGCCAAACGGCCAATCGTTGGCCTTGCCGAATTGCGCCTGGATCAGCGTGCCGATCATGGTGCTGGCCGGGCCGCCGACGAGCGCCGGCGTGACATAGTCACCGACCGTCGGCACGAAGACGACAAGGGCTGCCGCCAGCACGCCCGGCATCGAATTGGGCAGCACGACACGGCGGAAAGAGGTGAAGGGCCGCGCGCCGAGATCGGAAGCGGCCTCGATCAGCGATTTCGGGATGGTGTCCAGCGCCACGTAGATCGGCAGGATGGCAAAAGGCGCGTAGGCGTGCGCCAGCGTGACGACGACGGCGGCCGGCGTGTTGAGAAAGGCCAATGTCGGCTCGGACCAGATGCCGCTTTCGATCAGCGCCGAGTTCAAAACGCCATTGTAGGCGAGCACGATCTTCCAGGCGAAGACGCGCAGGAGATAGCTGGTCCAGAATGGCAGCGTCACCAGAAACAGCAGAAGGCCGCGCCGCCGGCCGGCGTGGAAGGCAAGATAGTAGGCGACGGGATAGGCAGTGACGACGGTCGCCAGCGTGACCAGAGCGGCAATGATCAGCGAACGCAGCGTCACCGTCCAGTACAGCGGATCGGACACCACAGTTGCGAAGTTCGCCAAGCTGAAACCGGCACCGAGCAGCGAACCGTCATTGTTGCGGAAGGCGAGGAAAAGCACGAGGCCGAGGGCAAACAGGATCAGCAGGAAAGTGACCAGAGCGCCCGGGAGCAGCATGGCGACCCGGAAGCCCTGAGAAGACCGGGCCTCTGGCGCTGATGTTGCAACTAGGGTCGACATCGACCTGCCTATCGGAATTTGAAATTGGCTTAGAGTTTTTCATATCCATGAAACTGTCAAGCGGAATCCCAAACGGAAACCCATTGACAGGAATTGCTTTGGTCAGCGCTCCAACGCATCGAGCAGCCGGTACCAGGCGATGGTCGCGGCGACGCCGACTTGGCGGAAGGCGTGAAACGGGATCGGTCGGATCGGCGAGACCGGGAAGGGCAAATGCCTGGCGTCGCCACTTTGGAGATAGCCGGCGATGCGCTCGCCAAGAGCGGTCATCAGGCCGACACCACGACCCTGGCAGCCGACCACGGCGAGCAGGCCCTGCTCCGGCTCGTGGATGTGCGGCAGATGGTCCGGCGTCATCGCCACGCGGCCGAACCAGCGCTTCTCGATGGCGATGCCGGACAGCATGGGATAGAGCCGCCGCAGCGCCCGCTCGAGATGCGCCCAGTCGCTGGCGCTCGTCGGCAGCGCCATGCGACCCCGCCCGCCAAGCACCAGCCGGCCGTCGGCGCTCTTGCGGTAGTAGACGAGGATGCGCCTGGAGTCCGACACCGCCTGCCCTTCCGGCAGGATCGGGGCCGCCTGACCGGACGACAGCGGTGCTGTGGCGATCTGAAAAGAATGCAGCGGCACGATCGTCTGCGCAAGGCCGGGGATCAGACCGTCCGTATGGGCGTTGGTCGCCAGAACGACCGCCTTTGCCTGCAATTCCAGGCCATTTTCGGTCGAAATACGCCAAACGCCGGCGGTCTTGGTGAGCCGCACGACCTTTTCGCGCTCGGCTACCCTCACGCCAGCCGCGGTCGCGACACGGGCGAGTTCAGATGTGTAAGCGAGCGGATCGATAACACCGGCGCGGCGATCGAGCCAGCCGCCGAGATAGCCCTGCGCACCGGTCTTGGCCGCGATCTCCGCTGCGTTCAGCAACTGGACATCCGCGCCCCGTGCGCGCCATTGCCGGTCACGGTTTCCCGCCGCCTTCAGCGCGGCCTCGGTGTGCGCCGCCTGGATCCAGCCATTGCGAACGAACGGCACCGCCAGCTTCTCGTCGCGGATCAGCTCGAACACCGCATCGGCGGTCGACGCCGCAAAATTGACAAGCGCCTCGCCGCGCTCAAGGCCAAAATGCTCCAGCAGCCATTCCGGATCGTATTTCAGGCCGGGAATGACCTGACCGCCATTCAAGCCTGATGCGCCCTGGCCGATCTCGCCGGCGTCCAGCACCTGCACCGACAGGCCAAGCCGGGCGGCATGCAAGGCGGTCGATAAGCCCATGATGCCACCGCCAACAATGGCGAGATCGACACGTTCGCCATTGGGAAGCGATTGAAACGTGGAAGCTGCCTGTGGCTTGAGCCAGATCGGATCGGAGAATGCTGTCGCCAAGGGTCACCTGAATGCGCTGCGATTGGTGAAAATCCTAGTCAGAATTTCACATTTTTGAAAGAGCACTCCGGCTTTCGTCTGTGGACTGCCGCCGAGGCGATCGGAGACCCAGAGTTCCGATCGCCTGCGACGGGATAGACCTTTGACGGGAATCCGGTGAAAGTGCCGCGCCGATCCGGCCGCCCACATTGACGATCACTTCGCCACATTGTCGATCACTCAGAGGACAGAGCGCTATGACGAACCCGACCCACCTGCCCACCGAGGGCCTTTTTGTCGGACGCGCCAGAGGTAGCGATGCCGCATACCCGCTGGTCGTCACGGTGCGCGATGGCACGGTCTTCGACATCACCTCGCGTGCGGCACCAACCATGCGAGACCTTTGCGAGATGGCTGACCCCGCTGGGCATGTCCGCTCGGCCGAGGGCAGACCGATCGGATCGCTCGATGACATCGCCGCCAACAGTTTTGAGACCGGGCGCGATCCAGCAAAACCCTACCTGCTCTCCCCGGTCGACCTGCAGGCGGTCAAGGCATCGGGCGTCACCTTCGTCGTCAGCCTGCTGGAACGGGTGATCGAGGAACAGGCGCGCGGTTCGGCTGAAAAAGCCGACGCCATCCGCGCCGACATCGCAGGACTGATCGGCCACGATCTGTCGAAGCTGAAACCCGGTTCGCCCGAAGCGATGGAGATCAAGGCCAAGCTGATTTCGCGCGGCGCCTGGTCGCAATATCTGGAAGTGGGCATCGGCCCCGACGCCGAGATCTTCACCAAGTGCCAGCCGATGGCCTCGGTGGGCTTCGGCGCCGATGTCGGGCTGCACCCGGTGTCGACCTGGAACAATCCGGAACCCGAGATCGCCATGATCGCCGCCTCCAGCGGCAGGATCGTCGGCGCCACCATCGGCAACGACGTCAATCTGCGCGACGTCGAAGGGCGTTCGGCGCTGCTGCTCGGCAAGGCCAAGGACAACAATGCCTCGGCCTCGCTCGGTCCCTTCATCCGCCTGTTCGACGACAAATTCTCCATCGATGACGTCAAGCGCGCCGTCGTGCGCCTGAAAGTCGAGGGCGAGGACGGGTTCTCGTTGGAGGGCGCAAGCTCGATGGCCGAGATCAGCCGCTCGCCGGAGGAACTGGTCGCCGCGGCCATGGGGCCGCACCACCAGTATCCGGACGGGCTGGCGCTTTATCTCGGCACCATGTTCGTTCCGTCCAAGGATCGAGGCGAGAAGGGCAAGGGGTTTACTCACAAGGTCGGCGACATCGTCACCATCTCGTCGGAGAAATTCGGTGCGCTGGTCAACCGGGTGCGGCTCTCGCCCGACTGCCCGCACTGGACCTATGGCGCCAGCCATCTGATGCGGGAGCTAGCCAGAGCCGATCTGATCTAGCAACTGGTATCGTCGACGCCCTGCCAGGGCGCTACGGACCTGGTCCCGTGGGCGTAGGATGATCGCCGGCGTGACCCTTGTCGACGCAGGCCGCGTTCGCGCGACCCGAAACAATCCCACCAATTATCCGACAGTCGGAAAATCACCTCAACTGATGCAATCTGATGGGGCAGCTGATGACGACCCGTCAGGCGCCCACTACACCTGCAAATGGAGGCTTGCCATCCGTCGAAAAAGGGGATGCTCTGACGCATTCAACCGGCGCTGGCAAAAGATGCTGAACAAGGGACGGATTTTGAACTGACCATCTACAACGGGAGGAAATCAAATGCTGACACGGCTAAGACTTGTTCTATACGGCCTGTTGGTGGCGCTGATGGTGATACCAGCAGCGGCACAGGCCAAGACGTTCTACTGGATTTCGCATGGCGGCCCGGCCGATCCGGTCTGGACCTACTTCCTGGCCGGCGCCAAGCAATGGGCCAAGGATACCGGCAACACGGTCAACACCTCGTTCCACAATGGCGACGTCGCCTCACAGCAAGAAGCGGTTCGCGCCGCCCTCTCCGCCAAGGCCGATGGTATCGTCACCACGAGCCCTGATCCGGGCAGCCTGATCGAGATCGTCAAGGAAGCGCGGGCGGCGAAAGTGCCGATCATCAATTTCAACACGCCCGACCCGAAAGCCGACTTCAACGCCTATGTCGGCGGCGACAATGTCACCTTCGGCAAACACTGGGCGCAGTATCTGGTCGACAAAGGCCTGGTGAAGAAGGGCGACTTCGTCTGGATGCCGGTCGAGATCCCCGGCGCCACCTATGGCGTGCAGGAAGAGGAAGGCATCAAGAGCGTCTTCGAGCCGCTCGGCATCACCTATGAAATCACCGAAGCGACGCTCGACCAGGCTGAAGTGATCAACCGCATGGTCGACTACCTCACTGCCAACAAAGCCAAGGTCAAGGCGATCATCGGCCTGGGCGATCTCGTCACCGGCTCGATCAAGCGGGTGTTCGACCAGGTCGGCATCAAGCCGGGCGAAATCCCGGTTGTCGGCTGGGGCAACTCGCTCGACACCACCCAGGAAGTGCTGAACGGCTATGTCAATGCCGGCCAGTGGCAGGACCCGCAGGCGACCAGCTATGTCGCGCTTTCGCTGGCCAATATGGCCGCCGGCGGCATTCCTCCGGGCTTCAACGTCATCACCGGCGCGCTCTACGAAAAAGACACCGCGCAGATCTACGACGACATCCTGTCCGGCAAGTAACATCCAATCTCAACAGTCGCGGCCGCCCAACGGTCGCGACTGGCTCTCCATTTCGCCGAGCCCTTCGCACGCGATGTGCAACGCTCAGCCTTCCACTCATGTCGCGGATTGCCTGTGGAAAATCATTCGCTCGTCCAACGCCTGATCGCACGGCCGGAATTCGGCCCTTTCGTGCTGCTCGTCGTCGAGATCGCCGTTTTCTGGAGTTTCAACCACGACTTCCTGTCGCCGCAGAATATCTCCAATACGCTGGCCTTCACGGTCGAGCTCGGCCTGATCGCGCTGGCGATGACGCTGTTGATGACGTCGGGCGAGTTCGACCTCTCGGTCGGTTCCCTGTTCGGCTTCTCGCCGGTCTTGATGTGGACCCTGTTCAACAGCGGGCTGACCTCCCTTGAGGTCGGCTTTGTCGCCGCGCTGCTGGTCGCCGCCATCATCGGGCTGGTCAATGGCTGGTTCGTGACGCAGCTCAAGATCCCATCCTTCCTGGTGACGCTCGGCATGCTGCTTGTGGTGCGCGGCACCGCCCTTTTCGTCACCGACGGTTTTCCGCAGCGCACCTGGAGTGCGGAGGGCAGCTGGCTGGCCGAAGCGCTGGTCGGCGATTTCTTCATCGGACCGTTCCGCATCTACATGTCGCTGTTCTGGTTCATCGCCGCGGCGATCGCGCTCGGCTATGTGCTGACGCAAAGCCGCACCGGCAACTGGATCCAGGCGGCCGGCGGCAACCCGAGTGCTGCAAGGGCGCGCGGCGTCAATGTCAGCGGCGTCAAGATCGGCCTGTTCGTGCTGTCGTCGGTCATGGCTTCGCTTGCCGGCGTCATCTCGTCGCTGCGCACCTCGGCGGCCAACCCCAACAGCGGCACCGGCTATGAACTGGAAGTCATCGCCATGGTGGTGATCGGCGGTACCGCGCTGACCGGCGGGCGCGGCACGATCATCGGCACCGTGCTCGGCATCCTGATCCTGCGCGTGATGCGCAACGGCATCGTGCTGATCGGCGTGCCCGGTCTTGCCTACAACATCTTCATCGGCGCCATCATCCTTGGCATGATGGCGCTGCATTCATGGCTGGAACGCCGGCATCAGGCAGGGACTTGAACCATGGCCGAGCCACTGATCCGCATGACGAACATCCGCAAGTCCTACGGCCGCGTGCAGGCGCTGGAGGATGCCAATTTCCACGTCAATGAACGGGAGATCGTCGGCTTGCTCGGCGACAATGGCGCCGGCAAGTCGACGCTGATCAAGGTGCTCTCGGGTGCCGTTCCGCTGACCAGCGGCGACATCTTCATCCGCGGCAACAAGGTGAGCCTGCGCAGCACCAGCGACGCCATCGCCCACGGCATCGAGACCATCTACCAGGACTCGGCGCTGGTCACGCAACTGTCGATCGCCCGCAATCTGTTCCTCGGACGCGAGCCGATCAAGTCGCCGCGCTTTCTCAACCGGATGGACCAGGACGCGATGAACACGGTTGCCCGCGACTTGCTCAAGCAGGTCGGCATCTCGAAGAACATCCCGCCGACGACGCCGATCGGCTCGCTCTCCGGCGGCGAGCGCCAGGCGGTGGCGATCGCGCGCGCCATGCATTTCGACAGCGACCTGATCATTCTCGACGAGCCGACCAACAATCTCGGCGTCGCCGAAACACAGGGTGTGCTGAGCTTCGTGCGCAGCGCCCGCGATTCCGGCCATTCCTGCATTTTCATCGCCCACAACATCCACCATGTCTTCCAGGTGGTCGACCGCATCGTCGTCATGCGCCGGGGCAAGGTGGTTGCTGACGACATAGACCCCAAGAAGACCAGCGTGGCGGAGGTCGAACGGATCATTACCGGCATGTCGGACAAGGAGATCCGCGATGCCATCGCCGATGGCAAGCCATCGCACTGAGAATGGTGATGGGCGGCAATCACCCGTCACCTCAGATCGCATCGCTTGTCTGACGCGCCATCGCATGGCGAACAGGATTGCAGCATGAAAGCCACAGTCTCGGATACCGCACGCAACTGCGGGCTGTGGGTTACGGCATGAAAGCCACTGTCTCCGATATCGCTCGTAGCTGCGGGCTATCGACCGCAACGGTCGACCGGGTGCTCAACAACCGGCCGGGTGCGAGTGCGGCCAACCGCCAGCGCGTCATGGAGGCGGCCAAGCAAGTCGGCTATCTGCCGGTCGCCGATCAGGTGACGCTACCCTCGCGGCCCGCCCACCTTGAATTCCTGCTGCCGATCGGCAGCAATGCCTTCATGCGCGATCTCGCCGGGCACATCGAGGACTACGCCGCGCGCCTGCCGCTTGTTGCCTCGTGCCGGATCCATAACCTCGCCGGTATCTCGCCGAACGCGCTGCAGAGCGCTGTCGAAAACCTTTCGCTCAGGGCCAATGGCGTCGGTGTCATCGCCGTCGATCATCCGCGTACGCGCAACATCCTGCACGACATCGTCGATGCCGGCATGCGCCTGGTGACGCTGGTGTCCGATGTTCCGGCGGCACCGCGCGCGGCCTATGTCGGCATCGACAACCGGGTGGCGGGACGAACGGCGGCGCTGCTGATGGGACGCTTCCTTGGCGGCCGAATCGGTCATCTGGCGATGGTCGTCGGCTCACGTTCCTATCGCGGCCACGAGGAACGCGAAATGGGTTTCCGCTCGGTGCTCAGTGAGGAGTTTCCCAATCTGACCGTCAGCAGCGCCGTCGAGGTCAACGACGAGCCCGATGCCAGCTACACCGAGACCATGAAGGCGCTGCACGACGAGCCGGAGCTGCTCGGCATCTATTGCGTCGGAGCTGGGCATTCGGGCGTTGCAAAGGCGATCCGCGAGGCCAGGCCGAACCGCAAGCCGGTGTTCATCTGCCACGACTTGACCAAGGACACGCGTGGTCATCTCGTCGACGACCTGCTCGATGTCGTCATCGACCAGAATGCCAGGCTGATCGCGGAACAGTCGGTCATTCGCCTGCTCGGCTCGATTGCCTCCTCGGCACCCTATCTGACGCGCAAGTTCATCGAACCGCGCTTGATCTTCAGGGAAAACGTCCCCGTGCAGTAATGCGAAATGGCTTGGCTAAACCGGGTTTCCGGATTTGTACGATAATTGGCACGGCAAATCTGCACAGCAGCTATGCAAGTTTCTTTGTTGCCGAATCGTTGGGCAACTCGTAGGTTCTGGTTGTCGGCCATCTACTCCTCCCAGATGCGATGCCGACGCTGAATGGGGTGCACCTCCTCCCGCGCCACATTCGAAAATCGAGCCCGCTGCCACCTCCTCCCGGCAGCGGGCTTTTTTCGTTTGGCCGGCAGGAATGGCGGTACAGCGACACCAAAGCACGCCCAGTCATCGCAGATGGAATGACGCACGTTGACAGGCCACGGGTCCCGTCAACCGGCGGCGGCGCCCCGGAAAGAAGCGATCAATCCTTCAGCCATGCGCACGAACTGCGTGCTCGGACCTTCCGAACCCACGGTCTGTACACTAACCCGCGCACCCTCGAGCAGAAGCGACAGCGTATCGGCGAGCAGTTCAGCCTGGCCGATGCCCGCGTCCCGACATAGCGTCACAAGGCGCTCGCGCTGGGCTTCTTTGAGTTCCTTGATCACCAGCCTGGCCGGATGGTCCGGCTCGGTCAGTTCAGCGGCGGCGTTGGCCATGTCGCAGCCGCGCCCGTCCGCATTGAGCATGGCAGCCGCCTTGCGAACCCAGGCATGCAGCTGGGCAAGCTTGTCACCAGGAAATTCGGCATCGAACGCATCCCACATAGCGCCGGCCTTGGCCGCATTGGCGCGCAGGCATTCGACGATCAGTTCGTCCTTGGATTCGAAGTGACGATAGAGCGTCATCTTGTTCGTGCCGGCAGCTTCGGTGATGGCGTCGACGCCGACGCCCTTGATGCCATGCTTGTGGAACATGTCGCGTGCCGTCTCCAGGATCCGATCCCGGGGACGAGAGCGCTCCACGATGCCGTCTGTCATCATGATCTCCTTTCGTTTCCAAAAAACCCTCGGCCACCTCTTGACTAGGGTGTTACCGGTCTGTAACTTCCAGAATGTTACTTACTGGTAACACCTATATCGTCCACCGTCAATAACAAGGCCGTGAACGGCCCTGCCAGACGAGAGGGGCGAGAAACTGCCAATCATGCGGCCTCGGCCGGTGAAGAGATTAAAAACGGTTCGCGAGCATGGGCTGCGAATCGACAGACAAGGAGCCGGCCAATGCCACAGCGCCGCGATCTTACCATAGATGAGGCCGTCCGGGATCCGATGATCCGGCTGGTCATGAAAGCCGATGGCGTCGACCCGCGCGCCTTCGAGACGATGCTGCGCTCGCTTGCCGATGCGCAGCGCAACGAGGTGCCGTTGCTGCATTCGCGGGACGACCTCGGTGACAAGCGCGGTCAAAGACTGTCCAGCGTCGCCAGCGCCTTCGGGCGGGCAAGAGCAGCCGGGGAGGCTTGCGTCTCGTGGTAAACTTTTTCATCCACCGTCCGATCTTCGCCTCGGCGATCGCCATCATCATGGTGCTCGCCGGGTCGATTTGTTATTTCCTGCTGCCCGTCTCGCAGTTTCCCGACATCACGCCACCGCAGGTCGTGGTCAGCGCCCACTATCCAGGCGCCAGCGCACAAGTGGTGGCCGATACGGTGACGACGCCGCTGGAGCAGCAGATCAACGGCGTGCAGGGCATGACCTACATGTCGTCGACGAGCTCCAATGACGGCTCCTCGACCATCACCATCACCTTCGATGTCGGCTATTCGCTGAGCACCGCCGCCGTCGACGTGCAGAACCGCGTCTCGCAGGCGGCTTCGTCGCTGCCGGCGATCGTCAACCAGGGCGGCGTGACGATCAAGAAGCAGAATCCGAACTTCGTCCTCATCGTCAACCTGACCTCACCCGACAGTTCGGTCGATCCGGTGGCACTGAGCAACCTTGCCTATCTGCAGGTGGTCGATCCGCTGAAGCGGCTGCCCGGCGTCGGCGATGTGCAGATCTTCGGCGAGCGGCGCTATTCGATGCGCGTCTGGCTCGATCCCGACAAGCTCGCCAATCTCGGCATCACCGCCGTCGATGTGCAGAACGCCATCGCCGAGCAGAATGTCCAGGTGGCGGCCGGCAAGATTGGCCAATCGCCGGCCCCGGCCGGCACCGCCTTCGAGATGCAGGTCAACGCCGTCGGCCGGTTGAGCGATCCAAAGGAATTCGGCGACATCGTCGTGCGCGCCAATACCGACACCGGCTCGCTGGTCAGGCTGCGCGACGTCGCCCGCATCGAGCTCGGCGCGCTGCAATATTCGTCGTCGGCCTTCTTCGGCAAGGACCCGACCGTGGTGCTTGCCGTCTACCAGATGCCCGGCTCCAACGCGCTCGATCTGCAGCAGCGCGTCAAGGACAAGATGCACGAGCTGTCGGGCCGCTTCCCGAAGGGCGTGTCCTATGCGATGCACTACGACACGACGCGCTTCGTCTCGGCATCGATGCATGACGTGCTGATCACGCTCGGCGAAGCGCTGGTGCTGGTCGTCGCCGTGGTGTTCCTCTTCCTGCAAAGCTGGCGCACGACGATCATCCCGACCATCGCCATTCCGGTGTCGCTGGTGGCGACGCTGGTCGTCATGGAGATGCTCGGCTTCTCGCTCAACATGCTCTCCCTGCTCGGCATGGTGCTGGCGATCGGCCTCGTCGTCGACGACGCCATCGTCGTGGTTGAGAATGTCGAACGACAGCTGGAGGCCGGGCTCAAGCCGCTTGCGGCGACCAAGGCCGCAATGCGCGAGGTCACCGGACCGATCATCGCCACCACCGCGGTGCTGATGGCGGTGTTCGTGCCGGTCGCCTTCATTCCCGGCGTCTCCGGCAAGCTCTACAACCAGTTCGCGCTGACCGTGGCGATCTCCGTCGGCATCTCCGCCTTCAACTCATTGACGCTCAGTCCCGCGCTCAGTGCGGCCTTCCTGCGCCATCGCGGCGAGACGCAGTTCGCCCCGTTCCGCTGGTTCAATGCCGGCTTCGACAGGCTATCGCACGCCTACGCCAATGGCGTACGCATTCTCATCCGCTTGCGCTGGATCATGCTCGGCCTGTTCGCGGCCGGCCTGGTCGCCACCTACTTCGTCTGGCAGCGGCTGCCCTCGACCTTCCTTCCGGTCGAGGACCAGGGCTATTTCTTCGTCGTCATCCAGTTGCCCGACGGCGCGTCGCTGGAACGCACCGACGCGGTGGCGCAGAAGGCGCGCGACATCCTGCAGGCGACGCCCGGCGTCGAGATTGTCGGCTCGATCAGCGGCCTGAATTTCCTGACCAGTGCGGCGCAGTCGAATTCGGCGGTCGAATTCGCCATCCTGAAGCCCTGGGAGGAGCGCGGCCCCGACCAGAGCGCGTCGAAGCTCGTCGCCGATGTGCGCGGCAAGCTGATGCAGATCCCGGAAGCTTTCGCGCTGAGCTTCGATCCGCCGTCTATCCCGGGTATCGGCACCACAGGCGGCTTCGAATTCGTCGTCGAGGATCTGACCGGCCGCGGCAGTTCAGCCCTCAACGATGCGACGCAAGCCGTGATCGCCGAGGCGCGCAAGCAGCCGGAAATCAACCCGCAGCAGCTGTTCTCGCCGTTCTCGACCTCGACGCCGCAGTTCAACTACGACCTCGACCGCAGCAAGGCCAAACTGCTCGGCCTCAACCTGCCCGATGTCTTCAACACGCTGCAGATCTATCTCGGCTCGCTCTACGTCAACGACTTCAACCTGTTCGGCCGCACCTTCCGGGTGACCATCCAGGCCGACAAGGATGCACGTGCGGGTGCCGCCGACATTTCGCGGCTCTATGTACGCAATGCCTCCGGCGGCATGGTGCCGCTCTCGACGCTGGGCAAACTCGTGCCCTTCGTCGGCCCGGAGACCGTGCCGCATTACAACAACAATGCCTCGGCCTCGATCAATGGCGGTGCCGCACCCGGCTTTTCCTCAGGCCAGGCGGTTGCCGCGATGGAACGGGCCGCCGCCATTGCGCTGCCAAGGGATTTCGGTTTCGAATGGACCGGCATCACCTTCCAGGAGCTCAAGGCAGGATCGATCGCGTCCGTCGTCTTCGGCCTCGCCATCGTCTTCGTCTTCCTGATCCTGGCGATGCAGTATGAGAGCTGGGCGATGCCGTTCATGGTGCTGTTGGCGGTGCCACTGGCCCTGTTCGGCGCCTTCGTGGCCTTGTTGCTGCGTGGCATGCAGATTGACGTCTACTCGCAGATCGGCTTCGTCATGCTGATCGGCCTGGCGGCCAAGAACGCGATCCTGATCGTCGAGTTCGCAAGGCGACGGCGCGAAGAAGGCCTCAGCATCGTCGACGCGGCGATGGAGGCGGCACGGCTCAGGCTGCGGCCGATCCTGATGACGGCCTTCGCCTTCATCCTCGGCGTGCTGCCGCTGATGTTTGCGACCGGCGCCGGTGCGGCAAGCCGGCAGTCGATCGGCACCACCGTGTTCGGCGGCATGGTCGCGGCGACCATCCTGTCGCTGGTGTTCGTGCCGGTGTTCTACGCGGTCATCGAGCAGCTGCGCGAACGCCGCGGCAGTGACGAGCCCGCCTCTCAAGACAATGAACCAACGACTGAGCACGCTATCCCGCCCCTGGCGGAAGCGGCCGAATAAGATTGGAGACTGATCATGCGTAAATGGAAAATCGCGTTGGGAACGGCCGTCGCACTGGGAGCGATCTCGGTGGCCAGCGTCCACCTGCTCGACATGGGCAATCTCAGCCTCAATGCCGGCACGGCCGCAGCGACGCCTGCTCCGGCGGCATTCGTCATGCCGGTGCCGGTGGTCAGCGTCGTCAAGAAGACGATCCCGATCTACCTGGACTACGCCGCGCGGACGGAACCGATCCGCAGCATCACCTTGCAGGCCAGGATTCCAGGCTATCTGCAGGAGCAGGCCGCCGACGACGGTGTCGATGTCCGGCAAGGCGACCTTCTCTACAAGATCTCGCCTGACGACTTCCAGGCGGCTCTCGACCAGGCCAAGGCGCAAGTGCAGCGCGACACGGCGACGCTCGACTATGCCCGGTCCAATCTCGGTCGCGGCACCGAGCTCGCCAAGAGCGGCTACCTCGCCAAGGACGGGTTCGACCAGCGCACCAGCACCTTGCGCGAAGCGCAGGCGTCGCTGGCGGTCAACCAGGCGGCGGTCCGCACGGCAGAGCTCAATCTGGGCTATGCCGAAATCCGCGCGCCGTTTGGCGGGCGCCTGGGCCGCAACCAGGCCTCGGTCGGAACGCTGGTCAGCGTTGCCGGTACCGTGCTCAACACGCTGGTGCAGCTCGACCCGATCTACGTCACCTTCAACCCGAGCGAGACGGATCTGGCCGAGATCGAGCAAGCCCGTGCCAACGGCCCGATCGAAGTGGAGGTCCTGCTCCCCGGCCAGACCGAGGCCAGCCAAAAGGGTGAGCTTACCTTCATCGACAATTCGATCGACCGCTCGACCGGCACCATCACCGCGCGCGCGACGATCGGCAATGGCAAGTTCACGCTGCTGCCGGGCCAATATGTTCGTGTCCGGCTGCATGTGAGAGAGCAGGCCGACGCGCTGATGGTGCCGCAGACGGCGCTGGGCTCGAGCCAGCTCGGCAAATATCTCTATGTCGTCGGCAAGGGCAACACCGTCGACCAGCGGCTGGTTTCGCTAGGACCGACGAGCGGCGATCAGGTCGCCATCCTCAGCGGCGTCGCCGAGGGCGACCAGGTGATCACGGGCAATCTGCAGAAGATCGGACCCGGAGCGCCTGTATCGCCGATACCGGAAAAGCCGGCCACCTGAACACCCCCGTCAGGACCCGGCTTCAGCGCGGCGCCCCGACCTTCCCACAGGTCGCGGGCGCCGCTCGACTGAGCAGTTCCACCAGACCGGCAACATCGGCGCGGTCGGCCTTGGCCGGCGGCATAAACGCACAGTAGGGATGCCCGAGGCGCACCGAGACGGAGGAGAGCGCAATCAGCCGACCGGCCTCCAGATCGGCGCGCGCCATGACCCGCTGGCCAAGGGCGATGCCCAGACCCAGTCTTGCCGAGGCGATCGCCAGGCTGGACAGGCCGACGCGCCGCCCGTGCGACGGGTCGGGCGAGCGACTGCCGCCGGATGCCGCGAACCAGTCCGCCCAGGTCGGGTGCGAGGCATAGTTCGGCCCCCAATTGGTGTGGATGAACTGGCTCTCGTGCAAATCCGCCAGACTGGGATCGCCATTGCCGTGCCGGTGCCAGAATTCCGGTGCACAGACCGGCAGGACATCGTCATGGACGAGACGAACAAGTTTCAGCCCGGGATAGTGATAGTCGCCATAGCTGATGCGCAGATCGATGTTCTGGCGCATCAGGTCGACCGGATCGTCCTCGACCCGAACGTCGATCGCCATCTGCGGAAAGGCATCGAGAAGTACCGCCAGCCTCGGCGCCAGCCACAGTTCGGCCAACGAGAATGGCACACTGACGACCAGACGCGTCCGCACCCCGCCCTCCAGCATGCGCTGGCCTATGGTGGCGATGTCTCCCAAAGCTTTCGCTGTCTGCGGATAGATGGCGTGGCCGGCGTCGGTGAGCGCGATGCGATTGCCGCTACGCACAAACAGCTGCTTGCCGAACCAGCTCTCGAGGTTGCGGATCTGCTGGCTGACCGCCGCCGACGATACGCCGAGTTCAGAGGCGGCCAAAGTGAAGCTGCCGGCACGCGCCGCAACCTCGAAAGCCTTGATCGCATTCAGCGGCGGCAACCGTTCCACATCGAGTCCGTAAGTTTTTCTTGGCCAATCCTAACTATTTTCGACGTTGAGAGAAAGATTTTTTTGCCGTCTCATAAGCTCACAACCTTCGGAGCCATGACGATGAAAGACATCCTCGATCTCAACCGCTATCCGCTCGACCGCGAAGGCAGCGCCGAATGGCAGCGCCTTGTCGAACAATCCGTCGCCGCGCTCGAAGCCGACGGCATGTTCAATCTGGAAGGGTTTTTGCGCCCCGGCGTGGCGGAACAAGCCGTGCGCGAAATCCAGCCGGTGATGGCCGCGCGCTCGCATGCGCACAAGCGCATGCACAACATCTACTTCAAGCCTGACATTCCCGAGCTTGCACCCGACCATCCGGCGCTGCGCAAGGTGGAGACCATCAGTCACACCGTCTGTGCCGACCAGATTCCTGGCAGTGTCGTGCTCGCCATCTACGAATACGAACCGCTACTGCGCTTCCTGGCAGCGACGATGGGCAAGCCCAGATTGCATGTCATGCAGGATCCCCTGGCCCGTACCAACGTCATGGCCTATCGCGCCGGCGAGGCTTTGAACTGGCATTTCGATCGTTCCGAATTCACGACGACGCTGTTGTTGCAGGCAGCGGAGCGTGGCGGCGACCTCGAATACCGCACCGATCTGAGGTCGGACGACAATCCCAACTATGACGGCGTCGCAAGGCTGCTGGAAGGGCGCGACCCCGATTCCAAGATCCTGTGCATGAAACCGGGCACACTCAATGTCTTCCGCGGCAAGAACACCGCGCATCGCGTCACCACCGTCGAAGGCGAGCGAGAGCGCATGATCGCGGTGTTTTCCTACTATGAGAAGCCCGGCGTGATGTTCAGCGCCGAGGAGCGCGTCGGCTTCTACGGCCGCGCCGCCTGAGACCGAAGAGGCAATATGCCAGCGGCCCCAAGAATCCGAAGATGACCTCTTGTTAGATTGTCGACAATCTGCTTGTCTTGCTTTCGATTTCCCTGGGAGCGGCCGAATGGCGAAAGCGGATTTCAGTCCGATTGCGGACACGACGCGACGCGCCGAGATCGTCGCGCTGTTGCGGCGCGCGATCCTGACCGGGCAGCTCGCACCCGGCCAGAAGCTCAACGAGCTGCGGATTTCCGAACAAATGCGGGTCAGCCGCGCGCCGTTGCGCGAGGCAATGCGCGAGCTGGTGCAGGAAGGCATCCTGACCAGCATTCCCTATGCCGGCACCTTTGTCATCGAGGTCACAGCCAAGGACATCGACGATGCCTATTCGTTCAACAAGGTGATGGACGAGCTGGCCATCGAGCGGGCGTGGCCGCTGCGCGACCAACGCTTCTTCGACGAGCTCGACCGGCGCCACGAAGCCGTGAAGCAGGCGACCCGTGCGTTGGACACGACACGCCAAATCGAAACCGCGCTGCAACTGCATGGCCTGATCTACGAATGGGCCGACAATTCGGTGCTGCTGGAAACCTGGCAACGGCTGACCAGCCGGCTGCAGATGTATTTTGCGCTCCACCAACATGCCCGCAATGAGCCGGTTCCGGCCGAAGACGTTCACGAAACCTATGTGCGGTTGCTGAAGGGCAAGGACATGCGTGCCGCCCAGCGCCATGCCAGGGAGCACATCGATCTCGATTTCGAGGAGTTGCTTGCCTACGCGCGCGGCCTCGAACAACGCCCGTCGAGGGGCGCCTGACCCGTTCCCAACTCACAGACAGCGGACAAGACACGTGCAGATCGAAACCATCAAGGCCTACCACGTCGTGCAGCCCTTCGTGGACGGGCCATACCGCATGTCGAAGGGGCGCGAAGCCGACGCATTCGACGCGGTGATCGTGTCGATCACCTCCGACAGCGGCCTTACCGGCTGGGGCGAGATGGCGCCGCTCGGCAATTTCTATTCGGCAGCCTTCCCGGCCGGCACCCGCGCCGGCGTGCCCGAAATCGCGCCGCACCTTATCGGCCACGATCCGCGCGGGCTGGCAAGCATCGGGCGGCTGATGGATACGGTGTTCAAGGGCCATTCCTACATCAAGTCGGCGCTCGACATGGCCTGCTGGGATCTGGCGGCACGAGCCGCCGACGTGCCGCTGGTAACGCTGCTGGGCGGCAAGGAGAGCGAGACGGCCGAACTCTACAAGGTCGTCACGCACGGCAGCGTCGACGCCATGGCCGCGCTGGCCAAGCGCATCGTCAAGGATGGTTTCCACCGGCTGCAGGTCAAGGTCGGCGGCAATGTCCATGACGACATCGAACGCGTCGCCGCGGTCGCCGCCTCGGTGCCGAAAGGCACGGTCATCTTCTGCGATGCCAACGCCGGCTGGACCCCCTACCAGGCGCGCCAGTTTGCCGACGCGACGCGCAGCATCGACTACACGTTCGAGCAGCCCTGTACGACGATCGACGAGAACATGTCGGTTCGCCGCATGCTCGACAAGCCAATGGTGCTCGACGAATCCGTCACCTCGCTCGAGGAGATGCTGGAAATCCATCGTCGGGGCGCGGCCGACGGGCTAACGCTGAAGATCTCGCGGCTGGGCGGCGTGACCAAGACCCGTCAGATCCGCGATGTTGCCGTCGATTTGGGTTTCATGATCACGGTCGAGGACACTGGTGGCGCCGAGATCGACACCGCTGCGATGGCACACCTGTCGCTGTCGACGCCCGAGGAGCGCCGGCTGCACGCCATCGCCTTCCATGAATGGGTGACGGTGCGCACGGCGTCGAACATGCCGCCGGTCACCGGTAGCCGCATGGGCATTCCGGACGGACCGGGCCTCGGTATCGACGTCGTTCCCGATCTGCTGGGCAAGCCTTTCTTCGAAGTCGGCCGCTGAGATGAAAATCCGCAGCATCAAAGCCACGCCGATCAATTTGCGCCTCGAGGCGCCCTATGCCTGGGTGTTCGGCGAACTCGACGGATTTTCGCCGACCATCGTCGAAGTCGAGACGGAGGATGGCTTGATTGGCCTCGGCGAAGCGCCGACGCCGGCGGCGGCCGCGATCATCAACGATGTCCTGGCGCCATGGCTGGTCGGGCGCGATGCCTTCGACATCGCCGGCGCCGAGCATGTCTGCCTGCCCTTCTGGACCGGCGTGCAGTCGATCAACGACCGCACCCGCATCATGGCTTTCGGCGCCATCGAGATGGCTTTGTGGGACCTGCGCGGGAAGGCGTGGAACCAGCCGCTCTACCAGTTGCTCGGCGGCGCCGTGCGCAAGGACATCCCGTTCACCGACTATTTTTCGCTGCGCGGTGACGGGCCAAAGGTGAAGGGCGAGACGACGCCGGAGGAAGTCGCCGACTATTGCGTCGAATTGCACGAGACGCATGGAACGACCTTCTTCGAAGGCAAGTTCTCGACCGAAGATCCGAAAATCTCGCTCAGGATGGTCGAGCTGATCCGCAAGAAACTCGGCGACGATGCGATGATCCGCATCGATTCCAACCAGGCCTATTCGCTCAGCACCGCGCGTCGCCTAGCGCGGTCGCTGGAAGACCTCGGCGTGCGCAACTGGGAGGATCCGGTGGCGACGATCGAGGAGATGCGCGAATTGCGGCGCCATTGCTCGATCCCGTTTTCGACCCACAACATCGACATTGCGCGCGCCATGGAAACCAAGGTGCCGGACGCCTTCGTCGGCAACCCGACGACGCATGGCGGCATAGGCCGGCTGTTGCGCTTCGTCGGCGCCTGCGAGCATGCCGGCATCGATTTCTGGTGCTACAGCGGTGACAGCGGCATCGGCAGTGCCGCCTATCTGCACCTGTGCGCGGCACTAGGCTGGATCAGGGAGCCTAACCAGTCGCTGTTTCGCATGCTGCCGATGGATGTCACCGAGGAAGGGCCGTTTTCGCCGAGAAACAATTTCGTGCGCGTTCCGGAAGGTCCCGGTCTCGGCGTCACCTTATCGCGCGAAAACCTCGCTGCCTGTCACAGAGACTTTACCGAGAAAGGACCGTGCAACAAGTATCATGACCCGGCAAAGCCCGGAACCTATCGCCGTTTGCCGCTGAACTAGATGACGGCAAGACCGACGGCCAGGCACGAGAAGCCAACCACCGCGACTTCGGCCGGGAAGGTTGGACAAAGACGATGGAAGCAGTGCAGCCAGCAATCCGGCGCGTCCGTGCCACGACTAGATACCGGGCAAAACCGCATGCTAAGATTCCGATCGACAGGCCTCTCTGGCGATCCGAAATGGAGCAATCCACGAAATTTCGTCAACCATAAGAAATAGGGGAAAGGGTAAAAACCCATGAGCAAGAACTACACCATTCTCGACCTGATCCGGCGCAATCGCACGCCGCTTGAAAATCACCTGATCGACGGCCTTGTCGACGGTCGTGTCAGCCGCCGCGACTTCGTCCGTCACGGCAGCCTGCTCGGCCTGTCGCTGCCGCTGCTGGGCCGTATCGGCATGGCAGCCGGCCTCAGCGGCATGCCGTCGCTGGCGCGCGCCCAAGGCGCGCCCGGCGCCACCATCCGCGTCGCCAGCAGCGTGCCGGCAGCGACAATCGACCCGGTCACCATCGCTGACGCAGGCGGCCTGCTGGTCATGCAGCAGGTTGCCGAATTCCTTTGCGTCGACGGCCCTGACCTCGTTCTTCAGCCGGCCTTGGCCGAAAGCTGGAAGCCGAACGACAATGGCACCGTTTGGACCTTCAAGCTGCGCAAAGGCGTAAAATTCCACAGCGGCGGCGAGATGAAAGCCGACGATGTCGTGGCCAGCATCGACCGCCTTGCCGATCCGGCCAATTCGTCCAATGCGCTGTCGGTGTTCACCGGCATCCTGCAGAAGGGCGCCTCGAAGAAGGTCGACGACTACACGGTGGAATTCCACCTCGATGCGCCGAACGGCAACTTCCCCTACATGCTGTCGTCCGACAACTATAACGCCGTCATCATCCCGGCGAGCTACAAGGGCGACTATGAAAAGAGCTTCGACGGCACCGGGCCGTTCAGAATAGAGAAATACACGGCAAAGGTCGGTGCGTCCTTCGTCCGCAACGAGGACTATTGGGGGCCGAAGGCGCTGCCGGAACGCACCGAGTTCACCTTCTTCACCGACATGCAGCCGCAGATCCTGGCGCTGCAGGGCGGCCAGGTCGACATCATCAACCAGATGCCGGTGCTGGCCGGCGTCGCTCTGCTCAACGATCCGAACGTCGACATCATCAGCTTGAAGTCGTCAGCCCATCAGCAACTGCACATGCGCTGCGACGAGGGCCCGTTGAAGGATGCGCGCGTGCGCCGTGCCATTGCGCTCTGCCTCGATCGCGACAAGCTGGCCGCCGGCCTCATGAAGGGACGCTCCGCTCTGGGCAATGACAGCCCATTCGCCGCCGTCTATCCTTCGACCGATACGAGCGTGCCGCAACGCAAGCAGGATATCGCCCAGGCCAAGCAGCTCATGGAAGCAGCCGGCTTTGGCCAGGGCTTCAAGATAACCCTGACCACCGAACGCTACCTAGAAATCCCTGAATACGCCCAGCTCATCCAGAACTGGGTCAAGGAGATCGGTGTTCAACTCGACCTCAATATCCTCGACCAGAGCGGCTATTACGGAGACGCGGTGTTCGGCAAGTCGAACTGGCTGGATTCGGTGATGGGCATCACCGACTATGGTCACCGCGGCGTGCCGAATGTCTATCTCGCGGCACCGCTGAAGAGTGAAGGCACCTGGAACGCGGCACACTTCAAGAACAAGGACTATGATGCGCTGGCGACCAGCTACATCGCGGCCCTTGACCTCGAGGCGCAGAAGGCCGACGCCGGCAAGATCCAGAAGCTGCTGCTCGAGGAAACGCCTGTCATCTTCGGCTATTTCTACGACTATCTGACGGCGACGGCGAAGGGCGTGGCCGGCGTACAGCCGACCGCCATGTCGCAGCTGTTCCTCGATAAGGCATCGAAGGCCTGAGCGGAAAGGAAAAGCCAATCCTCTAACAGCCAGCTCCCGCATGGGGGCTGGCTCCACAAGGAGTCCTAGCCATTCTCTCCTTCCTTGTCCGGCGTGTCTCGCTGTCGCTCGTCACGCTGTTCCTGCTCAGCATCATGGTGTTCCTGGGCGGCCAGGTGCTGCCCGGCAATGTCGGGCGCGCAATATTGGGTCCGTTCGCAGACCAGCGCGCGGTCGACACGCTCAATCACACGCTCGGTGTCGATCGTCCGCTGCTGGCGCAGTATTGGAGCTGGATCTCCAATTTCGTCCAGGGCGACATGGGCACGTCCTACATCTTCCGCTCGCCGGTCGCGCCTTTCGTCATCGATGCGCTCGGCAATTCGATGAAGCTGGCGGCGGTCGCCTTCGTTCTGGTGGTGCCGATCGGCATTCTCGGCGGCGTCATTGCAGCGCTCAACCTCAACCGGCCGCTCGATCGCATCATCAGCCTTGGCGGCCTGTCGGTGACGGTGCTGCCGGAATTCGTCACCGGCATCATCCTGATCCTGATCTTCGGCGTGTGGCTGCGCTGGCTGCCGATCTCGGCCGCATGGCCGCGCGATACCGGCTTCTTCACGCAGCTCTATTACCTGATCCTGCCCTCGCTGCCGCTGTTCCTGGTGCTGTTCGGCTACATCGCCCGCATGGCACGCTCCGGCATGATCGAGGCGCTCGATTCCGACTACACGCGAACGGCCGTGCTGAAGGGCCTGCCCTGGCGCACGGTGATCTGGCGGCATGTGCTGCGCAACGCGCTGCTGCCGACCATCACTGTCATCGCGACGCAGACCGGCTACCTCATCGGCGGCCTTGTCGTCATCGAAACGCTGTTTCGCTATCAGGGAATCGGGTCGCTGATCTTCACCGCCGCGCGCGGCAAGGATTTCCCGATGCTGGAGTCGGGCATCCTCACCATCGGCATTGTCTATGCCGTGGCCACCCTTGTCGCCGACTTCCTCTATTCCGTGCTCAATCCGCGTATCCGTCTGGGGTCAGATCAATGAGCGCCGTCCAAACCAGCTCTCCGACACCAGACGACACGCGCCGGCGCGGCCCGCTGGCGGAGGTCTTTTTCTCGCTGTTGCGCTCCCGAACATTCCTTGTTGGTTTCGCCATCGTGCTGTTCTGGGTTGCCTGTGCGCTGTTCGGCGAGCATTTCGCACCTTATGATCCACTTGCGGACGACATCATCAACGCGCTGGCGCCGCCCTCTTCCGAACACTGGTTCGGCACCGACCAGATCGGCCGCGACGTCTTCTCGCGCGTCATCGTCGGTTCGCGCGACATCCTGACCGTCGCACCGCTGGCAACCTTGCTGGCGACAGTGGCCGGCACGGCGCTCGGCCTCCTTACCGGCTATTTTCGCGGTCTCGTCGACGATGTCGTCAGCCGCATCCTGGAAGCCTTCATGGCGATCCCGGTGGTCATCGTCGCGCTGCTGGCCATCGTTGCGCTCGGCACCTCGAAGACGACCGTCATCGTCGTCATCGGCCTGAGCTTCGCGCCGATCATCGCGCGCACCGTGCGCTCGGCGGTGCTGGCCGAGCGCGAACTCGACTATGTCGCCGCCGCACAGCTTCGGCATGAAAGTGCGCTGCATACGATGTTCGTCGAGATCCTGCCCAACGTCATCCCGCCGATCCTGGTCGAAACCACCGTGCGGCTCGGCTATGCCATTTTCGCCGTCGCCACGCTCTCCTTCATGGGCTTTGGCATCCAGCCGCCCTCGCCCGACTGGGGGCTGTCGATCTCCAACAATTACGGCATGATCGGCGGCGGCTTCTGGTGGACGGTGCTGTTCGATGCGCTCGCCATCGCTTCGCTGGTGATCGGCGTCAATCTGGCGGCCGACGGCGTTCACGGAGCGCTCAATGACTAACTCCGCCAAGGCCGGAAACGCACTCGAACTCACCGATCTTTCGGTTGCCTACCGCGTCGCCGGCCGCAATCGCGCCGTTCTGCGCAACCTCAGCCTCACCATCGGCCAGGGCGAAGCCTATGGGTTGGTCGGCGAATCCGGTTGCGGCAAGTCGACAGTGGCGCTCACTGTCGTGCGTTATCTTCCTAGAAACGGTTCCATCACCGGCGGCGCCATCTCCCTCGATGGCCAGAATGTGATGAAGCTGGACGCCGAGGCGCTCAGGCGGGCGCGCGCGGAAAGCGTCTCCATGGTCTATCAGGACCCGGGCAAGGCGCTGAATCCGTCGATCCGCGTCGGCCGTCAGCTGACCGAGATTTTTGAACTCGGCGGCATTTCGGGACAAGCGGCCACCGACCGGGCGATTGCGATGCTGAACCGCGTGCGCATCTCCGACCCCGTCAGCGTCATGCAGCGCTACCCGCACCAGCTTTCCGGCGGCATGCAGCAACGCGTGGCGATTGCCATGGCGCTGGCCAACGATCCGTCGATGCTGATCCTCGACGAGCCGACCACCGGCCTCGATGCGACGGTGGAGGCCGAAGTGCTCGACCTGATCGCACAGCTCAGGCAGGAACTGTCGGCCTCTATCCTGTTCATCAGCCACAACCTCGCGGTCGTTTCCAACATGTGCGACCGGGTTGGCGTGCTCTATGCCGGCATGCTGGTCGAGGAAGGGCCGACGGAGGTCGTGTTCAACGATCCGCGCCATCCCTACACGGTGGCGCTGCTGCGCTGCCTGCCGCGCGGTGGCCAGCGCAAGGATCAGGGCCGCCTCGACACCATTCCGGGGTTTCTGCCCGGCATCGGGGCCGACATCAAGGGCTGCGCCTTCGCCGACCGCTGCGCGCTCGCCGACGACCGTTGCCGCACCGAATTGCCGCCGCTCTATGATCTGAGTGACGAACGCGGGAGGCGCTTGTCACGCTGCCACTATCACGACAAGGCGCAAGCGTTGCCGCGTGCGACACCGAGCGATGTGGCGCCGGCGCCAAAGGTGGCAGCAGCACCGGTGCTGCGCGTCGCCGGGCTGAACAAGACCTATGCCAGCCACGGCCATGCACTGCGCGCCGTCAAGGACGTCTCGCTTGATCTCAGACCCGGCGAGACGCTCGGGCTGGTCGGCGAGTCCGGCAGCGGCAAGACGACCTTTGCCAGGCTGCTGCTCGGCCTGGTGCCGCCAGACGCAGGCGGCACCATCGAGCTTGAGGGCAAGGCCCTGGCGCCCAGGCTGGAGAACCGCAGCGACGACCAGATCAAGGCGATGCAGATCGTCTTCCAGAATCCGGATTCGGCGCTCAATCGTTCGCATTCGATCCGCCACCTGATCGGCCGCGCGCTGAAGCGGCTGGCGGGTTTGAGCGGCAAGGCACTAGAGGTCCGCCTCAACGACCTCGTCCGCTCGGTGCGGCTCACCGACCGGCATCTTGCCGTCAAGCCGCGCCAGCTCTCCGGCGGCCTGAAGCAGCGCGTCGCCATCGCGCGCGCCTTCGCCGGCGATCCGCGCATCGTCGTCTGCGACGAGCCGACCTCGGCGCTCGACGTGTCGGTGCAGGCGGCCATCCTCAATCTGCTCGCCGACCTGCAGTCGAAGGAAGACGTCAGCTACATCTTCATCTCGCACGACCTTGCCGTGGTTCGTTACCTCTCCGACAAGATCGCCGTGCTCTATCTCGGCCGCATCATGGAACTCGGACCGTCGGAAGACGTCTTTTCCGGGCCGCATCACCCCTATACCGAAGCGCTGCTGTCGGCCGTGCCCAAACTCGACCAGACCGAGACGGCACGCATTCGTCTCGACGGCGAAATCCCCAGCGCCACCAACCCGCCCTCGGGCTGCGTGTTCCACACGCGCTGCCCGCGAAAGATCGGCCCGATCTGCGAACAGCAGGAGCCGCCGCTCAGCGAGGCCCAGCCTGGACATTCGATCCGCTGCCACATCCCCTACGCCGAACTGGCCAGGTTGCAGCGGGCGGTCGCAACCGAGCCGGCATAGCGCTGCGCTTCCGTGGCTTGGCAGTCAGATCTGGCCTGCCATGCTCAGGGAACGATCCCCTTCTGAAAAGCCCTGCCCTTCGGCCCAGTCTCTGGCCAGCGTGCGAAGCCCAGTCAAAGCGACATCCAGGACATCCGAAGACACGGGATTCGAGGGATAGGCGAGGTAGATCGGCCGCTGGAATACCGGTGTGTTGTCGATGCGCCGCATCTCACCGCGCTCGATATGGCCGCTGACGGCGCTGAGCGGCAGATAGGCGGCGGCTTGCTGCGACAGGACATGCTGGAGGCCGATGAAGACCAGCCCGGCCGATATGGCCGGCTTGACCATGCTGGCAAAGGCGCGGTCGTGCTCGATGCGGAATTCCAGTCCCCAGTCCATCAGAATGTAGTTTTCGGTCCACGGCTTGGTCTGCGCAGCATGCTGGACAAGCACGACCTGATCGACGGCCAGCGTCTCGTAGACGATGCCGGGATGCGGTCGCGGAAGATAGAGGATGCAGATGTCGAGCAGGCCTTCCGCCAGCTGGTCGATCGCCGAGTCCGGAAAGCTGCCCTCCAGCCGCAGCGCCACGTTCGGCCGCCTAGTGCGCATCCACTCGACCCATGGCGAGGTGATGCGGTCCCACAGATAGGCCGGCGCGGTCAGCCGCAGCAAGGTCTCGTAGCCATGGGGAACGGCAATGTCCTGCCGCGATTGCTCCCAGGTGCGGGTGATCGACGAGGCATGCGGCAGGAACTGCCGGCCGGCCGGCGTCAGCGTGACACCATCGCGATCGCGCACGAACAGCCGGCGCCCCAACTGTTCCTCCAGCCCTCTGATCCGTGCGCTGACGGTGGACTGGGCGAGATTGAGCCGGCTGGCCGCGACGGTGAAGCTGCCATGGGTGGCAACTTCGAGAAAGCTGCGCAGATTTTCAGTGTCCATGCCTCGCCCCTTGCATCGAAAATTTCGATGACCCCTATCAAAAAATATCGCTTTCCGGCCGCGGTCAACAATGAACTAGATGGCTTGGCCCCACGACTAGCGAGGAATGCAGCCATGCCAAGGCATTTCAGGATAATCGATGCCGCTCGCAGGAATCTGACCGCAATCGAAAATTCCGCTATCGACGAATTGCTGGCCGGCAGGATGGGCCGGCGCGACTTCCTGCGCCATGGCAGCGTGCTCGGCCTCTCGCTGCCGTTCCTGGGCAGCCTCGTCGCTGCTGTCGGCCTTGGCACGCAGCAGGCACGCGCCGAGGGCAAGCCCGGCGGCACCGTGCGCGCCGGCGTGGCGACGCCGGGCGGCGCCATCGATCCCGTCACCTACTATGACAGCGGCAGCTACCAGCTGGTTTTCCAGACCGCCGAATTTCTCTGCATCACGCAGCCAGATCTCACCTTGAAGCCGGTGCTGGCGGAGAGCTGGTCGCCGAACGAGGACGGCAGCGTGTGGACCTTCAAGCTGCGCAAGGGCGTGAAATTCCACAATGGCGAGGACTTCAAGGCCGACGATGTCGTCGCAACCTTCGACCGGCTGGCCGATCCCAACGGCGCTTCCAATGCGCTATCGGTGTTCAAAGGCCTGCTGTCGAAGGGTGGCACCCAGAAGGTCGACGATCACACCGTCGCCTTCCATCTCGATGCGCCGAATGGCAGCTTTCCCTATTCGGTGTCGATCGATAATTACAACGCCGTCATCCTGCCGGCGAGCTACAAGGGCGACTACGAAAAGACCTTCGAGGGCACCGGGCCGTTCCGGCTGGAAACCTACACGCCCAAGGTCGGCGCGACCTTCATCCGCAACCCAGACTATTGGGGTGAGAAAGCGCTGCCCGACCGGCTCGAGTTCAAGTTCTACGGTGACGTGCAACCGCGCATCCTGGCGCTGCAGGCGGGCGAGGTCGACATTCTCGATGCCGTTCCGCTCGATGTCAGCCAGGTCGTGCTGAACAGTCCTGATATCACCGTGTTGCGTGTCGCTTCGACCGCGCACCGCCAGCTTCACATGCGCTGCGACACCGGCCCGTTCACCGACAAGCGCGTGCGCCAGGCGCTGGCGCTGTGCATCGACCGCTCCAAGCTGGTCGACGGCTTGTGCCGCGGCATGGCGGCGACCGGGAATGACAGCCCGTTCGCGCCGGCCTTCCCTGCGACCGACAAGTCGGTGCCGCAACGCGTCCAGGAGATCGCCAAGGCCAAGCAGTTGCTCGAGGCGGCGGGTCTCGCCGAAGGCTTCGACATCACGCTGACCACGCTGCGCTATTCCGACATTCCGGGCTATGCGCAATTGTTCCAGAATTTCGCCAAGGAAATCGGTGCCCGCATCTCGCTCAACATCGAGGACCAGGACAAATATTACGGCAAGGCGGTGTTCGGCCAGTCGGACTGGCTGGACAGCCCGCTCGGCATTACCGACTACGCGCATCGCAGCGTGCCGAACGTGTTTCTCAAGAGCCCGCTGGTCAGCGACGGCCCGTGGAACGCGGCGCATTTCAAGAGCCCGGCCTATGACGGCATGGTCACCAGCTATCTGAAGGCGCTCGACGTCGGCGCGCAGCGCGCTGCCGCCTCCGACATCCAGAAACTGCTGCTCGACGAGACGCCTGTCATCTTCAGCTATTTTCCCGATCTGCTGGTGCCGGTGCGCAAGAATGTCAGCGGACTGCCGCCAATCGCCGCCGGGCTGCTGCTCGATCGCGTGTCATTGAGCTGATCGTGCCCCAACGCCCGATGACAAAAGAAAAGAAACGGGAGACTACCATTCGCAAGCCCCATCTGCGCGGCCGCGGGCCGCATTTTCCGCCACTCGACTCGATCACCCAATATGATTTCGAGCCGGGCTATGTCGCCTTCACCATGCCGACGCAGAAGCGGTTGCGCGTGCAGGTCGGATCGATGATCGTCGCCGACACGGTCAACGCGCTGGTGCTCTACGAGTCCGACCATCTGCCGGTCTACTATTTCCCGATGAGCGACGTGCGCGAGGAGTTCCTGCTGCCGAGCAAGACGACGACGGAGGACCCATTCAAAGGCATAGCCAGCCACTATTCGCTCAACACCGGCATCACGCTGGTCGAGGACGCGGCCTGGCGCTATCTCGATCCGGTCAAGGGCTGTCCGCCAATATCGGACTATATGTCGTTCACCTGGAGCAAGATGGGACACTGGTTCGAGGAGGACGAGGAAATCTTCGTCCACGCTCGCGATCCGTTCCGCCGGGTCGACTGCCTGCCGTCGTCGCGGCGCGTCCAGGTCATTCTCGACGGCGAACAGGTCGCCGATTCACGCCGCGGCGTGTTCCTGTTCGAGACCGGCCATCCGGTGCGCCACTATCTGCCGATCGCCGACACGCGGCTCGATATGTTCGCGCCCAGCCGCTACATCTCGCGTTGCCCCTACAAGGGCATCTCCAACTACTACCACGTGACGACGAAGGCCAAGCGTCACGAGAACCTGGTCTGGTATTATCCCGAGCCGGTGCACGAGGCGGAGCGCATCAAGGGGCTGGTCTGTTTCCACCACGAACTGGTCGACAAGATCCTGGTCGATGGCGTCGAAATCCCGAAGGAAGCCACGGCCGCTTCGAGCGGTTATTTCTGAGCATCGACGCCGCTTGACCCGTTTGCGCGAGGGCGCTTGATCGGAGCATGGTGCAGCGCATACCCTCCCCGAGACAGGGAGGGCACTCGATGGATCTTTTCAAGCTGGACGGCAATGTCGCGCTGGTCACCGGCGCCGGCAGCGGCATCGGCCAGGCAATCGCGATCGGACTGGCCGAGGCAGGCGCCGACGTCGCCTGTTTCGGCCACGCGTCGAAGGGTGGGCTGGACGAAACCGCTCACCGGATCACGCAACTCGGCCGCAAGGCGCTGGTGCTGACAGGCACGGTGACATCTGAGCGCGATCTCGCGGCGGCGATCGATCGCGTCGAGGCGGAACTCGGTGCGCTGACCGTCGCGGTCAACAATGCCGGCATTGCCGGCTCTGAACCGGCCGAGACGATGCCGCTCGAGACATGGCAGAGGGTGCACGAGGTCAATGTCGCCGGCGTCTTCCTGTCCTGCCAGGCTGAGGCGCGCAAGATGCTGGCGCGACGCAAGGGTTCGATCATCAACATCGCCTCGATGTCGGGCACCATCGTCAACCGGGGCCTGACGCAGGCGCACTACAATTCCTCGAAGGCCGCCGTCATCCACATGTCGAAGAGCCTCGCCATGGAATGGGCCGACCGCGGCCTGCGCGTCAATGTCGTCAGTCCGGGCTACACGCTGACGCCGATGAACAAGCGGCCGGAGGTGGCGGAAGAAGTGAAGATCTTCAAGCGCGACACGCCGATGGGGCGCATGGCGGCGCCGGAGGAAATGGTCGGGCCGACGGTGTTCCTCGCCAGCCGCGCAGCGAGCTTCGTCACCGGCCTCGACCTGATTGTCGATGGCGGCTACGTCTGCTGGTAAGAGCTCAGCTTCGCCTGCAGTCTGAATTTGTACGTCTCGCGAAGCGTTAGTCGTTGCGCGACATGAACCTTGGTATATATAATTTCATCCTATGAAACGGCCTTGGCGAGATGGGGCTTACCAGGCGGGTAGCCGAGATCATAGGACCTTGATGGCTCGCACCTTGCAGGGGCGCCGCAGGACTGGCAATCGATCCGCAGATGACCGCTCCCGCAGCGATCCGTCGGCAGCCATGACGCCGACACTCCAATCCTGTCCCATCATCACCAGAATTGAGCACCATCTTGCCTGCGCTGGCCAAAGCCGGGGCAACAATTTGGCGCCGACGGCCTTGCGCAAAGACCAGCCTTTCCAACACAATCAAGAAAAGCCGCAAGAAGGGAACGAACGATAATTTTCACAGCTTGAAGGAGAACAAGCATGTCACTTCGCAGTGTGATTTCGAACTTAACAATGGGAGCCTTCGCGCTTGCCGCCGCAAGTGCGCTTACATCACCGGCTTACGCAGCCGCGCCGGAATCGAACGACCCGATCAAGATCGCGCTGTTCGACTGGACCAGCGTCAACCTGAACGCCAAGATCCTCGGCGGCATCCTGGAAAAGCTCGGCTACACCGTCGAGTATCCGACCGCCGACTACCTCTCCAGCCTGACCACAGGCCTCACCAATGGCGATCTCGATGTCGGCATGGAATTCTGGGACACGACCGCCGGCGAGGCCATGAAGGCCTCCGATGCGACAGGCCAGACCGAACGGCTGGGCAAGCTCGGCCCGAAGGCCAAGGAAGAATGGTGGTTTCCCGAATACATGAAGGAGAAGTGCCCCGGCCTACCCAATTGGGAAGCGCTGAAGGACCCGAAATGCGCCGAAGCCTTCTCGACGGCCGAGACCGCACCGAAGGGGCGCTATCTCGGCGGCCCGGTGACCTGGGAAGGCTTTGACGACGAGCGCGTCGAGGCACTGAAGCTGCCCTTTACCGTCATCCATGCCGGCACCGACGCGGCGATGTTCGCCGAACTCGATTCCGCCTATCAGCGCAAGGCGCCGATCATGCTGTGGATCTATTCGCCGCACTGGGCGCCGGCCAAGTACAAGGGCGAGTGGGTGGAATTCCCCGAATACACGCCCGAGTGCTACAACGACCCGAAATGGGGCACCAATCCCGACGCCAAATATGATTGCGGCAAGCCGCATGGCGAGATCTGGAAGTACTCCTGGTCCGGCATGAAGGACAAATGGCCGGTCGCCTACAAGGTGGCCAAGGCCTACACGGTCGACACCGACGAACTCAACAAGATGAGCGGCGAGATCGATCTCGGCGGCAAGACGCCGGAAGATGTCGCCGCAGCCTGGATCGCCGCCCACGAGGCCGACTGGAAAGCCTGGGCGCAGTGATCGTTCCGACTGGAAGATGAGACCCGGCTGCTGATCAGCCGGGCCTCGGTTCTTGGTGTTCCAGAAGGACGTTTGAATGACGGACAAGACTGAACAGGGCGCCAAGGAGGCGGGCACGCCAAAAGATGCCCGCCCGATAAAGCTTGCCTGCCGCAACGTCTGGAAGCTGTTCGGATCGAATGCGGCCAGTTTCATCCGCGAACGCAACGGCAAGGCCAGCATGGCTGATGTCACCGCCGCCGGGCTGGTCGGCGCGGTGCGCGCCGTCGACCTCGAAATCCGCCAGGGCGAGATTTTCATCATCATGGGCCTGTCGGGCTCCGGCAAGTCGACGCTGGTCCGCTGCATGTCGCGGCTGGTCGAGCCGACCCATGGCAAGGTCGAATTCGAAGGCAATGACCTCCTGAAAATCTCCGATGCAGCACTCATCGAATTGCGGCGGCACCGCATGGGCATGGTGTTCCAGAACTTTGCCCTGCTGCCGCATCTCAACGTGCTGGAGAACATCGCCTTCCCGCTCGGCATCCAGGGTCAGGACCGGGCGACACGCGAAGCGCGGGCGCGCGAGGTCATCGAACTTGTCGGCCTGCGTGGCCGCGAGCATTTCTATCCGCGCGAGCTGTCCGGCGGCCAGCAGCAGCGTGTCGGCATCGCCCGGAGCCTTGCGACAAAACCGGAAATCTGGTTCCTCGACGAGCCGTTCTCGGCGCTCGATCCGCTGATCCGCCGCGAAATGCAGGACGAGCTGATGCGGCTGCAGACCATGCTGCACAAGACCATCGTCTTCATCACCCATGATTTCGACGAGGCCATCCGGCTGGCCGACCGCATCGCCATCATGAAGGATGGCGAGGTCATCCAGATCGGCACGCCGGAGGAGCTGGTGGTCAATCCGGCGACCGACTATGTCGCCGAGTTCACCCGGGACGTCGACCGCGCCAAGGTTATTTCAGCACGCAGCCTGATGCGCGCCTGCGACGGCTCGGAACATGGCGGCACCGTTGCCCCGGATGCCAAGATCGCCAGCTTCTCGGCCGGCATCGTTGCCGCCAACAAGCCGTTCGCGGTGGTCAACGGCACCGGCAAGCCGATCGGCGAGGTGACGCCGCAAGCGGTGATCGATCTGCTGGCCGGCATCGATCGCTCAAGGGTCGGCGCATGACGGTGACAGCAAGCGCCAGCGAGGCAAGGCCACGGCCGATTCAGGTATGGCTGCTGATCTGGGCGGCAGCGCTTACCGTTGTGCTTGTCGTGCTCCTGCTGCAGGATCGCCTGCCCTGGGCCGTCAATTATCCGGCCAGCGCCGTCGTGCCGGTCGCCGATTGGGTCAGCGCGCTGATGCGCTGGATCAAGTCGAACCTGTCCTGGTTGACCCGCTCGATCACCGCTGTGCTCGGCGTTCCCCTCGATTTCGCGCTCAATCTGTTGGCCAAGAATTTCAAGATCGGCCACGGCGCTGACGCCTATATCCTGCCGCGCCTGTCCTGGGTCGGCGTCTGCGCCGCCGCCTTCCTCGCCGGTCATGCCGTTGGCGGCAGAAAACTCAGTCTGCTGGTCGGTGGCTGTTTCCTCTACATCGCCCTGTTCGGCCAATGGACCAGCGCCATGCTGACGCTGGCGCTGATCTCCATCGCGGTTCCGTTCTGCATCGTCACCGGCCTGTTCGCCGGCATCTGGGCGTGGCGCAAGCCATGGGCCGAAAGGCTCATCGTCTCTCCTGCCCTTGACCTGATGCAGACGATCCCGACTTTCGCCTATCTCATCCCGATGCTGCTGCTGTTCGGCAACAGCCCGGTGTCGGCGATGATCGCGACCGCCATCTTCGCCACGCCGCCGATGGTGCGGGCAACGATGCTCGGCCTGTCGCGGGTGCCGTCGGAGATCGACGATTTCAGCGAGATGGCAGGCTGCACGGCGCGGCAGAAACTGTGGCGAGTGCTGCTGCCCTCGGCACGGCCGACACTGATGGTCGGCGTCAACCAGGTGATCATGCTGGCGCTGAACATGGTGATCATCGCCTCGATGATCGGCGCCGGTGGACTCGGTTATGACGTGCTTCTGGCACTGCGCGCCCTTAAGGTCGGCGAGGCGATGGAAGCCGGCCTTGCCATCGTCGCGCTGGCCATCGCGCTCGACCGGCTGAGCCAGGCCATCGCGCACAAGCAGGCAAAGGGCCATGTCCATCAGGAGGCAAGCCTGAGCCTCTGGCGGCGTTACCCCAATCTGACGCTGGCCATCGCCATCCTTGTGGTGACGACACTTCTCGGCCTGTTCGTGCCGGCCTTCGCGGCGGTGCCGAAGGCGATCACCTTCACCACCGCGCCCCTGTGGAAAGCGGCCGTAAACTGGGTGACGATCAATTTCTTCGACATGATCGAGGCGTTTCGCGTGACGCTCATCCTCAATCTGCTGAACCCGCTGCGCGCCTTTTGCGAGGGCTTTCCCTGGCTGGGCGCCGTCTTCCTGCTCGGCCTCGCAGGCTATCAGCTCTCCGGCCTGCGGCTGGCCGTGCTGGTGGCAGCGCTGACCGCTTTCTGCGCCATCACCGGCCTGTGGGAAAAGACCATGGCGACCGTCTATCTCTGCGGCATCTCTGCCTTCATTGCCTGCCTGATCGGCATCCCCATCGGCCTGATGGCTTCACGCAGCAACCGTTTCGAGAAGATCGTCACACCGGTCATCGATACGCTGCAGGTGCTGCCGTCCTTCTGCTTCATCATCCCGGTGGTGATGCTGTTCAGGGTCGGCGACGTCACCGCGATGATCGCAACGATAGCCTTCGCCGTGGTACCGGCGATCCGCTACACCAATCACGGCATCAGGCAGGTGCCGCCGGCGCTGATCGAGGCAGCCAAGGTTTCCGGGTGCACGCCACGCCAGACCTTCTTTCGCGTGCAACTGCCGCTGGCGCTGCCGGAGATCATGCTTGGCGTCAACCAGACGATCCTGATGGCGCTGGCGATGATCATCATTTGCGCCATGGTCGGCACGCGCGATCTCGGCCAGGAAGTGTTCATCGCGCTGTCCAAGGCCGATTCCGGTCGTGGTATCGTTGCGGGCTTGGCCATCGCCTTCATCGGCATCGTCGCCGACCGGCTGTTCAATGCCTGGACGGCGAAGGCCAGGGCAAGGCTGGGATAGAAGCCGGATGTCCGAGCCGGGCGAGCCACCCTTCGCCGTCCTCGTTTTCGATATGGCCAGAACCGGCGAGCCGGACGGCGAGCACCTGATATCCGGCTTCGGCACGCTGGAGGCGGCGACGAACTATGCGATCGCGCGGGTCCGCGCCTCGGTGGAGGAACTGCGAAAGCCCGGCATCGCGGCAGCGGAGTTGCGAAAGCTCTGGCACCTCTACGGCGAAGACTGCCCGGTATTGAGCAGCCCGGTGCGCGGCAGCGATCTTCTCGACGAGTTCTCACCTGCCGAATGCGACTGGCCGGCGCTGGCGCCAAGGCTGCGCCGTTTTCGCGCCACTCTGCTGATCTCCAACGACACCAACGAATCCGTCTGGTGCGGCGGCTTCTTCCGCGCGACCTACAGGCTGTCGGGGCAAGGCCTGCTCGAGCGATTCCATGAGGACGCCGTTGCCGCCTTCAAAGCCAAGGGCATCGCGCCTGATGTGCCGACAAAAATTCATGTCGCCAATTACTTCGAGCTTCCCGACCCGCCCTACCCACCACCAGGCGCAACGCTGCGATCCTGGAAGGTCGAGGTCGGTTTCGTCTGCCACCATGTGAAATTCGGCGGCGACGCCGCCGGCGTCTTCGCCTGGCCGGAAGAGCCGACCGACTGGGCGCTCAGAACCATGCAGTTCCTGCTGATGGCCGACACGATGGCGATGCGCGGCGATGGCCCCGACTGGGCCAACGACTGCGACGTGTTGTCGGTCAAGGTGACGGAGACCGATGCTGCTCCCGACTATCCGCTGGATTGAGTAAAGCTGAACCGCCCAACCCTGCAAAGGAGAGAGTGATGACAGGCCGGACAGCTCGCTGCACCTGCGGCCAATTGCAGATCCGATGCCCGCAAGAGTCGGCCAAGGTCTCGCTTTGCCATTGCCTGGACTGTCAGCGACGGACCGGCAGTCCGTTCGGGATCGCCGCCTTCTTCGATGCCGCCGCGATCGAGATCAGCGGCTCATTCCAGACATACCAACGTGATTCCGACAGCGGCTTTCCCGTCACCTTCCATTTCTGCGGAACGTGCGGCTCGACGGTTTTCTGGTATCCATCGCGGAGACCCGCAGCGGTGGCCGTTGCCGTCGGCTGTTTCGGCGACCCGTCATTCCCGGAGCCGACACAGTCTGTCTACGGCAAGAGTCGCCACGGCTGGGTCGCGGTGCCGGCCTGAAGGCAAGCCCACCCGCTATTCCGCCGCGACCCCCTTCACCTCGAGATAGCTCTCCATCGAATCGTCCAGTGCCTGCAGCCAGGGCGTATGATGCAGTGGCGCCATGGTGCCGGTCATCAGCGAGCGATAGGCGTGGTCGCGGAAGCTCATGATGTCTTCGCCCTTGTGGTGCTCCCACTCCATGAAGGTCTGGTTGACCGCCTCGACGTCGAAACCGGGATAGTCGGTCTGATCCATCAATTCCTTGGTGTAGTCGCCCTGGAACCAGATCATCTGCTCGGCGTCTTCGAGCGTTTCCTCACGCGCCCTCCATTTCGCGCCGTGCTCGGCCATTGCCTTGGCCGACGGCAGCTTGATGCGGCCCATGATGACGTCGCGGGCGAACCAGGCCTGCGCGTCGAACATGTTGAAGGTGTAGAACTGGTCCTGCATGCCGATGAAGGACAGCTTCGGATTTTTCTCCCAGACGACACCCTCGTAGAGCCCGTCCGGCCACATGCGGTTGGCTGTCTTCAGCTTCAGGTCCTCGGTGAGGAACGGGAAAGAGTGCAGGTAGCCGGTGCATAGGATGATGGCATCGACATCCCTAGTGGTGCCGTCCTTGAAATGCGCGGTCTTGCCGACGACCTTCTGCAGCAGCGGCACTTCCTTCCAATTCTCCGGCCATTTGAAGCCCATCGGCTTCGAGCGGTAGCTGGAGGTGATCGATTTGGCGCCGTATTTGTAGCACTGCGAGCCGATGTCCTCGGCCGAATAGGAGCGGCCGATGATCAATATATCCTTGCCCTTGAACTCCATCGCGTCGCGGAAATCGTGGCTATGCAGGATGCGGCCGTTGAAGGTCGAAAAGCCCTCGAAATAGGGCACATTGGGCACCGAGAAATGCCCGGAAGCGACGACGACATTGTCGAACTCTTCCGAATAGGTGACGTCGTTGGTGCGATCATGCGCGGTGACGGTGAATTTCTTCGTCTCGTCGGAAAACGTCACCATGCGCACCGGGCTGTTGAAGCGCACCCATTTGCGCAGGCCTGATTTCTCGACGCGTCCCTTGATGTAGTCCCACAGCACGGCGCGCGGCGGATAGGAGCCAATCGGCCGGCCGAAATGCTCCTCGAAGGTGTAGTCGGCGAATTCCAGGCATTCCTTCGGTCCGTTCGACCAGAGGTAGCGGTACATCGAGCCGTGCACCGGATCGCCATGCTCGTCGAGGCCGGTGCGCCAAGTGTAGTTCCACAGGCCGCCCCAGTCGGACTGCTTTTCGAAGCAGACGATTTCGGGAATGTCGGCGCCTTTGTCGGCCGCCGACTTGAAAGCCCTGAGCTGTGCCAGGCCGGACGGGCCGGCTCCGATGACGGCAACGCGACTTTTCATGGCAGGCCTCCCGATCTGAATTGCTCTTACGAAACAAATTTCACTCACAGGACAGTAATTGGCCCTTTCGTGCTGTCAACAGCCCGATGCTGAAACAAGGTTCCGCGCGGGCGGATTTCCCGCGAAAAACCGGACGCTGCCAAACATCATTATCATCCGCATGCGCGTTCACGCGACTTGCCGTCGCAGTTGCGCTCCTGTATCGGCACCTGACATGTTCACCTAGAGTGAAATAAATCCCAGGAGTGCGGGGGGCGACATGGCGAAGAAGGTTTCCGATCCCAAGGCTGGTCTCGCCGGTGCGACGGCCAAGCCGCTGCCAAAGGTTTCGGCCGACGGCAAGACCATCCGCGCGCCGCTGACGCAGAACCCGCATGCCATTCGCGACACGCGCGAAAAAGTGCTGGAGGTGGCGATCGGCCGCGAGGTGCGGGCGTTCCGCAAGAAGCTCGGTATCACCGTCGCCGATCTGGCGGTCGCCACCGACATTTCTCTGGGCATGCTGTCGAAGATCGAGAACGGCATCACCTCGCCGTCGCTGACCACCTTGCAGGCGCTGTCGCGGGCGCTCGGCGTTCCGGTCACCGCCTTTTTCCGCCGCTTTGAGGAAGAGCGCAGCGCCGTCTTCGTCAAGGCCGGCCAAGGCCTCGATGTCGAGCGCCGCGGCACCCGTGCAGGCCATCAGTACAATCTGCTCGGCCATATCGGCTCCAACACCAGCGGCGTCGTCGTCGAACCCTATCTGATCACACTGACCGAGGATTCCGATGTGTTCCCGACCTTCCAGCATGAGGGCATGGAGTTCCTCTACATGCTGGAAGGCGAGGTGGTTTACCGGCACGGCAGCAACCTTTACCCGATGAAGCCCGGCGACAGCCTGTTCTTCGATGCCGACGCACCGCACGGGCCGGAACAGTTGACGAAGCTGCCGATGCGCTATTTGTCGATCATTTGCTATCCGCAGAGCGCGGGGTGAGGTTAGCTGTCCCGCAAAACTCTCTTCCTCTCCCTCCGGAGGGGGGAGAGGTGGCGCTGCGAAGCAGCGACGGAGTGGGGGAAGGCGGTCCTCAAACGCGAACCCGCCGACAAGTGGCACGACCGAGCGGGCCTGAAATCTCGGCAGGCAGCTGAACAATCGGAAGCATCGCCTGGGCGCGAACTCACAACCGCCGAATCAGGTCGACCCCCACTCCGTCGAGCTTCGCGCGACACCTCTCCCCCGATCGACGGGGTAGAGGAAGGGAGCGAAACCGTCCCGCCGGGCTCCTTTCTTTCTCTCCCAGCAGGCTCTAATCCGGCCCAAAGCCCGAACTTGTCGCACTCCCATCATCCAGCTTCGACAGCCACTCGACCAACGCCGGACGATAGCGCGTCAGGCCCTTGTAGTTGGCGAGTTCGTCGGGCAGGTCGCGGATGACGCGGTGCAGGCGCCGTGCCCATTTGGGCTGCGTCACCAATTCGTCCATCTTGATCAGATAGCAGCGGATCGGGAAGACGATGCCGTTGGAGCGCGGCAGGCGCCAGAAACTCTGCAGTTCGACACGCAGATGCACCTTGTCGCCGACATTCTCCGGCGTCACCGTCGCCCGGTCCGGACCCCATTTGTGGTAGTTTTCCGGACTGGTGTCGAGGCGCGGATTGATGGTCATCGTCCAATTCAGGCGCCGCGCCGGCTTGCCCTGCTGGATGTTGGTGAGGAATTTCAGCGCCCTGACGAAAATCCCCTTCTCATGCGCCAGCGGCACCGGCGCATGCCATTCGAAGAAGTTCATGCCGATTTCGAAATCGAGCGACCAGTCGGCCTGGGTGGTGACCATGCCGGCATCCATCCACAGATTGCCGTCGCGCTGGTCGAGGATGCAGAAATCGCCCTGGCTCTGCCGGGTGATGTATTCCATCGGGCCGTAAGGCAACGTCGAGGTGTCGCCGAAAGTGAAGGTGTCGTCGATACCGAGCGGCCGGTTGATCCAGCGCCAGCGATCGCCGTCGCGGGTCAGCGTGAAATGCTCGGGATAGCCCAGCGCCTGCTGCTCCATCAGCAATTCGAGCAGGTCCCAGCCGGCCAGCGTCATGTGCGGCAGCGACTGGCAGCGCAGCGGATCCTCAGCCAGGACCAGCGCGCGGTCCTGCATCTCGGCGACATAGTGCTCGTCGACGTCGATCAGGTTTTCCAGCACGCTGCCCCTGGGTCCGACGACATGCGGCTCGATGTTGACCGCATACATGTAGGCGTCTTCGTGGAACGGGAACGGAAACCGCCTTATGTGCTCGGGGCTGTTCTTGAAGGTGAAGTCGTCGCGGAACGTTTCCTTGCGAAAGGTAATGCCCATGATTTTCTCCTACCGTTCCAGGACCAGCGACCGGCCTTCGAAGCGCGACACGCACGGCATGATCTTCTTGCCCGAACGGTGCTCTTCCTCGCTTAGCCAGTGGTCGTTGTGGATGAACTTGCCGTCGCAAGAGATGACGTTGGTTTCGCACTGGCCGCAGACGCCGCCGCGGCAGAGGTAAGGCGGATCGACGCCGGCCGCCTCGATCGCTTCCAAGAGGCTCTGCTGTTCGTCGACGCGGATCGCCTTGCCGCTGACGGCAAGCGTCACGTCGAACGGCAGCCCGGGCTGGGGTGCCGCGAAATGCTCGAAATGCACGGTCTCCGGCGGCCAGCCCAAGGCAGCAGCCCGATCGCGCACCCAGTTGATCATGCCGGCCGGGCCGCAGACATAGAGATGCGTGCCGAGCGGCTGCGTCGACAGCAACCGGTCGAGTCCGATGCGCTCGTCGAGGTCATCATGATAGAGCCTGACCCTGCGGTCGTAGCGCGCGCGCAGCACATCCGCATAGGTGCCGAGCGATGCGGTGCGGACGGTGTAATGCAGTTCGAAATTGCCGCCCTCCGCCGCCAGCTGCGCGGTCTGCGCCATGAACGGCGTGATGCCGATGCCGCCGGCCAGCATCAGATGCTTTTTGGCGCGCAGGTCGAGCGAGAACAGGTTGACCGGATAGCTGACCACCATCTCCATGCCGGGCTTGACGCTCCGGTGCATGAACAGCGAGCCGCCGCGCCCGACATCGTCACGGCGCACCGAGATCGTGTATTCGCGCGTATCGAGTGGCGAGCCCATCAGCGAATAGGGATTGAGCCGGGTCCGTTCGCCATCGCGCATTTCAACGACAACGTGCGCGCCGCCGGAAAATGTCGGCAACAGGTTGCCGTCGCGCCGGCGGAAATGGAAGCGGCTGACCAGGTCGTTGACCGGGACGACATCGCTGACAACGACGTCTAGCTTAGTGGTGCCGGTGCTCATCGGAAAATCTCCTCCATCGGAGGAATTTCGCTGCGATCTTCCGCATTGATGCAGACGCCCTGGAAGGCTGCGATGCGCCTGGAATAATGGTCGCGCACCAGAAGCAGCAGGCCGCAATGCGCGCAGGTCGCCGGCTGCGTCGTGACATTCTCGGTGATGCCCTTGCAGTGGACGCATTGCATGCGCCGCGCCAGCGAGCCGCGGTGCTCGGTCTGGATCGAGGTGTGGTCGATGCCGGCTTCAAGCGCCACCTGCATCGCCTGGCCGATCAGGCCCTCGGTGCCCGAGAGATAGAGGCGCAGGCCCATATGCGCGTTGGCCAGTGTCTGCCGGAGCCGTGGCAACAGGCTGGCAAAGGACGGCGCCTGGTGGAACTGTGCCGGCTTCAACGCTTCGAGCGCGACGGTGTGTTTGCCGTCCGGCCCAGGAATGAAGACGACTTCGGCGTCGTCGAAAAACCTGGGGGGCGCCCTCCCGGCCATCTCCGCTATTGCCAGCGCCCCTTCCGCGTCCGCGATGAAAAGATGATGCTTGCCGGGTTGCGGAGACAAAGTTCCGTAAACCGGCCGGCTGATGATGCTTTTGGCTGCCATTTATGCCTTCGTGCCTCGAACCCCTCGCCGTTGACTATGCCTCAACCTTTCGCGGTGCGCTTGGTCTTCTTGGGATCGTCGAATGGCAGTGGCTGCGCCGTCGCCTTGATGGCACCGCTCTTGTTGCGGATTTCGAGCTTGGTGTCCTTGACCGCGCAGTCGACGTCGAGCCGGGCGATGCCCATCGATTTCTCGACCAGCGGCGAATACATGGCGCAGGTCACCACGCCGACCTTTTTGCCGTCGCGATAGACCGGCGCTCCTTCATCGGCCGGCTCCTTGCCGTCGAGCAGCACGCCATAGATCTTGAAGCGCTCCTTGCCCTTCAGCCGATAGTGCTCCTCGGCGCCGCGAAAGCCGGTCTTGCCGGGGCTGACGGTGAAGTCGAGGCCGAGTTCCCACAGCGTGTCGCCCGGGCCTTCGTTCTCAAACGGATATTTCTGCGAATTGTCGTAGGGGTAAAAGAGCAGATAACTTTCGACGCGCAGCATGTCGAGCGTGGTGAAGCGGCACGGAATGATGCCGGCGCTCTTGCCCTCGTCGAGGATCCTGTCCCAGATCGTGCCGGCATCCTGGCCGCGGCAGAAGATCTCGTAGCCGCGCTCGCCGGTATAGCCGGTGCGCGAAATCATGACGGGCAAGCCGAACAGTTGCGTCTGCATGTGATGGAAATAGTTGAGGTCGCGAATGCCCGGCACATGCTTGGCTAGATAATCGACTGCTGTCGGACCCTGCAGCGACAGATCGTGCAGATTGTCGTCGAAGCGCAGCGAGACGTCGCGGCCCATAGCTGCCCGCTGCAACTCCTCATGGCCGGTGCCCGAACCATGCACGACCATCCAAGCGTTGGGGCCGGTGCGGTAGAGGATGCAATCGTCGGTGAATTTGCCCGCCTCATTCAGCATGCAGGCATAGGCCGACTTGCCGGGATAGATCTTTTCGACATCGCGTGTGGTGGCGAGGTCGATGAGATGCGAGGCGTGCGGCCCGGTGATGTGGACCTTCTTGAGGCCGGAGACATCCATCAGACCAGCCTTGGTGCGGATGGCGATGTACTCCTCGTCGGCATCCTTGTCGTAGGTCCAGGCGGTTCCCATGCCGCTCCAGTCTTCGAGCTTCGAACCGAGCGCTCGGTGGCGATCCGCCAGGGTCGAAAATCTCCAGGATGCCGTCATCCGCTCGTCCTCCGTTTCGATAATGCTCTGCTGTTCCCTGCCCCCTGCGCAGCGGCGGGAGCTTTGGCCGAATATTGATCGCAAACCTCCGGGCGCCGCAATACCCATAAGCAATTAATTTCATTGTCAGGCAAAATCCGTCACGCAAACCAAACGGTTAACCCCACGTAAATCGCGCTTGACAATTGCGGGATTCAGACAGAACTTATGAAAAAAATTTCACTCTGTTGAAAGAGGACGGCGGACGGGAGATTCGGAACCGGACGGCGGAGAAAGGGGAGAAACCGATGTCAGACATGCAGCAGCGCATCGAAGCGCTGTACCGTTCCGACGTGCGCGGAGCCGCGCTCCTGATCGTCTGCCTGTGGGCGACGATCCTCTTCGTCCTCCTCATGACATGGCCCTACATCCCGCACAGCGGCATCAAGGCCGTGGTCGCGATCGCCGCCGCCGCCGTGCTGATCTTCAACACCGCGGCCATCCTGGCGATGGTCAAGCACTACAAGGAAGACAAGGAATTCATTTACGGGCTCGACATCAAGAACGCCGACGCATTCCGCAACCGCAAGTCCTGAGGGGTAGAAGAGATGTCCCGCTACACGCCGCCGGAGCAAAGCAAGGCCGGGCAGGTTTTCGACATTGCCGTCGTCGTGGTCGCCATTTTCGTGGCACTGTGGCTACCGCTCAAGCTGGGCCTCGCCGGCGCGGCGAAATCCATCGACGCGCTCGACGCCAAGACCTGGGAAGCGCTAGGCCAGAACTCGACCATGGCGTCTATCTGGGAAAAGCTCGGCTATACGCCCGAGACCGCGCACGACATCATCCAGAACCGCTTCCACTATGTCATCGACTGGCCGACGCTGATCATCATGGCGGCGGTGCTGATCGGTTATTTCGTCTTCCTGTTTCGTGCATCAGACCGCGAATATCGCGACGTCATCAACGAAAAATTCGACGACAAGTAAGAGTTCTGAAGACGATCTAATTCGGGGGACACGATCATGTGGGTAGCACTCTCTTACGCATGCTGGGGCATCTCGATCGTGCTCGCTTTGTGGATGCTCTACGACTGGTTCAAGGTCGACACGACCTTCTCCGAAGAGGTGCTGACCTCCTCGCGCGAAGGCGAACTGGAAGCCACTTCCGAAAAACACCGGATCTGAGTCAGGATTGAACAATGACGATCGCACTTGAACCGGCTGCCCCGGCTGCCCAAGGGGACAGAGTTTCACTCCTGCGCGTGCTCGGACCGGCCCATGTCTGGGCGCTCGGCGTCGGCATCGTCCTGGTCGGCGAATTCACCGGCTGGAATTTCTCGGCCGACAAGGGTGGCGCACTGGCCGCGCTGATCGTCTGCTGGGTCGTGGGATTGCTCTACACCTCGGTCGCCATGATTGATTCCGAGGTGACATCGACCGTGGCCGCCGCCGGCGGCCAGTATGCGCAGGCAAAGCACATCGTCGGACCGCTGATGGCGTTCAACGTCGCGCTGTTCCTGGTCTTTGCCTACACCATGCTCGAAGTGTCCGACGCCATCCTGCTCGGCGATACCATCGTCGCCAAGGCCGGCGTCGAAGGGCTCACCCACAATTCCTTCATCGCCGCGACCATCGTCGTGCTGGCGTGGCTGAACTATCGCGGCGTGCTGATGACGCTCAACGTCAACTTCGTCATCACAGCAGTCGCCTATATCTCGATCGTCATCCTGTTCTTTTCGGTCAGCCCGTGGACGCAAGGCGCCGTGCTGAAGCTGAACGAGTTGGTCACTCCCGGCAATGCGCTCCCCTATGGCTGGATCGGCGTCATCGCCGCCTTCCAGTTCGGCATCTGGTACTATCTCGGCATCGAGGGCACCACACAGGCCGCCGAGGAAGTGCGCTCGCCGGCCCGCTCGCTGCCTTACGGCACCATGGCGGGCATGATCACGCTTTTGATCGCAGCCGCCATGACCTGGTATGTCTGCGCCTCGATGATGCCATGGGAGTATCTCGGCATCACCTATTATCCGCTGTGGGACGCCGGCAAGCTGACTGGCAGCCCGCTGCTCGAGAACCTGTTGTTCGTCGCCACGCTGCTTGCTGCAATGGCCTCCGCCAATGGCTGCATCAACGATGCGGCGCGCGCCTGGTTCTCGCTCGGCCGCGACCGCTATCTGCCGACATGGTTCTCGGCCGTGCATCCGAGATATCGCACGCCCTATCGTTCGATCCTGTTCCTGCTGCCGATCGCGCTGGCCTTCGCCTTCATCGCCGACCTCAACCAAGCGATCACCTTCTCGATCCTGTCGGGCGTGCTGCAATATACCTTCATGAGCATCAACATCATCATGTTCCGCAAGAAGTGGCCGCTGGGCTCGATCCGGCGCGGCTACACGCACCCCTTCCACCCGATCCCGGCCATCGTGCTGTTTTGCCTGTGCGTGGTGACCTTCTTCGCCATCTTCCTCGGCTTCGGCTCGCAGCTGATCGCCATGGTCGCCTTCTACTTCCTGATCTCACTGTGGTTCCATTTCTATCGCTACAAATTCGTGCGGCGCGGCGATCAGTTCACCATGCCGTGGCCGAAGCCGCAGGGTTATTGATGGGAGAAGGCCCGTCCATAGCCTGGGCGGGCCTGGCATGAGAAAATGTCCGAGGTGACATCAGCACTGCTGGCCGGGGCCATTATCCTGGCTGTCGTTCTCCACCTTGCCCGGCAGGCGCGTGCCAGCCGCAGCAGGGCATCGATGGCGCTCGCCGTTGAGCAAGGCCGCATCCGCACAGTCATCGCCGACGCTGCCAATGTTTCGGATGGCACCGCCGGCGTCATCACCTGGGAAGGATCCTGGAACAGCAAACGTGTCCAGGTGCGCACCATCGTCGATACGCTGGCGACGCGAAAACTGCCGGCGCGCTGGCTCAGTGTTTCGATCACCGAAGAGGTCGCGGTGCCGTCGACGTTCGACATGATGATGCGGCCGGGATCGCCGACGACCTTCTCCAATTTCGATCATCTCGAGCACACGCTGCCGAAGAGCTCAGCATTTCCGGCTGAGGCCGTGTTGCGGACGGATCGCAGGGGCGTCCACTTCCCACTGGAGACCATCGCCGGCCACCTCGGGATTTTTTCCGAAGGGCGCGCCAAGGAACTGCTGATCACCCCGAAAGGGGTACGCATCGTGTGGCTGCTGGCCGAAGCCGAACGGGCGCGCTACGGTGTGTTCCGGCAGGCCGAATTCGGCGACGCCACACTCGATCCCGCGCTGATCGAAAGACTGCTGGTGTCGGTGTCGGCGCTTCGCGACGCCATCAACAAAAGCGAACGGCAAGCCGCATGACCATTCCCACCACGGCACCCACCAACCCCTATCTGGTTCTCGGCGCGGCAATCGTGCTGCCGGGAAGCGGGCACGTCATTCTCGGCGTGCCGGTGCGCGGCCTGCAGTTCCTTTTCTTCATGGTGATCCTGGCATGGGTGACGGCCAAGATCGCACCGTCGGATGCCAGCTTTGTCGGCCGTCACGCCGGCGGCTTCCTGATCTATGCCTTGTCGATTCTCGACGCCTACAAGATCGCTCGCATCCGCACCGCGAAATGGGTTCACAATGCCCGGCGAGACGGCGACAGTGCGCAGAGCGGCATTGAGCCGCATAGGTAACTAGAGGAATATTTTTTTCATACGATTGAATTTGTGCAACTCATTCGATACATCCTCTCTTAGCTACAAACGATCTCTTAGCTACAAACATCGGGAGGCTGACATGTGTGGAATTGTCGGACTGTTTTTGAAGGACAAGTCGCTGGAGCCCCAGCTTGGCGCGATGCTGTCGCAGATGCTGATCTCGCTCAGCGATCGCGGTCCCGACAGCGCCGGCATTGCCATCTATGGCGCGCCTTCCAAAAATGAGGCCAAGATCACCATTCAGTCGGCCAAGCCGGACCGCGATTTCCGCGGCCTCGAGGCGGAGCTCGCCAAGGCCATCGGCACCCCGGTGACGATCGCGGTGAAATCCACCCATGCGGTCGTCAGGACCACGCCCGCCAAGATCGATGAAGCGCGCGAAACCATCCAGACGCTGCGCCCCGACATCCGCATCATGGGCGCCGGCGACGTTGTCGAGATCTACAAGGAAGTTGGCCTGCCCGAGGCGGTCGTCGATCGCTTCGATGTCCGCAAGATGACCGGCACGCATGGCATTGGCCACACCCGGATGGCGACGGAATCGGCTGTGACGACAATGGGCGCGCATCCGTTCTCGACCGGCGCCGACCAGTGCCTTGTGCACAATGGCTCGCTGTCGAACCACAACAATGTCCGCCGCGAGTTGATCCGCGAAGGCATGAAATTCGAGACCGAGAACGACACTGAAGTGGCCGCCGCCTATCTCTCGTCGCAGATGGCGCATGGCAAGAATCTCGGCGAAGCGCTGGAAGGCACGCTCTCCGACCTCGACGGCTTCTTCACCTTCGTCGTCGGCACCAAGAACGGCTTTGGCGTGGTGCGCGATCCGATCGCCTGCAAGCCCGCCGTGATGGCCGAGACCGACCAGTATGTCGCCTTCGGCTCGGAATATCGCGCGCTGACCAAACTGCCTGGCATAGACAATGCGAGGGTCTGGGAACCCGAACCCGCAACCGTCTATTTCTGGGAGCATTGAATTCATGCCGGCAACCACGCTTTCAAAGACGGCAGCACACGACCCTCGGGTCTTCGATCTCGACCAATTGTCGCTGCGTGAACTCAACCAGGCGCTGCACAATCTGGCTCCCGGCTCGAACGAAACGGCATGGGAAGTGCTGAACCCGAAAGGCAGCCATTCGGTCGCCGTCGGCGTCGACCAGCCTGTTGCCATCGATGTGCGCGGCAGCGTCGGCTATTATTGCGGCGGCATGAATTCCGGCAGCACCATCACCGTGCACGGCTCGGCGGGTCCCGGCGTCGGCGAGAACATGATGTCGGGCTCGATCACCATCAAAGGCGACGCCAGCCAGTATGCCGGCGCCACCGGCAAGGGCGGCCTGCTGGTCATCGAAGGCAATGCGTCGTCGCGCTGCGGCATTTCGATGAAGGGCATCGACATCGTCGTGCACGGCAATATCGGCCACATGTCGGCCTTCATGGCGCAGTCGGGCAATCTGGTGGTGCTGGGCGATGCCGGCGACGCGCTGGGCGATTCCATCTACGAGGCGCGTCTCTTCGTGCGCGGCAAGGTCGACAGCCTGGGTGCCGACTGTATCGCCAAGGAGATGCGGGCCGAGCATCTGGAATTGCTGCAAGGCCTGCTCGACCGTGCCGGCGTCACCGGCGTCAAGCCGTCGGAGTTCAAGCGCTACGGCTCGGCGCGCACGCTCTACAATTTCAATATCGACAACGCCGACGCGTATTGAGGCAGCATGACCTATCGCAACCCGCCGACGACGCCGCGCAAATCCGCGACCTTCGACGACTATACGCTTTCCGAGATCCGCCGTGCGGCGGCGACCGGCATCTATGACATCCGTGGCGCCGGCGCCAAGCGCAAGCTGCCGCATTTCGACGACCTCCTGTTCCTCGGCGCCTCGATCTCGCGTTATCCGCTCGAAGGCTATCGCGAACGCTGCGACACATCGGTCGTGCTGGGTTCACGCCATGCCAAGAAGCCGATCGAGCTGAAGATCCCGATCACCATCGCCGGCATGAGCTTCGGTTCGCTGTCGGGGCCCGCCAAGGAAGCGCTCGGGCGCGGCGCCACACTGTCGGGCACCTCGACCACCACCGGCGATGGCGGCATGACCGAGGAAGAGCGCGGCCATTCCAAGCAGCTGGTCTATCAATACCTGCCGTCGCGCTATGGCATGAACCTGCGCGATCTGCGCCGTGCCGATGCGATCGAAGTCGTCGTCGGCCAGGGCGCCAAGCCGGGTGGCGGCGGCATGCTGCTTGGCCAGAAGATTTCCGACCGCGTCGCCGAAATGCGCACGCTGCCGAAGGGCATCGACCAGCGCTCGGCCTCGCGCCATCCGGACTGGACGGGTCCCGACGATCTCGAGATCAAGATCCTCGAATTGCGCGAAATCACAGACTGGGAAAAGCCGATCTACGTCAAGGTCGGCGGTGCCCGGCCCTACTATGACACGGCGCTTGCCGTGAAGGCCGGCGCCGATGTCGTCGTCGTCGACGGCATGCAGGGCGGCACCGCCGCGACACAGGAGGTGTTCATCGAAAATGTCGGCATGCCGACGCTTGCCTGCATCAGGCCGGCGGTGCAGGCGCTGCAGGATCTCGGCATGCACCGCAAGGTGCAGTTGATCGTCTCCGGCGGCATCCGCAACGGCGCCGATGTCGCCAAGGCGCTGGCGCTCGGCGTCGACGCGGTCTCGATCGGCACGGCCGCCCTTGTCGCGCTCGGCGACAACGATCCCCGCTGGGAGGCGGAGTATAACGAGCTCGGCACCACGGCCGGCGCCTATGACGACTGGCACGAGGGGCGCGACCCCGCAGGCATCACCACGCAGGACCCCGAACTGATGAAGCGGGTCGACCCGGTGGCCGCCGGACGCCGGCTGGCGAACTACCTCAAGGTGATGACGCTGGAAGCGCAGACCATCGCCCGTGCCTGCGGCAAGAACAGCCTGCACAATCTGGAACCCGAGGACCTCGTCGCGCTGACGATCGAGGCAGCCGCCATGGCCGGCGTACCGCTGGCCGGCACCAACTGGATACCGGGGAAGAACGGCTTCTAATCAATGAAGGGCCGAAGCCCACACGCTCTGGGGCCACAATCGACAAAAAATGGGGAACTTCCGTGACAGTTGATCTTGCTGAATTCGCAAGGGCGAAAAACGTCAAATATTTCATGATTTCCTACACTGACCTGTTCAGTGGCCAGCGTGCCAAGCTGGTGCCGGCGCAAGCCATCGCCGACATGCAGAAGGATGGCGCCGGCTTTGCCGGTTTCGCCACCTGGCTTGATCTGACGCCAGCGCATCCCGACATGCTGGCGGTTCCGGATCCGGATTCGGTGATCCAGCTGCCGTGGAAGCCTGAGGTCGCCTGGGTCGCGGCCAACTGCATCATGGACGACAAGGAGGTCGACCAGGCGCCGCGCAACACGCTGAAGCGGCTGATCGCGGAGGCCGCCAGCGACGGCATGCATGTCAAGACCGGCGTCGAGGCCGAGTTCTTCCTGATCTCGCCGGACGGCAAGACGATTTCCGACGAATACGACACGGCCTCAAAGCCCTGCTACGACCAGCAAGCTGTGATGCGCCGCTATGACGTCATCGCCGAGATCTGCGACCACATGCTGGCGCTCGGCTGGGGCGCCTACCAGAACGACCACGAGGATGCCAACGGCCAATTCGAGATGAACTGGGCCTTCGACGACGCGCTGGCGACCGCCGACAAGCACTCGTTCTTCAAATTCATGGTCAAGTCGATCGCCGAGAAGCACGGCCTGCGCGCGACGTTCATGCCCAAACCCTTCCAGGGCCTGACCGGCAATGGCTGCCATGCCCATATCTCGGTCTGGGACAAATCGGGCAAGACCAACGTCTTCGCCGACAATGCGATGGAGCTTGGCCTGTCGGCCAAGGGCCGGAATTTCCTCGGCGGCATCATGAAGCATGCTTCCGCGCTTGCCGCGATCACCAACCCGACGGTCAATTCCTACAAGCGCATCAATGCGCCGCGCACCATTTCGGGCGCCACCTGGGCGCCGAACACGGTGACCTGGACCGGCAACAACCGCACCCACATGGTGCGCGTGCCCGGCCCCGGCCGCTTCGAACTGCGGCTGCCGGATGGTGCTGCCAACCCTTATCTGCTGCAGGCGGTTATCATCGCCGCCGGCCTCGACGGCATCCGCTCGAAGGCAGATCCCGGCAAGCGCTACGACATCGACATGTACCAGCATGGGCACACGGTGAAGGGCGCGCCAAAACTGCCGCTCAATCTGCTCGACGCGCTGCGCGAGTTCGACAAGGACAAATCGCTCAAGGCGGCGCTGGGTGAGGAATTCTCGTCGGCCTACCTAAAGCTGAAGCACCAGGAATGGAATTCCTATGCTTCGCACTTCACGCAATGGGAGCGCGACCACACGCTGGATATCTGACCACCAGCGCGGTGCGAGCGACCTCGGAATGAACGTATGAAATATTCGATCTTTTCGCTCGCCCGTGCTGCCCTGTCCGGCCACAAGAATTGGCAACGCACCTGGCGCGACGCCACGCCGAAGGACCGCTACGATGTGGTGATCATCGGCGGTGGCGGCCATGGCCTTGCCACCGCCTGGTTTCTCGCCAGCGAGTACGGCATCAAGAATGTTGCCGTGCTCGAAAAAGGCTGGATCGGCTCCGGCAATGCCGGCCGCAACACCACCATCATCCGCTCCAATTACGGCCTGCCAGGCAATACCGGCTTTTACGAATTGTCGATGAAGCTGTGGGAGCGGATGGAGCAGGACCTCAACTACAATGCAATGGTCAGCCAGCGCGGCGTCATCAACCTCTACCACTCCGACGCACAGCGCGACGCTTATGCGCGGCGCGGCAACACCATGCGTATCAACGGCATCGACGCCGAACTGCTCGACCTCGCTGCCGTCAAGAAGATGATACCGTTCCTGAACTTCGACAATGCGCGCTTTCCCGTGCAAGGCGGGCTGTTGCAGCGACGCGGCGGCACGGCGCGGCACGATGCTGTTGTCTGGGGCTATGCGCATGCGGCGAGCGAACTCGGCGTCGACATCATCCAGAATTGCGAAGTCACCGGCTTCGTCAGGGACGCCAATGGCAAGGTGACCGGCGTCGAGACGTCGCGCGGCAAGATCGGCGCCGGCAAGGTCGGTATGGCTGTTGCCGGAAGTTCATCGCGCGTCGCGGCGATGGCCGGCCTGCGCCTGCCCATCGAAAGCCATGTGCTGCAGGCCTTCGTCTCCGAGGCGATCAAGCCGCTCATCCCTGGTGTCATGACCTTCGGCGCCGGCCATTTCTACGTCAGCCAGTCCGACAAGGGCGGGCTGGTGTTCGGCGGCGACATAGACGGCTACAATTCCTATGCCCAGCGCGGCAATATGCCTGTCATGGAGGACGTCTGCGAGGGCGGCATGGCGCTGATGCCGATGATCGGCCGCGTGCGCTTGCTGCGCCAGTGGGGCGGCATCATGGACATGTCGATGGACGGTTCGCCGATCATCGACAAGACGCCGGTCGACGGGCTCTATCTCAACGCCGGCTGGTGCTATGGCGGCTTCAAGGCGACGCCGGGCTCCGGCTTCGTCTTTGCCCATCTTCTTGCGCGCGACGAATCGCACGAAGAAGCCGCGCGGTTCCGCCTCGACCGGTTCCGGACTGGCGCCATGATCGACGAAAAGGGCCAGGGCGCCCAACCGAACCTGCATTGAAGGCGGTCTAGAACAGCATGCGCATTGTCTGTCCCTTCTGCGGTGAACGCGAACTCGGCGAGTTCACCTATCTCGGCGACGCCAAGCCTGTGCGGCCCGAAGCCGGCGCCTCGGAAGACGAGGTCTTCGACTATGTCTATCTGCGCGACAATGTCGCCGGACAGACCAGCGAACACTGGTACCATGGCGGGGGTTGCCGGGCCTGGCTGAAGGTCACCCGCAACACGCTGACGCACGAGATTTCCGCCGTTGAGCCGGCGGCGGGTGCCGGCGCCGCGAAAGTCGGTGCGTGATGGCCGGCGCGCAGACACACCGGCTCGGCAATGGCGGTCTCATCGACCGGTCGGCGCCGCTGAACTTCCGCTTCGACGGCAAGGCTTTCTCCGGCTTCCAGGGCGACACGCTGGCCTCGGCGCTGATCGCCAATGGCGTCAAGCTGGTCGGCCGCTCGTTCAAATACCATCGCCCGCGCGGTATTCTCACCGCCGGTTCGGAAGAACCCAACGCATTGGTCGAGTTGCGCACGGGTGCACGGCGCGAGCCGAACACCAAGGCCACCACGGCCGAGCTTTATGAAGGGCTTGAAGCCGCGAGCCAGAACCGCTGGCCATCGCTGCGCCACGATATGATGTCGGTCAACCAGTTGTTCGCGCCGATCTTCGTCGCCGGCTTCTACTACAAGACCTTCATGTGGCCGGCGAAATTCTGGGAAGCAATCTACGAGCCGGCGATCCGTCGCGCCGCCGGCCTTGGCCGCGCCGCAGGCGTCGCCGATCCGGACCACTACGACAAGGCATGGGCGCATTGCGATGTGCTGATCGCCGGTTCAGGCCCGGCCGGTTTGGCCGCGGCATTGGCAGCCGGCCGCGCTGGTGCCCGCGTCATCCTGTGCGAAGAGGATTTTGTCCCCGGCGGCCGCCTGCTGTCGGATGACGGCACGATCGATGGTGTGCCGGCAGCCGAATGGCTGTCGCGGACGCTGGCTGAACTGGCTGATATGCCGGACGTCCGCATCATGACCCGCACGGCACTATTCGGCGTCTACGATGGCGGTACCTATGGCGCGATCGAGCGAGTCAACGACCACCTGCCCTCGCCGCCCGAGCATCAGGTGCGCCAGCGGCTGTGGCGGATCGTGGCCAAGCGCTGCGTTGTCGCGGCCGGCGCCATCGAACGGCCGATCGTCTTTGCCGGCAACGACACGCCCGGTGTGATGATGGCGTCCGCCATGCGCACCTATGTCGCGCGCTATGCGGCGACACCGGCGAAGCGCCTCGCGCTGTTCACCAACAATGAGGATGGCTGGCGCACTGTCGAGACGGCACTCGGTGCCGGTCTGCAGATCGCGGCGGTCATCGATGCACGGTCCGAAGTATCGCCGGCGCATCGTTCGCTGGCCTCCAAGGGCGGCTTCCCGGTGCTGCACGGTTCCGTCAGTGGCGTCGATGGCGGCAAGGATGGGGTCAGGAAAATCGCGGTGTCGCTGACCGGCGGCGCGCGCGCCGAAGTCGAAGCCGACGGGCTCGCCGTCTCGGGCGGCTGGAACCCGGCGGTTGGGCTGACCTCCTATCATCGCGGCCGGCCGAAATGGCGTGACGACATTGCCGCCTTCGTGCCCGACGGCGCGCCCTCCGGCATGGTCGCCGCCGGCGCCGCCAATGGCGATTTCGGGCTCGGCGCCTGCCTGAGCCAGGGATTTGCCGCCGGCGCGGCAGCGGCGCGTGACACGGGACATAGCGGCACAGTGGGTACCGCGCCTTTCGCCGACGACGAGGCATTCTCGCTGACGCCGCTCTGGCACGTCGCCGGCAAGGGCAAGGCTTTTGTCGATTACCAGCACGACGTCACCGCCTCTGACATCGAACTGGCGCAACGCGAAGGCTTTGAATCCGTCGAACACCTGAAGCGCTACACGACGCTCGGCATGGCCACCGACCAGGGCAAGACCTCTAATGTCGCCGGCCTTGCCATCATGGCCGCGGTCAGCGGCCGTTCGATCCCCGAGACCGGCACGACGATCTACCGGCCGCCTTACGTGCCGGTCGCCATCGGCGCCTTCGCCGGCCATCACCGCGACGAGACGTTCCATGCGACGCGGCTGACGCCGTCGCACCACTGGGCCGTGGAACAAGGTGCTGTCTTCGTCGACACCGGCCTGTGGAAGCGGGCACAGTGGTACCCCCGCGCGGGCGAGAAGGACTGGCTGGAATCGGTGACCCGCGAGGTCAAGGCGGTGCGCGGTGGCGTCGGCTTCTGCGATGTCTCGACGCTCGGCAAGATCGACGTGCACGGCCCCGATGCCGGCGCCTTCCTGGATCGCGTCTACATCAACACCTTCTCCAGCCTCGCAGTTGGCAAGGCGCGCTATGGGCTGATGCTGCGCGAGGACGGCATCGTCTATGACGACGGCACGACGTCGCGGCTGGCCGAGGACCATTATTTCCTGACCACCACCACGGCCAAGGCCGGGCTGGTGATGCAGCATCTCGAATTCTGCCGCCAGGTGCTGTTCCCGGAGCTCGACGTGCAGCTCACTTCCGTCTCCGACCAGTGGGCGCAATTCTCGATCGCCGGGCCGAAGACACGCGACCTGCTGAGGGAAATCGTCGATCCGACCGAGGACCTTTCCAACGAAGGCTTTCCATTCATGGGCGCGCGCGAAGTAGCACTTCGCGGGGGCCTGAGGGCAAGGCTGTTCCGCATCTCGTTCTCAGGCGAGATGGCTTTCGAGATTTCGGTGCCGGCGCGCTTTGGCGATGCCATGGCGCGCAATTTGATGCTGGCCGGAGCGCCATTCGGCGTGACGCCTTACGGCACCGAGGCGCTCGGTGTCATGCGCGTTGAAAAGGGTCACGTCGCCGGACCGGAACTGAGCGGCACGACGACAGCCGCCGATCTTGGCCTCGGCAAAATGATGTCGACCAAGAAGGATTTCATCGGCCGCGTGATGGCCGGACGCGAGGCACTGATCGCCCCGGATCGCCAGGTCGTGGTCGGCATCAAGCCGACCGACAAGGGCCGCCGCTTGCGCTCTGGCGCGCACATCATCCCGAAGGGTCAGACGCCCGGCCCCGGCAACGACCAGGGCTATGTCACCTCGGTCTGCTTCTCGCCGACGTTGGGTCAGTGGATCGGGCTCGCGCTTGTCGAACGCGGCCGCGAGCGCATCGGCGAGATCGTCCACGCGCATGATCCATTGCGCGGCGAAGACTACGATGTCGAACTCTGCAATCCCGTCTTCTACGATCCGGATGGAGGGCGTCAGCGTGGTTGATTTTTCCTGGACTCCCCGCAGTCCGCTTGAAAAAGCGCTTGTCACCGGTGCGCATGGTGCACGCGGTATCGAGGCTGGCGTCTCGCTGACCGAGGTTCGCAATTTTGATCCGATCCAGGTGATGGCGCGGCGCGGCAAAGGAGCCGAACTGGCAAAGGCGACTAGGACCCGCTTCGGCATCGCGGCACCGGATGCGCCGAAGGCGGTACAAACTCCGGATGCCACGCTGATCTGGTCGGGGCCGGATCAGTTCTTGATCCTGTCGAAAAGTGGCAAGCACACGATGTGGACGCTGGCGCCGGCATTCACCGGTCCCGCTTCGCTATCGGACCAGTCGCATGCACGCGCGTTGATCAGCGTTTCCGGAATCCAGGCGCGCGCCATGCTCGCCAAGCTGTCGTCGATCGACCTGCATGCCGCCTCGTTTCCGATTGGTGCCGCTGCTGCGACGTCGATGGACCACACCAGCGTCACGCTCTGGCGCGGGAATGATCGGCCGGATGGCCTGGCGGTGTTCAACCTCCTGGTGTTCGCGACCTTTGCCGAAAGCCTTTGGCATACGATGCTCGACTCGGCTGCGGAGTACGGCGTTACGGTCAGCCATTCCGAGGATTTCGAATAGCGTTTGCGCGCGCCCCACCTTCTCCCTTGGGGGAGAAGGGAAGAAGTGCGCTTCGCCTTGCCAAACGCACGCGCACTGCTATTCTTACCGCTAAAATAATTTCACACACAGGCAAACTTGTTTCTCGAACCGCAAGGCTGAGATGAGCCAGTCGCCCTACCCCGCAATTGCCGCCGGACCGCCGCGGCCGAGCCTCATCCTGAGGCCCGGCCAGATCGCGCTGCCGCCGGGCATGGAGCGTTATACGATCCATGGCAATGGCGCGGTGCTCATCGATATCATGGCCGGCGACACGATCACCGTGCGCAATGTCGAGGGTGGCCAGGCCTGCGAGTTGCTGGCCTGGGACAGGACCGGCGCGACCGATCCCGGCATTTTCGGTGAAGCATCGGACAGCAACGCTGCCGGCATCAAGGCGCTGCTCATAGAGGACGACGACAGCCTCGCATCGCTACGGAGCGGGCTCGCGCGCCGGCAGGTGCAGCTTGACCATGCCAAGGCGGTGCGGGTGTTCGGCGCCACTACGCCTGCCGGTACAGAACAAACATTCACGGTCACGCGTGACGGCTCGATGCTGATTGCGGCCCCCGGCGGGCCGATGCTGGTCGACGGTCACGACACGGCGACGCCGCTGACCGCCATCGTTCGCCGCGCCACGATCCGCCCGGCGGCGAAATCGCTGTTGGCGGACCCGCTGGCCGACCCGGTGCTCGATTTGCGTGTCCATTCGGCGACGGCGGAGGCCTATTTCGTCAAGGCCGGTGACTATCTGCAGATCATCGATGTCGACGGCCGCCAGTGCACCGACTTCCAGTGCTTTTCGGCGCGCAAGCTGGACAGGGGACTGGATCATCCGCTCGACGTGACGACAACGCGCACGCTGATGGGTGCGAGCTACCCGATGCCCGGCCTGCATTCCAAATACTATGACCAGGACATGGAGCCGCTGGTCGAGGTGGTGCAGGACACATGCGGTCGGCACGACGCCTTCGCGCTCGCCTGCGCCGCCAAATATTACGACGACATCGGCTATCCCGGCCACACCAACTGCTCTGAGAACTTTAATCGCGCGTTGTTGGACAAAGGCGTCACGCCCCGCGCCGGCTGGATGGCGATCAACTTCTTCTTCAACACCGCGATCGACGCGCATGGCGTCATGGTGTCCGACGAGCCGTGGTCGCGGGCGGGCGACTACGTGCTGCTGCGGGCGCTCACCGACATCGTCTGCGTTTCCTCCGCCTGCCCCGACGACACGACGCCGGCCAATGGCTGGAACCCGACCGACATCCATGTGCGGACCTATTCCGGCCAGCACAAATTCTCGCGAGCGATCGCCAGACGCATGACGCCCGATTCGGAACCGAAAATGACCCGCGAGACAGCTTTTCATTCGAGCTTTGCCAAGCACACCCGCAACTTCGGCGAGTACAGGGGCTATTGGCTGGCCAATTCCTTCGCCAAGGACGGGCCGATCGCCGAATACTGGGCCTGCCGGCAGGACGCGGTGATCATGGACCTGTCGCCGCTGCGCAAGTTCGAGGTTACCGGTCCGGATTCCGAAGCGCTGCTGCAATACACGCTGACCCGCGAGGTCAAGAAGCTGGGCGTCGGCCAGGTGGTCTACTCGGCGATGTGCTACGAGCATGGCGGCATGGTCGACGACGGCACCCTGCTGCGGCTCGGCAAGGACAATTTCCGCTGGGTCGGCGGCGACGATCTGTCCGGCGAATGGCTGCGCGAGACGGCCGCCAAGCTGGGTCTCAACGTGCTGGTGCGCTCGTCGACCGACCAGATGCACAATGTCGCCGTGCAGGGTCCGAAGAGCCGCGACATCCTGCGAGAAGTGATCTGGACTTCGCCATTGCAGCCATCGATCGACGAACTCGAATGGTTCCGCTTCGCCGTCGCCCGCATTGGTGGCGGCAACGGCATTCCGGTCGTGGTCTCGCGCACCGGCTATACCGGCGAGCTCGGCTACGAGATCTGGTGCCATCCGCGCGACGCCGAAAAAGTGTTCGACGCCATCTGGGAAGCCGGCCAGTCGCATGGACTGAAGCCGATGGGGCTGCAGGCGCTGGACATGGTGCGCATCGAGGCCGGGCTGATCTTCGCCGGCTACGAATTCTCCGACCAGACCGACCCGTTCGAGGCCGGCATCGGCTTCACCGTGCCGCTGAAGAGCAAGACCGACGATTTCATCGGCCGCGAAGCGCTGATCCGCCGCAAGGAGCACCCGCAGACGAAGCTGGTCGGCCTCGACATCGAGGCCAATGTCGACGTCGGCCATGGCGATTGCGTGCATGTCGGCCGCGCCCAGATCGGCGTGGTCACGTCGGGCATGCGTTCTCCGATGCTGAACAAGACCATCGCGCTGGCCAGGCTCGACGTCACCCATTCAGCTGTCGGTACCGAGGTCGAGATCGGCAAGCTCGACGGCCATGCCAAGCGGCTGCCGGCGCGCGTCGTCGCCTTCGCCCACTACGATCCGCAAAAGACCAAACCACGCTCCTGACGGCCTTCCTCCCAAGACAGTGAGGCCGTGCTGGCAGTTCGTGATAGGAATTTTTTCTTGACCTGCTGAGGGCAGCTATGCTACATATTCGTCCATGGTGCTGATTTGCGCCGCGACCCGCCTCCGGCGGGTTTTTCGTTTCCAGACCCCTGGTCCTTTTCCGAACAATCCTGCCCGCCAGTGTGAAGCTGACATGTTTCGCAAGCGGGATGTGCACGGCGCGACAATTCGCTTGACCTGAAAGCGCGCCGGATCAATCTTCACTGTTAAGAAAAAAATACGACTGAGTGGAAACACCGGCAGTCGAACAATGCATGCGTCGATGGTGAAGCCTCGCGAAGCCGCGGCGGTCACGAACGCGGAACATCAAAATGGGGAACAAAGACATATGAGCACGATAGTGACTGTCCTGGAGCCGCTTGCCGAAGGCAAGTTGCACCGAAATATCGACTGGCGCGGCGCCTTCTGGGTGGCGAGCGGTGTGCCTGCCCTCGTCCTGTTCTCGATCGGCGGCATTGCCGGCACGACCGGCACGCTGGCCTTCGCGATCTGGATCTTCTCCATGATCATGGGCTTCCTGCAATCCTTCACCTATGCCGAAATCGCCGGCCTGTTTCCGAACAAGTCGGGCGGCGCGTCGATCTACGGCGCCACCGCATGGCTGCGCTATTCCAAGTTCATCGCGCCGCTGTCGGTGTGGTGCAACTGGTTCGCCTGGTCGCCGGTGCTATCGCTCGGCTGCTCGATCGCCGCCGCCTATATCCTCAACGCGTTGGCGCCGGTGCCGCTGTTCACCGATGCCTCGCCCGAAGTCGTCGCCTATATCGCCGCGCATGCCGGGACGAGTGCCGCCGACGCCATCACGGCGGTGACCGCCGCGGCAACGCCGGTGATCCGCAACTGGACGCTCTACAGCCACACGCTGGGGCCGGTCTCGTTCACCCTCAACGCGACCTTCTTCATCGGTGCGGTGCTGATGCTGATCATCTTCGCCATCCAGCATCGCGGCATCCTCGGCACTGCCAACGTGCAGAAATATATCGGCCTGCTGGTCATCATTCCGATGCTGATCGTCGGCGTGGTGCCGATCGTCACCGGCCAGATCAACTGGGCGAATTTCTCGCCGCTGGTGCCGCTGGCGGCCGCCTATGCGCCCGAACCCGGCGCCTGGAACATTGCCGGCTGGACGCTGGTGCTTGGCGGCATGTTCATCGCCGCTTGGTCGACCTACGGTTTCGAGACCGCCGTCTGCTACACCTCGGAGTTCAAGAACCCGGGCACCGACACGTTCAAGGCGATCTTCTATTCCGGCCTTTTGTGCATGCTGCTGTTCATCCTGGTGCCGTTCACCTTCCAGGGCGTGCTTGGCCTCAACGGCATGCTGGCGACACCGATCGTCGACGGCTCCGGTGTCGCCGACGCGCTGGCCGGCATGGTCGGCGGCGGCGCACTGATCCACAGCCTCTTGGTGATGCTGATGATCCTGGCTCTGGTTCTGTGCATCATGACCGCCATGGCAGGCTCTTCGCGCACGCTCTACCAGGGCTCGGTCGATGGCTGGCTGCCGCGCTATCTCAGCCATGTCAACGAACATGGCGCGCCGACGCGGGCAATGTGGACCGATCTCGTCTTCAACCTGATCGTGCTGGCCATCGCCTCTGCCGACGCGACGAGCTTCTTCTTCATCCTCGCCGTGTCGAACTGCGGCTATATCATCTTCAACTTCCTCAACCTCAACGCCGGCTGGATCCACCGCATCGACAACGGCCATATCGCCCGGCCCTGGAAAGCACCGAGCTGGTTGCTCGGCGTCGGCGCGATCTTCGCCTATGTCAACATGATCTTCATGGGCGCCGGCGCCAAGGTGTGGAACCCGATGGCGCTGTGGGCCGGCCTGATCACCGCGGCCCTGATCATCCCGGTGTTCTGCTTCCGCCACTATATCCAGGACAAGGGCAAGTTCCCCGACCACATGCTGGCCGATCTCGGCATGACGGGGGCCGACCTCTCGGTCAAAAAGGCGGGGATGCTGCCTTATCTGACGCTGGTCGCCGGCGTGGTGGTGATGCTGCTCGCCAACTGGTTCTTCGTCATCTGACCTCGTAAAAGTGAAAAGGACCGGGCGCGCTTCGGCGCGTCCGATCCTTTTCGACTGGCGTGATCGATCTATTCGGCGGCCAGCGCCAGTTGCGGCTTTTCGGCTTCCTGGCTCAGTTCCAGATCGTCCGTCCGCCCCTCCGCCCCGCGCTTCTTCGGCTCCTGGCCGAAGAACAGGGCGTAACCGGCCGGCAGGACCAGGATGGTCAGCACCGTGGCAACGAGGATGCCGCCCATCATGGCGTAGGCGAGCGGACCCCAGAAGACGCCGCGCGAGATCGGGATCAGCGCCAGCACCGCCGTCAGCGCCGTCAGCGTGATCGGCCGGAAACGGCGAACGGCCGAACCGATGATCGCCTCGTAGCGGTCCATGCCCGCGGCGATGTCCTGGTCGATCTGGTCGACCAGGATGATCGAGTTGCGCATAATGATGCCGAGCAGCGCGATGACGCCGAGAATGGCGACGAAGCCGAACGGCGCGCCGCTGATCAAGAGTGCCGCGGCAGCACCGATAATGCCAAGCGGACCGGTCGCCAGCACCAGCATCGCCTTGCCGAAGTTCTGCAGCTGGATCATCAAAAGCACGACGATGACGGCCAGCATGATCGGCGCCTTGGCGGCGATCGAAGCTTGGCTTTCCGCCGAATCCTCCGCACCGCCCTGGATCTCGACCTTGTAGCCGGGCGCCAATCCGTCACGCAGGCCCTGCATATCCTTGTACAGTTTGGTGACGACGTCATTGGACTGCACGCCGTCGGGCAGCGTTGCCCGCACACTGATGGTCGGCAGACGGTCGCGGCGCCACTCGATGCCTTGCTCCAGCACCGGCACCACCTTGGCAACCTGCGACAGCGGCACGAAGCCACCGAAGTCGGTCGGGATATAGACCGAGTCGACCGAGGACAGCAGGCTGCGGCTGGCATCCGGCTCGCGGGCGACGATGGACACCGTCTCCTCGCCGTCGCGGAAGTCGTCGAGCGGCGCGCCGGACATCGCCGCCTGCAGCATCTGGCGGATGCGCTGCGAGGTGACGCCGAGTGCGCGGGCACGATCCTGGTCGATGACCAGCTTCATCGCCGGAACCGGCTCCAGCCAGTCATCATGCACGGCGCCAAGCAGCGGATCCTCGCGGAACTTCGCCTTCACCTGGTCGGCGATGCGGCGCACCTCCTGGCGATCCGGCCCCATGACGCGCATCTGCACCGGCCAGCCGGTCGGCGGGCCGAGGAACAGACGATCGACTTTGGCACGGATGGATGGGAAGTCTTGCGCCAGGACGGTGCGCAACTTGGCGATCAGCCGTTCGCGGGCCGGTTCGTCATTAGCCATGACGAGCAGCTGGGCGAAGTTGGGGTTGCTCAGCTGCTGGTCGAGCGGCAGGAAGAAGCGCGGCGCGCCTTCGCCGATATAGGTGGCGATGAAACGCTTGTCCTTGTCGTCCATCATCTTGGTTTCGAGCGCCTTGGCCTGCGCCTCGACTTCCTTGATGCTGGTGCCTTCCGGCAGCCAAAGGTCGACAAGGATTTCCGGCCGCGACGATTGCGGGAAGAAGTTCTGCGGAATGAACTGGAAAGCCCACAGGCTGGTGCCGAAGGTGACCAGCGTCATCACCAGGACGATGATGCGATGGCGCACGGCCCAGCTGACGGTAGCACGAAGCCGGCGGTAGAAACGTGTGTCGAAGACATCGTGATGGCTGCCGGCATGCTTGCGCTGCTTGAGGATCATGTTGCCGAGCCATGGCGTGAAATAGACCGCGACGAACCAGGAGACGATCAGCGCGATGCCGACGACATAGAACAGGGTGCGGACATATTCGCCGGCGGTCGAGGCCGCGAAGCCGACCGGAATGAAGCCGGCTGTGGTGATCAGCGTGCCGGTCAGCATCGGGAAGGCGGTCGAGGAATAGGCGAAGCTCGCCGCCTCGACCTTGACCATCCCCTCCTCCAGCTTGCGCTCCATCATCTCGACGACGATCATCGCGTCGTCGACCAGAAGACCGAGCGCGATGATCAGCGCGCCGAGCGAGATGCGCTGCAGGTCGATGCCGAGTTCGTACATGATGGCGAAGGTCGCAGCCAGCACCAGCGGGATGGCGATGGCGATGACCAGGCCGGAACGCCAGCCTATCGACAGGAACGAGACGACGAGCACGATCAGCAGCGCTTCGCCAAGCGCATGCATGAACTCGGCCACCGCATCGGTGACGACGCCGGGCTGGTCGGAGATCTGGTCGACCGCAACGCCGTAGGGCAGCGCCTCTTCGAAGCGCTTGTAGGTGGCCTCGACATCCTTGCCGACGTCGGTAACCTTGAAGCCCTTGGCCATGACGACGCCCAACTGCACGCTGTCGTGACCGTTGAAGCGGTATTTGCGCTGGAACGGATCTTCCAGCCCCGAGGTCACCGTGGCGATGTCGCCCAGCCTTGTGACCTGTCCGCCGGCGCGCAGGCGCAGGTTCCGGATATCCTCGACCTTGCCGACATCGCCCTCGACGGAGATGCGTACCGAGTTGGTGCCGGTATCGACGGAGCCGGCCGGGTCGACATTGTTCTGTCCCTTGATCGCATTCTGCAGATCGGTCAGCGTCAGGCCGCGTTCGGCCAGGGCCTTGGACGAGACGTCGATATAGAGCTTTTCCGGCTGGTCGCCGATGATAACGGCCTTCTCGACGCCAGGCGTCGTCAAAAGCATGTCGCGCGCCTGGATGGCGAACTTCTTCAGCTCGGGATAGCTGAAGCCATCGCCGCTGATCGAATGCAGCGTGATGAAGGTGTCGCCGAACTCGTCGTTGAAATAGGGGCCGAGCAGACCTTGCGGCAAGTCACCGGCAATGTCACCGACCTTCTTGCGCACCTGGTAGAAAGCGTCCGTCACCTCGGCGGTGTTGGTGTCGCCCTTGATCTGCACAGTGATGATGGCGCTGCCGGCGCGGGTGAAGGAGCGCACGAAATCGAGATGCGGCGTTTCCTGCAGCTTGCGTTCGATCTTGTTGACGACCTGGTCTTCCATCTCCTTGATCGAGGAGCCCGGCCAGATCGCCTGGACGACCATGATCCGGAAGGTGAAATCGGGATCTTCCTTCTGGCCCATACGCATCAGGCCGAGCGCGCCGGAAATGATGATCAGGCCGAACAGGAACCGCGCAATGGCGGGATGGCCGATTGCCCAGCGCGACAGGTTGAAGGGCCGCTTCTCTTCCGTGGAATTGGTCATCGACGCTGGTCCATCTATCTAGCGCAACAAAATCGAGGGTTCGTAGTGGCTTCCGGGCGGCAAGGCTCTCCGAGAGGAGAAACGCTCATCGCGGTGGGACGCGAAATCGACGTGGGGGTTACATCAATCGAGCGTCTCGGTCGGGCGCCTGCCGCCCGGAAACCAGCGACTGCGGGAACGCGCAGCCGGTTGTCTGTCGTCAGCGCACCTGCTTGGCGTCGCCGTCTGCCGCGGATGCCGATTGCAGCGCCGTCTCACCGGCGAGCTTCACCTTCAGGTTTTCGGTCATGAATTGCGTGCCGGCGGCGACCACGACATCGCCGGGGTTCAAACCCTCTGCGACACGCACCCCATCGGCGGCGAATTCGGCGACCTTGATCGGACGGGCATGAACGGTGTCGGCGCCACGATTGACGGTCCAGACGATCGATTGCGTGCCTTGCTCGGCCAGTGCGCTCAGCGGGATCGAGACCAGCTGCCGCTCATTGGCCGCCGAGGCTTCGATGCTGGCGGTCATGCCGAGCAGCACACGCGGATCGTTGGGCAGGCTGACGCGGACGGCAAAGGTGCGTGACTGCGGATCGGCGCTGCCGGCGACTTCGCGGACCTTGCCATCGAGCGCCAGCGCATCGTCGGACCAGAAGCCCGCCTTGACGGCCTTGCCCGGCTTGAATTCGGCGATTTCCATTTCGGGAACGGCGATCAGCACTTCCTTTTCGCCGTCGACAGCGACAGTAACAACCGGCGTGCCGGAACCGACCACCTGGCCGACGTCGGCGCTGACGGTGGTGACGATGCCATCCCTGTCGGCCTTGAGATCGGTATAACCGACCTGGTTCTTCGCCTGAGCAAGTGTCGAAAGGGCGGAATCACGCGTGGCGACCGCTTGGTCATAGGTCAAGGTCGCCTGTTCGAGCTGTGATTTCGGGGCAAAATTCTTGGCAAAAAGCTGCTCGGCACGCTTGCGGGCAAGCTCTACGGTCTCGACCTGCCGCTCGGCGGCATCGAGCGCTGCCTGCGCGCTCTTGACCGAAAGGTCGTAGTCAATGGGATCGATGCGGGCGAGCACATCGCCCGAGGCCACATGCTGGCCGATATCGACGAGGCGCTCGGTGATCTTGCCATTGACGCGGAACGCCAGAGCGCTCTCGGTGCGGGCCCGCACCGATCCGGAATAGGAGAGCATGCGGGTGTCATGCACCTTCGCGATCTCGACAACCTTGACCGGACGGATAATATCCTTGACTCCGGCTTTTTCCTGGCTGCAGCCGGCAAGCCCGAGAGTGGCGGTGACAAGCAGCACCGGGCCCACAGCCGGCAGCCTGCCGATGATTGAACTGAACGAAGACACGCGCGTACTCCCGAAATGGAGATGAATCGTTGAACCGGCGCCCGGCGGGCGGCGGCTACTTCAAAGCCTTGATTGCATAGTCGATGAGGTCGTCAGGCATTGCCCGGTTGGTCTTGGCAAGGCATTGCGCCACCATCTGCGGATGACACAGGATGACGGTCGCGGCGCCGAAACAGCGAGACGCGATCACCGGATCCTGTTTTCTGAACTCACCGGCCTCGATGCCGTCACGAATGATTTCCGCAAACAGGTCGTGGATGCTGTCGACATGCTTGTCGATCACACCCCAATCCCGTTCGAGGGCGACGATGACCATCTCGTGGACCTTTTGGTCGTCGAGCATGACCTCCATCGTCATCTTGTATTGCGCATGCACGTAACGCCGGAGCCGCTCCTCGGCGCTGATCGGCAGGCGCGAAATCTCGTAGGCCATCTTGTAGCTGGCACCGAGCATCCGGCCGCAGACGGCCTGGTGGATTTCGACCTTGGAGGCGAAGAAACGATAGATGTTGGCGGGCGACATGCCGAGTTCACGCGCGATGTCGGCGACATTGGTCTTGCCGTAGCCATAATGCCGGAACAGGCGCTCGGCGCAATCGAGAATGCGCGTTACATTTTCCTGTCGGGCGGCTTCGGCGACTATGGTGGCGGCTTCGGACATGATCCTCTGTCAATTTACGAGTGACGAATTTCGATTTTCGTCACTCGTAAATTGAAAAGAGCGGCCTGTCAACGCGGATTCGATGTACGCGTACGAATGGTGACAGATGGTGACAGATGGTGACAGTGAGAAGGTGGAATCGACGATCGCTATTAGCGGCTGGCCCTGATGAATTCGTCATCCTAGGGCGAAGCAAGGAGCGAAGCGACGCGGCGCAGACCCTAGGATCCATGCCGCGACGTCTGCTGAGGAGTGTGGCGGATCAAGAAGTTACGCTGGTAAGCGCGCCCTGTCATCCTCGACGTTGGAGCATGGCTGAGAGGTCACGGCATGGATCCTAGGGTTTCCGCGACGTCGCTTCGCGACTGCTCCACCCTAGGATGACGAAGTCAGGTCCTTTGCCATCTCGCGCAACCGGAATTTCTGGATCTTGCCGGTCGAGGTCTTCGGGATTTCGGCGAAGATGACCGCCTTCGGCACCTTGAACCGGGCAAGCAGCGCGCGGCAGTGATCGATGATCTCGGCTTCGGTCGCGATCTTGCCGGGCTTCAGCTCGACATAGGCGACAGGCACCTCGCCCCATTTGTCGTCGGGCCTGGCGACGACGCCGCAAGAGGCAACCGACGGGTGCTTGTAGAGCGCGTCCTCGACCTCGATAGAGGAAATGTTCTCGCCACCGGAGATGATGATGTCCTTGGAGCGGTCCTTGAGCTGGATGTAGCCATCGGGGTGCATGACGCCGAGATCGCCGGAATGGAACCAGCCGCCGGCGAAGGCTTCGTCGCTCGCCTTGCGGTTTTTCAGGTAGCCCTTCATGACGATGTTGCCGCGGAACATGACCTCGCCGATGGTCTCGCCATCGGCCGGTGTCGTCCGCATCGTCTCGGGGTCCATGACTGTCAGGCCTTCGAGCGCTGCATAGCGCACGCCCTGCCGCGCCTTCCTGGCGCTGCGCTCGCCCTTTTCGAGATCATCCCAGGCGCCATGCCATTCGTTGACGACCGCCGGGCCATAGGTCTCGGTCAGGCCGTAGAGATGGGTGACGGCAAATCCGGCATCCGCCATCCCCGATAGCACCGCTTCCGGCGGGGGTGCTGCGGCGGTGTTGAAAGTGACCGTCTGCGGAAATACGCGCTTGTCCTCGTCCCTGGCATTGATCAGCACCGACATGACGACCGGCGCGCCGCACAGATGGGTGACGCCCTGATCGGCGATCGCATCGTAGACCGGCTTCGGCCGCACCCAGCGCAGGCAGACATGGGTGCCGGCCTGGACTGCGAGCGTCCACGGAAAGCACCAGCCATTGCAGTGGAACATCGGCAGCGTCCAGAGATAGATAGCGTGCTTGGCCATGCCGGCATGAATGGTGTTGGTGTAGGCCATCAGCGCGGCACCGCGATGGTGGTAGACGACGCCCTTCGGATTGCCTGTCGTTCCGGAGGTATAGTTCAGCGAGATCGCGTCCCACTCATCGTCGGGCATCGACCAGGCGAAGTCCGCGGCGCCCCCGGCGATGAAGTCCTCATAGTCGAGCGAACCGATGCGCTCACCCTTCGGGTACGGCGCGTCGGCGGCGTATTCGGGATCGTCATAGTCGATGACCAGCGGCTTGACCTTGGCCAGTTCCAGGGCCTGTCTGACGACGCCGGAGAATTCGCGGTCGACGATCAGCACCTTGGTCTCGGCATGATCGAGCTGGAAGGCGATGACCGCGGCATCGAGGCGGGTGTTGAGCGAATGCAGCACCGCCTTGGTCATCGGCACACCGAAATGCGCCTCCAGCATCGGCGGCGTGTTTGACAGCATGACGGTGACGGTGTCGCCCTTGCCGATGCCGCGCCTGTCGAGCGCCGAGGCAAGCTTCAGCGACCGCTGCCAGAAGGTGCGATAGTCGATGCGCTGGCGGCCATGGATGATGGCGATATGGTCGGGATAGGTCTTGGCCGCGCGCTCCAGATAGGTGAGCGGCGTCAACGGCTGATGGTTGGCCGCGTTCTTGTCGAGATCCTGTTCGTAAGGACTGCCCATCCCATGCTCCCCCGCGGTTTTCTTTCAGACGTTCTAATCACAGGCTCGGGCCGCGTCACCACAAACGATGCCACGACAGAGCGCATTCGGCGCAATGATGAACCAGATTCGGCGTAAGCGGGAGCATCGCATACCTCTGCCCAGTTTGACTTTTGTCGAGAGCCGTGAATAATGTCAGCCGAGGAGACGGCATGGCGATCCGACCGGCAGAACAACTCATCCACAAGGCCGCCTGGCTCTACTATGCCCATGGCCTGCGGCAGGACCAGGTGGCGAGCCAGCTTAACATTTCCCGTGCCTCAGTCGCCATGTACCTGCGCAAGGCTCGCGAGACCGGCATCGTCAACATCTCGACTTCGACCCAGCTTTTCACCGACGACGTGCTGGCGCGCAAGCTCGAGGATGCGTTGAGCCTCGACGCCGTCTGGATCGCACCGGAGAATGATCATATTGCCGACCCGTCGACGGAAATCGCCGTGCTGGCGGCGAGTGTCTTTCTCGAACTGGTCAAGAAGGGCGACCGCATCGGCGTTGCCTGGGGCCGAACCGTCTACATGATCGCCGACGTCATGTCCTATGCCGATCTGCAGGACGTCACTGTGGTGCAGCTCTGCGGCAATCTCGGCGCACCCTATTCCTATCGGCCCGACCAATGCACCATGGAGATCGCGCGGCGGCTCAACGCCAAGGGGCTCAATTTCTACGCGCCGCTGGTGCTGTCGACGGAAGAACTCGCGCGGGCGCTGCGTGCCGAGCCGGTGATCCGGGAACAATTGTCGGGTGTCAGCGAATGCGACCTGGCATTATACTCGGTCGGCGCGGTCGACGCCGACAGCCATCTGGTCAAATGCGGCGCGCTGACGCCCAGTGAAATGGCGGATCTGCGCAGCCAAGGCGCTGCCGGCGTGATTGCCGGGCAGATCATAGACGCCGAGGGCAAGGTGCTCGACTGCAGTTATAACAGGCGGGTGATCTCCGCCGAGCTTGCCTCGCTGCGCGCCATCGCCAGGCGTTTGGTGGTGGTGCAGGAGGACAGCAAGTTCGAACCGCTGCTCGCGGCGATCGCGGGCGGCCTTTGCACGCATCTGGTGGTCGGCGCGCACATGGCGCAGCGGCTCCTGGACCATGCGGCTGCCACCATAGAAAAGGCCTCCTAGAAATCCTCCTCTCCGCTGCCGGGGCATTGTCATCAAAGCGTCGCGGCAATCCTGTTTCACCAACAAAGACAGCAACCGGACGAAGCGAACATGAAGAACTTGTGGAATGACGAAGCAGCCGAAAAACTCGTCGCCGACTACGCGAAAAAGGGTGTCGGCCGCGACCTGGCGCTGCGCGTCTACACGACCCGGCTGCTCGGCGGCGAACCGCGGCTGGTTCTGCATGGCGGCGGCAACACCTCCTGCAAGACGACGGCCACCGATCTCGTCGGCGACCAGTGGGACGTGCTGTGCGTCAAGGGCAGCGGCTGGGACATGGGCGTCATCGAGCCGCAGGGCCTGCCGGCGGTCAAGCTCAAGCCGCTGCTCAAGGCGCGCGCGCTGAACAGACTGGCCGACGAGGACATGGTCGCGCTGCAACGCGTCAACCTCATCGATCCATCCTCGCCCAACCCCTCGGTCGAGACGCTGCTGCATGCCTTCCTGCCGCACAAATTCGTCGACCACACGCACTCGACCGCCATCCTCGCCATCGTCGACCAGGAGGACTCCAAGCCGCTGGTGAAGACGGTTTTCGGCAGCAAGATGGGTTACGTGCCTTATATCATGCCCGGCTTCGACCTCGCCAAGGCGGCGGCCGACATCTTCGATGCCGACCCTGATGTCGAAGGGTTGATCCTCGACAAGCACGGCATCTTCACCTTCGGCGACGACGCCAAACAGGCCTACGACCGGATGATCCACTATGTGAATGTCGCCGAGGACTTCATTGCCGCAAGCGGCAAGCCGAAGGCGGCAAAGGCAGTCTTGCCGGCAAAGCTCGCGACACCGGCGTCCATTGCGCCGATGCTGCGCGGAGCGGTGGCGGTAGCGCGCGGCGAAGGCCGCTTCGACCGCATGATCTCTGACTTCCGCACTTCGCCGGCAATCGTCGATTTCATCAATTCATCCGAGATTGCCGATTATGCCGGACGCGGCGTGTCGACACCCGATCTGTCGATCCGCATCAAGACCGGGCCGATGGCGCTGCCGGCGCCCGATGCGGACAAGGCCGGCGACTACAAGGCGGTGATCAAGAGCCATGTCGACGCGTTCGCCAATGATTATCGCGCCTATTTCGAAACCAATGATTCGCTCGACGACGTCAAGCGCACCATGCTCGACCAGATGCCGCGGCTGACGCTGGTGCCCGGCCTCGGCATGTTCGGCCACGGCCGCACGCTGAAGGACGCGAAGATCGCCTCGGATGTCGGCGAGATGTGGATCGAGGCGGTGCGCGGCGCCGAGGCGGTCGGCCGTTTCCACCCGCTCTCCAAGGCCGATCTGTTCCCGCTGGAATACTGGTCGCTGGAACAGGCCAAGCTCGCGTCCAACAAGCCGAAGCCACTGACTGGCCAGGTGGTGCTGATCACCGGCGGCGCCGGCGCGATCGGCGCAGCGACAGCCAAATTGTTCGCCGACAATGGCGCCCATGCCGTCGTCGTCGATCTCGACGCCGAAAAGGCTGCCGACGCGGCGAAGAAGGCCGGCAACAACTCGATCGGCGTCGCAGCCGACATCACCGACCCGGCGCAGGTGCGTGCCGCCTTCGACAGAGCCGTCGCCGTGTTCGGCGGTGTCGACATCATGGTTTCCAATGCCGGCGCGGCCTGGGAAGGCCGCATCGGTGAGCTCGATGACGCACTCCTGCGCAAGAGTTTCGAACTCAATTTCTTCGCCCATCAGTCGGTGGCGCAGAATGCCGTGCGCATCATGCTCGAGCAGGGCACAGGCGGCGTGCTTTTGTTCAACACCTCCAAGCAGGCGGTCAATCCAGGTCCGAAGTTCGGCGCCTATGGCGTGCCGAAAGCAGCGACGCTGTTCCTGTCCCGGCAATACGCGCTCGACTATGGCGCGCATGGCATCCGCTCCAACGCCGTCAACGCCGACCGCATCCGCTCAGGGCTTCTGACCGACGCCATGATTACCAGCCGCTCAGGCGCGCGCGGCGTGTCGGAGAAGGACTACATGTCCGGCAATCTGCTCGGCCAGGAAGTGACGGCGCAGGACGTGGCGCAGGCCTTCCTGCATCACGCGCTGGCCGACCGCACCACCGCCGATGTGACGACGGTCGATGGCGGCAATATCGCGGCAGCGCTGCGCTGATGTAGAGATCCGTTAGACGAAAAGGTGCGGTGCAACTCCGAAACTTGAGCTTATTGCCCGGAAACGCGCTGGAGAAAGGGCGGTTGGGAACTTTCGACCCGACCGGCCATTGAGATCGAGCAAGGTCAAGCAGCCAAATTTTTGCCTTCTCGAGGAGTTCCCTCATGCCAGCCGAAAACTGGTCCCTGCCCGAACGCTTTATTTTTTCGGGTCACCCGATCGCATGGGGAACGATCGGCGACGGCCCGCCGGCGGTCTTGCTTCATGGCACCCCGTTCTCGTCGGTGGAATGGCGGCGGATTGCAGCTTGGCTCGGGCAACGGCGCCGGATCTACTATTTCGACATGCTCGGCTACGGGCAATCCGCCAAGCCCGACGCGGACGTGTCGCGCGGCATTCAAAACCAGCTGTTCGCGGCGCTCTACGCTCACTGGGAGCTGGAGCTGCCCGACATTGTGGCGCATGACTTCGGCGGCTCCGTCGCGTTGCGTGGCCACCTTCTCAACAGGCTCGATTATCGCTCACTGGTGCTGATCGATCCGGTCGCGATCAGCCCTCAGGGATCGCCCTTGGTTCAAGCGGCAAAAGAAAACGAGAAAGCGTTTGCCAGTCTGCCGGCCTATATCCATGAAGCCATGCTTCGCGCCTATATCGGCGGCGCTGTCGCGAACGCATTGCGCGCGGACGAAATGCAGCTCTATCTGCAGCCATGGCTTGGAGACGAAGGACAGAAGGCTTTTTGGCGTCAGATCGCACAGATGGACGACAAGTACAGTCGAGAGGTCGAGTGGCGATATGGCGAGATACGTTGCCCTGTGACGATCCTGTGGGGTGAAGACGACGAGTGGATTCCGCTCGACGACGGGCGAGAACTCGCGCGCCGCATCCCCGGTGCGCCGTTCATCACGGTTCCAAATGCCAAACATCTCGTTCAGGAAGACGCGCCAGAGGCAATAATCTCGACTGTGCTCGACTTCTGGAACGACCAGCATTCTTCAGCCGCCGCGAAACGCGTGCTACAGCAACTCTAGGATGTGTTTCCAGGCCCTGGTTCCCAGCCTCGAATCAGCCTCGTCACTGCCGCCATGCTCATGCGACACCGAGCGCGGCGTGATCTCCCCCGGTAAGAGAATTCGGTGCCCCGCATCCGGCGATGAAACGAGGTGGGTGATCTTGCCGGCTTTGCCGCGCCGCCGGACAATCTCTTCCGCAAACCATAGGGAGGGCCACAGCGCATCGTCGCCACCCGCGACAAGCACAATCTCGGCCGATATCTTTTCCACCGGGATGGTCGCGGCATTCGCCTCCCGCTTGAAGGTTTTCAAGCTGCGTTCGAATAATCCGCTGTAAGACACCAGACCATCCACGAGCTTGGGTACCCAATCCGGATCTGTCGGCACGAATGGCAGGGGGATACCGTCGAGCGACCATGAGGACCGCTCAGGCCAGCTGACGCCATCCCGGCCCGCACCGATATTTCCCCAAACCACCGATGAGGGGCTGATGGCGACCACAGCGTTGATGCGCTGGTCATGGACGGCCGCAAGGAGTGATGCCTCGGCACCCTTGGATGTGCCGACATAGACGATGCGGCGGCATCCCGTTCCAATGAGATAGTCGGTTGCCGCAAAGAAGGTTTCGAGGGGAATTTCGCATATTCCGGGAGGCTGGCCCTCACCGCCAAACCATTGCAGGGCAAGGGCCGACGAACCCTGGTTTGCAAAGAGCCGTGCACGCCCGACATCGATGCGGCCACTCGATCCACCCAGCACCACCACGCCGGTGGTAGCGTGCGGGCATCGAAACAATGTTCCAGCGACGGCGCCGGACAGGTTTTTCTCGATTGCCGCCTGTGCTTCCATTTACGCACCGAACCTTCCAGAACCAGTGACTGGCTCTGCGAATATTCGGCAAAAGGCCGCCTGCAGCAAGCGACTGCAAGCGGCCTTCGACAGCGAAAGTTACTTGGCGTTCGGGTTTGGCATCCAGGCCGGCATCGCGACATCGGCGTGGGCGAACTGCGGCAGCTTGGCCGACAGGTCCTCCATGTTCTTGATGTCCTTGTCGATGAGGTCCTTCTGGGTGATCAGCGTCGGCGGCACGACGACGTTGTGGCCGGGATCTTCACCGGCCAGCAGCTGCGCCAGCGCACGCACCGAGACCTGGCCGACGACGGCCGGATTGGTCGCGGCGGTCGCGGCCCAGGCGCTGTCGGGCTCACGCATCGCAGCGATGTCGGACGTCGAGATGTCGGCCGAATAGATCTTGATGCCCTTGTTCAAGCCTGCTTCGTCGATAGCGATTTTCACGCCCTTGGCGAATTCGTCATAGGGAGCGAACATCACCTTGATGTCGGGATGCGCCGTTAGCACCGAACGCGCCTGGTTGGCGACGGAGTTGGCAATCGGATTGTCGAGCGTGCCGAACATCGCGACTTCCTTGATGCCGGCATACTTCTTCTTGACGTCGACCCAGGTCTCGTTGCGGCGGTCGAGCGGCGCGATGCCGGCGACATAGACATAGCCGGCATTCCAGCTTTCGCCATTGTCCTTGACAGCCTGCTCGAGCGCGAGGCGCGCCAGGTCGCGGTCGGACTGTTCGATCTGCGGGATCTTGGGATTTTCGACATTGACGTCGAACGCCACCACCTTGATGCCGGCGTCGACCGCACGCTGGGCGGCGTCCTTCATCGATTCCGTCAGGCCGTGCTGGATGATGATGCCCTGCACGCCGAGCGCGATGGCCTGATCGACCATGTCGGACTGAAGGGCGGCATCCTGGCGGCTGTCGAGGACGCGCAGGTCGATGCCGAGCGCCTTCGACTGTGCCTCGACGCCCGAGAGATAGGCCTGGAAGAAGTCACCGGTCGAGAGATAACGCACCAGCGCGATCTTGACGCCAGGCTTGTCGAAAGGCGCCGGCTTGTCCGCGGCAAAAGCCGGGACCTGCATCAGCATGGTTGCGCCGGCCAATCCGAGCGCCACCTTCCCCAGAAGTCTTCTTGTAATGCTCACTTTGTTTTCCTCCACTCTTGTTAAACCCAAAATCCTGTTCCGGTCGAAAGCTACCTTCTGCCCCTGCCCGAAAGCGCAAAGGTGAAGACAAGGGCGACGACCAGAACCACGCCCTTGACGAAATCCTGCGTGTAGTAAGGCGCGTTCATCATCGTCAGGCCTTGCAGCAAGATGCCGACGAACAGCGCACCGATGGCAGTGCCGAAGGCGTTCGGCTTGGCGGCACCTAGCACCGCGTAGCCGATCAGTGCCGCGGCGACCGCATCGAGTAGCAGATTATTACCCGAGGCGATGTCGCCGCGTCCAAGCCGGGCAGCGAGCAAAATACCGCCGATCGAGGCAAAAACTCCTGAAATAACGTAGGCCCAGATCTTGTATGCCTTGACAGGCGCACCGGCGAGTTCGGCGGCGCGCTCATTGCTGCCTACGGCATACATCATGCGCCCGAAGCGGGTGTATTCGAGAAAGAACCAGATCAGCACGGCGAGCACGAGCAGCACGACTACCGACACCGGAATGAGGTTCGGGATGAAGAAGTCGAAGCGGTGGCGGCCGAGCGCCAGGAAGGCGTCGGAGAATTTGCCGTTGGCGACCGAACCGTCGGGCATGGTCATGCCGGTGGCGATCGAGCGGCCTTCTGTCGGAATGCGCTGCAGGCCGACCAGCAGGAACATCATGCCGAGCGTCGCCAGCAGATCGGGCACGCGCATGTAGACGATCAACCAGCCATTGATCAGGCCGACAATGGCGCCGATGAGCAGGCAGACGACGACCGCGACAAGGGCGTTCTGCTCCAGCACCACCATGACATAGGCCGCCGCCATCATGGCTGAGGTGGCGACCGAGCCGATCGACAGATCAAAGCCGCCGACGACCAGCGTGGCGGTGACGCCGAGCGCCAGCACGCCGGTGATGGCGACCGACTGGAAGATGAAAACGGCACTTTGCGGCGAAACGAAACCGTCGGCGGCGATCGAGAAATAGGCGACGAGCCCGAACAAGAGCACGATGAACCCGTAGCGGATGGCGTGGTCGCGCAATGTCATCCGGCGCTCCCGCGCGCTGCTGCCGTCTTTACCCAATCCGAACCCATGCTCTCTCCATTCCAATTCCTATCGCCCGGGCTCAGGCGGCACTGTGCAGCGGCCCGCCGGCGACCTCGGCCAACAGGCGGTCGAGATCGACATCGGCATTGCGGTGCTCGCCGACGATGGTCTGTTCCGACATGACCAGGATGCGATCAGCGGTCTCCAGCGCCTCATCGAGCTCGGTGACGAACAGCAGCGTGGCGCGGCCGTTGGCACTGGCCCTGAGCTTGGCGGCAATGTCGCGCCGGGCCGAGATATCAACGCCCTGAAACGGCTCATCCAGAATGAACAGTCTTGCCTCCTGCGCCATCCAGCGGGCGACCATCACCTTCTGCTGGTTGCCGCCGGACAGCTCCGACATTTCGTCCTTCTCGGAACGGCAGACGATGCTCAGCTCCTCGATCTGCCGGCGTGCCGTGGTGCGTTCGAGGCGGCGCCTCAGGATGCCGAAGCGCGACATGCGCTTGTGAAACGGCAGGCTGATATTTTCCTGGATGTTGAAGCTTTGGACGATGCCGTTCTCGCCGCGGTCCTTGGCGACGAGGAACACGCCGGCGGCGATCGCCTCGCCGGCTGTTTCAGGCGCATAAGGCCTGCCGTTCAGCGTCATTGTACCGGCGAGCGGCTGGCGCACGCCAAACAGCGTCTCGGCAAGCGCCGTCTTGCCGACGCCGACGAGGCCGGTGATGGCAACGACCTCGCCGTCGCCGAGCGTCAGCGAAATCGGCCGAGCGCCGTGTGCAATGCGCAGACCTTCTATCTTGAGGACGGCCTTGGCCGAATTCCTGACGACGATCTGGTCGAGATGGATCTTGCGGCCGAGCATGGCATTGACCGCGCCCTCATAGTCGAGCGGTTTCTTGTCGAAAATGCCCGAGATGATCCCGTCTCGCATCGAGATGATGCGATCAGCCAACCGCCTGATGTCCGACATGCGATGCGAGATGTAGAGGACCGCCACGCCCTGCTCGCGCAGCCTGTCGATCAGCGCAAACAGCCGATCAGCCTCGGCGCTGGAGAGCGATGAGGTCGGCTCATCGAGGATCAGCACTTTCGGCTGGTGCGCCAGGGCGCGGGCAATCGCCACCATCTGACGATCGGCCAGCGAAAGATCGCTCACCCGCGCCTTCAAATCGATGGTCAGCCCCATGCGCTCGGCAACCGCCTTGGCCTCCCGCCGCACGCGCATTGGATTGAACAGGGTCGGCGCACCGCTGCCGCTCAGTCGGTCGAGGGTCAGGTTGGTGGCGACGTCGAGATCGGCGACGACACCGTCGTTGATATTCTGGTGCACGGTGACGACGCCGGCGCGGATCGCTTCGGCAGGGGTTTTCGGTGCGAAATCCTGGTCGGCGAGCGCCATCGTGCCGCCGCCGCGTTCGTAGACACCGGAGATGATCTTGACGAGGGTGGATTTGCCGGCGCCGTTGGCGCCCATCAGCACGGTGACTTCGCCGGCATGCAATTCGACCGAGACGCCGCCTAGCACCTCGTTATGGCCAAAGGATTTCCTCAGTCCCTCTACGCGGAACACGGCATTACCGACCATGCGTTCCTCCCTGACATGACGCTACGGGCTGCATCGGCAATTGTCAACACGATTGACAATTGCCAGATCGCTTCCTAGCTTGGTCCAGCCGCCATGCGTCCGTTATGTTCGGAGCGCATAAGCGGGAGGATGACGATGACTGAAAAATTGCGGTTCGAAGCACTATCGGTCGAAACCCTGGCTGCACGCCTTGGCGGCAACGAGGCGCTGTGCGCGAAGATCGGCAAGGACACTGGCGCCTGGAAGGTCCGCGAGGTCGGCGACGGTAATCTCAACCTGGTGTTCATCGCCGAGGGCGCCAATGGTGCAGCCGTCGTCAAGCAGGCCCTGCCCTATGTTCGCCTGGTCGGCGACAGCTGGCCGCTGCCGTTGAAGCGCTCCTTCTTCGAATATCACGCGCTGACCAGGCAAGAGGCGCGCGCGCCAGGCTCGGTGCCGGCGATCCATTATTTCGATGAAGGCCAGGCGCTGATCATCATGGAATATCTTGCGCCGCCGCACATCATCCTGCGCCGCGCCCTGATCGACGGCCGCCAGCTGCCGAACATTGCCCGGGACATCGGCCTGTTCATGGCCCGGACGCTGTTTCGCGGCTCCGACCTGCACATGGCCGCCAAGGACCGCAAGGCCGATCTGGCGCTGTTCGCCGACAATGTCGAGCTCTGCGACATCACCGAAAGCCTGGTGTTTTCCGACCCCTATTTCGACGCCAAGATGAACCGGCACACCTCGCCGCAGCTCGACAGCCTGGTCGCCGAACTGCGCGCCGACCGTGACCTGAAGGTCGAGGCGCAGCGGCTGAAGCACATCTTCGCCGCCAATGCCGAAACGCTGCTGCATGGCGATCTGCATTCCGGCTCGATCATGGTCACCGACACGGAAACCCGGATGATCGATCCGGAGTTTGCCTTCTACGGCCCGATGGCCTTCGATGTCGGCATGCTGCTCGCCAATTTCTGGATGTCCTTCTTCTCGCAGCGCGGCCACGAGCAGGAGGGAAAGCGCGACGCCATGCGCGCCTATCTGCTCGGGGTGACGACCGAGACCTGGGCGGTGTTCCGCGCCGAGTTCTCGCATCTATGGCGGACCGAACGCACCGGCATGCTCTACCAGAGGAGCCTGTTCGAGGATCAGGGCGACAGGCTCGGTGCCGAGCAGGCGCTCGACCATGTTCTGCACCAGATGTGGACCGATTTGCTCGGCTTTGCCGGCATCGAGGTGCACAGGCGCATCCTCGGCCTCGCCCACAATGCCGATTTCGAGACCATTGCCGATGAGGATTTGCGCGCCAGTTGTGAGGCAAAGGCGCTGAAATTCGGCCGTCACCTCGCCGTCAACCGGCGCCAGATCCACAGCATCGACGAGGTCAACCAACTGGCCGCGCTGATCGAACAGGAGAGCAGCCTTTGAACGTCGGCGACCGCCACTATCGCACCATCTGGCTGAGCGACGACGGCCGTTCGGTCGAGATCATCGACCAGCGCTGGCTGCCGCATGATTTCCGCATCGAAACGATCGGCACGGTCGACGGCATCGCCACCGCCATCCGCGATATGTGGGTACGCGGCGCGCCGCTGATCGGCGTCACCGCTGCCTACGGCGTCGCCATGCAGATGGCCGACGATCCGTCGGATGAAGCGCTCGACGCCGTGTGGGAGACCCTGCACGAGACGCGGCCGACGGCGATCAATCTGCGCTGGGCGCTGGACGAGATGCGGCGCTTCCTGCGGCCTTTGCCTCCCGAACAACGCGCGGCAGCCGCCTATCGGCGGGCCAGTGAGATCGCCGACGAGGATGTCGGCCTCAACCGCGCCATCGGCGAGAACGGTCTCGCCATCATCAAGGCGATCGCTGCGCGCAAGCAGAAGGGCGAGCCGGTCAACATCCTGACCCACTGCAATGCCGGCTGGCTGGCCACCGTCGACTACGGCACCGCCACGGCGCCGATCTACCTGGCCACGGAAGCCGGCATTCCGGTCCACGTCTATGTCGACGAGACACGGCCGCGCAACCAGGGCGCCCAGCTGACCGCCTGGGAGATGGCCGGCCACGGCGTGCCGCACACGCTGATCGTCGACAATGCCGGCGGCCATCTGATGCAGCGCGGCGAGATCGACATGGTCATCGTCGGCACCGACCGCACCACGGCCGACGGCGATGTCTGCAACAAGATCGGCACCTATCTGAAGGCACTCGCCGCCGCCGACAATGATGTGCCGTTCTATGTCGCGCTGCCGTCGCCGACCATCGACTGGACGGTGCATGACGGACTGGCCGAGATCCCGATCGAGCAGCGCTCGGCCGACGAGGTCTCGCTGGTCTGGGGCAAGACCGCTGCCGGCGAGATTGCCCAGGTGCGCATTTCGCCGGAGACGACGCCTGCGGCCAACCCGGCCTTCGACGTGACGCCGGCGCGGCTGGTCACCGGCCTGATCACCGAGCGCGGCGTTGCCAAGGCATCGCGCGAGGGATTGAAGGCGATGTTCCCCGAGCGGGCGTAGCCACGTCCCTAGTACAGAGGCTCGGCCATATGCTTCGGCGTCGGCCATGTCTCGGTAATGCCCGGCTGCACCGGCCGCTCCAGATAGGTCGATAAAACCACATAGCTGCGCGTCGAGGTGACGCCCGGCGTTTCGTACAGGCGCGCCAGAAGGCCTTCGAGTGCTCTGGTGTCTTCCGTGCGGACCTTCAGCAGCATGCAGGTATCGCCGGCGACGGTATGGATCTCCTCGACCTCGGGATATTGCGAGACCGCCATCAGTTCCGGCGTCTTTCCCCAGCCCCTGGTGTCGATATGGACAAAGGCAAGCAAAGGCTTTTTCACCGCCCGGGGATCGATGATGGCGACCGTGTTGCGGATGGCGCCGCTGCGACGGAGCCGTTTGACCCGCTCATGCGCTGCGGGTGGCGACAAGCCGACGCGATCGCCGAGTTCGGCGTAGCTGATCGTGGCGTCATCGACCAGGACGCCTAATATTCTTCGGTCAATCGCGTCGAGGTCGCGGGCCGTAGCCTTGTTCTGCGGAATACCATCTGTTTCTTCATCCATGGCGAAATTCCTGGTTCTCCACTGAATAGAATACGGCCATTATGCTGATATGTCGAACATTGATCAAGTTGCGCCATTGACTGCCCGAGCCCCGATCCCGGCGCTTGCCTATCTCTTGACGGGCTGCATCGCCGTCATCGGTTCGAACTCGCTAGTGCTGGGTCCGATCGCACCGGCTGTCGCCTCGTCGTTCAGAACCAGCGTGCCTGCCGTGATGATTGCGGCGGCCGCGTTCGGCCTCGGCACCTCGGCCAGCGCCCTGTTCCTGGCCCGCTACATCGACCGGCTCGGCGCACGCCGGATGCTGCAGGGCGCACTGTTGCTGCTGGCACTAGCGCTGGTGGCGAGTGCCGCCGCACCCACGGTGATCATGCTGGTCTCCGCACAGCTGCTGGCCGGCATCGCTGCCGGCATCGCCATGCCCGCGATCTATGCCAGCGCGGCGGCCATCGCCCCACCGGGCAGGGAGAGCGGCACGATCGGCGTCGTGCTGACCGGATGGACGCTCAGCATGGTCGCCGGCGTCTCGCTGTCGGCCGTGCTTGCCGATCTTGTGCATTGGCGCGCCGTTTTCGCAGCGGTCGCGGTGCTTGCGACCCTTGCATGGATGGGGCTGACAGTGACGTCGCTTAGCGACATCAGGAAGGCCGGACCGGCGCCCGCCCCGCTGGAAGCGCTCGGCATTCCCGGAATCCTGCCGCTGCTGGTCGCGTGCGCGGCCTTCATGACTTCGTTCTACGGCGTCTATGGCTATCTCGGCGACCATCTTCATGTCGGGCTTGGACAGCCGGTTAGCGCCAATGGGCTGGCGGCGCTTGCCTATGGTGTAGGCTTCGGCACCGCTGCTCTTCTTGACGGCGTCATCGACAGACTGGGTGCGCGGCGCGTCATGCCATTCGCCTATCTTCTGGTCGCCGTCGTCTACGTCGCCATGGCTGCGGCAAGCGGCAGTTTCGGGCTGACCTTGACCATGGTGGCAATCTGGGGACTGGCCAATCATTTCGGCCTGAATGTCCTGGTGATGCGCCTGTCTGCACTCGATCCGTCGCGGCGCGGCACGATCATGGGCCTGAACAGCGCGGTGACCTATCTGGCGGTTTTCGTCGGCACCACCAGCTTCGGGCCGCTTTATTCCAACTTCGGCTTTGCTGCCTGCGCGATGGTTGCAGCGCTGCTCATGCTGATCGCCGCATCGGCGGCGGCGTGGCGCACGCGGTAGTCGACGTGCTTGGCCCAACCTTCCCACGGTTGACAGCAGCGCCCTGCCCTTTCATACAAAGCCGTTAATGTTCTCAGGGCGGGCTGAAAGTCCCCACCGGCGGTAAGGGTTTTACCCAAGCCCGCGAGCGCCCTCCGATGGTCGGAGGGGTCAGCAGATCCGGTGTGATTCCGGAGCCGACGGTTACAGTCCGGATGGAAGAGAACGAAACGCAAAACGGACCGCCCCGGCGGGCCGGATTGCGTATCGTGCGTCCTGATTCTGGTTCGAAACGGAAGGATGGACCCATGAATCAGCATTCCCACAAAGACTATGAAACGACCCGCATCGCCGTTATCAGGGCGCGCTGGCATGCCGATATCGTCGACCAGTGCGTACAGGCCTTCGAGGCGGAACTGGCTAACATCGGAGGCGAGCGCTTCACCGTCGATGTCTTCGACGTGCCGGGCGCCTATGAGATTCCGCTGCATGCCAAGACCCTGGCCGGAACCGGCCGCTATGCCGCGATCCTCGGCACCGCTTTTGTCGTCAATGGGGGCATCTACCGGCATGAATTCGTCGCAAGTGCTGTGCTCGACGGCATGATGAACGTGCAGCTGTCGACTGGCGTGCCGGTGCTGTCGGCGGTGCTCACCCCGCACAACTACCACGACAGCGCCGAGCACCACCGCTTCTTCTTCGAGCACTTCACGGTCAAGGGCAAGGAAGCGGCGAACGCCTGCGTGCAACTCCTGGCGGCGCGGGAGTTGATCGCGGCTTAAGTCACCAAAACGGCCGGATTTCAACCCTGCAACAAGAATTGCGATCGAGAAGAGCTCTGAAGGTTGCGGTTCCGTTGAAATCCCGCCAGAAGCATCAAGGGCCGACCGGCAACCGGCCGGCCCGCGACGTTGCGCTTGAAACCAGATACGGGAGACTATTGGGTGGCTCGCATAACACTGAGACAATTGCTCGACCACGCTGCCGAATACGGCTACGGCGTGCCCGCTTTCAACATGAACAACATGGAACAGGGCCTTGCCATCATGGAGGCCGCCGAGGAGACCAAGTCACCGGTCATCCTGCAGGCAAGCCGCGGAGCCCGCGCCTATGCCAATGACGTGGTGCTGGCCAAGCTGATCGACGCGCTGGTCGAAATCCACCCCGACATTCCGGTCTGCATGCATCTCGACCATGGCAACAACGAAGCCACCTGCGTCACCGCTATCCAGTACGGCTTCACCTCGGTCATGATGGACGGGTCGCTGAAGGAAGACGGCAAGACGCCGGCCGACTACGCCTACAATTCCGGCATCACCAAGCGCGTCGTCGACATGGCGCATTGGGGCGGCGTGTCCGTGGAAGGCGAGATTGGCGTGCTCGGCTCGCTGGAGAGCGGCGGCGGCGAGCAGGAAGACGGCCACGGCGTCGAAGGCGCGATCAGCCACGACCAGCTTTTGACCGATCCCGAACAAGCGGTCGAGTTCGTCAAGGACACCCATGTCGATGCGCTGGCGGTTGCCATGGGCACCAGCCATGGTGCCTACAAATTCTCGCGCAAGCCCGACGGCGCGGTGCTGGCCATGAACGTCATCGAGGAGATCCATCGCCGCCTGCCCAATATGCACCTGGTCATGCACGGCTCGTCCTCTGTGCCCGAGGACTTGCAGGAGATCATCAACAAGTATGGCGGCCAGATGAAGCCGACCTGGGGCGTGCCGGTCGAGGAAATCCAGCGCGGCATCAAGCACGGCGTGCGCAAGATCAACATCGACACCGACAACCGCATGGCGCTGACCGGCGCGATCCGCAAGGTGCTGACCGAGAACCCGAGCGAGTTCGATCCGCGCAAATATTTGACACCGGCCATGGCCGCCATGCGCAAGCTCTGCAAGGAGCGCTTCGAACAGTTCGGCACCGCCGGCAACGCGCAGAAGATCAAGCCGCTGCCGGTCGCCGAAATGGCCAAGCGCTATAAGTCGGGCAGCCTCGACCCGAAGTTCGGCTGAGTTCCAGCGATTTATCCCAGAGCTGCCAGAAGCAACCTGGCAGCTCTGGCGACGGCTGTTTTACTCCGGAGTCTCGGCCTCGGCACGAACCAGCTTGATATCTGCGCCAGCCGCCCATGCGCCGATATCTTCCCGACGCAATGCCGCCGCCATCATGTCTGGAAACAGATCCGGCGTGCAGGCAAAGACCGGAATGCCGAGGGCGGCCACCGAGCCTGCCATCTTCGGGTCATAACCCGGCCTGCCCTGGTCGGTCAGCGCCAGGAGCACCACGACGTTGACGCCGGAGCGAACGAGTGCAGCAAGCCGCTGCAGCAATTCCTGCCCGTTGCCGCCCTCATAAAGGTCAGTGATCAGCACCATATGCGACTTGGTCGGCCGTTCGATGCGGTCCGCGCAATAGGCCACGGCCTGGTTGATGTCGGTGCCGCCGCCCAGCTGCACGCCGAACAGGACTTCGACAGGATCGCTAAGCTCCTCGGTCAGATCGACGATTGCCGTGTCGAAGCAGACAAGCTTGGTCCGCACCACCGGCAGGGAGGCCATCACCGCCGCGAATATCGAGGCGTAGATTACCGAGCTTGCCATAGAGCCCGACTGGTCGACGCACAGCACCACCTCATCCAGGTCGACCAGCCTTCGCTGTTTGCGCATGAAGCCGACCAGCTTCTCCGGCACGATGGTCTTGTGCTCGGGCTGGTAATGGCGAAGGTTGGCTGAGATCGTACGCGGCCAGTCGATGTCGCGCTGGCGTGGGCGGTTGGTGCGCTGCGATCGGTCGACCGCGCCGCGTATCGCCTCGGCTGTCTTCTGTTCCAGCCGCTGCATCAGCTTGGCAACGATATCGGCGATGATCGTGCGCGCAATGTCCTTGGTCTTGGCCGGCATGACCGAGCGGAGCGAAATCAGGTCGGCGACGAGATTGACGTCGGCCTCGATCGCTTTGAGGAATTCCGGCTCCATCAGCATCTGCTTCAGGTTGAGCCGTTCGAAGGCATCCTTCTGGACGATCTGGACGACCTGTGCGGGAAAGAACGACCTGATATCGCCCATCCACTGTGCCACCCTTGGCGCCGAGCGGCCGAGGCCGCCGCGCCGCTTGCGCGGATCGGCAGCCGCATCGCCGGCACCATCGCCGTAAAGCGCATCGAGCGCCGCGGAAAGCCGCTTGTCGGTGTCGGACAGCGCTGACGAGGTTTCCTCATCGGCACCGATCGCCATGCGCCAGCGGCGCTCCCGTCCGTCGCCGGCTTGGATTGGCTCGCTGATTTCGGCCTCGTCATCCATTGCCGGCCTCGCTCATCAGCAGGGGTCCAAGCCGTTCCAGGTGCCGGCGCCACGCTTCGCCGCCATCCGGAGTCGGCGTCAGTCCGGCAGGCAGCCGTGCGGTGCGGCCGAGCACCGCTTCGATCAACCGTCGCCGCTCCATCGAGTCCAGATGCGAAAAGACCCGGCGCAGCAACGGCAGATGAGCAATGAAGGCCTCTTCGTCGAGGGATGCGAGCCAGGCATCCACCGCACCGCGCAGGCCCTCGTCGTAGATCAGCCGTTGGCCGGCAGTGCTGAAGAAACCCTCGAAGAACCCTGCAGCCTCGGTGACCGGCGTTCCTGGAGACAGACGTCGTGCGATCAGACCGGTTGCCGCGTCGGCTGACAAATGGCCGGCTTCGTAGAGCAGATGCGCGGCACAGCCTGCCACCAGCGCCGTCGAGCGCGATCCATCGAGCACCGCAGCCAGTCCATTGCGCCAGATGTCCAGCACGTCCTGTTCAGGCTCGACCAGACTGATCGCTTCGTCGGCCTTGCGCATGGCGCCGACCAGCGTCGTGGATGCCTGGGCATCGAGGTCGCGGGCGGCATAGGCAAGTGCGATCCCGCCTTCGACGATCAGCCGCTCCAGGAGGCCGGACAGACGGGCGGTTTCCGTCTTGCGAGCCTCGCCGTAGCGGATGATGTCGGCGAGCGGCGGCACCGATGTCAGGATTTCCAGGCATTCGCTGCTGCGCGCCGCCCGTTCCTCCAATGCCGCGAGACCGGCGATCGACGCTTCCGACAGGTTTGCCGTGATGGCGCCCTGGACCAGTGCGGCCATCGCATCAAGAGACGTCGCCGCGCCGATCATCTGGATCAGCCGGCCATTGGCCGCCTTTTCGATGGTTGGTCCGTAGACCAGGTTCTCGACCAGTCGAACGGCATATTCAGGTTCCCACGACAGCATCCAGCGCTCGCGAAAGGTGCCGCGGCTGCGGCCGCTGTCGGTCAGCTTGCCCCAATGCACGCCAAGCACGGACAGCCGGTGCAGCAAGGTCGACCGAAACAGCCCGCTCTCGCTGCGCAGATCGACCGACAATTCGCGCTCCAGCGCCTCGGCCTTCAGCCGTGCTGCTTTCTGGTTGCGCTGCAGGTCCTCGATCAGCGGCGCCAGCGGCGTGTCGGGCGGAATCTCACCGACATCGGCGCCCAGCAGCAATTCGGCTTCGACCAGCGCCCACAGCAGCGCTTCCCCGTCGAACAGGGCGGCGATCGCGGCGTCACGCAATTCCTCGAAACCGGGCTTTGGCCGTTCACGGATCACAGCCAGCGTGCGGGCCAGCCGCTCGGCTTCGATCAGCGAGGCGGTCGAGACCATGTGCCCCTTGGCCCTCAGGACCGCCGCGATCTTCGCCAGCCACAGGACCGAGGAGTCGCCTTGCCCGCGCGTCTGCCACAGATGCTTGCACCAGCCGGGCGCGACAACGCCGGCGCCATAACCGAAGCCCAGCGCCAGGCGCGGCCCCGTCCACGGCGCCCAGGTCATCATGCTTTTGCGGCGGGCGAGCCCCTTGAGTAGCGCCTGGTCCTCCTTCAGCGGTCGCGTCGCCTGCAGTGCCGGCACATGGAAGGCACCGCAAACGATAGCGACCGGCCCATCGAATTCCTTTCGCGCGGCGGCGATTTCAAGTCGCATATGCGCTTCGCGCTTTGCCTCGAATTCGGCAAGCGGACCTTCGCCTTCGCGCAACGTCGTCATCGCGTCGGCTATTGCCGCGAAGATCGGGCCGGGCTCAGGGTTCTGCTCGATGATATCAGCCCACCAGCTTTCGCCATCTTCATAGCCGGCAGCTTGTGCCAGCGTTCCGATCGGGTCCCGCAGATGCGGCGCCAAGTCAGCCTCGACGTTGGCTTCCGTTCCATCGCTATCGGTTTCCCCCACGGCCTCAATCGGCGCAGTGCGGGCTGAAGACGGCAAATCGATGAAGCGCACTGCCGCATTGTTGGTGACGGCCCAGAGCGTCGCCTGGTACTCCGGCGAGAATTCGGCGAAGGGCCAGAAGCTTGTCGAGGCCGGATCGTCTTCGGGATAGCAGAGCAGCGCCACCGGCGGCTGCATTTCGGGGTGGGCCAGCAACGGCAGCAGCGGGCTGGCGTCGGCCGGTCCTTCGATCAGCACGGCGACCGGTTTCAACTCCTGCAACGCCTGCACCAGGCTGTCGGCGGAGCCTGGCCCGTGATGGCGTATGCCGAAATAGGAAACGTCGCTAAGCGCCATGGCGTCAGATCGCCGCGTTCAAGGCCGCGTAGTAGCCGGCATAGTCTGGCCGCTTCTTGAGCACGGTTTCCAGATACTCCTCCAGCACCAGTTTGTCCTGCACCGGATCCTTGACGATCGCACCGACGAGGCTGGCGGCAAGACCTTCGGCGCCGAGCTTGCCGCTGTCGAACCAGGCCGCCTGGCTGAGGCCGCCGACCATGGTGGCAATGGCTTCGGCCGTGGACAGCGAACCGGACGGCGTCTTCAACGTCACCTTGCCGTCGGCTGTAGCGCCGGAGCGCAACTCGCGAAAAATGGTCAGCACGCGCGCGATCTCCTCACCGACATTCTTCGGCACCGGCAGGTCAAGACCGCCGGCCATCTCGCCGACCCGCTTGGAGACGATCGCCACTTCCTCCGCCATGTCTTCGGGCAAGGGCAGTACGACGACGTTAAAGCGGCGCTTCAACGCCGAGGACAGCTCGTTGACGCCCTTGTCGCGGTTGTTGGCGGTGGCGATGATGTTGAAGCCGCGCTGCGCGTAGATCGAGGTGTTGAGTTCCGGGATCGGCATCATCTTTTCGGACAGCACGGTGATCAGCGTGTCCTGGACATCGGAGCCCATGCGCGTCAGCTCCTCGAGGCGGCAAAGCTTGCCGTCCTGCATGGCGCGGTAGAGCGGCGTCGGCACCAGCGCGTCCTGGCTTGGGCCCTTTGCCAGAAGCTGTGCGTAGTTCCAGCCATAGCGGATCTGGTTCTCGTCGGTACCAGCCGTGCACTGCACGATCAGGGTCGAATCGCCCATGATGGCGGCGGCGAGATGTTCCGACACCCAGGATTTGGCCGTGCCGGGGACACCCAGCAGCAACAGCGCGCGATCGGTGGCGAGCGTCGCCACCGCGGTTTCCATCAGCCGGCGCCGGCCGACATATTTGGGCGTTATCACTGTCCCGTCGTCAGCCTTTCCGCCGAGCAGGTAGGTAAGGACCGCCTTTGGCGAAAGGCTCCATCCGGCAGGCCTTTGCCGGTCGTCATTGCGCGAGAGCGCCTGCAATTCGGCGGCATAGGCCTGCTCGACCGGAAGACGGATGGCTGCGTTCATTAGCTGTTCTCCGGATTGATCATGTGTCGGTTAAGGTTCGGCCAGCGCTGCGTTGAGGCGCAGAAGACCGAGTGAAGGCGCTGCCGGCGCCATACCGGCCGCAACGACGTCTCCGATCAATTTCTCCGCCGTCGCCGCCGTGGCGAGAAAGCCCATAGTTTCCAGGAGCTGGTCGACGCCCCGCTTCACAGCGTCATCGTTTCCTGCAACAGCGGAGCGAAGCGCCGGGAGCGTCTGGCCGTTTGTCAGGTCGGCCCATTCCAGCCAGCTTGCTTCGAGGCCCTCGGCCAGATTGAGCGCGCCGAGATGTTGCGTGTCCTTCAGGATCGACCTGACCAGGACGCGCTTCCTGCGGCTGTCCAGACGCGCCATGAGGTGGAGGACGAAGAGTGCGGGCTTGCCACCTTCGGCGACAAGCATATCCGCCATGTGCGTCACCGCGGCGTCGCTGCCCGACGCCGCGACCATTCGGGCAACAAGGATATCGGCGTTGTTCTCAGCGCCGAATTGCCACGCCCCGATAAACTCGGATTCGGTGGTGCCGAAGCGCGTGGCGAGGTCGACCAGGTTGCAGGTCTCGAACAGTTCGGCGCGACGTCTTTCCTGCGCCGGCGATTTGAGTTTTGCCGGCGTGTAGGTGGTGCGGCGGCGGATGAAGCCGGATTTGCCTTCCGCGATGAAGGCAGCGAGTTCGGCCGTCGGATCTTCCGGCCCGCCATCGCCTGGCGAGCCGTGCTCTCCCAATCTTGCCAGCAACCGGCCAGCGAGCTCGCGCAGCTTGCCGGAACGATCGGCGGAGAGGCTCTTCAGGAACGGCACGTCATCAGCGCCCAGGCCGAAGCGCAACAGGTCGACGAGTGCAATCCTGATTTCCGCCGGCTCGCCGGATGCCTTGGTTTCGATCAGCTGCCTAGCCGAAGCCGGTGCGGTGCGGCGCATATCGGCGAGCGCGGTGCGGCGTGCGGCGGGATAGAAGTCATCCCAGTGTTCCACCGTCAGATGCTCCTGGCTTGCAGGTTTTTCGCCGTCCGCGCCTGCCTGCCAGTCGATCCAGGGTGCATAGACGTCCGGACTGCTCTGATCCGACGCGGCTGGCATCCAGTCCATCGGATGCAGCACGAAGCCGCGGCTGGAGACGAGCGTGACCACACGCGACTTGCTTCTTGTGTCGGCGGCATGCTTTAGCGCGGCTCGCAATAGCGGCCGCAGCCGTTCCGGCAGCATCGGCAAGGCGAGTTCGGGCAATTGCGGGCGGCGTTTCAGCGTCTTTGGCGCGGCTGGCCGCAAGGCGATGTCGAGAGCTTGTGCGGCGATCGCCAGCAGCCGGCGTTCGCGCTCGTCGGGGCTGGCACCGCCGGCGATCTCCTTCCACGCGCCCGGAGCCAGGTCGAAGGTGGTCCCGCCGGTGATCCAGCAGTCGCGCATGGCCGCCAGGCCGGTCTGCTCGATCTCGTTCACGACAGGTCAAGCCTACCGAAACCGCTTTGCGCCGCCAGCAGGTCAAGCCGGCTGCCATTCCAAAGTGCTGCCGTTGCCATAAGGTCCAGCCCAAGCAGCGTTGGATTGACGGTGTCGGCAATCGGCAAGGCGATACCATGCGGATCGCCGGCGGCTTGCCACCAGGCGGCGCCCCGATCGTCCAGCAGGATCGCGCCGGGCGGCAGCATGACAGGACAATCGGTGAGCCAAGGGGCTGCGTTCTGGTGAGCAGCATGCGCCGCGAGCGGATCGGCTGTGTGAAAGCCGAAATCGGGCCACTCACCTGTCGGGACGTCGCCCTTGCGGTCCGCCACCAAGGCCCGCAGCGGCTGGCGTGCCGGGTAAAAGACCAGCCTGGCATCGAACCGGTCGCCCGGTGTGAAGGCGTTCGACCGGCGACCGGCCGAGGCCGGAAAATAGTCGAGCAAGAGAGCAAATTGCGGGCTCGCGCTCTTCAGGTCGAGGAGCCAGGTCGAATGGCTGACGAGACCGTCACGGCGCGACTCGATCTTCTCGCCAAGCACCTCCCAGACGCTTTCGACCTGTTTGGCATCGGGATTGGCCAGAACCTGCTCACGGCTTTCGGACGTCGATACGAGCCGCCTCAGTTCGGCGTCTCCTGGTGTCGATCGCCAGGCCTTGACCACCAGCACAAGCTTGCCGAGTTCGCGGAGCGCCGCGTCCGGGCGCTCCTCGCTGCGCAGCCCCATCAGCCGTGACGGAATCTCGTCGATGCGGCCGGCAAGCGCTGTCGCCTTCATGTCGACCAGCCGTGCCGCAATCCGGCGGCAACGGTCACTGCTGTTGTCGACAAAACCGGCCAGGCCAAGCCGCAACTGGTCAGCGATCCATTGATCCAGCTCATCCAACGCCGCCGACACCGCGGATTGCGTATCCAGCGTCCGCTTGCGCTGCGCTGCCTCGCGGCGCTCGACCGCAGCGGCGTCCTCGATGTCTGCGCTTTCGTCGTCGCGCGAGGCCTCGCCAATGCTCTTGCCTCCCGCACCGGGCGCTGGCGCCGCCGGCTGTGGCGAGGCCTTCCTGCGGCGGCCGAGCCAATCATTCACCCATTCCGGGGTCGAGCCTGCGGCGGTAAAACTGGCCGGCGTGGTGGCTGCAATCCACATCAGCGCCAAAGTGTGCTTGCAGGGAAATTTCCGCGACGGACAGGTGCATTTGTAGCCATGGTCGCCGGTGTCGACGACCACACGATACGGATTGGAGCCGGAACCCTGGCATTCCCCCCAGAGGAGCCCCAGCTGATCGCTCTTCTCGAGCCGTGGCCAGTTCGATTGCCTGGTCAACCTGGAAGCGGCGCTCAACGACGCCTGATCGGGCGCAAGCGCTTCGATGGTTTTCAAGTCGAATTCCAAGCCGCGCCTCTCGTCGCTCGAACGATACGGGTAGCCAGTATAGATGGCCGTCCATGACGGATTCTTGTAGCAGCAACCGTACAGAGATCGATACAGCTGAACACAATAGTTGCGCCAGTCAATCTGATCCGTCGGCAATGCCATTGCTATTCAGCGATGTCTCCCCCGAGAAATTATCTCTTGGCGAGGATAAACGCGCGATATGACTTATTGAAGCGTCCGCGCCGGCTGACCGGCGTGGTCGCGTGCGATGCCGGCTTCGGCATCCTCGGCGCCAAAAGCACGGTCGAGGCCCGTCGCCACGACCGAGACCCTGAAGCGGCCTTCCATGCCCTTGTCGAAGATGGCGCCAACGATGATGTCGGCATCCTCGTAGACCTCTTCGCGGATGCGGGTGGCGGCCTCGTCGACCTCGAACAGGGTCATGTCCCTGCCGCCCGATATCGAGACCAGCACGCCCTTGGCGCCTTTCATCGACACTTCGTCGAGCAGCGGGTTGGCGATCGCGGCTTCGGCCGCCTTCATCGCCCGACCCTCGCCGGAGGCCTCACCGGTGCCCATCATGGCGCGGCCCATGTCGCGCATCACCGATTTGACATCGGCGAAGTCGAGATTGATCAGGCCTTCCTTGACGATGAGGTCGGTGATGCAGCTGACGCCGGCATAGAGCACCCGATCGGCAATGACGAACGCATCGGCGAAGGTGGTCTTGGCATCGGCGATCCGAAACAGGTTCTGGTTCGGGATGACGATCACCGTGTCGGCGCTCTCGCGGAGCCGCTCGATGCCCTCTTCGGCCATCTGCATGCGGCGCCGGCCTTCAAAGGCGAACGGCTTGGTGACGACACCAACCGTCAGGATGCCGGCCTTGCGTGCCGCCTGGGCGATGATTGGAGCCGCACCGGTTCCCGTGCCGCCGCCCATTCCGGCGGTGACGAAACACATATGCGTACCGGCCAGATGGTCCATGATCTCGTCGAGCGATTCCTCGGCCGCGGCGCGGCCGATCTCGGGAAGCGATCCGGCGCCCAATCCTTCGGTGACGTGGGCGCCAAGCTGGATCAGCCTGGACGCCTTCGACATGGTCAGCGCCTGGGCGTCCGTGTTGGCGGCGATGAATTCAGTACCCTGAAGCTGCTCCGCGATCATGTTGTTGACGGCATTGCCACCGCCGCCACCAACGCCGATCACGGTGATCTTGGGTCTCATCTCGGAGATTTCGGGCTTCTTGAACTCGGCCATGCCTGTGTCTCCTTCGCCAATTGCGCGCGCTTCACGACCCACCCGCAGACTGCCTTGAAACCTTGCAATCGAGCGGCATGATGCGAATCACTCCGTTGCGATGGGTAGCCCAAAAAGCCAGACAGCGGCCAGAGGTGCAAGTGCATGCGAGGTCAAGATTTGTGATGACCGTTTTGCACAGCGTGGCAGAGACGCCATATGCCTGACAATCTAGCCGTCGGCCTTGGTGCGACGCGTCGGCTTGCCGCGCAACGATCGAAGCGTCTATCATGTGCTTGATAAGTCGCTGACTTCGGCGTTCTCGCCGGGCTCGGCCACGCAGAATCCCCAGCGGCGAAACCAGCCGGCCGCACAGATTTCTGAACCGATGAAGCAGCGCCCCGCCAATGGCCGACAAAACACAATTCGGGTTGACCGCCGTCGACACCGTTCCCTTGCATGAAAAAGTCTATCTGGAACTTGTGCGGGCGCTGATGTCCGGCCAGTTCACGCCGGGCCAGAAGCTGACGTCGCGAAAACTCGCAAGGGAACTCGGCACCAGCGACATGCCGGTGCGCAGCGCCTTCATGCGGCTGCAGGCGCTGCGGGCGCTCAGCCCGATGCCGAACGGCAGCGTCGAAGTGCCGGCGATATCGGCCGAGCGGTTTTCGCAATTGACCGCGGTGCGGACTATCCTCGAAGGCTCGGCGACCGAACTGGCGACAAAACGCATCAATGGCAACAATCTGCGCACGATCCGACGCCACGCCACCGACCTGACTTTGGCGGCCCGCAAAGGCGATATCGATGATTACCTGCGCAAGAACCACGACTTCAAATTCTCGATCTATCGCCATTGCGGCAACGAGCAGATGATCTTCCTGATCGAAACCGTATGGATGCAGGTCGGCCCTTTCCTCAGGAACCTTGCCATGGGTTTCGAGGATAACCTCGCCTCCATCCTCGACATCGACTTTCACGAGGAAGTCGTCGCTGCGATCGAGGCCCAGGATGGCGAGCGCGCCCGCGCTGCCATCGTGCGCGACATCGACGAAGGGGCCTCGCACATACTGCAGCAGGCGAGATTTCCGAAGGCGAGAAACTGATGCGCGTCGCGTTTGTGCGGATTCGGGCGACGCCACTTGGCTTTCCGGCCTCTTGCCTCTATGTTGCGATCGCAGATCGCGCAATTGGTTTTGAAATGCCTCCCGACATCCCGGCTAGTGACTTGAAAAAATAAGGAAAAGCGCTTGGCGACAGCCAAGTCTGTTTTCCTAAAACTCACAAGCTATTTTTATCAGGGACAGTGCAGCCGGTCAGGTTGCGGCACCTTCGAAAACCAGAGGTCATAAATTGAGCGATGCAATTGCGGACGTTTTGAACTGGCTTGATAGCAGGACCGACATCCAGAGCCTGAGAGCCGCGGTGTGCGACCTCAACGGCATCATGCGCGGCAAGCGCATTCCCGTCGAGCAGGCAAGAAAGGCGCTGGAAGGCAAGCTGCGCATGCCTTTTTCGCTGATCGGGCTCGATGTCTGGGGCGAGGACATCGAAGGCAACACACTGGTATTCTCGACCGGCGATGCCGACGGACTGTGCCAGTGGACGGGGCGCGGCATTCTGCCGGTGGCCTGGACGGCGCATCCGACGGCGCTTGTCCCCCTCTGGCTCGCCGACGAAAGCGGCGCGCCTTATCTCGGCGACCCGCGACGGGCGCTGGCCCGCATCCTCGATCGCTACAAGGCCTTGGGCCTGACTCCGGTCGCGGCAACGGAACTCGAATTCTACCTCGTCGATCCGCAGTCGCAGCGGCCGGTCGGACCGGTCTCGCCGGTAACCGGACGCCGCCTCGATTCCGACGCGGCGCTGTCGATCGACGAGATCGACGACTTCGAATCCTTCATCCATGACGTCTACGAGGCCTGCCGGACGCAAGGCATTCCCGTCGACACCGCCATCGCCGAGAACGGCGTCGGTCAGTTCGAGATCAATCTGAACCATGTCGCGGACGCCTTGCGGGCGGCTGACGATGCGGTGCTGTTCAAGCGCACCGTGAAGGGCATTGCCCGCAAGCACGGCTTTGCCGCCTGTTTCATGGCCAAGCCCTATGGCGACCGGGCCGGCAACGGCTTTCACGTTCATTTCAGCCTGATCGACGGCGAAGGGCGCAACGTCTTCGATGACGGCACCGACCAGGGTTCTGAGACCATGCGCCATGCGGTCGGCGGCCTGCTTGCGGCAATGGCCGAAAGCACGCTGGTGTTCGCGCCGCACTTCAACTCCTACCGCAGGCTGCGCCCGAGATCCTATGCGCCGACCGCAGTCGCCTGGGGTTATGAGAACCGTATGGTCGCGATCCGCATTCCCGGCGGGCCAACCGGTGCGCGCCGCATCGAGCATCGCGTTTCGGGAGCCGACGCCAATCCCTATCTGGTGCTAGCGGCCATATTGGGCGCCGCACTGACGGGCATTGAAAGACAAATATCGCCAGGCGATCCGATCGGCACCGACGGCCAGGGACTTCCGCCGGCAAAGCTGCCGCCGGACTGGGCGTCGGCGATCGCCGCCTTCGAGAGCGGGACGCATGTGGCGGAGATTTTTCCAGCCATCCTGCGCGACTCCTTCGTTGCCTGCAAACGCCAGGAATTGAACACGTTCGCGCTCAATGTCAGCGATTTCGAAATCGAGACATACCTCGAAAGTGTTTGAGGCCCGACGGCCCCAGCGGCATTGGGTTCCGGCCGATTTTCAAGCAGCCGCAAAGCACTTGCGGTGGGGTCGCTAACCGGGCATAAACATGATGTTTTTTATCATGTATTATGACTGGGATCACAGGACTTGACCTTCGTTGCGCGCATGGAAAGCCGGATTGAGGGCTTTTCAGTCATTGGCGACCTGAAATGGCATGTCTGGGACGGCGTGGTCGCCGACCTCTGGGATGTCTCATGCGGTGACAAGGCCGAAGGCTATTACGTCTCTCCCGACCCCCGGCTGTTCGTCGCGCTCGATGTGGATGGCGATGGCGCTTTCTTCGTCGAAGACGCCAAGGGCGAATTGCGCCGCCACGACCAGGCTTTTTCCATGGCCTACATACCGGCCGGCGTGCCGATCCGCGGCCGGGTCGAGGGGCTGCGGCGGATCCGGCATCTCGACCTGCATTTCGACGCCGCAGTGCTGACGCGCCGCTTCGGCCGCAGCCTTGACCACGAGGCCTTGCGGATGTCGCGCTTCCAGTTTCGCGACGACCGGATCGCCATGCTTGCCGGCCTGATCGCCGCCGAATGCGGCAGCGACCGGCCCCTGCATGATCTCTATGGCGAGGGTCTGCTCAATGCCTTGTTCGCAAGCCTGTTCCAGATCGACCGGCCTGATACCCTTAGGCGGCGGTCGCCGCTGTCGCGCCGCAAGCTGCGCCTCGTCACCGACTACATCGACGCGCATTGCCTGGAAAGGATCCGGCTTGCCGACCTCGCCGCGCTGACCGGCCTGTCCGAAACCGCGATGAGTCACGCCTTCAAGGCGGCGACGGGCGTGCCGCCGCATCGTTGGCAGATGCAGGCGCGGGTCGACAGGGCCAAGGCCATGATGGCGCGTGGCACCGCTTCACTTGGCGACATCGCCGAGGCAACGGGTTTTTTCGACCAGGCGCATCTGACGCGTGTGTTCAAGTCGATTGTCGGCGTGACACCCGGCGCCTGGATGAGGAGCACCAGTCGCCAGTGACATTTCCGCAACATCACACCGCGATGTCCCTCGTTTGGACAAGAATGGACAAACCGCCCAATTCCGTCCAATGACCAGCAGATAACTTGAGATAAATGATCAACTATCTCAATATCGACAGGCGGGGACTTCCTGATGAGCAGAACTTACCGATGAAGGCGCTTCTGGCGGCCAGCGTCGCCGCAGCCGCGATGATCCCGCCAATGGCCGCGTTGGCGCAGTCGGTGCAAACCAGCACCCAGCTTGAACCGGTGGTGGTCGAGGGCGAGGCCGGCGATGGCGCGACCGGACCGGTTAAAGGCGTCGTCGCCAAAAAAAGCAAGACCGGCTCCAAGACGGCGACCGACATCAAGGATATCCCACAATCCGTGTCGGTGGTCGGACGTCAAGAGATCGACGACCAGGGCGCACAGAAAGTCGACGAGGCCTTGCGCTACACGGCCGGGGTGTTCGCACAGCCCTTCGGCCCGGACAGCGACACCAACTGGCTGTTCATCCGCGGTTTCCAAGCCACGGCTGATGGCACCTACATGGATGGGCTGCAACTGTTCAGCTACGCCTTTGGCGGCTTCTACGTCGACAGCTTCGGCCTCGAGCGAGTCGAAGTGCTGAAAGGGCCGGCCTCCGTACTCTATGGCGGCAGCAATCCCGGCGGCCTCGTCAACTATGTCAGCAAGCGACCGGATGGCAGGCAGCGCTATATCGAGACCGGCGTCAACGATGCCGGCAATGTCTATCTGGGCTTCGACATCGGCGACGTCGACGGCAATGGTGTTGTCAGCTACCGGGTAACGGGCAAAGTCGCCGGCGGCGACACCTACAGCGATTTGCAGAATGGCTGGCGCGGCTTCATTTCGCCCAGCATCACCTGGCAGCCCGACGAGCAGACCAAGCTGACGGTACTGGCCAACTACAGCCACATCGACGAGAACCACAATGGCGGCAGCTTCCTGCCTTACATCGGCACTGTAACGGATCGGATTATCGGCGGCGTGAATTACGGTCGAATCGACCCAGACGCCAATTTTACCGAGCCGAGTGTCGATCTCTACAAGCGCGAGCAAGGTTCTATCGGCTACGAGTTCGAGCACACTTTCGACAACCAATGGACGGTGCGTTCCAACATGCGCCTCAGTGCGGCCTCGATTAATGAAGTCAACGTCTACGCCAACGGGTGGGCGAGCGCGACGCAGCTCAATCGCATCAATTTCGGTCACGATACCGACGCCACGACATTCCTGTCGGACCTGCAGATCGAGGGCAAGGTGGAGACAGGCGCTGTCGAACACACGCTGCTGGCCGGCATCGACCACAAATATTACAACATCGACCAGGTGCAATCGTCGGCGCTCTTCGGCACAACCCCTCCCATTGATGCTTTCGACCCAATCTACGGCGCGCCACTGACGCCACGAGTCAGCTACCTCAATCAGGACTTGACCCAGAAGCAGCTCGGCTTCTACGCGCAGGACCAGTTGCGCTTCGGCGACGGCTGGCTGGTGACGCTGAACGGCCGTTACGACCGTGGCTGGCTCGACGCCGACAATCGGTCGACATATTACTCGGCGAGTTCCAGCACGCAGAACCAGACTGTCGGCGACTTCTCCGGTCGCGCGGGCCTCGCCTATGAGTTTGCCAACGGCGTAACCCCCTATGCCAGCATTGCCACCTTCTTCAACCCGCTCATCGGCACCGATGCCAACGGTAATCTGTTCAAGCCGGAAGAGGGCGTGCAGTACGAAGTCGGCGTCAAATATGTTCCGACCTTTGTCGATGGCCTGTTCACCCTGTCGCTTTTTGACCTGACCCGTCAGAATGTACCGTCGAACGTTACTTTCTTCACGCAGTTGCAAACCGGCGAAGTGCGCTCACGCGGTATAGAACTGGAAGGCAAGGTCAACGTCACCGAGGATTTCCGGCTCACCGGCGCTTTCACCGCCTATGACATCGACATCACCAAGGACGCCAACCCGGCGCTCATTGGCAAGACGCCGTTCATCGTGCCAGAGGTGATGGCCTCCGCCTCAGTCGACTATACTTTTCGTGGCGGCTGGTACGACGGCATCTCGATCGGCGGCGGCCTGCGCTACGTCGGCTCCTCATGGGCAGACAACGCAAACAACAACAAGGTTCCAGCTGTCACGCTGGCCGACTTGAAGCTTGGCTACGACAAGGAGACCTGGGGTGTCGATCTGAACATCACCAATCTGTTCGATAAAACCTATGTCTCGAGTTGTCAGACCACCACTGTCGAAGCCTGTTCTTATGGCGAAGGCCGCTCATTCAAGCTGAAGGCGCATACGACTTGGTAGCCATGTGCCGAATCCGCCAGTGATGATCCATCTGCCCAACAGACGGCAGGTGCTTGCCCTGGCGGCCGCGGCATTGCTGCCACCGGTCGCCGCCAGGGCGGCGGCGATGCGCGTTGCCGCGATCGACTGGGGCATGCTGGAGACGTTGCTGGCGCTCGGCATCGAGCCGGTGGCGGCGACCGAACTGATCCAGTTCCGCAAGATCGCGGTCGAGCCGGCGGTTCCTCAATCGGCAACCGATCTCGGGCTGCGCGGCGCGCCCAATTACGAGCTGCTACGCATCGTCGCGCCTGATCTCATCGTGATCTCCAATTTCTACGAATACCAGCGCCCGATGCTCGAACGCATCGCGCCGGTGTTTGCGCAAACGGTCTACGAGGCCGGCGTGCCACCTTATGCGCTCGCCGAGGCGGCGACACTGGCCCTGGGCGAAAAGCTGGGACGGCAGACCGAGGCGAAGCGCTACGTCGATGAGACGGCGGTCGAGATCACGCAGCTTGGCGCCACCTTGCCCCCCTCCCCCGCGCGGGTCTTCGTCATCAGTCTCGGCGATAGCAGGCATTTTCGAGCCTTTGGCCGCGATTCCATATTCGGCGATGTGCTGACGCGTCTCGGCCTGGTCAATGCATGGACCGACGGGACGAGCTACAGCGCGGCGGCACCCGTCGGACTGGAGGCGCTAGCGCGCGTGCCCGAGGCGTCGATCCTGATCGTTTCGCCACTGCCGGCAGATGTCGGGCGTTCGCTTCCTACAAATGCCTTGTGGAACGCGCTACCCGCTGTCCGCCAGGGGCGTGTTGCTGTGCTGGATCCGGTCAACCATTTCGGTTGCCTGCCATCGGCACGCCGCTTCGCGCGTCTGGCGACGGCCGCCCTTGCCGGGCAGAGCCATGGCTGAGCGCACCATAAGCGATCGCACCGCGACGAGTGCCGCGCTGTCGCCAATCGCCCTGTGGGGCCTCCTGGCGGCGCTGGCTGCGCTCCTCTTCGCATGGCGCGTCGGCATGCAATGGCCGGCCGCACCGCCGGGCGACGGCATTGATCTCGACAGCGTCATCCTGGTCTACAGCACGCTGCCGCGCGCCGCCGTGGCGGTGCTGGCCGGCGCGGTGCTCGGCCTGTCCGGCCTGCTGTTGCAGCATGTGCTGCGCAACCCGCTGGCCGAACCGTCGACGCTCGGTATTTCGGCCGGCGCGCAACTGGCGATGACGATCGCCTCGCTTTACGCACCGCTGCTGATGGAGCGGTCGCAGGGCCTGGTCGCCTTCGCCGGTGGCATCGCCGCGGTGCTGCTGGTGCTGGCATTGACCTGGCGGCGCGGGCTGGAACCGGTCTCCGTCGTGCTCGCCGGGATGATGGTGGCGCTGACCGCCAGTTCCGTCAGCGCAGCACTGATCCTCGCCAATGGCGAGTACCTGTTTTCGCTGTTCATCTGGGGCGGCGGATCGCTGGTCCAGCAGGACTGGGAGCCGACCATCGCGCTGACGATCAGGCTGGCGGCCGGTGTGGTTGCCGCATTGATGCTGCTGCGGCCGCTGACCATTCTTGGTCTCGACGATGCCTCGGCACGCGGCCTGGGCGTCGCCCGTCACTCAAGCCGCTTTCTCATCATCGCGCTTGCCGTGTGGATGGCGACGTCGGTCGCGGCAGAGGTTGGCGTCATCGGGTTCGTCGGTCTTGCAGCGCCGGCGCTGGCCACGCTTTCGGGCGCCCGCACACTGCGCCAAAAACTGATCGCCGCGCCGCTGATCGGCGCCGTGCTGCTGTGGCTGACGGACGGGCTGGTACAGCTGGCCGCCGGTTCCGGTGGCGAACGCATTCCGACCGGTGCCGGCACCGCCCTGCTCGGCGGTCCGCTGCTGCTATGGCTGTTGCCGCGGCTGCGCCTTTTCGAGTGGCCGCATCTCGGTTCGAATGGTACCGCACCGCGCAAGGCCAGCCGGCCCTGGCTCATCATCCTGCTTCTGCTTGCGCTGGCGCTTGTCGCTGCCATCGTGGCGCTTGTCGTCGGGCGTGGCCCGGACGGCTGGTCTATTGCTGGGGGAGACCTGTTAACCGATCTCGCCGCGTGGCGTGCGCCGCGGATCGGCGTGGCGGCCGCCGCCGGCGCCATGCTCGCGGCCGCCGGCGTCGTCATCCAGCGGGTCACCGGCAACCCGCTGGCAAGCCCCGAAGTGCTGGGAGGCGGCACCGGCGCCGGGGCCGGCCTGACAGCCGTGCTGATGGTCAGCGCCACGGCCAGTCTCGGCTGGCAGCTCGCCGGCTCAGCCCTGGGCTCACTGGCGGCCTTGATTGCCATGCTGGCCCTTGCCGCACAAGCAAAGTTCGGTGCCGAGCGGCTGCTGCTTGCCGGTATCGCCATGAGCGCGCTGTGCAGCGCTGCGATCACCGCGACGATCGCGATGGGCAACGCGCAGTCCTACACTCTGTTGCGCTGGCTGAGCGGCTCGACCGGCCAGGCGTCGGCGCTCGATGCAGGGCTAGCACTCGCCTGTCTGTTGCCGCTGACGTTGCCGCTGTTCCTTGCCGCCCGCTGGCTGGATATCCTGCCGCTCGGGTCCGACAGCGCACGCGGGCTGGGCGTGCCGGTTGCCGGCGGACGGCTGATGCTGATCATCGTTGCCGCGCTGCTGACTGCGCTGGCCGCCATGGTCGTCGGGCCATTGAGCTTCGTCGGCCTGATCGCGCCACACCTTGCCCGTCTGGTCGGCTTTTCCCACGCCCGCGTCCATCTCGCCGGAGCGATGCTTCTGGGCGCCCTGCTGATGATCGTTTCGGACTGGCTGTCGCGCATGGCGGCCTTTCCCTACGAACTTCCCGCCGGCCTGTTCGCTTCGCTGCTTGGCGGGCCGTACCTCGTCTACCTGCTTGCCAAGGGCGTGCCGCGCCAAGGCTGACGGGTTCCGAAATGCTATGAGGTTCTATCCATAGGGCTAGGCCAGTGCGGCCAAGCTGGCGCGCATCGATCGGTCATGTTCCGGCAGCCGCGATACGGTCGGCAGGCCGCGGGCTTCCTGGGCACCGAAGCCCAATCGGTTCAGACAGGCTCTTGCCAAGGCCGCATTGCTGTCGATGACGACCAATCCATTGATATCGTTGAGGCTGGCGGCCACCACCGACAGTTCGGTGCAGCCGAGCAGGGCTGCATCGGCGCCGGCCGCTTGCGCGATGTCGAGCGCGCGCTCGGTTTCAACCGCCGCATCCGCGATCGAACCCGCCTTGACGAGGCTGATCGCGCTGTCGACGCAGGCCTGAAACTCGGTGTTCGCGGGAAGGCAGAGCTCAAATCCCGCTGCCGACATCCTGTCCTGGTAGAAGCCGGAGACCAGCGTGCCTTGGGTGGCGAGAACAGCAACCCGGCCCTGATCCAGGCTGCGACGCGTCTCCGTCACCACAGCATCTCCGATATGGATGATTTCCGCGCGCGAATTCGCCGCCAGTTGGCCGTACCAATGGTGGGCGGTGTTGCACGGCATCGCGATGCGGGCGACGCCGAGCGCATTGAGCGTCGCGACCGCGGCTTTCAAAGGCGCCAGCGGCCCGTCATGGCCGGCAAGGATCGCTTCGGTCCTGTCGGGCAGCTGCGGGACACTGAGGATCACGGCAGGCACATGTTCGTTGTCTCTGAGCGCCTGGGTCATCCGGGTCAGCTTGAAGTAGAAATCAGCCGAAGCAAGCGGCCCGAGACCGCCGATAATGCCGAGCTGGGGACGGATGCTGTCGTCGATCATCTGACGGGCTCGGCTTCGAGCTGGTCCGAGGCGGCGTCAGTCTGCGTCGTCTCCCTGTGGCTGGGAGCGATCATTGCCGTGCTCGCCGCGACGGTGCAGACGCTGGCCAGCGTCATGAACGTGTCGACGGCTGCATCCACCGCGACGAACAGGACGAACGCCGCCTCGAAGGGAAGCTTCAGGTAGCCGCAGACGATGGACATCTGCGACAGGATGAGCAGGCTGCCCATGCCGCCGGTGGTGAGCGCGAGAAGCGCTGAGATGATACCGACGAGCACGAGGTCCGGGACTGCAAGCTGGTGGCCGTAGAGCTGAGCGATGAACAGCGCACCCGAGGTATAGAGCAGTGCCGGGCCTGTCCGCAGCAGTGCCGCCTGTAACGGCACGAGCAGTTCGACGACCACCAGGCTGAACCGCAGGCGCTCGCCCAACAGGTTGATGACCCATGGGAGCGAGGCGACCGAGGAGCGTGTGGTGATGGCCACCATGAGAAGCGGCTGGCAGGTCTTGATCGTCGTCCAGTAGCTGCGTCGCGACCGGATCGCGATAATGGCAAATGCCCCGGCAACGAATGTAAGGCAGGAAAGACCCATCACCAGCAGGTAACCGCCCATTAGCATGAGCGGCTTGGTTCCGGTCGACGCTGTCTGGTCCGCGATCAGGATGAAGGTTGCAAAGGGCAACCCCCAGATGAACCAGTTGGTGAGCACCGTGCAGGCCCGGTAGACCGCGTTGAGCGCCTGGGTCAGGCTCATGGACGAGGGCTGGGGAATCTTCCCCATCGCGAGCCCGAAAAGCAGGCAGAACAGCAGGACCTGAATGGTCTGGCCCGAGGCCAGGGCATTGAAGACGTTGTTCGGCACCAGGTCGAGCAGGATCGAGTGCCCGCCATTGGGATCCCCATTGGAGGCTGGCGGCTGGAACGGGAAGGCGAGATCGGTGGATACGCTGCCTTGCGAATTGATGAACTCGCCAAGCTCGATGCGCGACTGGGGATTCTCGATCTGGCCCGGCTGCAGGATCAGCGACAAGGTGCCACTCACCAGCACGCTCAGGAACGACACGACCAGCACGGCCATACCCACCTTGCCGAGGTAGCGGACCGATTTCGGGTCCTGGACCATCGCCGTGATGGAGAAGATGACCGACGAGACCAAATAGGGCAGGACGACCATCTTGAGGAAATTCAGGTAGAGCTGTGCGACAGGGCTGATCGCATGGGCAAAATCTGGATAGTAGAGGCCGCACAGGATCCCTGCAGCAATCATCGCGATCGTCGTCACGGGTGATCGCAGTATGCGCCTGGCCATCAGGCGCCAATCGAAAGGCAGGGGTCCGGCTAACTCGGAGATTGCCATGTCAGGCTTTGCTCCCCTGGCGATAGCGGGCGATGATCTCGTCCGTGCTGAGAACCTGCTGACCCCGCGCGAGATCGAGATACAGATCGACAAAGGCTGCGAGATGCGGATTGTCCGGCCGCACGCCGACTGCGATCGTATCGACCTTGTCGGTCAGCGTGATGGAGCGCGCTACGACCGTCATCGACGGATCGTCGACCATCAGCTTCTTGATCTCGAAATCATCGCGATAGGCCATGTCGATCGTCCCGTTTCGGATCGCATCGATGATCAGATCCCAGCTTGCCAAGCGGTGGATTTGCGCATGCGGGAAAGTCGTGGCCGCATAAGTGGCGAATGAAGAGCCCTCGATCACGCCAAGATCGCCTGAGAAATCACGGACGATCCCTTCGGGCGGCTTGCCTTGCGCGATACGCGCCAGGTTGAGGCGGTTGGCGATCAGCCCTTGCCGCAGCATGGCGTAGGGGCGCGAATAGATGATCGACCGGCCGCGCTGAAGCGTCCGGCTGAGCTTGCCAATCGCCAGGTCGGCCTGTCCGGAACTGACCTGTTTCACAATATCGTCGAACGTTGCGGCGGATCGGTCGAACACCGGCTCGACGCCAAGCGCCGCGGCGATGCCGTGGGCCAGTTCCATGTCTATACCATCGTCCCCCGATCCGTCGGCCGGGAAGAACGGATTGGAAGCGAAGGCCGGCATTGCGATGCGCAATGCATCGCCGCTCGCGATAGGTTGAGGGGCGCTCTCCGCCTGCTGTCCCAGAGTGCTGGCTGCCCGGGCTTGTGAAATCAGCAACCCGCCGCTCCCGGCCGCAAGCAGTGTACGACGTGTAACCGACATGCGCGTTCTCAATTAACCCGGGAAAGCTGCAACATGCACAACCGGCGTTAAACAAACGTATATATTACCCTATGTCTTTTTATGTATTGGATAAGCAGCTTAGCGCCACAAAATATCAGCATTGCCTAATATGCAAGGAACGGCGGAAGGATCGCATTACTTCCCGCCCGCCGGTCAGCTGGATTGTCAAAACGTCTCGACCCAGGGCCGCAACTCAAGCTCCGAGCTCCAGGCGCTGCGATGCTGGCGATGGGTTGTGAGATAGGCCTCGGCGATGGCATCCGGCGACAGGCGGCGGTCCGGCCGGTCGGGATCGGCTGCCTGTCCGGGCGGCTCGATCTGGCCGTCGATGATGAAGTGGGCGACATGGATGTTCTTCGGGGCGAGTTCGCGGGCCATGGACTGCGCCAGGCCGCGCAGGCCGAATTTCGGCATGGCAAAGCCGCCCGAGCCGGGAAAGCCCTTCACACTGGCGGTGGCGCCGGTGAACAGGATCGAACCGGATCCCCGGACAAGCAGCCGGCGCGCCGCCTGCTGGCCGACTAGGAAGCCGCCATAGGCGCCGACCAGCAATGCCTGTTTGACCGCTTCCGCATCGAGCTCGGCGATCGGGCCGCGTGTGCGTGCGCTGGCGTTGAACACCACGAGCGCCAGCGGGCCGGCCTTGTCGGCGGTGTCGAACAGCCTGGCGACGGACGCAGCGTCGGCGACATCCGTCTCAACGGCCAGCGCACCGGTCTCATCGACCAGAGCGCCCAGCTTCTCGACGTTGCGGGCGGCCAGAACCACGCGAAAGCCTTCCCGGGTGAGAAGGCGCGCAAGCGAGGCGCTCACACCAGCGCCCGCGCCTGCAATGACGGCCACATCGGATGATGTCATGATTTTCTCTCCCTTGCGGATTTCGGCGGAAGCGTTTGCCAGATCGAGCAAGGTCGCGCCTTCGCGCATGATAGGCAAGAGGTGGCATTGCCGCTGTGTTGAGCCCAAACGACCGCAGAACCGGCGTTGCGCAGTCCAGTGTCGCCCGTGGCGCTACGAGGATAGGTCCGCCTCGGCACCGCGACCCCCGCCTCGACAGGGGCAAGGCTTGGACCTTGCTCACCAACCGGATCCATCCGACACGTCATTTCGACAGTGGAATCGTTTTGCTTCGTCAAGCGGTCGGCGGCCTCATTAATGGGGACTGGAGCATGGCCCCGAAAAGTGGGAAACCGTTTTCGGAAAAGATCATGTTCGATAAGGAAACGATTATGGAACCAATCTGGGCCGTCGGCCTGATGACCGGCACGGTGCTGGACGGCAACATCGACGTCGCGCTGATCAAGACCGATGGCGAGCAGATCGAGGATTTCGGCACCTATCGGCTGATGCCCTATCCCCCATCTATCCGCTCCCTGCTGGAAGAGACGCTGACGGAGGCGCGGGCGTGGAACTTTGTCGGGCCGGAGCCGGCGATCTTCCGCACCGCGGAGGAAGCCCTGACGCGTGCCCAGTCGGCAGCCGTCAAGGAATTGGTCGAAGGCTATGGCATGACGATGGCCGATATCGGCGTCGTCGGTTTTCACGGCCAGACCGTTCTGCATCGCGCGCCGCAGGTTGGACGGCTGGGCCAGACAAGGCAGCTCGGCGATGGCGAGCTGATGCATGCCATCTTGGGCACCAAGGTCGCATACGATTTCCGCTCGGCCGACATACGCGCCGGCGGGCAAGGCGCGCCGCTGGCCGCGGTCTATCACACCGCGCTGATGCGCAGCGCCGGCGCCAATGGCGAGGTCGCCGTACTCAATCTCGGCGGCGTCGCCAACATCACCTGGTGGGATGGCGCCGACAATGTCGTCGCCTTCGACACCGGACCCGCCAACGCGCCGCTGAACGATTTCATCAAGTCGAAGGGGCTCGGCGAGATGGACCGCGACGGCGCGCTTGGCCGTGCAGGTAAGGTGGACGAGGCCCGGCTGGCCAAGCTGTTGCAGCACCCTTATCTGAGCAAAGCCTACCCGAAATCGCTGGACCGTTTCGACTTCGGTGCCGCGATGGCGGACGGCCTGGATGCCGAGGATGGTGCCGCCTTGCTCACCGCCTTCACCGCCGGCGCCGTCGGCAAGGCACTCGACCTCTTACCAAGCCGGCCTAAAAAGCTGGTGGTCAGCGGCGGTGGTCGCCATAACCCGACCATGATGGCAATGCTGGCCAGCCGCGCCGGCGTCGAGGTGGTGCTGGCGGAAAGCCTCGGTTGGAGCGGCGATGCGGTCGAGGCGGAGTGTTTTGCCTTCCTCGCGGTTCGCGTGTTGCGCGGCTTGCCGATCAGTTTCCCGAGCACCACCGGCGCGCCGCAGCCGATGCGTGGCGGAAAACTCGCCGGCTAGACTCTTGCTTTGACGCAATTCCGGACGCAAAACCGCTTCACACTTTTCCTGGAATTGCTCAACCGCCAACCAGTTCCTTCTGCAGGAAGATGCGGCTGCGGCCGACAGGGAAATCGGCCAGCGAGCCGAAGGGCCGATAGCCCTGGCGCTGATAGACCTTGGCGGCGTTCGGATTGAAGGTATCGATCCAGGCATTGTTGCAGCCGCGCGCCACCGCTTCCTGTTCGGCCGCGTCCAGCATTGTGCCGGCCATGTGCTGGCCGCGCAGCCGCTCATCGACCCAGAGCCATTGCACATAGAGCCAGCCCCAGGCCGTGTAACCGGAAATGCCGGCGACGACCGCGCCATCCTCGTCGCGCACAAACACCACAAGCGCCTTCCTTTCGGATGCGCCGACATCGCCGTCGTTGAACGCCGTCAACCTTTCGCCGAGAAAGGCGAGTTCTTCCGGCGAGGGATTTGCCGTCGTTTCAATGGTCGTATTCATCGCTTTTCCGAGATGGGTTGCGTATCGGTATCGCCGCCATTGCGAAATTCGGATGCGGCAATGCCGTGGCGCTTGAGCTTGTCGTAAAAGGTCTTGCGCGGCACGCCGAGGGCGTCGATGGCGCCGCGCACGTCGCCGCCATGGTCGCGCAGCGCGTCACGGATGAGCTGCGCTTCGTATTGGCCGACCCGTTCGGGCAATGCTGCCGCAGGCTCCGGCGCGTGCGCGGAGACCGTCCTCACCTCATCGTCCGGACCGAGACCGAGCGCGACGCGATCGGCGAAATGGGCGAGCTCGCGGACATTGCCCGGCCAGTCATGCGACTGGAGATGATCGCTGACGGCTGCATTCATCTTGGCGACCGGCCGGCCGAACCGTTCCGCCGCCTTGCCGAGAAAATGCCCGAACAGCATCGGGACGTCGCCGCGCCGTTCGCGCAGCGGCGGGATGCGCAGCGTCACCACGTTGAGGCGAAAATACAGATCCTCGCGAAAATCGCCGCGCTGGTCCGGCCGGCCGAGATCGACCTTGGTCGCCGCAACGACCCTCAGATCGATGCGCCTGATATCGTTCGAGCCAAGCGGGGTGAGGCTGCGCGTTTCGAGCACCCGCAGCAGCTTGACCTGGAGCGCCGGGGGCATGGATTCGATCTCGTCGAGAAACAGCGTACCGCCGCTGGAATGCTCGATGCTGCCGATCCGCCGCCGCTGCGCGCCGGTGAACGCGCCCGCCTCATGGCCAAACAACTCGCTCTCGATGACCGTCTCCGGTAGGGCGCCGCAGTTCAGTGCCACGAAGGGTTTTGAGCGCCGCCGCCCCCACCTGTGCAGCAGGTCAGCCACCACTTCCTTGCCGGTTCCCGTTTCTCCCTCGACCAGCACGTCGACATCCATGTCGGCGATCTGGCGCAAGGTCTCGCGCAGCCGCTTGATGGCAGGAGCCTCGCCGATCAGCGGCAGGCCGTCAGTGGCGAGCGCCGCGGCTTCGCGCAGCCGCCGGTTCTCCATCACCAGTCGTCGCTTCTCCGATGCCCGTTTCAGCGCCTCGACAAGGCGGTCGCCGGCAAAGGGTTTCGGGATGAAATCGTAGACACCATCCTTGAGCGCGGCCACTGCGAGATCGACGTCGCCATGGCCGGTGACCAGGATCACGGGTATGTCCGGGTCGATCGCCTTGATGCGATCGAACAGCTGCAGCCCGTTCATGCCCGGCATGCGGATGTCGCTGACCACCACGCCTTCAAAGGTCCTGTCGACAACGGCAAGCGCTGCCTCGGCGGCGTCGCGCGCGACCACAGTGAAGCCGGCAAGCTCGAGCAATTGCGTTGTGGCGTGAAGGAGGTCCGCATCGTCGTCGACGAGCGCCACCAACCCTGATCCCTCAATCATTCAATTCGCCTCAAGTCGACGGTAAAAGATGCGCCGGTGCCATTGCTGGGATCGAGCCGCAGCGTGCCGCCCAATTCCTGGGCAATCTCCTGCGAGATCACCAGCCCGAGACCAAGCCCCTTCTCCTTGGTGGTCTGGAACGGCATAAACAGATTGCCGGCTGCTTCCGGGCCGAGACCTGGGCCATTGTCGCGCACCGAAATCAGCACCCTGTCGTCGTGCTCGGCGAGTTGGATCTCGATGCGGGGATCAGACTGGTCCTTCATCGCGTCGAGCGCATTCTGCAAAAGGTTGACGAGTATCTGCTCCAGCCGGATGCGGCTGGCCAGGACCACCGGCGAGGCATTGCCGCGCGGCTTGACGATGGTCACGCCGGAATCACGGATGCGGCCCGACAGCAGCGACAGCGCGCCATCAATTGCCTCGCGCACCGGCAGCGGCGAAGCGGCAACCCCGGGTCGACGGGCGAAAGTGCGCAAGGTGCCGGTGATCGCGCCGATGCGCTCGGTCATCGAGACGATCGACGTCAGATTGCCGCTGGCCGGTTCGGTTTTGCCGGTTTCGAGAAAGCGGCCCGCATTCTCGGCATAGGTGCGGATAGCGGCGACCGGCTGGTTGATCTCGTGCGCCACGCCGGCGGCGATTTGGCCGAGGATGGAAAGCCGGTTGGCCTGGGCGAGGTCGTCGCGCAGCCGGCGCACCTTGGCTTCGGCATTCTCGCGCTCGGCGATTTCACCGGCAAGTGCGGTGTTGGAGCGGGTCAGCTCGGCCGTTCGCGTGCTGACTCGGCTCTCCAGCTCGGCATTCATACGCGCCAGCGCCTCCTGCCTCAGCCTGCGCGTTCGCCGGCGCCGGGTCAGCACGTAGGCAAGCAAGCCCATCAGCAGAAGCCCAAGCAGCGTGGTCAGGCGCGCCGTGTTGGCGGCCGATGAAAGAGCAGCGTCGGCGGGAGTGAGCAGCCAGAGACGCCAGCCAGGAACAGCACCAGGCAAATCCTGCACCACCTCGACGAACTGGCGCGGTTTTCCCGCGTTGTCGATCGTCGCCAGGCCGTCACCCGCGCCGCGCCGGATCGGCAGCGGCTCGAAGCCTGCATCGGCCAACTGGAGCTGCTCGTGGGCTGCGGCGGTGTCCTCGGCCGACAGTGGTGCCAGCGCACGGAACCGCCAGTCGGGCTGGCTGGTAGCCAGCACCACGCCGCGTTCATCAGTGATGAACACAAGGAAACCGCTGGAACGCCAATTGGCTTCGACGCCGTCGAGTTCGACCTTCAGCACCGCAACGCCAAGCGGCTTGCCGCCATCGTCGACGCGGCTGGCAAGGTACAGCCCCGGTCTGCCGCTGATTGTGCCGAGGCCATATTGGCTGGCAGCACCCTTGCTCATCGCTTCCTGGAAATAGTGCCGAAAATTGTAATCGATGCCGACAAAGCTCGCCGGTTCGTCGGCATTGCTGGCTGATATGGCGATGCCTGCCGTATCGATGATGTAGATGGCGGATGCCGAGGCATCGCCGGCAATCGACTTGAGCTTGTCGTTGAGGGCCTTTTCTTTCATTTTTCCGGCCCGGCGCAGAGCGCCGCGCACCGCATCGTCTCTGGCCAACACCAGTGGAACCAGGCGCTGCTTTTCGATTTCGCCGGTCAGGGTTCCCGCCGCCAGCGGCAGTGCGGCGAGTGCCGTCTCGCGCAGATTATCGGCCGCCTGGCCGGAGGCGATGCGCCCGGCAATGGCGATCGCGCCGGCCAGAAAGGCAAGAGCGACGACCACGGCAACCCAGCGGCCATCGCGCAGCCGCGCCACCGCCTCGCGCAGCAATTCACGGCCGGCAAATCCAGGGAATCCGCTATCGGTGCCTGCTTGCGGCGTCTGCCCTCTCCCCTTTGCTCGCGGCTTTCGGCCAGTGTAATGCGAAAACCCGCCCAGGCAAACACTGCCTGTGCGGAAATCCGCACAGGCTTTGCCCGCATGACGTCAGACAAAGGCGGAAATCCCGTGGTTCCGGCCTTTCCGCGAACTGGCACAACGCTTGCAAAACTCCCTGGCAGCGGCGTGCGACCGGAGCGCCGCGATGGGAGAAGTCACGCAGGGCGCTCCGCCCCATCCGGCCAGGGAGAGTTCGATGCACATCGCAGACCAATCAGGCGCGCTTGCCGCGCAGCGCAAGCCTTTCTATGCCCAACTCTACGTGCAAGTGCTCGTCGCGATCACCGTCGGCATCCTGCTCGGCCATTTCTATCCGTCGGTCGGCGAGAGCATGAAGCCGCTCGGCGACGCCTTCATCAAGCTGGTCAAGATGATCATCGCCCCGGTCATTTTCCTGACCGTGACGACGGGCATTGCCGGCATGAGCGACCTGCAGAAGGTCGGACGTGTCGCCGGCAAGGCGATGCTCTATTTTCTCACCTTTTCGACGCTGGCTCTGATCATCGGCCTTGTCGTCGCCAATGTCGTGCAGCCGGGCGCCGGCTTCAACATCGACCCGGCGACGCTCGACGCCTCGACCATCAGCACTTACGCCGCCAAGGCGCACGACCAGTCGGTCACCGGCTTCCTGATGAACATCATCCCGTCGACCATCGTCGGCGCCTTCGCCGATGGCGACATCCTGCAGGTGCTGTTCTTCTCGGTGCTGTTCGGCATCGCGCTGGCGTTGGTCGGCGACAAGGGCACGCCCGTGCTCAATTTCCTGCAGGCGCTGACGACACCGATCTTCAAGCTGGTCAGCGTGCTGATGAAGGCCGCCCCCATCGGTGCCTTCGGCGCCATGGCCTTCACCATCGGCAAATACGGCATCGGCGCGGTCATCAACCTCGCCATGCTGGTCGGCACCTTCTACGTGACGTCGTTCCTGTTCGTGTTCGTCGTGCTTGGCGCGGTCTGCCGCTACAACGGGTTCTCCATCCTGTCGCTGATCCGCTACATCAAGGAAGAGCTGCTTTTGGTGCTGGGCACCTCCTCGTCGGAGGCCGCCCTGCCCTCGCTGATGGAAAAGATGGAGAAGGCCGGCGCCAAGCGCTCGGTCGTCGGCCTGGTCATCCCAACCGGCTATTCCTTCAACCTTGATGGCACCAACATCTACATGACCTTGGCGGCGCTGTTCATCGCACAGGCGACCAACATCCACCTGTCGATGGGTGACCAGATCCTGCTGCTGCTGGTGGCCATGCTTTCCTCCAAGGGTGCCGCCGGCATCACCGGGGCCGGCTTCATCACCCTTGCGGCGACGCTTTCGGTGGTTCCGGCGGTGCCGGTCGCTGGCATGGCGCTGATCCTCGGCGTCGACCGCTTCATGTCTGAATGCCGGGCGTTGACCAACTTCGTCGGCAATGCTGTCGCCACGCTGGTGGTGGCGCGCTGGGAAGGCGAACTCGACGAGGCCAAGCTGGCGAGGGCGCTGGCGGGCACGGCCGACGATAGCCTGCCGGCGGACGTTGTTCCCGCCGAGTAATGACGCGCGGTCAATGCGTAAAAGGCCGGAGGCGTGCTGCCTCTGGCCTTTGTCATGCAGGTCGCAACGTCAGACCGTGCCGGTCTTGCTCAGCGGTGTCCGGAAACGTGCTTGGGCCAACAGGCATGCGGGCTGCCAAAGTGCCGCCGTCGTCGAACAGCACAAGGCTGGCGGCGCCGACGAGCCCGGCATGGCGGCCGAGCTGGGCCTGAACGACCGGCACGTCGCGATAGGCGCGCATGGCCCGTTGCCTGATGGTCGCCTCGATGGTCGGCAGCATCAGGTCGAGCCCATTGGCGATGCCGCCGCCAACGACCAGCACATCGGGCGAATAGAGATGCAGGAGATTGGTGAAGCCAACACCCAGCCAGCGCGCTTCCTCCTCCAGCAAGGCCGAGGCAAGAGCGTCCTGCAGCCGTGCCGCCTCGACGACATGGCGGCCGGTTACCTCCGCGTCCGCTGACAAGCGTCGCAAGGTAGAGCCGTCTCCGGCTGCCGTGGCGGCGCTGGCGCGGCGGCCAAGTGCCGTTCCCGAGGCGATGGCCTCGAAGCAGCCAACGACACCGCATACGCAGCGCTCGCCTTCATTGGTGATGGTCATGTGACCGATCTCGGCGGCAAGGCCACGGCGGCCATGCAGGATGCGGCCGTCGACGACGACACCACCGCCAATGCCGGTGGAAACCGTGACGAAGACCAGCGAGCCCGCACCATGGCCGGCACCGAAACGCCATTCGCCGAGCGCCGCGGCATTGGCGTCGTTCTCCAGCCGCACCGGCAGGCCGAGCCGCCGCTCGAGGATGTCGGCAAGCGGCACGTCCAGCCAGCCGGCGAGTGTCGGCGGGCCGACGGCGATGCCGGCCAGCGGATCGAGCGGTCCCGGCGCACCGACGCCGACGCCGACGATCGAGAGTGCCGGCGCCTCGGCGTGGACTGTCGCCGCCAACGCCTCGATCTGGCCGATCACCACATCGGGACCGGCCTGCGCCTGCGTCGGCACCGCCGCGAATGCCAGGATCTTGCCGTCGCGGTCGACCAGGGCGACACGAAGCTCCGTCCCGCCAAGATCGATCGCAAGGGCGGCTTCTGATGTCATGCCGCGACCTTCAAGCCGTGCAGCCAGCCGATGCGGCCGGCGAGGTCCTTGTCACCGAAGGCGAGCGAACCGAGAACCACGGTTTCAGCCCCGGCGGCACGCAGCGACGGCACGGTCTCGTGGCGGATGCCGCCATCGGCCGCCAGAACCACCTGTGCCTCACGGCCGGCCTTTCTCAGGATGGCGCGGGCAGCGCCCAGCCTGTCGCAGGCCTTGTCCGACAGGCTCTGTCCCTTGACGCCGATTGCGGTTCCAAGAAGCGTCACGAAGGCGACTTCCGGGGCAAAGGCCGTCACCGCTTCCACAGGCGTCTCCAGCCTGAGTACGACGCCGGCCTCGGCGCCGAGCTCCCGCGCCAGCCGCACGGCGCGCAATCCGGCCTCGCCATTCTCGGCATGGACGCTGATCATGTCGGCGCCGGCCTCGATGAACTGGCGCGTCTGCGCCTCGACGATTGCTTCATCGACCATCAGATGGACGTGGATGGGTTTCGCCGTCAGCCCGGCGATGCGGGCGACAAGATCGGGAAAGAACAGGAAGGACGGGGCGAAGTGGCCGTCCGCCACATCGATATGATGAAGATCGACATAGGGCTCGATGCGCTTCAAGTCGTTTTCGAAATTGGCGAGGTTGGCCGACCACAGCGAGAATTCGGCGATCATCCGGTCGCGCGGCAATGCGGCGATGGCGGCCGGGCCTGAGAGAGGTTTCGAGATCATGACTGGTCCTGGTTGTTGAAACGATCTTTGAGGAAGCTGCCGATGGCGGCGCGGATCTCGGCGAAATGGCGCTCCTTGTCGGTGGCCTTCGGCGTCACCTCGGCAAAGGTCGCATTGGGGATGGCGTCGGCGAGGCTGCGGGCGGCGGCCAGCGGATGGACGAGATCGATGCCGCTGCCGATGACGAGCGTAGGGAACGCAAGGCTAGCGGCCGCTGCCCGCGTCACGCCAGGTCCATCCTCTGCGATCGGCTGCATCACCTCGGCGAAGACGGGTGCGTTTTCGCGCGCGAAGAAGCCGAGCAGGGAAGCAAGATTGTCCGGCGCTTCGGTGCGAAAGCGGGCGGCCGTCGCGGACGCCGCGAAGATATCTCGCGCCTCCGATAAAGGACGGCTGAGGATGAGCTCCGCCACTTCCACGTAAGGGCGCATGTTTTGCGGTGCCGCGTCGAAAGCCCAGGCAGGGCGAACAAGCACCAAACCCAGGACGCGGTCCGGGTGGCGGGCGGCAAGCTGCAAGGCAATGGCCGCACCCATCGAAATGCCGCCGGCGACGAAACGGTCGAGGCCGGCCGCATCTGCGGCGGCCAGCACATCATCGGCGAACATCGCGATCGAAAACGGGCGCTTGCTACCGGCGCCGGAACCGCCCTGCGCGCGGCATTCGACGGTCAGCCGGCGGTATGACGGGCTGTCGGGATAGTTCTGCGCGACCTGCGCTGCGTCACCGCCGAGGCCATGCTGGAAGACGACGGGAAGTCTGCCCTGCCCCGTGTCGAAGACACGAAGCGCTGCATCGTCGCGGAGCAGGATCGTCGGGGCGGCGCCCATCAGAGGAGCCTTCGTAGAAAGGCGGCGACATCGGGGGCTTCGTCGGCGGACAGCCCGTGGGTGACGAGCGATCCCTCGAAGCCGACTGCCTTCAGCCGCGCGCCGAAATCCGGGAAATCGACGATGCCTTGCCCTGATGGGGCAAAGCGGCCGTCACTATAGCGGTCCTTGGCGTGCGCCATGGCGATGTGGCCGGCGGCCTCGTCGATCGCGGCGGCAACGATGGCGCGCGCCTCGCCGGGCGTGGCGTGTTCGAACAGGTTTGCCGGATCGAGCACGATCTTCAGATGCTTCGATCCCATCTCGGCGATCAGCCGGGTCGCATCCCTGGCCGAGGTGACGATGTTGGCCTGCTCAGGCTCGATGCCGAGATCGACATTGGCACCTTCGGCCAACGCCAGCGCCTTCGCCATCTCGGCGGCCATGTCGGACCAGGCGGCCGGATCGGCATTGTCGGGATGATAGGCCCACTGATCGGCGGCGTTGCGCGAGCCGGTGCAGAGCGTGAGCAGCGGGATGTCGAGGGCAGCAGCAGCCTCGATGACGACGGCGAGACGCCGAAGGCCATCGTCGCGCACGGCTTTGTCGGGATGCGCCATGTTGTAGGTGCCCGAAAGTGCTGCAAGTGAGACACCGCTCGATTGCGCTGCGGTGCGGATGGAGGCGATGGCGTCCGCCGGCACAGCATCCGGCATCGACGGCAGGCCGGCACAGGCCAGATTGAGCTGCGTCGTCTCGTATCCCGACTGCTTCACCGCAGCCAGCACGGCGGCCGGGTCGGTGCCGGCAAAGGTCTTGGCGAAAATGCCGAGACGCATCACACCGCCCCCGAAACCGAGGCGAGTTCGACTCGCTCGCCTGATACCACCGAACGCGCGATGGCGACCATGGCGCGGATCGAGCCGATGCCGTCCTCGACATTGGCGCCGCGCATCGGCGCGCCGTTCAGCACCGTGTCGGCAAGACCTTCCAGCTGGCGGCGGAAGAAATGGCCATCGGCGCCGAGCGGCCGGCGCGATGTCGCGTCCTTCTCATGAAAAATGTCGACCTCGCTGGCGCGGAAATACCAAGGGTTGAATGTCCTGGCGATAACGGAGCCGTTCTCGCCATAGAGCTGAAAACCTTCGTGCCAGTCCATGCGCACGGCAACCGTCAGGTCGAGATGGCCGAGCGCGCCGCTGGCGAACTCGGTCTCGACGAACCAGCAATAGGCGCCGAAACGCTCGTTGAGGCGCGCGCGGACCGCAAGGATTTCGCCACACAGGAAACGCGCCGTGTCGACGAGATGCGAGCCATGCGCCAGCATGAAATATTGCCTGAGATCAGCCTTGGGATTTCCCGCTGGCTTCCTGGCTAGCCTGCTGGTGACGGGCAGCGGCTGCACGGCATCGGTGTTGGTGTAGCGATGGGTGGAATCGCAGTACCAGGCCTTCAGCGCCAGCACTTCGCCGATCTCGTCTCGAACGAAGTCGCGCGCCGCCTCCAGTGCCGGATCGAAGCGCTTCATGTGCCCGACCTGCAGGATCTTGCCCGAGCGCCTGACCGCTTCGGCCAGCGCCTCGCCTTCCTCAACCGAGGTGCCGATCGGCTTTTCACAGAGAACATGCTTGCCGGCGTTGAGCGCCCTGATCGACATCGGCACGTGATAGGCGTCCGATGTGGCGACGATCACCGCTTCCAGCTCAGGATCGGCGAGCATTGCCTCATAGTCGGAATACATCTTCTGCGGCTCGTAGGTCGCGCCCATGCGCGCAAGCAGATCGGGTGCCGCGTCGCAGATGGCGTAGAGGTCGGCATTGCCGGCCTTGGCGCAGGATTCCAGATGCGCGAACTGCGCGATGGGGCCGCAGCCGAGCACGCCGACCCTGAGGCGTCTGTCCTGTTTCTTGATCATCGTCTCGTTCTTCAGGCGCCGTAGGAGCGCATCGTCTGGCGGTTGGTCTTGACCGCGCCGGCGGGATCGGCGGCGGCCGTTTCGGATTCTTCCTCCAGCACCAGCCAGCCATTGAAGCGCGGTGCGGTGCCGGCGATCTCGATGACCGCAGGCGTGTCGCAGACGCCCTTGCCAAGCATGGCCCAGGTACCGTTGGCATCGACGTCCTTGAGGTGGATGTAGCGGATGCGGTCGCGGTGGGTGCGCAGCGTGTCGGCCATGTCCTTGTGGCCGCGCAGGATATGGCCGGTATCCGGCACCCAACCGACCAGATCGGGATCGAGCAAGGCAAAGATCGTGTCGTAGTCGGCCCGGTCGAACAGCAGCGTGTTGTGGTGCGAGCTTGGATGCACCGCGACCTGGACGCCGGTCTTGCGGCCAAGCTCGCCAGCCTCGTTGTAGACCTCTGCGGCGATGGCGAATTTGTCGTCGCGCGGACCGTCGGAGACCACCGTCGCAGAGCCCATCGACACGAGCGCGCCAGGGAAGGCGGCGGCGAAGTCGATCCAGCGTTTGGCGGTCTCGAGATCGGCGCCGATCTCCTCCTTCAGCGTAAAACCACTGTTCGAGCCAAAGGCGAAGGAAACCAGCGTCAGCCCCGACGCCTTCAGCGCGGCGGCGAACTCCTCCGGCTTGTCGCCATAATGTCCGATCATGGTGTCGGTGATCTCGATGCCGGCATAGCCACCGTCAGAGATCGCCTTCAGCAGATCGTCGGGGCCGCCGGTGAACCGGTCTCCCAGCATTTCCCAGGTGAAGGTCTGGCAGCCGACTTTGAGGTCTTTCACGTTCATCCTTTCATTCCTTGGTATCGCCTATTGCTTGATGCCACCCTGCGTCGCCGTCGGATGGACGTCCTACTTGACCGAGCCCGCGGTCATGCCGGCGAGGAAGTACCTCTGGGCAACGAGGTAGATGAGCAAGAGCGGTAGCGAGCCGAGCACACTCATTGCCATCATCTGGTTCCATTCGAAGGCGTGCTGCCCCATCAACAGCTGGATGCCGATCGGGACGGTGCGCATGGACGTTGACTTCGTCAGTGTCAGCGCAAAGAGAAATTCGTTCCAGCACAACAGGAAGGTGTAGACTGACGTCGCCACGATGCCAGGCAGTGAAATCGGGACTATCACCCGCCAAAGCGCTGTCCAACTGGTGCCGCCATCGACGGCTACAGCTTCATCGAGATCGCGGGGCAAGGTGTTCAGATACCCCGTCATTAGCAGGATCGCGTAGGGCAGCGTAAACACCAGATAAGTCAGGATCAGTGCGACATAGGTGTCGAAGATGCCGTATGAGACGACGAGCCCGAAGAAGGGGATCAAAAGTGTGATCGGCGGAATCGTCTGCGTGCTGATGATGATTGTGTTGAGGCTGCCCTTGCCGCGGAAGTTGAAGCGGCTGAACCCGTAGGCCGCCAGCAGGGCGATCAGCACCGTCAGCACAGTCACCGCTCCCGCCACGAAATAGCTGTTGAAGAAGAAGCGCAGCTTTACCGGGTCGCCAAGGATGGCTGCATACGCTTCCAGCGTAAACGCCTTTGGCAGGATGGTTGGTGGCAGGGCAAAGATTTCGGTATTCGATTTGAACGAGCTGCTCAGCATCCAGTAGATCGGAAATGCCGCGAAAAAGAGCCCCGCTGCAAGCGCTACATGGAGCGCGACGGTGATCAGCCTGTCTTTCGGCGTATGCCTTTTCCTCATGATGACTACCGAGCCTTTTGATAGCGAATATAGAACAGCGTCAGGCCGAGAGAGATCAACAAGATGACCACAGCGCTCGCCGAAGCCTGCGACAGGCTGTAGCTCGAAAACGCCAGCTTGTACGTGTAGGTGCTGAGGACCTCGGTCGAGTAGATCGGGCCACCGCCCGTCGTTATCCAGATTAATGGGAAGACCTGCATGGTCCAGATGAAGTCAAGCAGCGAGATGCTGATGATGATCGGCATCAGCTGCGGAATGGTGATGAAGATCAGCTTCTGGTAGGCTTTCGCCCCGTCGATATCGGCGGCCTCGTAGAAATCCTTGGGAATGCCCTGCAAACCCGCGAGCAGGCTGACCATGAAGAGCGGATAGCCCGCCCAGATATTGGCGAAGGTGACGGCGTGCAGCGCGGTCTCAGGCGAGGAAAACCATTCGACCTTGGAACCGATGATGCCGATTTGCATGAGTATGCTGTTCACGACACCGTTCGGCTCAAGCAGCAGGCGCCAGATCACGGCGATAATCACCGCGGTGAACAGCCAGGGCAATATGTAGAGCACGCGCAGAATATTGCGCAGCGTCGGATTGATGCGGTCGCTGTTCAGCATGAGCGCGAAGGCCATGCCAATGGTCATGTGGAAAATGACACTCATGCATGTGAAGTAGAGCGTGTGCCACAGCGAAGCCCAGAACACGGGGTCGTCGAAGATCGCCTGGTAGTGTTTCAGTCCGGCAAAGGATGGGTCACGACGCAGCACCGCGCTGTTCTGGAACGAGTAGCCAATCACCGTCACCATCGGCAGCAGCATCAGAAGCCCGATTATGAGCAGCGAGGGCGACAGATAGAGGTAGGGTGCGACCGCTCGTTTAAGCTTATGGTGGGAGCGCTTTTGCCGGGTCATGTGCCAACCTTGGGATACGCCTTCAAGAGAAGGTAAGCTTCAAAAACAGGTCCACTCAAATTGCCGATCCGTTGTTGCCGGGTGGCCTGCCCGAAGTCAGGCCACCCGGTCAAAGATAGCAAACGGGAACAGGCCGATCAGAATTTCGCCATCCAGCCCTTCTGAGCGGCGGCTGCGGCTTGTTCCGGAGATTGCTCGCCGGCGAGCATCTTTTGAGCTTGCACGTCGAACTGGGTCATCAGGTCTTCTGCCACCGGCAGGCCCGTGAACTCATTGGCGAGATAACCGGTCTTGAAGATTTCAAAAGCCTTGCCGAAAGCCTTGTCCGAGGTCACGAAATCGGGCTGGGCGTTGACGTTGCCCGGGAAGGCGTTTGCAAGCGATACGAGCTTGGCGTTCACCTTTTCACTCATCACATATTGGACGAGTTTCCAGGCCTCTTCCTGATGTTTCGAGGCAGCAGAGATGCCGATGCCCCAGGAGGCATAGGGAAGGCCGCGCTTGCCGGTATAGTTTTCCACGACCGGGACCGGGATGAGGTCGAAGTTCAGCTTGGGATTGCGCTTACGGATGAGGTTCACATGCGCGAGCGAGTCGATCATCATCCCGACGCGGTTGTTGACGAACTCCTCGACCTTTTCCTGCTCGGTCTTGGTGGCGATGCCGGGCGAGATGGTTCCGGCGTCGTTGAGAGATTTGACGAAGGTGAGCATATCCACCACCGGTTTGCCCTCAAGGTCCGGCTTGCCGTCCGCCATCATCGACTGACCCGAAGCCCAAACCCACGACATCATGTCGTTCTGGACGCCGGATGGCGTTTGCAGCGAGAGGGGCAGCACCCAGCCATACTGGTTCTTGTCGGCGATCGTCATCTTCTTGGCGGCTTCGAGAAACTCCGCACGGGTCGACGGCAGCTTGGTCACGCCTGCCTGGGCGGCGAGGTCCAAATTCACGAAGACCGGATAGACGAAAGAAGCCACGGGAAACATCACCGCCTTGCCGTCCACCTTGACGATGTCCGCGACCTGGCTCTTGTCGAAACCGCTCGCATCCATCATCGGATTCATGTCGGCGAGTGCGCTCTGCGCATTCAGATTGTTCACCCAGGCACCGTCGAGACCGACGACGTCGCTGAGCGTTCCGGTTGCAGCACCAACCGAGATCTGGTCGCGCGTGGTCGCGTAGGGGCCGCTGACCAGCGTCACTTTGATTCCTGGATTTGCGGCCTCGAAGTCATCCATGATTGCCCTGAGCGAGCCAGCCGGCAATTCGGGCTCCCACCATTGGGTGAATTCCAGCGTCGTATCCGCCATGGCGCCGGTTGCGCCAAGCAACCATGCGGCTGCGGCTATTTTCAGCATCGCGGGTTTTATACGAAACGTCATCTTCTCCTCCTTCTTTATATTCGACCGCACAATGCGGCCGATCGTCTGGTTATTCACAAGTCTTCTTATGCAGGTGCCTCACCCTCACCCGCGGGTCTTATCGCTGATATTCAGATTGCCAGATGCGTCTCGGGATCGAAGAAATGGAGCTTGGTATCATCCAGGGCCAACCTGATTTCCGAGCCGGAGCGGACTGTGCTGACCGGTTCGAATTTCGCCACCGCATTCGACGCCAGGCCGAAATCCTGCACCGCGTCGGGGTCGCCGGAGTCCACCCGGACCGCGTCGATGTCGAGATGGACGATTTGTTCGGATCCAAGTTCTTCGATCGAGGTCACCTTTGCCGGTATCGTCTGATACTTGCGGCCGGATTCGAGGCTGCTGTCATAGAGATCCTCCGGTCGTATCCCGAACACGACCTTGCGCCCCGCATACGACCTCAAGTCCGGCCTGCGGACGAAGGCTGCATCCTGCAGCCGGATGGCTAAGGCGCCGGACATCAGTTCGTCGCCCGTCAGGGTCGCCTCGAAAAGGTTCATTGAAGGAGACCCGATGAAGCCGGCAACGAAGGCGTTCACCGGCGATTCATAGAGCCTCTTGGGTGTGTCGACCTGCTGCAGCACGCCGCCTTTCAACACCGCGACCCGGTCGCCCATCGTCATGGCTTCGGTTTGGTCGTGGGTCACATATATGGTCGTTACGCCGAGCTGCTTTTGCAAACTGGTGATTTCGGCGCGCATTTGAACGCGCAGTTTCGCGTCCAGATTGGAAAGGGGTTCGTCCATGAGAAAGGCTGCCGGCTCGCGCACCATGGCGCGGCCCATGGCAACCCTTTGACGCTGTCCGCCTGAAAGGTTCGCGGGCTTGCTGTCCAGCAGAGACGTCAGTTGAAGGGTTTTGGCGATCTCGTCCACGCGCTTTTTGCGCTCGGCCTTCGGCTTGCCCGCCAGCCGCATCGAAAAGCCGATGTTTTCGAACACCGTCATATGCGGGTAGAGGGCGTAGCTCTGGAAGACCATCGCGATGTCGCGGTCCTTGGGCGGCATGTCGACAACGTCGACTCCGCCGATCCGAAGGCTGCCGCTGGTGACGTCCTCCAATCCCGCGATCATCCGCAGCGCGGTGGATTTGCCACAGCCGGACGGCCCGACGAGAATCAAAAACTCGCCGTCCTTGACCGACAGGTTCAATTGGTCGATTGCGTGAAAATTGTTCCCGTATGTCTTGCAGATATTCTCAAGAACGACTTCTGCCATATTCCTCCCTCCACAAGTCTAAGCCACTGATTTTTATGATTGTCCTCGGCTTATGTTCACCTGCGAAATATTCCTCGGATAGTTCGGACTAAGTTCCGGTATCGAGCCGCGCATATTTCAGTTCGACTGCCGACGGCGCTTTCGTCGATGCCAGAAGTTCCATGACCTGGTCGTTGGTCGGAAGCGCCTCGCGTCCGCCCCGCCCGGTTATCGAAAGGGCCGCCGCCGCAGCCGCGAATGCGACCCGGCCTGCGGTGTCGGCCCCGCGCGTTAATGCAAGGGCATAGGCGCCATGAAAGCAGTCACCGGCGCCGGTCGAGTCGACGACGGCAACCCGGTGCGGAGGCAGGTGCCAGAGCCCTGTCTGGTCGCGTCCGCGATAGAAGACGCCCCTGCCGCCATCCGTCAGAACCACGGCGGACCGCGACGGCAACCACAATGCGTCGAGTATCTCGGCCGGCGACCGGCGGCCGGTGGCGGTCCGCGCAAAGCCGAGCGGAAGAATGAGATGGTCGCAGAGCCCGATCAGTCTCTCGGTGGCCGGGCCGTGGCTCCATTCGACATCACCGAGGATCGCAAGGCCGAGATCGCGAGCCCGGGCCACGACATCCAGCGACCCGATCCCGTAACTGTCGACGATCAGGACTGTCGCGCGGCTGAGAACCTCGTCCGGAAAGTCCGGCGCGGTGCCCAGCATCGCTTCGTCGTCATACGCGATGAATCGCTCGCCATCCGAACCGACGGTGATCCGCGAGCGCACCGGGCGCGCGTGCGGGTGGCGCGGCGCGAACGCGGTTTCAACGCCGCTCGCAACGAGATCGCACAACACGGCGTCGTCGGCGGCATTGCCCAGCCATCCGACGAACCCGGCGCTTCCGCCGAGCCGCGCGACGGCGGCAAGTGCCGTCGCGACATTTCCTCCGAAAGCTCGGGCACTTTGCAGAACCTTCCCCTTGCCCGCCGACAACGGCTGATCGACATAGACGATGTCGTCGATCGCAATAGCTCCGAAGCCGAGGATTGAAGGGACGGTGGGCATCGTTCAGGCACCCGCCTTCGCCAAGGCGTCTTGCGCCGAAAGGCCGTCATGGATGACGCCTCGAAAGGCGATCGCTGCCTTTTCCGGATCGCCGTGCCCCCAGAGATTGCGGCCCACCACGGCACCGCGCGCGCCGGCACGGATGGCGTCCGCCGTCTGCTGAAGGGCGCCGAGCAGCGTGTCGGTCTTCGGACCGCCGGCGATCACAACCGGCACCGGGCAGGTCCGAACGGTCTCTCGAAACGACTCGAAATCGCCCGTGTAACCGATCTTGATCACGTCGACGCCGGACTCGTAGCCGATGCGTGCCGCATAGGCGATCTCGTCGGGGGTGAAGACGATTTTTGCCCCGTCGGTGAAATCGCGAGGGTAGATATGCGCCACCACCGGCATGCCGTAACGGGCCGCCGCATTCACCGAATCGGTCAGCCAGCGTATGTATTTGCCCTCGGTCGCGCCGCGCACCGGAATGGCCACGGCCAACGCATCGGCGCCAGCGCGCACCGCATCCTCGGGCGTTGCAATTAGTTCACTGATGCGATCGTCCGGGGTGAAGCAGCCGGCCTGGATCACCAGGCAAGCCTTGCCCGCGTATTGCGGCCACAGATGGCGCGCAGTGCCAGGCTGGATGCTGACGTAGTCGGGTTTGCCTACCATGACGCGTGCAAGCGCGCCCGGCAGGTCGGCAAGACCTCCTTTGCGCACGTCGCCATAGCCGACAAAGTGGTCGACCGCGCCGCCAAAAAGATTCCCCGACGGATGTGAGAAGAGGCGCGCCAGGCGCACCTTGGTTCCGAGGCTCATGAGTCCAAAACTCTCCAATCGATTGATTTCAAAATCCTGGACCCAGTGTTTGCGAAAGAAAAGACAAATGCAATCTTTCGAAAGCTTTCGAATTCGCATATTTTTGGTAGAGTGAACCGAAGCCAGGGCGATCGCTTGGCGCATGGAGGCAAGGACAGGGCATGTTGTCAGAGCAGAGACGCCAGTCGATCCTGGGTGAAGTGCAACGCAGCGGACAGGTTCGCATCAAGGACCTGTCAGACGATTTTGGCGTGTCGGAAGTCACGGTGCGCTCCGACCTCGAGATACTGGACCGTAAGGGACTGCTGACCAAGACCCGTGGAGGCGCAGTGACCCGGACCACGGATTCGACCACGGCCGCGTTCGCCCGGCGGATGCAAACGAACCTCGATGCAAAGAAACGCATCGCCCGGGCAGCGGTAGAACTGTTCGAGGACAACCAATCGGTCATCTTCGACGGCGGCTCGACATTGATGCAGGTTGCCATGCTGTTACCGCCGCTCAGCAATGTCGTGGTCGCGGCCACGGCGATGAATATCGTGCAGCATCTGATGCATCGGCCCGGGCTCGACGTTCACATGATCGGCGGCCGGGTCTATCCAGACACGGTGAGCACACTGATCACCGATGCCGACACGGCTCTCGGCGGCTTGGTAGCGCATCAGGTCTTTGTTGGAGCGCATGCGATTGACTCGTCACTGGATGTGGTCGACGTGAACGAAGACATGGCGCGAACGAAGCGAAACCTCGTGCGCATGGCCCGGCGCGTTGTCCTCCTTGCGGATTCGAGCAAATGGGGCGTCAGCGGGACCTCAAAGGCCTTTTCGCTGTCGAGCGTCGATGTCGTGATCACGGACGATGGCCTGTCCGGCGCGATACGCAGCCAGCTTGATAGGACCGGGGCCAAGGTGATCTATGCCTGACTCCCTCGCGGTCCCTGGCCACGACGGAAATACCCAATGCGCGCATGACCCACCGGATTCGCATCGGCGGTCGGCCGTTTTTTCATGTCGGTCATTTTCTCCTCCCAGGGCTGGCAGCCTCCCGATATCGCGCCAGCATTTTCGCATGTTGTATAAAAATTTTACGCGCGTCAATATTTAAAATGTTGTATAGCCCTTTGCGAAAGCGATCCGTTGCCGGCTGGGCGAATCCGGCGGAGCATGGCGCATCGGGAGGTACGATCGAAAATGCACGGGATACCAATGACGAAACTCGGGATCGGCGTCATCGGATGCGGCAATATCTCGATGACCTATCTGCGCAATGCCGCCCTCTTCGGCGGCATCGAATTGCGCGCCTGCGCCGATATTTCCGCCGACATGGCGGCAGTGCGGGCGAAGGAATATGGCATACGGGCACTCGGCGTCGATGCACTGCTGGCCGACCCCGAGATCGATCTTGTCCTCAACCTGACCATTCCGGCGGCGCATTTCGATATTTCGTTTGCCGCGCTTTCGGCCGGCAAGCACGTCTTCACCGAAAAGCCGCTCGCCACCTCGGCCGCCGATGGACAGCGCCTGGTCAATGAGGCGCGGTCGCGCGGCCTGCTGCTCGGCTCGGCGCCCGACACGTTCCTCGGTGCTGCCGGGCGCCGTGCGCGCCGGTTGATGGACCAGGGCGCCATTGGCCGTCCGGTCACCGGCACCGCCTTCATGATGGGCCGCGGCATGGAGCACTGGCACCCCAACCCGCAATTCTACTACCAGCCAGGCGGTGGCCCGGTGTTCGACATGGGTCCGTACTATCTGACCATGCTGGTCAATCTGCTCGGCCCGGTCGAGCGCGTCATGGCAATGGCGACACGCGGCCAGGAAGAAAGGCTGATCACCGCCGAAGGGCCATTCAAGAACACCACATTCAAGGTCGGCACGCCGACCAATGTGCTGTCGCTGCTCGAGTTCCGCTCCGGCGCGACCGTCACCTTCGGCGCCTCGTGGGACGTCTTTCGCCACTCCAACCATCCGATCGAACTGCACGGCACGGAGGGCTCGCTGCGCCTGCCCGACCCCGACACGTTCGGCGGCACGGTGTCGCTGTCGGAACGCGGCACCGACTGGCAGGATTTCGCCAGCGAGGGCGAGCTCTACGGCGCCCGCAACTGGCCTTACGCGGCACCCGATCGCGCCAATTACCGCATGCTCGGCGTCGCCGATCTGGTGCGCTCGCTTCAAACCGGCAACACCCCACGGGCCTGCGGCAGCCTTGCGCTGCATGTACTGGAGGTCATGGAGGCTATCCTGCGCTCCGGTGAAACACAGGGCTCGGTCGCCATCGCGGGCGATGTCGTGCAGCCGGCTCTGCTGACCGAGGAAGAGGCGAGCAGCCTGCTGGCCTGAGGGTATGATCATGACGCTCGATCCGGATGCGCTGCGCGTCCTCGAAATTGGTCGTGCAGCCGGCGGCGAGCCATTCGAGACCGGCAGCGTGGCGGCGGCGCGAACTGCCTACAACGCCTCGTTCCCGGCGCTACAGGGTGAGCACGAGCCGGTCGCTGCGACCCAGGAACGGCAGATCGACGGGCCGAATGGGCCTATTGCGCTCCGCATCCATCGCGGCATCGGCGCACCGCAAAGCGGGGCGCCGGCGCTGCTCTATTTGCATGGCGGCGGCTGGGTCATCGGCAACCTCGATTCGCATGACGAGATCTGTCGCCTGATGGCCAATCTCGGCAACGCCGTCATTGTCTGTCCTGACTATCGCCTGGCACCGGACCATAAATTTCCCGCCGGGCTCGAGGATTGTCTGGCAACTCTTCGTTTCCTGGCCGAGAACGCCGCCGATCTCGGCATCGACATCAGACGCATCGGTGTGGCCGGCGACAGCGCCGGCGGCAATCTCGCCGCCGTGCTGGCGCTGCTCGCCCGCGATGGGCTGGCGCCGTCCCTTGCCGCGCAGATCCTGATCTATCCCAACACCGACGCGCGGCAGACATCCGACAGCTACCGGCGTTTCGGCGACGGCTTCGGGCTCACCGCAACCACCATGGCCTGGTTCCGCGACCATTATTTGCGAACGCCCGACGATATCACGGACTGGCGCGTCTCGCCCTTGCTGGCGCCTGCCCTCGCCGGCGCGGCGCCGGCTTTTGTGGCGCTTGCCGGCTGCGACATCCTCGCCGACGAAGGGGCAGCCTATGCGGCGCGCCTGCAAGCCGCGGGCGTTCCGCTCATCCTGCGGCAATGGCCGGGCCAGATCCACGGCTTCGTCTCGATGGGACGCCATATCCCCGCTGCCCGGCAAGCGGTGGCCGAGGCGGTGGCCGCCTGGCGCCAGTTCGAGAAAAGCTGATGCCGGTCGCTCAGGCTGACTGACGCATCACCAGGGTGGCGCCGAGCTTGACGGTGCGCGCCATGCCCTGCTTCGGCGGATCGGCCTCGTCCAGCAAGGCCAGCAGGATCTCGACGCTGCGCCCGGCCATGGCGGCGAAATCCTGCGCCATGGTGGTCAGCGCCGGGCAGGTGTAGCGGCTCAGCGGATGATCGTCATGCGCGGCAACGCGCAGATCGCAATCGGGCCTGCGGCCGACCTTCAGGCCGCGCGAGAACGCAGCCGCCATCACGCCAAAGGCGAGACGATCGTTGGCACACAGGATTGTGCGGCCGGGCAAGGCGCCGGCCTCCAGCATTTTTTCCGTCTGCTCGTAGCCGATGCGTTCGAAGTCCCAGGTGTAATCGCGGGCGGCCTCGATGACGACCGGCTTGAACCCGGCGGTCTCCATCGCGACGATGTAGCTTTCCTGGCGTTCGCCGGAGTTGTGGTTGACGTGTGGGATGTCAAGATAGACCGGCGGCTCACCCGAACGGCAGAGATAGTCGACGATGGTCGAGACGCTCTGCCGGTTGTCGTTGCCAACGAACGGCGTATCGCCCTCGATATAGGTGTCGAAATAGACGATCGGAATGTCCTGCCCGAGCTTGTCGAAGACGCCGCGGTCAGAAGCCAGGCCCAGTGGGGCGATGATCGCGCCGGCGACCTTCAGGGACAGCAGCGTCCTGACCGACTCCGCCTCCAGCTTCGGCGAACCATGCGAGGAGATGACGATCGGCCAGTAGCCTTCGTCGCGGCAGCGAAATTCGATGCGGCTGACCATCTCGGCGTAGAACGGATCGGTGATCGTCGGCACGACGATGCCGATGTTGCGGGTGCGCTTGCGGTTGAGGTTGCGGGCGAAAAGGTTGGGCTGATAGTCCGAGGAGCGCAGGGCGGCTTCGATGCGCGCCCGCGTCGCCGGCTTCACGCTCGCCGGATCGTCGAAATATTTGGACAGCGTCGGCCGGGACACGCCGCATGCCTGGGCGAAGTCGTCCATCGTGCGGTGTGTCTTCTCCGCCATCGATATATTCCTGATCCCCTGCCATGATCGGCCCCGCCACCAGTCATGCGGCCGTTGACCGGATGCGACAATGCTCGACAGAACTTATTCAGTCAATTTTCACGGTTACCAATAGAGCGCAAAAAAATTGCATGCGTCAAATTATTTGTTAACGTTTAAAGCTGACGTGGCTCGCCGCCGTTTTCCCGCCAAACGCTTTCGGACAGCGCTGTTTCGTCGACTTGATCGTCAGTTCGACTATCAAGGGATAGGCTGCAGAAGCTTGCCGCTCGCTCTCGGCTACGGGCCTGCTTGCCAAATGTCGCCATGCCGCCCATACACGGCTTGGGCAATCGCCTCGCCCGTTCGCCACCTGCCAGGGATACTGTCCGATGTCTGCGACGCCGTGGTCAAAGCCGTGACGGATTCTTCCATGCCATCTCTCGCCAGCCTGGGCTGGACGGATTTTTTCGCTGATCAGCTCGAGCCCGACGACGCCGATCTCGTGCCGACGCGGATCGCCACCGTCCACCGCGATCGCCTGACCGGCCTGTCGCAGGCAGGGCCGGTCGATCTGACGCTGCCGGCGCAGGCGAACACCGGTGACTATGCGGTCGGCGACTGGGTGCTGGTCGATGGGCATGAACACCTTGTCCAGCGCCGCCTGTCCCGCAAGACGGTGTTGGAACGCCGCACCCAGGGCGGCAGGGTGCCGCAGCTTGCCGCGGCCAATGTCGACACGCTGTTCATCGTCACCTCGTGCAATGCCGACTTCAATCCCGCCAGGCTCGAGCGCTACCTGGCGCTGGCCAATGAAGCCGGAACGACGCCGGTGATCCTGCTGACCAAGGCCGATACCGCTGAAGACGCCGAGACCTATGAAAGGCAGGCTGCCGCGTTGCAGCGCGGATTGCCGGTCGTGATGCTGAACCCCCGCACATCGGATGCGGCAACCGCCCTGGCTGCCTGGTGCGGTGTCGGCCAGACGGTGGCGCTGATCGGCTCCTCCGGCGTCGGCAAATCGACGCTGGTCAACACGCTGGCCGGATCGGCGCAGCAATCGCCGCAACAGACCGGAGGCATTCGCGAGCACGATTCCAAGGGACGCCACACCACCACGTCGCGATCGCTGCACGCCATTGCCGGCGGCGGCTGGGTGATCGATACGCCGGGCATGCGGACTTTGCAGGTCAGCGACGTCGCCTCCGGCATCGACACGCTGTTTGCCGAAATCACCGAGCTCGCGCCGCTCTGCAAGTTCCGCGACTGCACGCATGTGCATGAGCCGGGCTGCGCTGTGCAGGCTGCCTTAAAGGCCGGGACGCTCGATCCGGAGCGCCTTGCCCGCTGGCGAAAACTGTCCGACGAGAACCAGAACAACACGCCGGTTCAGAGCGGCCCCCGCGGAGCCAAGTCTCCCGGCGGTCGCGGGAAGAGGCGTTGAACGGTTGGGGTTGGTCTGGCCTCGGACTAGAGCCGCGCCGTCCCGAAAACCCGATCCCAGAATATCGACGTCACGCCGAAATTGGCGTTTTCGTCGACATGATGATGCACGGCGTGTCGGCGCTTGAGCGTGTAGAGATAGCTCGGATGGGCGGGGTGCCAGTGATGGATCATGTGGTGGATGCTGATGTACCAGAGGTACCCCAGCATCAGCCCGCAGCTTACCGCGCTCGCGGTTGCGAAGTCCGAGACCACCCAAACGGGCACAAACGCGATCAGCGCATGCACCCCGAGGCTGAGCCAGGTCGGGGTGCCCACCGAACTGCGCTCCTCGACATGGTGACGATCATGCAGGTCCTTGATGTAGGGAATATGGTGAAGAACGAACCTGTGCAGCACATACTCGATCAGCGTCCAGAGGCCTAGACAGGCGAGGACCGTGCCGATCCAGCCTGGTGCACTCTCTTCGCCGGCCTCGAGCAGCCCGGCCACTGCCAGCACGGCGATTACCAGCGGATACACGACGAAGTCGCTATAGTAGCCAATAAGACCGAGTTGCATCGTCACCTAGCCTTCGAGCCGCCAAATAAGCGATGGTATCAGATTGCCGGACTCGCGGGTGAGGTGCAATGCAGACGAACCTGACATAGCGTCGCAATCCCTAGGTGCAAGGTTCGCGTCAACGATTCAAGGACCATCGGCAGGCTGCCGGCTTCGCAAACGGACGTATCACAATGGCAAAACGCAGTGCGGGATTGCTGATCTATCGCCGCGGCGACGGCGATCTCAGGGTGTTGCTGGTTCATCCGGGCGGACCGTTTTGGGCGAAGAAGGACGACGGTGCGTGGTCGATACCGAAGGGCCTCATCGGCGAGAACGAGGACGAGTTGGCGGCAGCGCAGCGCGAGACCGAGGAAGAGCTCGGCATCAGGGTCGATGGGTCCTTCACGCGTCTCGGCGACTACAGGCAACCAGGCGGAAAGATCGTCATGGCCTGGTCTGTCGAGGCGACCGCCGACATTGATGTCGCTGCCATCACGAGCAACATTTTTACCATGGAATGGCCGCCAAGGTCGGGATTCCTGAAGGAGTTCCCGGAGGTGGACAGAGCGGGCTGGTTCACCTTGGCCGAGGCCGAGGTGAAGATCCTCAAAGGGCAGCGCCCGATGCTGTCGGACTTTGCCAGGCAGCAAGGCGCCGGATGATCCGCGGCCCTCAGTACGGCAGGCCGACATAGTTCTCGGCGAGCGCGGTCGATGCGGCACGTGACTGCACGAGGTAGTCGAGTTCGGCCTCCTGGATGCGCTGGCCGAACTCGCCGGTGTCTGGAAAGCGGTGCAGCATCGTCGTCATCCACCAGGAGAAACGCACCGCTTTCCAGACCCGTGCCAGAGCCTTGCCTGAATAGGCGTCGATGCCGGCCGTTGACTTGTCGCGATAGAAATCGTGCAGGCCGGCAAAGAGATAGCGCACGTCGCTGGCGGCGAGGTTGAGGCCCTTGGCGCCGGTCGGCGGCACGATGTGGGCGGCATCACCGACCAGGAAGAGCCGGCCGAAGCGCAGCGGCTCGGCAACGAAGGAGCGCAGCGGCGCGATCGATTTCTCGAAGGACGGTCCAGTGACGACATTTGCCGCCGTCTGCTCCGGCAAGCGGCGGCGCAACTCGTCCCAGAAGCGCTCATCCGACCACGCCTCCACGCGATCGTCCTGCGGGCACTGCACATAGTAGCGGCTGCGATGCGTCGAGCGCATCGAGCACAGCGCAAAACCCCGCTCGTGATTGGCGTAGACCAGTTCGCGGTCGGCTGGCGGCACCTCGGCCAGCACGCCGAGCCAGCCGAACGGATACCGCCGCTCGAAGATTTTTAGCGCACGCTCGGGCACCGATTTGCGGCTGACGCCATGATAGCCGTCGCAGCCGGCAACGAAGTCGCAGTCGATGCGATGCGTGACGCCGTCCTTGTCATAGGTGGCGAAAGGCGCGGTGCCGTCGAAATCGTGCAGAGCGACATTTGCCGCCTCGTAGATCGTGGTCAGCCCTGCCGCGTCGCGCTTGTCCATCAAATCGTGCGTCACCTCGGTCTGGCCATAGACGGTGACATGCCTGCCGCCGGTCAGCGCCTCGAGGTCGATGCGATGCAAGCGTCCGTCGAAGGCGAGCGAGATGCCAGTGTGCGGCAGCCCTTCGGCATGCAGCCTTGCCGCCGCGCCGGCCTGTTCCAGCAATTCGACGGTGCCCTGTTCGAGCACCCCTGCCCGCACGCGGCCAAGCACGTGCTCGCGGCTCGCACGTTCCAGAATGACCGTCTCTACGCCGATGCCGGCCAGCAGTTGCCCAAGCAGCAGCCCGGACGGCCCGGACCCGATGACGACGATTTGCGTGCGCATCAGTGGCCGAGATTTTCGACCTGTGCGGCCAGTTCGGCGGCAAGGCGCAGCGACGCGGCCGTTGCGACGACCATCTGCGGCAGCAATAGCCACTCCAGCGTCCAGGCAGCACCCGACCGCTCCTGCTCATGCACGAGCGCGTGATGCATGCCGGCAAGCTGCGTGGCGTTGAAGCGGGCAAGCGCCACCAGCGCTTCGGCCTTCACCGGGTTCTTCTTGTGCGGCATGGCCGACGAGCCGCCGCCACTGGAAAGCTCGATCTCGGTTCCACCTTGCGCCAGCAGCGCGATGTCCTGGCCGAACTTGCCGAGGCTGCCTGATACCAATGACATCAGGCCGGCAAAGTCGGCGAGCGCGTCACGCTGGCTGTGCCACTGCGGTGCGTCGCCAAGACCAAGCCTGGCGGCAAGTGCCGCGCGCACCGCCGGCCCCTTGTCATCAAGCTTTTCCAGCGTGCCGGCGGCACCGCCGAATTGCACCATCAGCAGACGCCTGGACTGCTCGGATAGCCTCTCCTGATGCCGTTGCAGCGGCGCCCGCCACACCCTGACGCGATCGGCCACTTTGATCGGAAGCGCCTTCTGCATGCGCGTCATCCCGGTCAGCGCCCTGCCGCCAAAACGCTCTTTGAGCGAAGCGAGGCGTATGACGGTTTCGGTCAACAGCAGATCGAGATGCTCGACGACGGATTTCAGCCGAAGCATCAGGCCGGTGTCGATCACATCCTGGCTGGTCGCACCGAAATGCACTTTCCGGCCATGCGGTTCGCCGACCGCAGCCCTGATCTGGCGCACCAGCTCCGGCACCATGACGCCGTCCTTGGCGACCCCGGCTCGCAGCAGAGCCGTGTCCGGCCGGAAGGTGCCAAGCGCCGCCACGATCGCTGCCCCGGCATCCTTGGGGATTATCCCGTTATCGGCCTCCGCTTGCGACAGCGCCTGTTCAAAGGCCAGCATGGCCTCGATTTCCGCCTCAACGGAAAAATGCCTCGCCGCTTCTTCGTCGCCGAGAAGAGCGGAGAGCAGCGGATGGTCGAAAGGCGATACAGTCATGTCACAGGCCTCCTGAGCATCAGCTATCGAAGAAGACCGTTTCCTTCTCCCCCTGGAGATGGACATCGAAGATGTAGGTATCGCCCTTGCGCTCGGCGATTAGCGTCGGCACGCGGACGCGGTGCTCGATGCGTGCCAGGATCGCATCCCCGGCATTGGCCTTTTCCTCGTCGGAAAAATACAGCCTTGTGTGCAGGCCGAGATTGATGCCGCGGGCGACGATCCAGAGCGTGATATGCGGCGCCATCAGGCGACCATCGTTGAACGGGACGCGGCCAGGCTTGACCGTCTCGAACGTGCAGAGGCCGGTGTCCATATCGGTCGGGCAACGGCCCCAGCCGAAGAAATTCGGATCGGCAGCACCACGCAGTTCGGCCGGCGAATTGTAGAGCCCATCCGCATCCGCTTGCCAGATCTCGATCAGCGCGTCCTTGAGCGGCGTGCCGGTGCCATCGAGCACCCGGATGCGCAGGCCGATGCGCTCGCCCTTGGTCTTGTCGTTGACCATGGTGGCGCCGAGATCACTGGGATAGACGCCGCCGATGCCGCAGAAATTGGGTGTCAGCCCGATATGAACGTAGGGTCCGGCGGTCTGCGAAGGGCTTTCCCTGAGCCGGTCGAGCGACTGGGCCATCAATTGCCCTCCAGCCTGTTTTCGAACAGCGACGCGCGGCGCCCGCGCAGCACGATGTCGAACTTGTAGGCGCGCGCGTCGAAGGGGATCGTCGCTTGCATGTCGAGCGCGGCGATCAGCGTCTCAACGGCTGCCTTGTCGGGAATGCCGCGCGCGATCGGGCACTGCCAGATCAGCGGGTCGCCCTCGAAATACATCTGCGTGATCAGCCGCTGGGCAAAGCCGTGGCCGAACACCGAGAAATGAATGTGCGAGGGGCGCCAGTCGTTCGGCCCATTCGGCCAGGGATAGGGTCCAGGCTTGACGGTGCGAAACGCATAGCCGCCGTCCTCGGTGGTGAGGGCTCGGCCGCAGCCGCCAAAATTCGGGTCGAGCGGCGCCAGATAGCCATCCTTCTTGTGGCGATAGCGGCCGCCGGCATTGGCCTGCCAGAATTCGAGCAGCGCGCCGGGCACGCCAACGCCTCGCTCGTCGAGCACTCGGCCATGGACGATAATCCGCTCGCCGAGCGCGCTCTCGCCGGGCCTGGCGAAATTGTGGATCAGGTCGGCGTCAAGTTCGCCCAATATTGCGTGGCCGAAAACGGGGCCTGCAATCTCCGACAGCGTGTTGTCGAAGACGAGGGGGGCTTTTTGCGGCGAGCGCAGCATCGAGGTCTTATAATTCGGCGTCAGAGCCGGCGGATGCCAGGTCCGATCGCGCCGGAAGAAGGCGCCGGTCTCGGGCCTCGTCGAGCCGGACTCAGCGGGCATTCCTGGCTCCGTCCATTTCCGAAAACACGTCCTTGGCTATTCTGAAGGCACGGTTGGCGGCCGGCACGCCGGCATAGATGGCGACATGCAGGAACGCCTCGCAGACGTCGTCGCGCGAAGCACCGGTGTTGACGGTGGCGCGCACATGCATGGCGACCTCCTCATCATGGCCGAGTGCGGCGAGCAGCGCCAGCGTGACGATCGAACGCTCGCGCTTGGTGAAGCCCGGCCGCGCCCACACGGTACCCCAGGCGGCCTCGGTGATCAGTTCCTGGAAAGGCTGGTCGAAATCGGTGGCGGCGACCTCGGCCCGGTCGACATGCCGGTCGCCAAGCACGGAGCGCCGCACCGCGAGGCCGGTGCGATATCTGGCTTCGTTGCCGGGGACTTCATCCATGGGTTTCGGCTCCAGGGGCAAGCGATGCGATAAAATCGCGGATCAGGGCGACCAGCGCCTCTGGCTGTTCGACGCAAGGAATGTGCCCGGCGTCGCGGATGATTTCGAAGCGCGCGCCGGGGATCAGCTCGGCCAGGGAGCGGACAAGATCGGGAGGCGTCGAGCCATCCTGATCGCCGGCGACGCAGAGCGTCGGCACCGCTATGTGGCGTGCGGCATCGGTGAAATCCGCATCGCGAACGGCCATGCAAGTCCCGACGTAACCGGCAAGCGCTTGCCTGGTCATCATGTTCCAATAACCGTCCAGCTCGGCCAGACGCGCCGCGTGGAAGGCGGGGGTGAACCACACTTTGAGCACGCCATCCGCAACGGCCTGGATGCCCTTGCTTTCGACCGTCGCGATGCGTGTGTTCCAGCTGTCTGTCGTGCCGATCTTGTGGGCCGTGTCGCAAAGGATCAGGCCTTCGACCATTTCTGGGCGCCGGCGATAGAAGCCTTGTGCGATCAGGCCGCCGACCGACAGGCCGCACAGCACGACCTTGCTCAACCCGAAATGATCGACGAGCGCCGAGAGATCGTCGACATGATCGTCGATCGATCTGATGTCGCCGATATCGGACAGCCCATGGCCGCGCTTGTCATAGACCAGCAGCGGCATTTCACCATCGAGCGCCGAGACAATTTCGTCCCAGACCCGGAAGTCGGTGCCCAGCGAATTGATGAATATGATCGGGCGTGCATTGCCGGCCGCCTTGGTGTGGCGATGGTGCAGCGTGATGCCGCCGATGGTGACGAATGGCACGGTTTTGGTCCTCCGCCTCCACATTGCACAAGGCGTTTGGTTCGGTAAAATGGTATTTTGCGTCGTTTCATTAACTCATGGGTTATCAATCCATGTCCCATAGCCGCATCCGGTTCCGTCACCTGCAGGCATTCCTGGAAGTTGCGCGGCAAGGAAGCGTGGCGCGAGCGGCCGACTTGCTGCATGTCAGCCCGCCGGCGGTGACCAAGACATTGCGCGAACTGGAAGAGGCGCTGGGGGTGGCGGTGGTGGAGCGCGACGGCCGCGGCATCCGACTGACGCGCATCGGCGAAATCTTCCTTCGCCATGCCGGCACGGCGATCACGGCGCTCAAGCAAGGCGTCGATTCCGTCCGGCAGGACGGAGCGGTCAACCGGCACCCGATCCGCATCGGCGCGCTGCCGACGGTCTCGGCGCGGGTGATGCCGCTCGCCATGACCTTGTTCCTCAAGGAGAGCGCCGGTGCGGCGATCAAGATCGTCACCGGCGAGAATGCGGTGCTGCTCGAACAGTTGCGAACCGGCGCACTGGATCTCGTCGTCGGACGGCTGGCGGCGCCGGAGAACATGACCGGCTTCTTCTTCGAGCACCTCTATTCCGAACCGGTGCTGTTCGTGGTGCGGGCGGGACATCCGCTGCTCGATCCAGGACAGGATGTGTTCGCACGGCTCGACGAATTCCCGATGCTGATGCCGACGCGGGAATCGGTCATCCGCCCCTTCGTCGACCGCCTGTTCATCACCAACGGCATGACGGCGCCGGCAACCGAGATCGAAACCGTCTCGGACTCCTTCGGCCGAGCCTTCCTGCGGCAGAGCAATGCCGTCTGGATCATTTCGGCTGGCGTCGTTGCCAACGAACTCGGCAGCGGCGCCTTCGTCGCCTTGCCGGTCAACACCGAGGAAACCAAGGGACCGGTCGGTCTGACCATGCGCACCGACACGGCGCCCTCGCCGGCCTTCTCCATCCTGCTGCAGACCATCCGCGAAGCAGCAAAGCAAAGCAGTTGATGCGGCTCAGATTGGCGATCAGGCCGCCTGCGAAGGCGTGAAGCGAACGCTTGCGGATCGCATCTGCCCAGGCGCCAGCACGATGCAACCGGTGTCGATGCCTGCTTCACCCGTGCGGTTGAAGGCGTCGGTGATGTTGCTGACCGGCTCGGCGCAAAAGAATGGCTCGCCGGGCGGCGTGTAGAGGACGAGGAAATCGAGCGGCGCCTCGGCCTCGATGTCCAGTTGCCGCCCACGCTCCGGCCAGGAGATCCGGGCACGGCGCGTCCATCCGGTGAAGACCGTGTCGAAGTCCGTCTCCGACACGTCGAAGCCGGTGGTAGGATTGGAGCCAGCGGGCGGCAGGACGTGCCGGGTGGGCAGGATTTCCGCATCGGTCTCCCACATGCCGGATACCTGCGCCTGGACATGTGTCCACGGTGTTGACGGGAAATAGGGATGGAGGCCGAAGCCTGCCGGCATCGGCATGTCCGAGAGATTGCGCAGCGAAAGGGCAATGATCAGCCCGCCATCGACCAGCGAGATCGCTTGCCTTGCCTCATAGCTCCACGGCCAGGAATCGGCGGCATGGCGATAAGATAGGAGGGTGGTGCTGGCTTCGTGCCGGACGACTGTCCATGGCCGACGCCAGCCATGGCCATGCTCATGATGCGGATCTTCCGGGCTGGTCGGCAGTTCGACGGTGCGGCCCGCGAATGCGAAGCGCCCGCCCCTTATGCGATTGGAATAGGGAACCAGCGGGAAGCAGGCCATGGCGCCGGCATCGCGGCTGTCGATCGCCGCCTGATCCGCAGGACGCAGCCAATCCACGACGGATCCGTTTTGCCGCCAGCGATACGACGCCAGCGCGCCGCCGGCGGCCGGGGCAATCTCTACAGTCGCAATGCCATCGCTGATCGAGACCAGCTCTTGATGCCGCTCGGCAACGGCAGCGGAATTCTTTGTCACCGGCATTCCCCCTCCCTTGACTCCAGTCGCAATGCCGATAAGACATATCATATGAATAGTATGAAGAATAAGAAATCTTTCAGCACGGCGCGCACGTCGAGGGTTGCGGTCGCGGTCTCCAGCGGCTCGACGGCGCTGCATGCGACTGTCGTCGAGCAGATCGGATTGCGCATCGTGCAAGGCGATTTCCTGCCCGGCGAGGCACTGCCCAATGCCGACGATTCCAGCGAGATGCTGGGGGTCAGCCGCACGGTGCTGCGCGAGGCGATCAAGGTGCTGGCCGGCAAGGGACTGGTCGAATCGCGGCCGAAGACCGGCACAAGGGTGCGTCCCCGTGCCGACTGGAATTTCCTCGACCCGGACGTCCTGTCATGGCGCTACGCAGGCGGCGTCAGCGCCGACGATGTCCGGGCGCTGTTCGAGCTGCGCCGAGCCATCGAGCCGATGTCGGCCGCACTTGCCGCGCAACGCGCCACGCCGGCGCAGATTGCCGAGATCAATGCCGCGCTGGCCGAAATGGAAGCGGTGGTTGACGACGGCGACCGCTTCGCCAAGCCCGATCTTTTGTTCCATCAGACCATCCTGCGCATGACCGGCAATGAGCTGATCGGCTCGCTGGCGGCACTGGTCGAAACCGCATTGGTGATGAGCTTTCGCCTCTCCAACGACAATCCGGACGGGCAGCGTCATTCTTTGCCGCTGCATCGGGAAGTGGCCGAAAAGATCGCATCCGGCGACGCCACTGGTGCGCAAAACGCGCTGCTGGTGCTCATCGACAATGCCGAGGAAGACGTGCGCCGCAGCGTCGAAAGCCGCAACAAGCGCCGCCAGGATCGGGAACAGACATCGTGACCGACACCAAACGCAAGCTGCGGTCCGAGGCCTGGTTCGGCGGTGAGGGCAAGAACGCCTTCATGCACCGCAGTTGGATGAAGAACCAGGGCATCCCCGCCGACGCTTTCGATGGCCGCCCGGTGATCGGCATCTGCAACACCTGGTCGGAACTGACCCCATGCAATGCCCATCTGCGGGCGCTGGCCGATCACGTCAAACGCGGCGTCTATGAAGCGGGCGGCCTGCCGCTCGAATTCCCGGTGATGTCGCTCGGCGAGAGCAACATGCGCCCGACCGCCATGCTGTTTCGCAATCTGGTCAGCATGGATGTCGAAGAGTCCATCCGCGGCAACCCCATCGATGGCGTCATCCTGCTGGTCGGCTGCGACAAGACCACGCCGGCACTCTTGATGGGTGCCGCGTCGTGCAACCTGCCGACCATCGCCGTTTCCGGCGGGCCGATGCTCAACGGCAAGTTCCGCGGACAGGATATCGGCTCGGGCACCCATGTCTGGAAATTCGCCGAGGAAGTTAAGGCCGGCCGGATGCCGGTCGCCGACTTTCTCGCCGCCGAGCAGGGCCAAAGCCGATCTGCGGGCAGCTGCATGACAATGGGCACGGCCTCGACCATGGCCAGCATGGTCGAGGCGCTCGGCATCGGCATGCCGGACAACGCCGCGATCCCCGCGGTGGATTCGCGCCGTGGCGTGCTCGCCCAGATGGCCGGACGCCAGATCGTCGACCTCGTCCGCAGGGACGTGACAATCGCGCAGATCCTCACCCGGGAAGCATTCGAGAACGCCATTCGAGTCAACGGCGCGATCGGTGGCTCGACCAATGCGGTGCTGCATCTGATCGCCATCGCCAACCGGATCGGTGTCGATCTCAGCCTCGATGACTGGGACCGCCTTGGCCGGGACATTCCAACTATTGTCGATTTGATGCCGTCGGGCCGGTTCCTGATGGAAGATTTCTACTACGCCGGGGGGCTAGCTGCGGTCATGGCGTCGCTTGATGAAGTGGGGCTTCTTCATCGCGACGCCATGACCGTCAGCGCCAAGACCATCGGTGAACTGATCGACGGCGCGCCCAACTACAACAGCGAGGTGATCCGGCCGCTGAGCCAGCCGCTGACCAAGGAAGGCGGCATCTCCATCCTGCGCGGCAATCTGGCGCCTGACGGGGCAGTCATCAAACCGTCCGCGGCAACGCCCGCGCTGATGCAACATCGCGGCAAGGCGGTGGTGTTCGAGAACATCGAGCACTACTACGCCCGCATCGACGATCCGGAGCTGGACATCGACGCCTCCTCGGTGATGGTACTAAAGAATTGCGGACCGCGCGGTTATCCCGGAATGGCCGAGGTCGGCAACATGCCGCTGCCGGCGAAACTGCTGAAGCAAGGCGTCTCCGACATGGTGCGCATTTCGGACGCGCGCATGAGCGGCACCGCCTACGGCACCGTGGTTCTGCACGTGGCACCCGAAGCAGCCGCAGGCGGCGCGCTGGCGCTGGTGCGCGACGGCGATCTTATCGAGCTCGATGTCGCCGGCCGCCGGCTGGAGCTTTTGGTATCGGACGAAGAGCTCGCAATCCGCCGGCGTGACTGGAAGCCGCCGGCGCCGCCTGAAGGCGGCTATCAGAGCCTTTATGTCGAGCGCGTGCTGCAGGCCGACAAGGGCTGCGATTTCGACTTTCTCGTCGGTCGGCGCGATGCCGGCATTCCTCGGCATTCGCACTAGAGAGGCGCGCGATGACGGATGAAATCGGCTATGCGATCTATCCAAGCCTCAAGGGCCGCAGCGTCTTCATAACCGGCGGCGGCAGTGGCATCGGCGAAAGCCTGGTGCGCCATTTCTGCGCGCAAGGCAGCCGCGTCGCCTTCGTCGACATGGCCGAGGAGCCTTCCCGGCGTCTGGTCGACGCGATCTCGGCCGAGGGACATGCCGCGCCGCTGTTCATTTCCTGCGACCTGCGCAACGTCGAAGAGTTGCAGGCGGCAACCGTTCAGGCGATGCAGCACAACGGCCCTATCCAGGCGCTGTGCAACAATGCCGGCAATGACGACCGCCACCAGACCAAGGACGTGACGGTTGCCTACTGGGACGACCGCATGGCGGTCAATTTGCGCCATCAGTTCTTCGCGGCGCAGGCGGTGCGTCCACAGATGAATGCGCTGGGCGGCGGCTCGATCATCAATTTCGGCTCCATCACCTGGATGGTCGGCGATCCGGATTGCCCAGCCTATGTCACCGCGAAAGCGGCTGTTTACGGCATGACGCGGGCGCTGGCTCGCGAACTCGGCCCCGAACGCATCCGCGTCAACTGCATGGTGCCGGGATGGGTCATGACAGAGCGCCAGATGCGGCTGTGGCTGAACTCGGCCGGCGAACGCCAGATCGCGGAAAGGCAGTGCCTGCCCGACCGGCTGCAACCCTCCGATATCGCGCGCATGTCGCTGTTTCTCGCCGCAGACGACAGCCGCATGTGCACGAGCCAGCAGTTCATCGTCGATGCGGGCTGGGTGTGACCCGTACGGCTCCAAGGGAAGAAGGTTAGTATTCATGCGTCTTGTTCAGTTCAGAATGGCCGACGGCAGCAGAGGGGTTGGCCGTGTCTCGGATGACGGCAATCATCTGCACCCGCTCGAAAAGACCGGCAGCGTGCTGGAGCTGGCCGAAGCGGCAATTGCCCAGGGCACGTCGATCGCAGCGCTGGTCGAGAAGCAGACGGGCACAGCGAAAATCGACTACGACCAACTGTTACGCGATGGCCAGGTGCTCGCTCCGGTCGACCATCCGGAACCGGCGCGCTTCCTGGTCACCGGGACCGGCCTGACCCACACGGGAAGCGCCGCCGCGCGCAACCAGATGCATGTTCTGACCCATGGCGAAGGTACCGAGGAATCGGATTCGCTGAAGATTTTCCGTATGGGCCTGGAAGGCGGCAAGCCTGCCGCCGGGCAGATCGGCATCCAGCCCGAATGGTTCTTCAAGGGCGTCGGCACCTGTGTCGTGCCGCCCGGCGCGCCGCTACCGATGCCGGCCTTCGCGCGCGCCGGCGCCGAAGAGGCCGAGATCGTCGGCCTCTATCTCAACGGTCCGGACGGCCGCCCCTATCGGATCGGCTATGCGCTCGGCAACGAATATTCCGACCATGTGACGGAGGGCGAGAACTACCTCTACCTCGCCCACTCCAAGCTTCGCTCCTGCTCCATCGGACCCGAGCTGCTGATCGGTGACCTGCCCGAAGAAGTGCGCGGCCATTCGCGCATCCTGCGCGACGGCACTGTCATCTGGGAGCAGGAGTTCCTGTCGGGCGAAGCGCACATGTCGCACTCGATCGCCAATCTCGAACACTTCCATTTCCGCTACCCGATGCACCGCAAGGCGGGCGACCTGCATGCCCATTTCTTCGGCGCGGCGGTGATGAGCTACGCCTCCGGCGTCAAGACGGCTTCCGGCGACGAGTATGAAATCCAGGCACAGACATTCGGCAAGCCACTGCGCAACCGGATGGTGTCGGTGCCGGACGAGGGACTGGTCGCTGTTACCCAGCTGTGACGGCGCAGGCCCGGAAATTACGGTCCACCAGAACGACAATGGGAGATTAAAAATGGGACTGAAGAAAGCGTTTCTAAGACTAGCGACAATCGGGCTCGGCATCGGCCTGATGACATCGGCGGCGCTCGCCGCGAACCTGCGGGTACTGGCCTGGGACGGCTACGCCGATGCCGACTGGGTCAAGGACTTCACCGCCGCGACCGGCATCGGCGTCGATGTCGTCTTCATCGGCAGCGACGACGAGATCTGGGCCAAGATCAAGGGAAGCGAAGGCCAGGACTTCGACGTCTTCGCCGTCAACACCGCCCAGTTGCAGCGCTACATCAAGGCCGACCTGGTGTCGCCGATCGACGTCACGAAGCTCGCCAACCAGAAAGAAGTGCTGCCGCGCTTCCGCGACCTGACGGCGGTCAGCGGCGTGACCAAGGACGGCAAGGTCTACGGCATTCCGTTCTGCTTCGACTCCATCGGCCTGATCTACGACACGGACAAGGTCAAGCCGGCGCCGACCTCGATGTCGGTTCTGTGGGACCCGGCCTACAAGGGCAAGGTTCTGGCCTATGACAATGGCGAGCACAATTTCTCGTTCACCGCACTGACGCTCGGCTACAAGGATCCGTTCAACCTCAACGAAGAGCAGATGGCGGCGGTCAAGGCCAAGCTGGTCGAACTCAAGCGCAACGTGCTGAGCTTCTACACCACCGCCGACGAGGCGCAGCAGATCTACCAGAACAATGACGTGGCCCTGATCTGGGCCAATTACGGCCAGCAGCAGGTCAAGGCGCTGCAGAAGATCGGCGCCCATGTCGCCTACGTCAACCCAAGCGAGGGCGCGCTCGCCTGGCTCGACAACTGGGTCATTTCCAAGGGTGTCCGTGACAATGCGGCAGCCGAGAAATGGATCGACTTCATGCTGAGCAAGAAGGTCGGCGGCGAGCTTTCCGAGCGCACCGGCTTCGGCAACACGGTGACGGAAACCGGCAGCGCCGGCGGCAACGACAAGCTGGTCTGGCTCAACAATGTCGAGGACCCGCTCAAGCGTTCGGACATGTGGAACGAGGTCAAGGCTACGCCCTGATCTTTCCGCTCTATGCCTTCGAAGGACCCGGCGGTCCGGAGGTTCCGGACCGCCGAAGCGTATGCGAGAGTATTTCATGAACCAGAACACCGACCTCTTGACGCTGCGGTCCGTCTCGAAATCCTACGGCACGGTCCCCGTGCTGCACGACATCGACCTGTCGATCCGGGATGGTGAGTTCCTCACCGTGCTCGGGCCTTCGGGCTCCGGCAAGACCACGGTGCTGCGGCTGATCGGCGGACTGGAACCGCTGACGTCAGGCGAGATCCGCCTGGATGGGCAAGACATCAGCCGCATGCCGATCAACCGACGGCCGTTCAACACGGTATTCCAGGACTATGCGCTGTTTCCGCACCTGACCGTTTCCGGCAATGTTGGCTACGGGCTTTCGGTTCGCCATATCCAGCGCAAGGAAATCGCGCGCCGTGTCGCGGAGGCGCTGGACCTGGTCCAGCTCGGACGTTTCGCCGACCGCTTTCCGGCGCAGCTCTCCGGCGGCCAGCGCCAGCGTGTCGCGCTCGCCCGTGCACTGATCTGCCAGCCGCGCCTGATCCTGCTCGATGAGCCGCTGGCGGCGCTCGACCTCGAACTGCGCAGGCAGATGCAGGTCTTCCTGAAATCCATCCAGCGCGAAATCAAGACCACCTTCCTGTTCGTCACCCATGACCAGGAGGAAGCCATCGGCATGGCCGATCGGATCTGCGTCATGGAGGCCGGCCATATCCGCCAGCACGGCACGCCGCACGACCTTTACTACAGGCCGAATTGCGAGTTCGTCGCGCGCTTCTTCGGCGAGAACAATCTGATGTCCGGAAAACTTGGGCCGGTGCAGGGCGAGCTGCGATCGATCGAGACGGCGCTCGGCCGCCTGGTCTGCTCGATCAGTGACCAGCCGCATTTGAAGGCCGCAGCAGATGGCGCCAGCGCCTACGCTGCGTTCCGTCCCGAGGCCTTGCATCTTGCAGACGCAAAGGACACCGACAACCGTTTTTCCGGCACGATCTCCGACATGGCCTTTGCCGGCTCATCGAGCGTCGCCACCATCGCGGCAGGCCCAGACAATGCTGCGCAACGCTTGCGGCTGCGCGTGCCGAGCCGCATCGACGGCAGCGCGCTCAAATCCGGCGAGGCTGTATCGCTTTCGTTTGCGCCGCATGAAGGCCATCTGGTGCTGGCATGAGCGAAGCCGGCTCGACACTCACTGCGGAAAGACGACTGTCGCTGCTGGTCACGGTGCTGGCGTTTGCCTTGCCGGTTGTCTTCGTCCTGGTGCCGCTGGCGATCTTCCTCGGCTACAGCTTCTTCAGTGTCGACCAGGGCACCATCGTCTACGGGTTGTCCCTGGGCAACTATATCAGGTTCTTCACCGATCCGGTCTTTCTGCCGGTGTTCTGGAACACCATCGTGCTGTGCGTGTCGGTGGCCATCATCTGCATCCTACTTGCCTATCCCGCCGCCTACTTCCTGACGACGCTGAAAGGCCGTTGGCGCTATGCCTTGCTGATGCTGCTGCTGGTGCCGCTGCTGATGAGCTACGTCATCAAGATCTATGCGATCCGCAGCATCCTCGGCCTCAACGGCTTCCTCAACAAGGCGCTGGTGGCGCTCGGCATCCTGCAGGAACCGTCGACGCTTTTCGTGTTCAACATGAACGCCATCCTGCTGACGCTGACGCTACTTTTGATTCCCTTCGCCATCCTGCCGATCTTCCTGTCGCTGGAGCGGATTCCGCAGGTGCTGCTGCGTGCCTCGGACGATCTGGGGGCCAGCAGCTTGCAGACCTTCCTGCGCATCACCTTGCCGCTCAGCCTGCCCGGCGTCGCTTCGGCGGCGAGCTTCGTCTTCGTGCTGGCGATCGGCGATTTCCTGACGCCGCAAATGGTCGGCGGCATCAGCGGCTTCACCTTCGGCCGCATCCTCTACAGCCAGTTCGGCACGGCCTATAACTGGCCGTTCGGCGCGGCGCTGTCGGTGGCGCTGGCCGTCGTGGTGATCGCCGCAATCCTCGTCGGCGAACGCTTTGGCCGCAACCGGGGGACTTCGGTATGAGCGCCCTGCCCCGACTGTCCACGATCTTTCTGGCCGCGATCACGACACTGGTTGCGGTGCTGCTCTACAGCCCGCTGTTCGTGCCGATCGTGTCGTCGTTCTTCACCATTTCGCATGGCTCCGTCGACTGGTCGGCGCCGACCCTGTCGACCTATGTGGCGCTGGCTGAAAACCACGACATACTGGTCGCCTTGCGCACCACGCTGATCGTCGGCGTCTGCACCGTCATCCTGTCGGTGGTCAGCGGAACGCTGCTGGCGCTCTATTATCATGGGCGCCGCTCCGGACGCTCGCTGCTGCAGTTCATCATCTTCCTGCCGTTCCTGATGCCTCCGATCATCAGCGGCCTGGCGCTGCTGATCTTCTTTCGCGAAATCGGTCTCGAACGCTCGCTGCTGACGGTCGTCATCGGCCATACGGTTTTCGTGCTGGCGATCGTCTACCGCACGGTGCTGATGCGGCTGCAGTCGATGAGCCGCACGCTGGTCGAAGCGTCCTACGATCTCGGTGCCACGGGCTGGCAGACCTTTTGGCGCATCATCCTGCCGAACCTGTCGAGCGCCATGGTCGGCGGCGCCATCCTGGCCTTCGCCCTGTCGTTCGACGAGACCATGATCACCATCCTGGTCACCGGCACGCAAAGCACGCTGCCGGTCAGGTTGTGGGCGATGATGCGGCTTGGCTTCTCACCCGACATCAATGCGCTGGTGGCGCTGATCCTGATGTTCACCGTGCTGCTCTGCGTGCTTGCCGCCCGCTTTCTCATCCCCAGACAGCTCGCAACGGAACGGACTTGAGATAGCGGGCAATCGTCATCGGGAGAAGGCGGTCGGGTTGAGGTCGAAGACCCGTCCCCGATTGAGGATGTTTCTGGGGTCAAGGGGTGTCTTCAGCCGCCGCATCGTGGCGATCTCGGCGTCGCTGCGGACCAGATGCAGCCACTTCTTCTTGTCGAGGCCGATGCCGTGTTCGGCCGAAACGCCGCCGCCGGCCGCCGCCACGCCGCGATAGACGATGTCATATGCCGCCGCCGCATCGACCGTGCGGACCTGGTAATGCAGATTGCCGTCGCCGAGATGGCCGAAGAAATAGATGTCGGCGCCGGGATCGACGGCGTGGATGGCTGCGTCCGCCTCTTGCAGGAACGCTCCCATGCGGGCCAACGGGATGCTGATGTCGACGCCGATCAAACCCTTGATCGAAAACAGGACGCGATTGGCGTCCTCCCGCACGTCCCACAGAGCGCGAAACTCGCGCGGCGATTGCGAGACCACCACATCGTCGATGACACCGTCTTCGACCAACTGCATCAACACCTCGGCGAAGCGCTCGCCGTCGCGTTCCGGCTGACTGCCCTGGATCTCGGCCAGCAGATAGACGGGCGAGCCTGCCGGCAGCGGCGCCGGCATAGCCATGCTGGCGACCATGAGGTCATAGAGCGGTGCGAAGTTGACCTCATAGGCGGACAGGAGCGGGCCGAGCTTTTGCCGCAGCAGCCCAAGCAGGGCGATTGCCGCATCGAGCGAAGAGAGCGCGCAGAAAGCGTTCACCTCGGACGCCGGCTTGGGATGCAGCCTGAGCGCGGCGCGGGTGACCACGCCGAGCGTTCCTTCCGTGCCGATAAAGAGCTGACTGAGGTCGTAGCCGGAATTGTCCTTGGGCAAGCCCTTGAGCGAGGTCATCACGCTGCCATCGGCAAGCACGGCTTCCAGTCCCAGAACCTGAGCGCGGTACATGCCGTAACGCAGCACGCGGATGCCGCCGGCATTGGTGGCGATGTTGCCGCCGACCGTCGCGGAGCCGCGTGCGCCGATATCGACGCCGAACATCAGCCCGGCGCTGTCGGCCGCCTCCTGCACCGCCTGCAGCGTCGCGCCCGCTTCGGCGACGATGCTAGCAGCCTGGCGATCCGGAACGGCGAGGTCGGTCATGCGCTCCAACGACAGCACCACCTCGCCCGGCTGCACACGGGCGGCGCCTGCCAGGCTGGTGCGTCCTCCCTGGACGACAACCGGCTGGCTGAGATCGTTGCAAACCGCCAGCGCTGCCGCGACACCTTGTGTGTCGCGCGGGCGCAGCACCGCTTCGGGAAGCGCCCCCAGCTTGCCGTCGGGATCGTCACGATAGCGCTGATCCACCTCCGGACCGGCGAGCACGCCGCCCGCGCCCAGCCGGTCGCCGAGCGCAGAGAGGAGCTGTTGGATTTCAGGCGACATCGGCCGATCCTATCCATGATCGCCTGCCGGTCAAACGCTCGTCCACGCAAAGCGACGTCGTCCGTGCCCGTGGTAATGCAAAACAGGACAATCGTCCGGTATCGACCACGATGGGATCGTGATCGATACCGGAGAATAGGTAGTCTTACTGAAGTTTCGCTTGCAGGGCGTTGACGTCGTCGGTGGTCATTTCACCGTCGGTCGCCACCTTGCCATCGACGATCTTCCACAGCCGGAACGGGCCGGTGATGTCGCCATATTTGTCGAAGGCGACAGGGCCGATGACGCCTTCATAGCGGATCGGCTTGCCGTCCTTGATCAGGCCAAGCGCCTTGGCGAACTCTTCCTTGCCGGCAAAGATCGGCGTGCCGGCCGGATCGACCGCCTTGTACATCGCGTCCTTGATCTTGGCCGGATCCTCCGAACCGGCAATGGCGATGGCGAGGCCAACAATCGCGCCGGCGTCATAGGAACGGTCGGCTGCCGGATTGGTCGGTTCGATGCCGGAGAATTCCTTGTAGTTCTTGGTGAAGTACTCTGTCGAAGCGGTCGGGCTGGTGCCGGACGAGGTGCCGTAGGCTTCCTTCAGATAGTCGGCGCCGACGGACTCGATGAAATCAGGGCTGTTCATGCCGTCATTGAGGAGGAATTTCTGCACGCCGCCCTGCGAGATCCAGGTACGGGCGACCGTTGCACCGTCGACCGGCGTGCTGACGAGATAGAGCCCGTCCGGTTCGCCGGCCATCGCCGCCGTGACTTCGGAGGCATAGCTCGACTGCTTCTCGTTATAGGGCGTGTCGGAGACGATGGTGCCGCCGAGCGCTTTATAGGCACGCGAGAATTCGGCCACCATGTTGACGCCGAAATCGTTGTTGACGTGGATGATCGACAGTTTCTTGAAACCCTTGTCGACGGCGTATTTGGCGGCGGCGACGCCCTGCAGCGCATCCGAGGTGATGGTGCGGAAGAAGATGCCGTTGGTCTTGCCGTCGCGGCCGAGCGCGGTCAGCGTCGGCGAGGACGAAGCCGGCGAGACCTGGACGATCTTGGCTGGCGCGGTGACGGAGGTCAGGATCGGGATCGACACAGACGAGATGATGCCGCCGATGATGACCGGCACCTTCCTGACCTGAACCAGCTGGGTGGCTGCGTCGACCGCTATGTTGCCCTGGCTCTGGCTGTCGCGCGTATCGGTGACGAGATCGCAGCCGCGCACACCGCCGGCTCCGTTGATGTCGCGGAAGGCCATCTCGACCGACTTGGCCCCGGCCTGACCGTATTCGCCGGCCGGGCCGGTCAGTTCCATGACGAGGCCGACGGTGATCTTGCAATCGGCTGCCTGCGCGGCACCCGCCATCGTGACGAGGGCGAGCGCGGTGGTGAGTTGGAGTATCGTCTTTGTCATTGTTGTTCCCCTTTCGTTACTCGACTGTATTTGAATTCTGGAGCCTGTTCAGCGTTCCGGCACCTGCAGCCAGGTCTCATGCAGATGTCGCCATTCGACGCCGTTGGGCGCCGATGAACTGGTGGTGAAGACGGCGCTCGACTGGCGGCGGCTGTGCTTGCCTGCGCGCAGCTGCGCTTCGACATAAAGGACGACGATGGTATCGGCGTCCTGCCAGCCGGGCCGGATGTCCTCGATCGAAATGGCAAAACCGTCGTCGCAAGAGGCGCGGCTTGAGCGGACATGGTCGACGACCGCTTCGCGATCGAGGACCTGCCCGTCCGGCGCCACCATGCTGAGGTCTTTACCCATGGCGCGTTCGAAGCGGCCGAAGTCCACCGTGTTGGCGCGCGCGGCGACGAACCAGTCGACGAAGAAGCGGTGCAGGTCGATGATTTCGGCGCTGGCGCGTGAAAACAGGGAGGGTTCGCCGCTCATTTCTTCCCCGCATTGAGGTTGTAGTGCATGATCGAACCGTGGCGTCCGTGGCGGTCGCGCTCCAGCGTGTAGACGTCGCCCTCCAGGCCCGTGCCTTGCGCGATGACGGCCGCAATCCGCGCCCGGTCCTCGGCGTCAAGCGCCACGTCCATGATTTTCGCATTGGCAATGGCGTGCGCCTGGTTGCGGGCACCGACGATGACAGCCGCCACTTGCGGCTGTTCCAGCACCCAGGCGCTGGCGATGGTGGCAATGTCGACGCCGTGGCGGTCGCCAATGGCTTTCAGTGCCTGAAGCAGGTGCTGGAACAGATCCCAGCCGCCGAAATCATCGATGATCAGCTTGTATTTGACCAGCGAGCGGTTTTCGAGCGGCGTGGCGGGTTCGGCCGCACCGAGCCATTTGTCGCTGAGGAAGCCGCCGGCAACCGAGCCGTAACAGAGGAAGCCGACGCCGTTCTGTTTTGCGAGTGCCGCCAGGCTGTTGCCCGGCCGCTGGTCGAGCACGGAATACTGCAGCTGTTGACTGACAAGCGGGATGCCGGCGGCGAGGATTTCGGTGAGCCGCGGCGTATCGAAATTGGTGGTGCCGAGATTGCGCACCTTGCCTTCCAGCCGAAGCTCGTTGAGCCAGCCCATCGCCTCGACATAGCGAGGCTGCGCATAGTCCCACCAGTGGAACTGGACGAGATCGAGCCGCTCGGCCTTCAGCCGCCGCAATGACTGGTCGACGATGCCCCTGATGTAGTCGCGGCTGATGCTGGCCAGCCGTTCCAGGTCGGGCACCAGCTTGGTGTGCACCTTCATCCGGGCGGCGACGTCGAGGCCGCGCTCGCTGGCCAGCCGCAGGCGCGCCGCGCCGATGAGCTCCTCGACACCGGTGTAGATGTCGGCGCAATCATAGGTCCAGATGCCGGCATCGAAGGTGGCGATCAGATCGGCAACCGCTTGGCTGCGGTCGATGGCGCCGTGGCCGCCGGCCAGCTGCCAGCCGCCGCGAATGACGCGCGAGATGGTGTAGCCGGGGCCGAGTTCGAAGGTCTTGGCGGTCATGTCAGGTCATCCTCCTTCGGCAGCGGCACCGCTGTGGTCTCGGCGTGGCTGAACCGTCGCTTGGCCACCCTGACAATCCGGAGGCGGCTGGCGCAATTGGGATCGGGACAAGCGATCTCGGCGTCCGATGTCATCCAGTCGTTCGGGTGGGTCGGGCGCTGCTTGGCCGCCAGCAGCGGCAAGACGGCGGCGAGCGAATAAATCGAAAAGCCCTGCCCTGCCGGCATCGACAGCATCTCGCCCTTGAGCTCGAAATAGTCACCGGCCCTGGCGCCGCAATAGATCGGCTTGCCCTCCGGGATGACCACCTCGACGCGAAGATCGAACAGCTCGAAACTGTCGTCGGCCATGTCAAGCCTCCACCAGACTGAAGGTGACATCGCAGGCGCCGTTGCGCCGGATGCCGCCGCAAGCGGCGGCGAACTGATCGCGCTCCCCGGCACGCACCTGCGCCACCACGCTGCCGGCCAGCCAGCCGATCGGGAACAGGAGCCGCGCACCCTGGCCGTAATAGAGGCCGATGTCGAAGATCGCATTGGGATTGCCGCCCCACATGCGTGGCGGCACATAGGACAGCACGATGTCGCCCGGCTGCGGGTTCAGCGTTGCGTTCTCGGCCGGCAGCGGTTTTGCATAGGCCTGGCCCTCGAGGTCGGCTGGTGGAACCGGACAGGAAATCTCCGGCCCCGTCCACATCGCGTGGATGCCCGGAACAACGCGTGGCGTGCCGAGATAGGCCAAGAGGAAGGCAGCGTTTTCCGGTGCCTTTTCGGGCAGCAACAATGCCGTGACGGAAAGCTGCGAGCGCGGCTCGGTGATCCTGATGGCGGTCATGTCTGGTCTTTCGCGGCGGCAGCCTGCAGCTTGCTGCGCAGAAAGGTGAAGGGGCGGCTGATGTCGGCGACCAGCGACTCGCGCGCCGCCTGCGCATCCTGCGTGGACAGCGCCGTGACGATGCGGCGGTGATACTGGGCGGTGTCGACCTCGCCGGCTTCCGAGAAGGCGTAGATGGCGACACGGATGCAGGGGCCCGATTGCAGCCACAGGCTCTCGATCATCGGGATCAGCACGGCCGAACCGCAGGAGCGGTAGATCTCGAAGTGAAAGCTCTGGTTGAGCGTCACTTCGCGATCGACGTCCTTCTTGTGTTTCAGCGCCCGCATCTCGTCCCATTCGCCGAGAATGGTCTCTATGGTGGCGATCTGGCGCGGACCCATGCGGGCGGCGGCAAGCGCGATCGCCTCGCCCTCGATCAGGATGCGGGCCCGCAAGAGATCGTCGAGGCGTTCCAGCGTGATCGGCGGCACGCGCACCGAACGGTTGGGCAACGCCTCCAGCGCCTTTTCGGTGATCAGCCGGCCCAGCGCCTCGCGCACCGGCATAGTCGAGGTGACCAGCGCATCGGCCAAGCCACGGATGGTCAGCACCTGGCTTGGTTCGAACAGCCCGCCGATCAGGGCACGGCGCAGTTCGGAGTAGACGCGGTCCTGTACCGTTTCGCGGCCGACCGGCGCAAGTTGGGCCGCGATCGCCTCGTTGTTCTTTTCGATGGCAGCCTTTTGCATGGAATTCCGTTCTTGGCCGGTTTTCGGCTTGCGGATCAAATTAAAGCCGAATAGCGTGATCAAAGCAAGTGTGATCACAAATCAATAATCAGAAGGCGGCAACGATCGTCTTCGGCCAGAGGGTTTGATGAGCGAGGCAACCAAACGGCAAGGGGAAACCCGCGCGCCGGTTCTGACGGCAAGAAATGTCGTCAGGCGGTTCGGCGGCCTTGTCGCGGTCAACGATGTCTCGTTTGAAGTCAAAGCGGGAGAAATCCTCGGCCTGATCGGCCCCAACGGCGCCGGCAAGACGACGATGTTCGACCTGCTTGCCGGAAGCATCCTGCCGACCAGCGGTGAAATCCTTCTCAACGGTACGCCAGTCTCGGGCGAAGCCGCACATCTGCGCATCGGACGCGGTCTCGGCCGCACCTTCCAGATACCGCGCCCGCTGCCCAATCTGACGCTGATCGAAAACATCATGCTGGCGGCACAACGTCAGGCCGGCGAAAAGCTGCTCGCCAATTTCGTCACGCCATGGCGCGTCGCCGCGCAGGAAAGAGCCGCCAGGACAAAGGCGCTCGAACTGCTGGAACTGGTCACCCTCACCCGCCTCGCACACGAGCCGGCGCGCGTGCTTTCCGGCGGCCAGCGCAAGCTCCTCGAACTCGCCCGCGTCATGATGGCCGACCCGGCGATCATCCTGCTCGACGAACCGGCCGCCGGAGTCAACGCGACGCTGCTCGAAGTCATCATAGACCGCATCCGCGATATCAACGCGCGCGGCATCACCTTCCTGCTCATCGAGCACAATATCGACATGGTGACGCGGCTTTGCCATCGCGTCCTCGTCATGGCGAGCGGCCAGCTGCTCAGCGAAGGCACGGCAGAGGAAGTCGCCCGCGACCCACGTGTCATCGAGGCCTATCTCGGAGGCGCGGCATGAGCGAGATCGTCCTCGATGTCCGCGACCTCGAGGCCGGCTACGAGCCCGGCGTGCCGATCGTGGGCGGCGCCTCGATCATCGTCGCCAAGGGTGAGATCGTCGTCGTGCTGGGCCCCAACGGCGCCGGCAAGTCGAGCTTCATCAAGGCAATCGCCGGCCTCGTCCCGATCACCGGCGGCACGGTGTTTCTGGACGGCAAGGACATCACGGCCGCGCCTGCCCACACCATGGTTCGGCTCGGGCTTGCCTTCGTGCCGCAGACCGAAAACATCTTTCCGCTGATGTCGGTCGAGGACAATCTCAAAGTCGCCTGCGGCATCCTCGAACGGCGCGAGATCCCTGGCCGCATCGAGGAGATGTATTCGGCCTTCCCCGATCTCGTGCGCCAGCGTCGCACCGCCGCCGGCAATTTGTCGGGCGGGCAGCGGCAGATGCTGGCCGTCGCGCGCGCGCTGATCGTCCACCCCAAAGTGCTGGTTCTGGACGAGCCGTCGGCCGGCCTGTCGCCGAAATTCGTCTCGATGGTGTTCGAGATGCTGGCCGGCATCCGCAAGTCCGGCGTCACCATCCTTTTGGTCGAGCAGAATGCCAAGGCGGCACTCGCCATCGGCGACCGCGCCTATGTGCTGGTCGAAGGCAAGGACCGGCACGAGGGCATCGCCTCCGAACTATGGAACGATCCGGTGGTCGCCGAACTCTATCTTGGCCAGCGCCCCCGTAAGGCCGACACGGGAGGTGCGGCATGAGCCTGCAATTTGTCGTCGACGGATTGCTGACGGGTTCGATGATCGGCCTCGGCGCCATCGGCGTGACGCTCACCTATTCGATCCTGCGCTTCTCGAACTTTGCCCATGGCGACTTCATGGCCTGGGGAACCTATGCGACGCTGGCCGTCGTCAGCGCCATCGGCGCGACAGTCGGCAAGGTGGCGCCGATCGCACCGTTGTCCTTCGGCTGGCCGCTCATTGTTGCGCTCGCTATCGGCATGGCCTTCACCGCGCTCTTGGCGCTGCTGCTCGACAAGGTGCTGTTTTCGCGGCTTCGCTCGCAAGGCCAGGCGATCATCGTGGTGATGGCGAGCTTCGGCGCCTCGATGGCGCTGAGAAGCTTGCTCGAATTCACTTTCACCTCGCGGCCGACCTATTTCAGCCGGGCAATCCAGATCGCCATGCCGGTCGGCTTCGGCATCCGCATCACGCCCGACCAGATCGCCCTGCTGCTACTGACCGCGGTGCTGGTGCTCGGCGTGCATCTGTTGATGACGCGCACGCAAACCGGCCGCTCGATGCAGGCCCTGAGCCAGAACGCGGCACTGGCCCGCATCGTCGGCATCGATGTCGCCAGCGTGGTGCGCGTCACCTGGGTCATCGGCGGGGCGCTGGCCTGCGTGGCCGGCGTGATGATCGGCATTCTGGTGCAGATCCGCCCGTTCATGGGTTTCGACATGCTGCTGCCGATGTTCGCTGCCGCCATTCTCGGCGGCATCGGCAGCATTCCTGGCGCGGTGCTCGGTGGCTTGATCATCGGGTTCGCCGAAGCCGGTGCAGTACAGCTGATCGGAGCCGAGTGGCGCGCCGCCGTCTCCTTCATCATCCTGATGGCGGTGCTGTTCGTGCGGCCTATCGGCCTGTTTGGTGTGAGGGAACGCTGATGGACCTGCTCGGCTACGGCGCCTTCTTCCTGACCACCGCGCTGATCTTTTCGCTGGTCACGCTGGGGCTCAATCTGCAATGGGGGCTGACCGGCCTGTTCAATGTCGGCCTCGCCGGCTTCGTCGCCATCGGCGCCTATACATCGGCGCTGCTGACCACACCGGACGATGCCGCGCGGCTGGGCGGCTTCGGCCTGCCGATCCTTGTCGGCTGGCTCGGCGCCATGGTTGTCGGCGGCATCGCCGCGGCGCTTACCGGCATGGCGACGCTGCGGCTGAGATCCGACTATCTTGCGATCACCACCTTCGGCGTCGCCGTGGTGGTGCAACTGGTCGCGCTCAACGCGCAGAAGCTGACCGGCGGCCCGTTCGGCATCGGTTTCATCCCGCGCCCCTTCGGCAGCCTTGCCGAGACGCCGCTGCTGTTCAACCTGTCCAACCTCGCGGTCGTATCGGTGGTGACGCTGATCGCCTATCTCGCTTTGGAGCACCTGTCGCGCAGCCCATGGGGGCGGGTTTTGAAGGCGTTGCGCGAGGATGAGCGGGCGGCGATCTCGCTTGGCAAGAGCGCGCGTTTCTACCGCGTCCAGGCCTTTGCCGTCGGCGGCGCCATCATGGCGCTGGCCGGCGCGCTGCAGGCGCACTTCACCGGCTTCATCGCGCCGGACAATTATTTGCCGATCCTGACCTTCCAGGTCTGGGTGATGCTGATCGTCGGCGGCTCGGGCAGTAATCTTGGCGCCGTCATCGGCAGCATCCTGGTGTGGGCGATATGGGCCGGATCGGGCACGCTGACCAGCATCCTGTTCCCGCCGGAACAGCAGGCTCGCGCCGCCGCGCTGCAGATCGCCGCCATCGGCGTCATGCTCTGCGTCATCCTGCTGATCCGGCCGAACGGCCTGTTCGGCGACAGGCCGCGGCGGCGCCGCTTCAGCAAGCGGGCGAAGATCGCTGCGGGCGAGAGCAGTTCCGGCTCATGAATGCCGTGATCCGGCAGGAGGCACAAGGCGCTTCGCTCTGGCATGCCGTCAGCGGTAGCCGCCGCGAGCGGCCGGCGCTGCAAGGTGGGCTCAATGTCGACCTGGCCATTGTCGGCGGCGGCTTTTCCGGCCTTTCAACCGCGCTGCACGCCGCCGGGAAAGGCCTTTCCGTCGCCGTTCTCGAAGCCGAATTCATCGCCTGGGGCGCGACCGGCAGGAATGCGGGATTTGTCGTGCCGAACTTCGCCAAGATGGACCCGGCCGACATACTGGCCCATCTCGGACCGTCGCGCGGCGAAAGGCTGATCGATTTCGCCGCCGGCAGCGCCGACCTGGTCTTCCGCCTGATCCGGCAGCACGGCATCGACTGCGACGCCGTGCAGAACGGATGGATCCAGCCAGCGCATTCGCCTGCCGCCTTCGAGAAGGTCAAGTCACGTGCCGGGCAATGGGCACAGCGTGGCCGGCCGGCTGTCACATTGGATCGGCAGGATGTCGAAGCCCTGACGGGAGTGCCAGGTTATGTCGGTGGCTGGATGGATCGTTGCGGCGGCGTGCTCAATCCGGTCGCCTATGCGCGCGGGCTCGCCGATGCGGCGGAGAAGGCCGGCGCGAAGATCTTCGAGCAGACGCGCGTCACCTCGGTTGATCGCATAGCCGATGGCTGGGTGCTGAAAACGCCGGTGGGATCGGTACGCGCCGCAAAGGTGCTGATCGCCACCAACGCCTATGGCTGGTCCCTCAACCCGTCATTGCAGCGAACCTATTTCCCGCTCAAGGTTTTCCAAATCGCCACGGCGCCGCTGCCGCCCGAAATCCGCGCGCGCCTGTTACCCGGTGGGCAAGGTGTCGGCGACACCAGGCGCAATCTGTTCACATTCCGCTTCGACGCCGAAAACCGGCTGATCAGCGGCGGCATGCATATCCTTGGCGCCGGTGCGGATACGCGCGTACCGCAGACGATCTGGCGAAGGCTTGGCCGGCATCTCGGTCTGCCCGATCTCCCGCCGCTTGCCTACAGCTGGTCGGGAATGGCGGCGGTCGAACCGGATTTCCTGCCGCACCTGATCGACCTCGGTCCGGGCCTGATCGCCGGACGCGCCTGCAACGGCCGCGGCATCGCCATGACCACAGCGATGGGCAAGGTGCTGGCCGACTGGGCCGCTGGAGCCGAGGCCCGCGACCTGCCGCTGCCCTTCGCGCCACCGGCGCCTATCCCGTTCCATGCCTTGCTGCGGCATGCGCCCAACATGCTGCTCGGCTGGAGCATGCTGCGCGACCGGCTGGACGGGACGAGCTAGGCCGACGGCTACCTGGCAGCGTCAAGGTTTGCAGATAATACGGCGGCCGCCACGGCGATGTCCTCTTCTATGAAAGTCCGCACAGTGGGACCGCTGCGCCGCTCCAGCGCGGCGACGATCTTGCGATGCGCGTCGTTGGACTGCGGGATGTAGCGATCGGCCTGCATCAGCAGCTTGAGATAAGGCCCAACCCGCCCCCAGAGGTCGCGGATCATGTTGAGCAGGATCGGCGCGCCGGCATGCTGGTAGATGGCGAAGTGGAACGCCTCGTTCAACGAGAGATAGGCCCTGGCGTCGCCGGCCTCGATGGCACGCTGCATGCCGGCGAGCGTCGCCTGTATGTCAGCCAGTCCGCTTTCGCTCATCCTGGTCGCCGCCATCTCGCCCGCCAGTCCCTCGACGGCGATACGGATGCGCGTCAGTTCCTCGAAGGCGGGCGCGGACAGCAACGGCACGATGACCGAGCGGTTGTTCTGCATCTCGAGCAGTCGCTCGGCGACAAGCCGCTGCAGCGCCTCGCGGATTGGCGTCGTCGAGATGCCGAACGTTTCGGCGAGCTTGCGGATGACCAGCGTCTGCCCCGGGCTGAAGCCGCCTGAAATCAACTCCTGCTTGAGCGCGCCATAGGCGCGGTCATTCAGGGTTTGATGTTCGAGCTTCAGCATGCGTTCGGCCCGATCACCAGTTCGACAGCGCGCGATCGAGCGTCTCGGCCAGTTGCTCGGCATTGTCCCTGGCAAACGGCAGTGGCGGCCTCATCTTCAGCACATTGCCGCGCGGACCGCAGGACGAGATCAGCACGCCGTCCTCGCGCATGGCTTCGACGACCGCCGATGTCTTGGTGGCGGCCAGCGCCTCGTCACCGTCCGCCGTCAGCTCGACACCGAAATAGAGGCCGTTATGCCTGATATCGGCGACCGCGCCATGCCGGCTCTGCAGGGTGCGCAGCAGTTCACTCGTATACGCGCCGACATTGCGCGCATTCTCGATCAGCCCCTCGCCCTCGATCACCGCCAGCACGGCGAGACCGACGGCGGCAGCAACCGGATTGCCGCCGAAAGTGTTGAAATAACCGGTGTTCGAGCCGAACGAAGCGACTAGCTGCGGCCGCACGAGCACGGCGCCCATCGGGTGTCCATCGCCGATCGGCTTGCCCATCGTGACGATGTCGGGCTCGATGCCATAATTGGCGAAACCCCACATGCCTTGGCCAAGCCGGCCGAAGCCGGACTGGACCTCATCGGCGATGACGATGCCGCCGGCCTTTCTGACGTGATCCACCGCCTCGCGCATCACCGCCGCATCGGGAAAGAAGATGCCGTCGCTGGAAAAGGCCGAGTCGAGAAGGAGTGCGGCCGGCTTGATATCTTTTACGCGCATGTCCTCGATGGCGGCGGCGACATTTTTTGCGAAAACATTCGCGGCCCGGCCATGGTCGCGGAACGTGTCCGGCGCCGACACGGTGCGGTGCTGCGCGCGCACGCCCTTTGCTCCGACCGCCGCCGGCGACAGTTGCGCCGTCGCGATGGTGGCGCCGTGATAAGCGAAGTCGGTGATGATCACGCCGGTGCCGCCGCTGGAATGCTGGGCGATGCGGATGGCGAGGTCGTTGGCCTCGCTTCCGGTGCAGGTGAACATGGCGTGGCCAAGATGGGCCGGAACGGTGCCGAGCAGTTTTTCCGCGTAATCGAGGATGATCTCGCTGAGATAGCGCGTGTGGGTGTTGAGCGTGGCGGCCTGTCCGGACAGCGCCTCGACAACGCGCGGGTGGCAGTGGCCGACCGAGGCGACGTTGTTATAGGCGTCGAGGAATTTACGGCCCTGGGCATCGTAGAGCCACACACCGCTGCCGCGCACCAGATGAATAGGGTTGCGGTAGAAGGCGCGATAGGTCGGCCCAAGCAGCCTGGCGCGGCGTTCAAGCAGCGCGCGCTCCGATGCAGCCGCGTCGGCATTTGAAGGATATGGCGAGGACTGGGACACGAGCATTTACTCCGGATTGGAATGGTCGAGAAAATAGCGGCGGGCATCGGTGGATGACAGACCATCCAGCTTTTCGAGCGAGGCCCAGACCTCGGTGGCGAGGCGCAGCACATAGTCGCGCTTGGCCGGGAAGCGCTCGGCCTGCCAACTGGCGATGTTGACGATGAGCGCAAGCCGGGCACGGATCAGATCGAAGAGAATGCCGATCTCTTCCTCCTCCAGCAGCTGAACCGATTGATAGCCGGCGACGAAGCGCGCGGCCGGCGCCAACGGATGGCCTTGCGCCGGCCAGCGATAGACGGCGCCGATGGCGAGGTCGCAGATCAGCGGCGAATGGATCATGTCGCCGAAATCGAGGATGCCGCTGACGACCTCCGGCCGCGACGCGTCCATCACCACATTGTAGGAGTTCATGTCGTTGTGGACGATCTGGGCGCGCAGGGTCGGAATGATTGGCGCCGCATGCTGCTCGAAGGAGTCGATCGCGCGCTCGACCATCGCCCTCCGGCCCGGATCAGTGATGTGCACCGTCATCGGTCGTATCTTGGCGACCTTGCGGATATCCCAGAGCAGGTCGCTGCCGGCGGCCGGGTGGAAGAAACCGCGCAGCGCCCGGCCAAGGCGGGCGAGGAAGATCCCGAGATTGCGATCCTGCGCATCGGAAGTCGGCGAGCGCGACAGCAGCTGACCGGGCAGATAAGTCACCAGCCGGACGATGCGCGGTGCCGATCCACCAACACTGGCCGTAAATTGCGCTTCGCCCTCAAGGCTTTTGCGCACCGAGGGAACCGGCAAGGTGGGGTCGACTGCAAGGATGTGGTCGAGCGCCTTGTTCTGGAAGTCGGTGAAGCCGGCCTCTTCCGCCGGATGGGAAACCTTGAGGACGAACTCGCCCTCGCCGTCGGTCTGGATGTGGAAGTTATGGTCGCGTTCGCCAGGCAATGGACGCGCGGTGCCGGTCAGCCCGTAGTGCCGGCGCACGATGGCAAGCGCGTCGGTCGTCGAGACATGGGGCGCGTCCTCGGCGAGCGTTTCGCCGAAAGCATCGGGGACGGCTGCATTCATGGCTTGGCCTCGATAGGTTCGAGGCCGCACCAGTCGGCGATGAACAGCGCGATCGTCTGGGTGACCTTGCGCACCGAGTCGAGATCGACGGCCTCGTCATAGCCGTGCGGCATGCGGCAGATCGGGCCGTAGACGATCGCCGGCGTTTCAGCATAGAGGCCGAAGAAGCGCGCATCAGTGGTCGCCGAGGTGACGTGCTCCGTCAGCGGCTCGCCCCACACGGCGGTGTGGCTGCGGCGCAGCACCGCTTCCATCTCGTCGGCGCCTTCCAGCACATAGCCCTCGGCCATGAAGCCGTTGTAGGTCATCATCGGTGGGCGATTGGCCAGGAACGGATCGGCACGCGCCGCTTCGGCGATACAGGCCTCAAGCTCGGCCCTGGCGTCTTCGAGCCTCTGGCCGGGATAGGTGGCGACGCGCATCTCGAAGACACAGCGCGCCGGAACGCTCGATGTCCATTCGCCCCCTTCGATCTTGCCGAGATTGAAGCGGATCGGGTGCGGGTGATCATGGAAATGCTTGTCGTCGACCTTGCGCGCGTTCCAGACGATTTCGAGCTGCTTCAGCGCCTGGATGATGACAAATGCCTTTTCGATGGCATTGGCCCCGGCAGAAAATGCACCCGACGCATGCTGGGGATCGCCGTCGACCTCGACCCGGAACCAGATCGGCCCGACCTGCGCCCGCATCAGCCTCGGCTCCAGCGGTTCGGGAATGAAGGCGGCGTCGGCGCGGTAGCCGCGCTGCAGACAGGCAAGCGCGCCATTGCCGGTGCATTCTTCCTCGACCACCGACTGGAGATACAAGTTCGCGGCCGGCTGATAGCCAAGGCTGCGCAATGCGGCCAGCGCATAGAGGCAGGCGGACAGGCCGGCCTTCATGTCGCCGGCGCCGCGGCCATGCATCCAGCCGTCCTCGATCACCGGATCGTAGGGATCGCGCACCCAGCGGTCGAGTGGCCCTGTCGGCACGACATCGATATGGCCGTTGAGGATCAGCGAGCGGCCGGTCGCGTTTCGCGGCGTATGCGTGGCAACGACATTGAAGGCGTCGTCATAAGAAACTGCCACGGGTGAAAAACCCGGCAGGTCGCGAATCGCATCGACATCGACGCGCCACATGTCGACGGCATAGCCGTCAGCCTCAAAGGCAGCCGCCATGAACGATTGTGCGGCATGTTCCTCACCACGCTGCGAAGGAAAACGCACGAGGTCTTGCAGAAACGCTACCTGCCGCGCGAAGCCGCCATCGACCGCGCTGAGAATGGCCTCGTCCGCAATCCGCTCAGGCATTATGTTTCACTTTCATCTGAATGGTGTATCATATCTCATATGCCATTTCTGTGAAATGCAAGAGGCATACGCGCCAAACTTTCAGTCCAGGACTTGCCGTTCAATGCTGCCATGGTCTGGGGAGTTGGCATCGGATGCAGCAAGCCGATACTGCTATCTCTGGAAGACATGACGAGGAATGCGTTGATCACCGAAGACACGATGCCGGCCGAAATCACCGATCTCGCCATTGGCTACCATCGCCTGCCGGCGGGCAAGCTTGCCAATGCGGTGACGTGGATGGAGGCGCGCTCGCCGCAGCCCGATCTCGCGCACCCCTTGGCCATGACACGGATCACGCCCCCCGACTGCGCTTCCTACCGGGCGATTTTCCTAGAGATCGGCGCGCCCTGGCTTTGGGACCGTGTTTCCGAAATGTCCGATGCCGAAATCACCGAGCATTTCGCCGACCCGCGCCAGCATCTCTACTACGGCCATGACGAGACCGGCGCGCATCTCGGTATGGTCGAATTCTTCGTCGCCGACAGCAGCGAGATCGAGATCACCTATTTTGGCCTGTTCCCGTCCCTGACCGGCAGGGGTTTCGGCAAACGGCTGATGGCCGGGGCACTGGACCTCGCATGGCGTCTCAACCCGAGCCGCATCTGGCTGCATACAAGCAGCTTCGATCATCACAGTGTCATCGGGTTCTACAGTGCCTGCGGGTTCGTCCCCTTCGCGACCGGATTTGAGATCATCGACGATCCCCGGATCAAGGGAACCTTGCCGCGCGATGCCGCACCGCAGATTCCGCTGATCGAAACGGAGTGGAGCAATGGCAAGGGAGCCGCGCTTTCGCGGAAAAGCGGCAGGTTGCACGGACCTAGATGAGAACAGCTCCGCAATCCGTCAGCCAAGCGTCGCCGCACCATCGCCGATGGGTGCGCCGCGAGACCATCCTGTCGACGCTGGAGCGCCACATCGACACGCGGATCGTGCTGTTCGCCGCGCCCGCCGGCTTCGGCAAATCGACGACAATGGCGCAATGGGCCACGGAGGTCGCGCGCCACGGTCGGCTGACCGCATGGCTATCCTGCGAGGCAACCGACAATGACGAGGGCGCCTTCCTGTCGCATCTGGTGGGCGCGCTCCGCCATCTCGTCCAGAGCCCAGCGGAACTCGACCTTGCCTTCCAGTCCAGCCCGATCCCCCAGCTCGATGTCATGCTCGCGGCACTGGTCACGGGCCTTGCAGCGCGCGAAGCTGACATCACGCTGTTCTTCGACGACTACCACGCTGTCGAGGCGACGGCGGTGAAGCGGTTCATGGAGCGCCTGACCCGGCAGGCGCCGGCAAACGTCGCCTTCGTCATCGGCTCGCGCAGCCTGCCCGATCTGCAACTCGGCAAGCTCAGGGTGCTGGGCGACATCTTCGAAATCGGCCCCGACGATCTGCGTTTCGCCTCGTCCGAGGCCGAGGCTTTCTTCAACGAGAAGCTGGGCCTGAGCGTCAGCAGCGGCACAGTGGAGACCTTGTGCTCGCGTACCGAAGGATGGGCCGCCGGCCTGCAGCTCGCCTCGCTCTCGCTGAGTGCCGCACACGCACCCGAAACCTTCATCGGCAATTTTACCGGCGCCAACCGCAACGTCGCCGACTTCCTGATGGGCGAAGTGTTTCTGGAGCTGCCGCCGGCAATCGCAAAATTCCTGCTCTACAGTTCGATCTTCGAACGCTTCAGCGCCGAAGCCTGCCGGGCGGTGATGCGCGCGGCGGATGCCGAGGCGGCGATTACCGAGATCGAGACGCGCAACCTGTTCCTGGTGCCGCTCGATGAAGAGCGACGCTGGTTCCGCTACCATCATCTGTTCCGCGATTTCCTCAGCCGCGAAATGGAACGGCGCGAACCGGAGATGATCGCGCCGCTGCATCTGGCGGCCGCCGAATGGTTCGGCGAACGCAAGATGCTGACCGAGGCGATCGGGTACGCGCTGGCCGCCGGCGACCAGGCACGCGCGGCGGTATTCGTCGAAAACAACGCGCTCGACCTCATCGCCCAGTGCCAGCTTCTCTACGTGCGCCAGCTGCTCGCGCTGCTGCCTAGGAAACTGATCGACCAGCGCATCCGGCTGCAACTGGTGGTGCTTTGGCTGGCGGTGCACAGCAGCCAACCCGAGATTGCCCAGCAGACGCTGAGCAATGCGCGCAAGCTGGTCGAGACCGGACCGACTGACAGCAATGACCCAGGCACCATGACCGGCACAACGATCGAGGCCGAACTGGTGGTTCTCGCCGCTGCCGTCCACAGCACGCTGGAGCAGTTCGATCAGGCGCGCGACACAGCACTTGCGGCCCTGCGCGTCATCTCACCCGATGCCTGGTTCATGGAAGGCGCGACCGCCAATGTCATCGGCTACAACCTCTATGCGCTGGGTGACCTCGAAGGTGCCCGCGCCGCGATCGATGCGGCGCGACGGGCGCATGAGCGAAGCGGCAGCCTGCTCGGCGTCACCATTGCCAATTGCTACATGGCCGTTGTCGAGCGTTCGGCGGGCCGCTTGCCCGCCGCCGAGCGGCTGCTGCGCAACGCCATCATCGAGGCCAGGGCGCGGATCGGTGCTAATTCCTATGCCGAGGCCTTGGCCGGAACGCTGCTAGCCGAGCTCGCCTACGAGACCAATGCGTCGGGCGAAGCGCTGACCCTGGTCGAGAATCTCGGCCCGCAGATCGAGGGCGCGGCGGTCATCGTCTATCCCCTTGCCAGCGTGCCGACCTATGCCCGTGTGCTGCAGCTGACCGGTCGCACCGAAGCCGCACTGGACATGCTGGAGCGCGTCTATCAACGCGTGCGCGGCACGGTGTATCGCCGCCTGGCATCGATGATCATGCATGACCGCGTACGTGTGCTGCTCGACCAGAACCGCAATGCCGAGGCGCGCGCGCTGCTGGCCGAGCATCGCGGCGAAGAGACCGAGACTTCGACGGTCATCACCACCGCAAACGAGTTCGAGTTCTTTGCCGAGGGCCGTTTGCTGACGGCGGAAAAATCCTATGCCAATGCAGCGGGGGTTTTCGACGCGCTTCTGGAGCGCACGAGAACCAGCGGGCGCATGCGTCGCCATATATTGGCGCTGATCCTGCGAGCCAAAGCGGCCAGCGCTGCCCACGACCAACGCGAGGCAGACCGCAATCTCCTCGATGCGTTGCGTCTCGCCCAACCTTCCGGCTTCATCCGTTCCTTCGTCGACGAGGGAAGGTCTGTCGTCGAAGGGTTGATGCGGCTGCGTGCTGCCCAGGCGAAGACCGACCCCGCGCTGTCAGCCTATGCCACGCGCATCATCGATGCAGCGCAGGCGATGCCCGTGGCGGCGCGCAAGCTGGCCGCACCAGCCGCTGAGAAGGAACAGCTCACCCAGCGCGAGGCCGAACTGCTGCGCTATCTCACTGAGGGCATGTCCAATCGCGATATCGCCTTGGCGCTGTCGGTGAGCGAAACCACGGTGAAATGGCACCTGAAGAACATTTTCGGCAAGCTTGCGGTATCCAACCGGGTGCAGGCGGTGCGCGCCGCGCAAGGGTCAGCAGGCGCCTATACCCCTCCGAAAGGAGGGGCATAGATACAGGCGCAGCCCCTCTTTCGGGTCGGGCCACATGATCGTTAGCCTGCTAGCGTCACCTGGTTTTTAGAGGACGCTGCGAATGGCGACAGGCTACGTTTTTCACGAACAGCTGATGTGGCATGACACCGGCTCCAGCGCCGACATGATGCCTCCCGGCCGTTTCGTGGAACCCGGCCGCCATCTGGAATCCCCTGGCTCGAAGCGGCGGCTGAACAACCTCATCCAGGTCAGCGGCCTGTCGCGCCATCTCGTCCCGATTATCCCCGAGCCGGTCTCGGTCGAGGACCTGTTGCGCGTCCACACGCAACGTCACGTTGACGACATCAGGATGCTCAGCGAGCGCGGCTCCGGTTTCGCCGGGCCGCAGGCGCCAATCGGCCTCAACAGCTTCGACATCGCGCTGCTGTCTGCCGGCACCACCTATGCCGCGATGCGCGCCGTGCTGACCGGACGCGTCGACAATGCCTATGCGCTGGCGCGGCCGCCGGGGCACCATGCCGAGCCTGATCAGGCGATGGGCAACTGCCTGTTCTCCAACATCGGCGTCGCTGTCCGCCGGCTGCAGCATGAAGGCCTGCTTGGCCGCGCCGCAGTGGTCGACTGGGATGTGCACCACGGCAACGGCACCGAGACGGTGTTCTATTCCGACCCGTCGGTGCTGACCATTTCCTTGCATCAGGACAATCTCTACCCGACCGGGCGCGGTGCGCTGGCCGACAACGGCAAAGATGCCGGCGAAGGCTACAACATAAACATACCGCTGCCGGCGGGCAGCGGCACCGGCGCCTATGAAGCGACTTTCGACCGTGTCGTCGCGCCGGCGCTGCGTGCCTACAGACCGGACCTCGTCATCGTCGCGTCCGGCTTCGATGCGTCCGGCTTTGATCCGCTCGGCCGCATGATGCTCAACAGCGAATGCTTCAGGCGGCTCGCCGCGCGCATGGTGGCGCTGGCCGCCGAAACTTCGCAAGGGCGCCTGATGATGACCCATGAGGGCGGCTACTCCGAGGGCTATGTGCCGTTCTGCGGCCATGCCGTCATCGAGACTCTGGCCAACCATCGCACCGAAGTGGTCGACCCGTTGTCGGAGCATATCGACGAATGGGCGGGGCAGGATCTGCAGTCGCATCAGGCCGCGGCGATCGATGCCGCCGAAGGCCTGCTCGCCGGCCTGCGCCAACGTCTCGCCAGTGCGGCCTGACGCGATGGATTTTCTCATCACCACGCTGCTCAATGCGCTGACGCTGATCAGTATCCTGATGCTGGTCGGGCTCGGGCTGGCGATCAGCTTCGGGCTGATGAACGTGACCAATTTGGCGCATGGCGAGTTCGTCACCGTCGGCGCTTTCGCGGTTTATTTCGTCCAGAGCGTGGGCGGCTCGTTCTGGCTGGGCCTGGCGGCGGCGCCCGTTGCCGGCGCGGTGGTCGGCTGTATCCTCGAGTTCGCCATCATCCGCCATCTCTATTCCAGGCCGGTCTCGACCGTGCTTGCCACCTGGGGCGTCAGCCTGATCCTGCAGCAAGGGCTGGAACTGATCTTCGGGCTCGGCGCCAAGCCGGTGACGCCGCCGATCGAGGGCACGCTCGATCTTTTCTTTACCGTCTATCCGGCCTACCGGCTGATCCTGATCGGCATTGCCATGCTGACCTTGCTCGGCGTCATCCTGTTGATCAGCCGGACGCCCTTCGGTCTCGACATCCGCACCGTCATCCAGAACCGCGAGATGGCCGAAGGCGTCGGCATCAATACCCGGCGCACCTACGCCATCGCCTTCACCTTCGGCGCGGCAATCGCCGGCCTTGCCGGCGGACTGGTCGCACCGCTGGCAATCGTGCTGCCGCAGATGGGGGTGAACTATCTCGCCAACGCCTTCTTCGTCGTCATCGTCGGTGGTGTCGGCTCGATCGGCGGCCTTGTCGCCGGCAGCGTCTTCGTCGGCGGACTGACCAGCATCCTCAATTATCAGATTTCGCCGTCGCTGGCGCAGGCGATCGTGCTGCTGGCTGCCATCGTCGCTGTCCGTCTGCGGCCCAACGGCCTGTTCAACGGAGCGTCGCGATGATCGCCCGCGACCGCAACTGGCTGATGATCTTTGCCGTCTGCGTGGCGCTCGCGATCATCTATCCGTTCTTTGCCGGCGGCTATCAGTTGACGGTGATCCGCGACGCGCTGATCTTCGGCCTGTTCGCGGCGAGCCTCGACTTCTTCTGGGGCCGCACCGGAATCCTGTGTTTCGGCCACGCCGCCTTCTTCGGCATCGGCGGCTACATCATGGCGCTGGTTACGCTCAATGATGCCATCCCCTTCGGAAGCCTGCTTGGCATCATCGGTGCGGTGGCGGGTGCGGCCTTCGTCGCCGCCATCATCGGCTACTTCCTGTTCTTCGGCGGCATTCGTGGCAGCTATTTCACCATCGTCACGCTGGCCATGGGCGTCATCTGCCAGCAGGCCGCGGTTTCCTGGAGTTCGGTCACCGGCGGCGACAGCGGCCTGATCGGCATTCCGCCGATCGAGTTCGATCTTGGCGGCCTGCATGTCGATCTGAGCCAGGATCTGCCCTCCTATATCTTCGTCTCGGCTATCGTCGCCGTGACGGTGCTGGCGCTGTGGTCGATCAGCCGCGGCCGCTGGGGCACGGTGCTGACCGCAATCCAGGACAATGAAGTCCGGGCGGCCGCGCTCGGCCACAATGCGCCGTTGCGGCTGCTCGTTACTTTCGTCTTGTCGGCGGCGATCGCCGGACTTGCCGGCGCGCTCTATGTCTGCATGGCAGGACTGGTGGCGCCCGACCTGTCCGGACTGCTCCTGTCGACGGAGGTGATCGTCTGGGTGGCGGTCGGCGGGCGCGGCACGCTGCTTGGGCCAGTACTGGGCGCCATCTTCATTCAGCGCGCGCAGCAGACGATCAGCAGCTTCAACCCGAGCCTGTGGCCCCTTCTGCTCGGCTGTGTCTTCGTCATCATCGTCTTCGTCCTGCCGGATGGCATCCTGTCGATCTACGCGCGGCTGAAAGGCCTGTTCAAGGGCGGGAGGCGCGCGCAATGAGCGACATCCTGCTGCAGGCCGAGAACGTCGGTATCCGCTTTGGCGGGCTGCAGGCGCTGGAGGCTCTGAACCTCACGGTGCGCGACAAGGAACTCTGCTGCATCATCGGGCCGAACGGCGCTGGCAAGAGCACCTTCCTCAACGTGCTGACCGGCACGCTGCGTCCGACCAGCGGCAGCGTGCGCTTCCTCGGCCACGACATAGCCGGCTTGCCGCTGCATCGCATCGCCCGGCTCGGCATTGCCCGCAAGTTCCAGATCCCCTCTGTCTTCCCGAGCCTCTCGGTGGAGGATAATCTCAAGGTCGCGCGCTGGGGGGCGCCTTCGCCTGCGCGCCCGGTTGGCGAACTCTTGGAGCTGGTCGCGCTGACCAACCGCGCCGCCACGTTGGCCGGCGAACTCGCGCATGGCCAGAAGCAATGGCTGGAGATCGGCATGGCGTTGGCGATAGAGCCGCGCCTGCTGTTGCTCGATGAACCCACTGCCGGCATGACGCCGCAGGAGACGCTGGCGACGGCGCAGATGCTGCTGCGACTCAAAGGTGAATTCTCGATCGTTGCCGTCGAGCACGACATCCGCTTCGTGCGGGCGCTGAACTGCGAGACGTTGGTGCTGCATCAGGGACGCCGGCTGCGCAGCGGTCCTTTCCATGACATCGAGACCGACGAGATGGTCCGCGATGTCTATCTGGGGAGGCGCTGATCATGCTGCGAACAATGGCGGTGTCGGCCGGCTACGGTCTGCTCCCCGTGCTGAACGGCATCGACCTCAGCGTCGCGCTGGGCGAAGTCGTGGGCTTGCTCGGCCGTAACGGCGCAGGCAAGACAACGCTGCTGCGCGTCATCTCCGGCGGCTTGCGGGCAAGCGGCGGGGCGGTGGTTCTCGGAGACAAGGATCTCACCAACGCGCCGGCTTTCCGCCGTGCGCGCGCAGGCATCGCGCATGTGCCGCAGGGGCGCGGGATCTTTAACCAGCTGACGGTGCGGCAAAACCTGGAGGTCGGCACCCGCGCTGCCAAGGACCGTGGCGACGGCGGCATTCCGGCCGACATCTTCGGCTATTTTCCAATCCTGCGCGAACGCGAAGCGCAGGTCGCCGGCACGCTTTCGGGCGGCCAGCAGCAAATGCTGGCGATCGGCCGCGCGCTCTGCGGCCTGCCCTCGGTGCTGCTGCTCGACGAGCCCTCGGAAGGCATCCAGCCGAACATCGTGCAGTCGATCGCCGAACTGGTGCCGCGCATCGCCCGCGAGCGCGGCATCGCGATCATTCTTGTCGAGCAGAATCTCGATCTCGTTCTCAAGGCATCGGACCGCTGCCTGGTGATGGAGAAGGGCAGGATCGTCCACGAAGGTGCGCCTGAGACCTTCGCCGACGAGACCCTGCTGAAGGACCTGTTGGCTTTGTAAGGCGTGCATGGGGCGCGCCTGGGACTGGAAGGGAACACAACAATGATAAGCAGAAGAACTGTCTTGAAATCGGCGGCGCTGCCGCCGCCTTCGCCATAGTCGGCGCGCCGTCGATCCTGCGCGCCGCCGACACCGTCAAGGTCGGCCTGTCGATCCCGATCACCGGACTGCAGGCGATCCTCGGCGAGACGTTGCTCAATTGCTACAAGCTCGCCGCCGCCGAACCTCAACGCCGCCAACGGCATTGGCGGGCGCCAGGTCGAACTCATCATCGAGGACAACCAGACCACGACCAAGGGCTCCATCGACAAGGCGCGCAAGCTCATCAACGAAGACAAGGTCGACGTGATCATGGGCACGATCATTTCGCCTGAGCGCAGCGCCACGCTGTCGGTCACCTCGAAGGCCAAGAAGCTGTTCTTCTACCCGACCAATTTCGAAGGCGGCGAATGCAACCGCTACTTCGTCGCCACCGGCCCGATCCCGATGCAGCAGGTCGACCCGATGATGCCATGGGTGGCAGAGAACCTCGGCAAGACGATCTATGTCATGGCTTCGGACTATGCCTGGCCGCAGAAGATGACCGAGGCGATCACGGCGGCCTATGAGAAGGCCGGCGGCAAGATCATCGGCGCCGATTACTATCCGTTCGGGACCACAGATTTCGGCCCGGCCTTCCAGAAGATCAAGTCGCTGAAGCCCGATGTCGTCTGGTCGATGGTGGTCGGCAACGACGCCGTCACCCAGCTCAAGCAGTATCGCAGCTTCGACATCAAGCAGCCGCTGATCGCCCCGCTCGACGAGGTCTTCAACAAGGACGCGCTGCCGCCCGGCGTTGCGGCCGGCACCTATGCGCCGCAGCCCTACTGGATGGCGCTGGACAATCCGGTCAACAAAAAGTTCATCTCCAGCTTCCGTGAGAAATTCGGCCAGGAGAAGATGGTCAACGGCATCGGGGAGGCCGGCTACAACGGCCTGCATCTCTACGCGCTGGCCGCGGAGAAGGCGGGATCGCTGAAGGACGACGATGTATTGGCCGCGCTGCCGTCGATCGAGTTCGACGCACCGCAAGGCAAGATCCGCGTCGACGCCACCAACAACCACACACTCTGCCATTCCTATGTAGGCAAGGCGGCGGCCGACGGCATCGGCTACGAGATCGCTAAGGATTTCGGCACCATCGCGCCGGTAACGCCTTACTGCAAGGTGTAGGGTCTTCCGCCCAAGCAATCCTGACGGCGGCTTTGTCGCTGCCGTCAGGGCGTCTGCGGCGCAGGCAGACGCTCGCGCAATTCGTCGACGAGCACCCTGGTGTTTTCGGAATAGTCGATAGGCACAACGACGAGATGCACGCCGCCGCCGGTGAAGGCCTGTTCCAGCGCCGGCCGCAAGTCGGCGATCTCTGCAACCCTGGTTCCCTTGGCGCCATAAGCCTCGGCATACTTGACGAAATCGGGATTTCCGAAGGTCATGCCGAAATCCGGAAATTCGTCAACCGCCTGCTTCCAGCGGATCATGCCATAGGCATGGTCCTCGAGCAGCAGGACGACGAGGTTGAGCTTGAGCCTGACGGCGGTCTCCAATTCCTGGCTGTTCATCATGAAGCCGCCATCGCCGCAGATGGCCATGACACGGCGCTGCGGATAGAGCAGTGCCGCCATCATCGCCGACGGCAAGCCCGCGCCCATGGTGGCCAGCGCATTGTCGAGCAGGATCGTGTTTGCCATGCGCGTCCGGTAGTTGCGCGCGAACCAGATCTTGTACATGCCGTTGTCGAGGGCGAGGATCCCGTCGGCCGGCATCACGGCGCGCACGTCGTGCACGATGCGCTGCGGCGTGAAGCGATCTTCGGTGGCCCGCGCGGCGATCCGGCTCAGAATGCCTTCCCGCAGCGGCAGCAGGACCTGCGCGTTGGGGATCTTGCCCTCGATGCGGTCGGCCAGCAGCGCCAGCGAAGGGCCGAGGTCGCCGACGATTTCGGCTTGCGGGAAATAGACCTGCTCGACATCGGCTGATTGGTAGCCGACATGAATGACCTTCGGCCCCTTCGCCCCCATGATGAAGGGCGGCTTCTCCACGGTGTCGTGACCGATGGTGATGATCAGATCGGCCTGCTCGATGGCCTCGTGCACGTAGTCGCGCTCCGAAAGGGCTGCCGTTCCCATATAGAGCTCCGTGCCGCCGGGCACGGTGCCCTTGCCCATCTGCGTGGTGAAATAGGGAATTTGCGTCCGCAGCACGAACTGCGCGACGTCGGGGGTCACGCGCGGTCGCGACGCCGCCGCGCCGAACATCAGCAGCGGGCGCCTGGCTTCCAGGATCATACGGGCGGCGCGATCAAGCGCGCCTGGACTGGCCAGCGGCAGTTCGACCGGGTGCGTCGGCACCAGCGCGATCGGTTCGCACTCGGCCGCCGCAATGTCTTCCGGCAGTTCCAGATGTACGGGACCGGGACGCTCTTCCTGGGCGACACGGAAAGCTTCGCGCACCAGCGAGGGGATCATCTTCGGCGAGACGATCTGGCGCGACAGCTTGGTCAGCGGCTTCATCGCCGCGACGATGTCGACGATCTGAAAGCGCGCCTGCCGGGATGACAGGATGCCCTTCTGGCCGGTGATCATGATCATCGGCATCGCGCCGAGCAGCGCATAGGCCGAACCGGTCGAAAGGTTGAGCGCGCCTGGGCCAAGCGTGGTGATACACACACCCGGCTTGCCGGTAAGCCTGCCATAGGTGGCGGCCATGAAAGCGGCTGCCTGCTCGTGACGGGTCAGGATCAACTGGATCGAGGAGCGGCGGATGGATTCGACGATATCGAGATTTTCTTCGCCCGGAATGCCGAAAATCCGTTCGACCCCTTCGTTCTCGAGGGCCGCGACGAACAGATCCGAACCTTTGGTCATAAACTGTCTCTCCCGCAACATTCCGTCGGCCCCCCTTCATATGGCATCGGAATGCGACGCCTCAAAGAGGCATCTTCGGCCGCGGGTCAGAGGCGCGTGTTGCAACTCGCCGCTTTCGGCGAAGCGAAAAGTTCCTTCGGCGCAGACCATTGGCTGACGGTCGCGCCGCGCGTGCCGGTGATCAGCGAGCGCAGTTCCGACAGATAGGTCTGCACGAAGAACGAGGTCTGGCTTTCCAGCGGCGTATAGGGCCCCGGCCGGTAGGCGCGCGACATGATGCCGTCGGCATTGTCTTCGGTGATCTTCTTGTCCTGCACCGTGGTGATGTCCCACATCCAGCTGATCGCATCGGCGTCGACGTCGTTATCGGCATCCTTGTCGACGAGCCAAGTCAGGATGACGTCTGTTTCCATGGCGTTGCGCGGTATCATCTGGAACAGCGTGACATAGTCATTGGCAGCACTTGCAAACGACAGGCGTCCGAGGCGAAAGCCGCTTTCGCCGCCATCATAGGCACGACGACCACCCATCAGGCACGAGACCCCCTCGCCCGTATTGGACAGCGTGTTACGGCCGGAGCCGATCGGCTTGCGGTGCATGGCGAACGGCATCGTGTCCAGGTCGCCAGCCTGCCACGCGCCCTTGTGGAACTCGGCATCGCCGATGACGCTGTGCCAGGCCTCGATTTCGTTCTGCCACTCGACCGCCTTGTCGGCATCGCGGGTCGCGGTCACTTTGACATGACCGTTGACGCGGTAATATTCGGGGTGAGCCGGACGGCAGTGATAGCATTCAAGGAAGTTCTCGAGCACCAGCTTCCAGTTCGCCTTGGTCAGGTAATTCCTGCGCGCAACGATGCGTGCGCGGTCGAGGCCGTTCTCGCGCAAGCCACCGGTCAGCCCGTCCGCGACAGGCTGGATGTCGGGCAACGACTTGGCATCGAGGCCGCAGAATACCAGGCCGCCGAAACTCTTGCAGGGCACCCGGTGCAGGCCGAGCGTTTCCGGATCGGCGCTTGTAGGAAGGTCCTGCCGCGACTGCAATTTGCCGGTCAGCCTGAACGACCAGGCATGATATGGGCAGACCAGAAGCTTGCCGCGACCATCCTTGGCGCAGAGCCGCGAGCCGCGATGGGTGCAGACATTGTAGTAGGCCGCGATGTCCTCCTCGCCATCGCCGAAGCGCACGACGATGATCTCTTCGTCGAACAGCTGGCGCACGATGTAGCGGCCCTTTTCAGGGACCTCGCTGGCATGGGCGACAAGCATCCATTGGCGCGGAAACCACAAGTCACGTTCCAGCGCGAAGATCGTAGGGTCGGCATAAAAGGCCTGTTCCAGCGACCAGTCCGGACGTTGCCGGTCGATCAGCCTGACGGTCTCGCTTCTGTCGATAGGCTGGCTGTTCGGTGTATAGGCCTGCACTGCAACACCTTTCTGCTCGCTGGCGTTAGGATGACGTTTCGATAGGAATGTGCGATGCGGAAAGGCTTGCGGCAAACACAGAAATGATAGACCTTCATATCGAAAAGGCATGAAGGCAGGTTTGGATTGTGAAAACCCTCAAGACATCGCTTCCCCTGCTGAACGCCATGGTCGTCTTCGAGGCTGCCGCCAGGCATGGCGGGCTGACGTTGGCCGCTCAGGAGCTGAACATCGCCCAATCGGCGGTCAGCAGGCACGTCGCCAATCTCGAGCGCCAGCTGTCGGTCGAGCTGTTCGCGCGCAAAGGCAACCGCGTCGCCGTCACCGGGGCCGGCAACACGCTAGCCGAAGCGATCCGCGAGGGTCTCGGCACCATCAGGCAAGCGGTCGAGGATTTGACCGCGCACGACAGCGATACATTCGTGGTCGGCTGCAGCCACGACTTCGCGCAGGCATGGCTGATGCCGCGCTTCGGCCTCATCACATCGCAGGTTGCCGATGGCCGGGTGCTGCTGCAGACATCCACCGACTACAGGGATTTCGACCAGCCTGAAGTGGCGCTGTCGATCCGCTTCGGCGAAGCCGGGCAATGGTCCGAATTCGTGACCGAAAAACTGCTCGACGGTGAATGGTTCCCGGTCTGCGCACCGGCGTTCCTGGCGCGTTATCCGGCGCTCGCCTCGGAAGACCCAGAGGCTTTCATAGCAGTGCCGCTGCTGCATCAGGTGACGCCGCCGGGCGCGATCGACAGCTGGCAATCGTGGATCGGAACCGACCGGAAACTCGATGGACCTCGGTTCACGGGCTACATGTCGATGATCCACGAAACCATCGCCGGGCGCGGCGCCGCGCTCGCCTGGGCCGGGTTTGCCGACGAGCATCTGCGCCGCGGCCAGCTCGTCCGGCTGACGAAGACCTCGCGTCGTCACGCCGGCTCCTTCCACATCGTCACGAGGAAGAATGCCGGCCCGGTGGTCAGGGCGGTGGCGCAGGCGCTGCTCGGCAGCGTCGACGACTGCTGACATCAAGCCTCGCGGCCAAATCGCGACGCCTCATGACGCGCGCCCCAGGCCGGCATGGCGGCCTCGATCTCTGCTTCCGACTTGAAGGCATCGGAGGCGTAGCGATCGACACGGAACCGCTCCGCGGAAACGAATGGGGTCTGCCCGAGGACCAGTTCGCAGGAGAGCCGGCCAAGACCCGGCCCATGGGTGACGCCGCTCTCATTATCGCCGCCGACGACCACGATATTGTCGCTGCCGGGGACCTTGCCGACGATAAGACCGTTGTCGGGCGTGTAGCACGGCACACCTTGCGCCCAACTCGCGATCGTCGAACCGCGCAGCGGCGGGAACACCGTCTGCAGCTCGGCAAGCTCCTGCTCGAATGTCTCCTGCATCAGTTCGAGATTGTGCGGTTGGCCGGGTTCGATTTCGCTGTCATTTGTTTTGTACAGGGGTTTGTAGTGCCGGCCGGTTCCCCACATGACGGCCCCGAATGTCTCGCGCAGCCACAGCCGCAATTCGCGGCACTGGACGGTGGGGATGGTCGACGGCAGCCCGCGATCATCGGTGACGATGCGTGTCGCGACGACCCGCAGCAGCGGCAACTTCCAGCCGAGGCCCGATATGATCTGGTTGTCCCATGCGCCAGCGGCAACGATCACGCCGTCAGCCTCAAGGCTGCCCTGATCGGTCTCGATCGCCACCCGGTCGTCGGCATCATGGACGGCCGTCACGCGTGTGTTGCTGCGGAATACGCCGCCCAGCTCGCTGATCTGGCCGGTCAGCACACCCATTGCCAGCTTGGTGTCGAGCTGGATGCCATGCGGATTGTAGGCCGCCGAATGGACCCGCGCCGGATCGATGAGACCTTGCATCTTCTGGCCGATCTGCGCGGCGTTCAGATCCTGCATTTCCGTCGGGGCATAGGAAGAGTCCAGCACCGGGCGGACAAAACGCTCGCGCCCGTCCTCCGTCAGCGCCATGATCAAGGTGCCGTTCGGCCGATAGCCGATCTCGACGCCGACCTCGTGCAGCCGGCGATAGAAATCGAGGCCATATTGCTGCAGCTGAAGACCCTCTTCGCCAAGCGGAATCATGCCGGCGGACCAATGCGAGACAAATCCCGCGCCGGCGCTGGTGGTCGCGGCACCCGGCTGACCCGCATCGATGACCGTCACCCGGCGCACGCCGGACCGCAGCAGATGGAAAGCCGCGCTGCAGCCGATGATGCCGCCGCCGATTACCGCGATGTGCCTGCTATCGCTCCCGCCATGGCTTCCGTTTGAACTCATCTTTGTTCTCCCTTTTGCCGATGGTCCGATCGGAGCGACATGCAGCGACGGCGACCATACAGGCCCGTTCGGAGCTGTATAGACACATGTGTCTGTGGCCTGATACTTGATGCGTACTGCATCTGGATCACACGTCCGGAACGCCGCTTGATCCGGCCTTCCGTCGTGTTGGCGTTGCCAAGAGAGTGAGAAAAAAGTGAGCGTTTCGACTGCCGCCAAGGCCATTTTCGACAGTGAAATCATATGGGACGCGCATTCCGGCTTCATGCCGGACCCGGCTGCGGACCTGAACAATCTGCAGATCTGGCGCGACGCCGGCATCGACTATCTGTCGATTGATGTCGGCTTCGACCTGTTGCCCTGGGAGCAGACAGTGCGGACGCTCGCAAATTTCCGCCACTGGATCCTTGCCAATCCCGAGCACTACACGCTGGTCTCCTCGGTAGAGGAAATCCGCAAGGCAAAGCTTGAGGGCAAACTGGCAATCACCTTCGACGTCGAGGGCATGAACGCGCTCGACGGCCGCATCGAAATGGTGGAGTTCTATCACCATCTGGGTGTGCGCCAGATCTTGTTTGCCTACAACAGGAACAACCTCGCCGGCGGCGGTTGCCACGATGTCGAGACCAGCCTGACGGCGTTCGGCCGCCAGGTCATCGACGAGATGAACCGTCTCGGCATGTTCGTCGACGTCACCCACACCGGCTATCGCACCTCGATGGAGGTGATGGAATATTCCAACCGGCCGGTGATCTTCTCGCACTCCAACGCCAAGGCCTTGTGCGGCCATGGCCGCAACATCACCGACGAGCAGATAAAGGCCTGCGCGCGCACCGGCGGCATCGTCGCGATCGTCGGGCTCAATCGTTTCCTGGGAGAGGGACGCACGGACTCGGACAGGTTGGCCGACCACATCGAATATCTTGTCGATCTGGCTGGCCCAGATCATGTCGGCATCGGGCTGGACTACGCCTTCCCCGTCGACATCAAAGGCATCGACCGTATCATTTCCGACAACCCGCAATTCTGGCCCAGGAGCGAGTATCCGGAAGGGGCGACGACCTACGCGGCTCCCGGCCAGATGAGCGAACTGACCGATGTGCTTCTGCGCCGCGGCCAGTCCGAGCAGACCGTGCGCAACGTCCTGGGCGGCAATTTCGTGCGCCTGGCGGCCGAAATCTGGAAGTGATCGGCCGCGGAGAGGCGCATGTCCGCTACAGCTCTTGATCCAGGCCCCACCGAATGGCGGGCCAAGCCGCGCCGTGTGGGCGATCACATTTAGCCCGCGTAGGGCCCAAGCCGACGCGCTGGCGCGGTCGGAACAGATGTCGATATTTCCCGCAAGATCGTCCGTATTCAAGATTCGGACATGCCGGCAAAATTTTCGCTAGACATACATGTCTATTATTAGCAGTTTTAGCTGACAGACACATTCGGCCCGGCTTGGAGAATGGCCAACGGCCGGAAACAAGACAACGAAAACAGCAGAGGGGTAGAGCATGTCCATTCTAGCCGACACCAGGGTTTCGCGCCGCAGCCTGCTCGCCGGAGCCGGCGCTTTCGGCCTCGCCTCAATGGTCAATCCAAAAGTTTCCTGGTCGAGCGACGGGCCGATCCTCAAGGTGCGCTCCTACGCCGACATCCAGACGCTCGACCCTTGCTTCCGGCTGGCGGCACCCGAAGGCGACATCACCAGCGTCATCTTCGCCGGCCTCGTCGTCACCACGCCGGGCGACAGCTGGGGCTGGCGGCCGATGGCGGCGGAGACGATCAAGCAGCTCGATCCGCTGACCGTCGCCTTCCAGCTGCGCGACAATATCGGCTTCACCGATGGCTACGGCCAGATGACGGCCGAAGACGTCAAGTTTTCGATCGAACGCATCGCCGATCCCGCCAACAAGAGCCCCTACTCCGGCGACTGGGCGACGCTCAAAGAGGTCGAAGTCAAGGACAAGCTGTCGGGGCTGATCCACCTGAAGCAGGCCTTCGCGCCGCTGTGGACGTCGACCTTGCCGACGCCTTCCGGCACCATCCTGTCGAAGCGCGCCATCACCGAGCTCGGTGGCAAGATGGGTGTCAAGCCGGTGGCCCAGTCGGGGCCCTACATCCTGAAGGAATGGCTGCCCAAGCAGCGCACGGTGCTGGTGCGCAATCCCGACTGGAAGTACGAGCAAGGTGCCTTCGCGGAGATCCACATCCATCCGATCGAGGATGAGAAGACCGCCGAACTCGGCTATGAGGCCGGCGACCTGGATTACACCTGGACCGCGGTCTCCTCGATCTCGCGCCTGAAGCAGACACCGCCGCCAAAGACGACCGTGGTCGAGAAGCCGTCGCTGGCCTTTGTCTGGCTTGGCATGAACCAGGATGTCGCGCCTTTCAACAATCCGAACATGCGCCGCGCGGTTCAGTACGCCGTGGACCGCAAGGCGGTGGTCGATGCCGCCTATTTCGGCGCCGCCGCCACCGCCACCGGCATCATCGCGCCCGGCCTGCCCGGCCATCGCGAGAAGAACCTGTTCGATTTCGATCCGGACCGCGCCCGCGACATGATCGCCAAGGAAGGACTGGCCGGCGCGACGATCACGCTCGACATCCTCAACAAGACCGAGCGCCTGACCGCGGCGCAGGTCGTGCAGTCGAACCTGCAGGATGTCGGCCTCACTGTGGAGATCAAGCAGAACGACAGCGGCACCTTCTGGACGCTGGGCGCCAAGGAAGGCGACTACTACAAAAAGCTGCAGATGATCATCAGCCGCTTCTCCATGCAGCCGGATCCGAGCTGGGCCACTGCCTGGTTTACCCGCGACCAGATCGGTGTCTGGAACTGGGAGCGGTTTTCCAGCGAGGAATTCGACAAGCTCAATGCCGAAGGCATGGTCGAGCTCGACCCGGCAAAACGCGATGTCATCTACAAGAAGCTGCAGGACCTGATGGAGGAGAACGGCAACTACGTTTTCCTGACGCATGAGGTCACCGGCATCATGAATCGATATACGCTTGTGGCCGGCCTGAAGCCGAACGGCGAACCCGTGTTCACCGACTTCAAACCCGCATGATATCGGCGGGCGGGGCTCGTCCCCGCCAAAGACCGTCCGACAGGTACTGGAAATGATCCGCTACGCCCTCAAGCGTCTGTGGCTTGGCGCCATCATCATCAGCGTGGCCATGATGATGATGTTCGCCATGGTTTACCTCATTCCCGGCGACCCGGCCTCCGTTGCGCTGGGGCCGCGCGCGACGCCGGAGATGATGGAGGCGCTGCGCGTACGCATGGGCCTCGATCAGCCGGTGTGGCGGCAGTTCCTACATTTCTACGGATCGGTCCTGCGCGGCGATCTCGGCACAGAGGTGCTGTCAGATCGGCCAGTTCTGGACGTGGTGATGGAACAGCTTCCGTTCACGCTGGCGCTGGTGGTCGGCGGCATCACGTGGTCGGTGGCGCTCGGCATTCCGCTTGGCTGCATCGCGGCGGTGCGGCGCGGCGGCTTTGTCGATCAGGTGATCGGGGTGCTGTCGGTGGCGATGATCGCCGTGCCGTCCTTCGTCGTCGCCATCTATTCGCTGCTGGTGTTTGCGGTCGCCCTGCAATGGCTGCCGGCGATCGGCGCCGGCGAACCGGGCGACCTCGCCAGCCAGCTCCAGCACCTCATCTTGCCGTCGCTGGCGGTTGGCCTTGGCTGGATCGGCTATATCTCGCGCATGGTGCGCGCCTCGATGCTGGAGACGCTGGAAGCCAGCCATATCCGCACGGCGCGCGCCTTCGGCCTGACCGAGCACAGGATCGTCTACACCTACGCCCTCCGCATCGCCGTGCTGCCGACGATCACCTTGCTCGGCGTCGGCATCGGCCACATGCTGTCGTCTTCCGTCTTCGCCGAAATCGTCTTTGCCCGTCCCGGCATCGGCAAGCTGGTCTATGAGGCGATCTCGGTGCGCAACTATCCCATCGTCTCCGGAGCCGTGCTGGTCACCACGGTCTTCTTCGTTCTCGTCAACGTAGCAGCCGACATCCTCGTCGGTATCTTGGATCCCCGTGTCAGATCAAGTTTCAACTGAGCTGCCATCCCGCAGCTTCCGTCTCGGCATGATATGGCGCACCTTGCGCCGCATCATGCGCGAGCCGCTCGGCGCGATCGGCCTGACGCTGGTGACGGTCGTGGTGCTGTCGGCGGTCTTCGCCAGCCTCCTGACCAGCTATGCGCCGAGCAAGATATCGCCGGCCGAACGCTTCGCTTCGCCGAGCCTCCTGCATCTGCTCGGCACCGACCATCTCGGCCGCGATCTTCTCACCCGGGTGCTCTATGGCGGACGCGTCGCGCTTTTGATCGCGCTGGGCGCGACAGCGGTGTCGCTGGTTGTCGGCGTCGTGCTAGGGCTGATCGCAGGCTATGGGCCGCGCTGGCTCGACAATGTGCTGCTGCTGATCTTCGACGCCGTGAAGAGCTTTCCCACCGTTATGCTGGCGCTGACGCTGGTCACCCTGTTCGGCCCCTCGCTCTACGCGGTGGTGCTGGTGGTGATGCTGGTCAATGTGCCGGGTTATGCGCGCATCATCCGAACCCAGACGCTGGTGCTCAAATCGGCCGAACACGTCATGGCGGCGCGCTCGATGGGGGCAAGCGCCGGCCGCATCCTGCGTGTCCATATCCTGCCCAACATCATCGGCCCGATCCTGATCCTGATCTCGATGGACATTCCCGTGGTGGTGGCGATCGAGGCGGGCATGAGCTTCCTCGGGCTCGGCGTGCGGCCGCCGACGCCGAGCTGGGGTGCGATCCTCAATGACGGCTTCGCCAACATCCGCGATTCCTACTGGATCGTGATTGCCGGCGGCCTGCCGATCGTGCTGACCACGCTCGGCTTCACCTTCTTCGGCGAGACGCTACGCGACCTCTTCGATCCCAGGCTGAAGGGACGCTCATGACGGTTCTCGAGGTCAAGGATCTGAGCGTCGCCTTCCACACCGAGGCCGGGCGACTGGAGGCGCTGAAGCAGGTGAGTTTTTGCGTGCCGGCCAACCGCAGCGTCGGCGTGGTCGGCGAATCCGGCTGCGGGAAATCGACGCTCATCAACGCCATTCTCGGCCTGCTCGCCGACAATGGTGAAATCACATCGGGCGAGATCATCTTCGAGGGCGACAAGGACCTTGCCCGGCTCGACCCGACCGCGATGCGCGGCCTGCGTGGCCTCAGGATCGCCACTGTGTTCCAGGATCCGATGGGCGCGCTCAACCCGGTGCTGTCGGTGGGGCGGCAGATGCGCGACATTCAGTATCGCTCGGGTCTGTCGAAGCGGGACAAGGATGCACGCTCCGTCGCCATGCTGCGCAAGGTTCGCATTCCCGATCCGGGAAGCCGGCTGACGCAGTTTCCACACGAGTTCTCCGGCGGCATGAAGCAGCGCATCGCCATTGCGATGGCGCTGATGATGGAGCCGGCGCTGCTGATCGCCGACGAGCCGACGACGGCACTCGATGCGACGCTGGAGGTGGCCACCATCGAACTGCTCAAGGATCTGCAGCGCGACATCGGCTGCTCGGTGCTGTTCATCTCGCATCATCTGGGCGTGATTGCCGAACTCTGCGACGAGATGATCGTGATGTATGCCGGCGAAGTAGTGGAGAGCGGCACGACCCGCGAGATATTCCACGATGCGCGTCATCCCTACACGCAGAAGCTTTTGGCTTGCGATCCCGCCCGGCTGTCGCAGCGGGTTGCTCGCCTGCCGACCATTGCCGGGACCTTGCCGGATTTGCGCCGCCGGCCGAGCGGCTGCGTCTTCCAGCCGCGCTGCGATCGCGCCGACGCCCAATGCCTGACGACGCCTCCCAGCGCAGTCCTCGGTGGGTCTCACATCGCCCACTGCTGGCATGCGGACATTCCCTTGGGAGCGATGAACGCATGAGCTCCGAAGACCTGCTCAGCGTCAATGATTTGCGCGTCGCGTTCCGCGCTGGCGGCCTGTCCGCCAGGCTCGCGGGGCGGGCCACCGAGATCGAAGCGGTCTCCGGCGTCAGCTTCACGCTTCAACGAGGCAGCACCTTCGCGCTGGTCGGCGAATCCGGCTCGGGCAAGACGACGCTGGCGCGCACGCTCAACGGTCTTCAGCCGGTGAAGGCGGGCACGATCCTGTTTGAAGGGCAGGAACTGCAAGGCCTGTCTAACACCGCCATGAAACCGGTGCGGCGGCGCATGCCGATGATGTTCCAGGATCCTGTGGGATCGCTGTCACCACGGCTCAGCGTGCGCTCGCTGCTGTCTGAGCCTTTCGTCATTCACGGCTTGTCCGATCGCGATCTCAACGCCGAAGTCACACGGCTTCTTGCGCTGGTCGGGCTGCCGCGCGATTTCGCCGACCGCTACCCGCACCAGCTTTCCGGCGGCCAAGCGCGCCGCGTCGGTGTGGCGCGGGCGATCGCTCTGGACCCGGTGCTGGTCGTCGCCGACGAGCCGACCGCCGGCCTCGACGTCTCCGTGCAGGGAGAGGTGCTGAACCTGCTCAACGACCTGCGCGACCGAATGGGCCTGTCGATGCTGATCATCACCCACAATCTGCATGTCGTGCGCCAGATCGCCGACCGCATGGCGGTGATGTATCTCGGGCGCTTCGTCGAGCAGGGTGAAACCGAAGCGATCTTCCGCGCGCCGCATCATCCCTATACGGCGGCCCTTCTGTCCGCCAATCCCGAGCCGGACCCAGATCGGGTGCACCAGCGCATCACGCTGCCGGCCGACGTTCCCTCCCTGCTGGCGCGCCCTTCAGGCTGCGAATTTCACACACGCTGTCCGCAGGCCCAGCGCTGCTGCGCGGTGGATGTCCCCATCCCGGTCGCGGTCGGAAACGGCCGCCTGACCTGCCATTTCCCGCTGAACACATAAGGATCGCCACCGGCGCAAGTTGTCGGCCGGGGCGTCGAGAGGAGCCGCCATGCAAGATATCCGCGTCGTCACCGATTTCCCGCGCAAAATCCGCGAGATCGAGAATTTGTGGATTCCGATGCCTGACGGCGTCAAGCTGGCGGCGCGTGTCTGGCTGCCGGAAGACGCGGAGGCCGATCCGGTGCCGGCGATCCTCGAATATTTGCCCTACCGCAAGCGCGACGGAACGGTGGAGCGCGATGCGCTGACGCATCCCTATTTTGCCGGTCACGGCTATGCCGGCGTGCGGGTCGACATGCGCGGCTCAGGCGACAGCGAGGGATTGTGCAAGGGTGAGTATCTGAAGCAGGAGCAGGATGACTGTCTGGCGGTCATCGAATGGCTGGCCCGGCAATCCTGGTGCTCGGGTAGTGTCGGCATGATCGGCATCAGCTGGGGCGGCTTCAACGGGCTTCAGGTCGCCGCGCGGCGACCGCCAGCATTGAAAGCGGTTGTCTCGCTGTGCTCCACGGATGATCGCTACAATGATGACGTGCATTATCTCGGCGGCGCCATGATGTGCGACAATCTGATGTGGGGAACCACCGCCTGGGCCATCGCCATGACCCCGCCCGACCCGTTCATTGTCGGCGATCGCTGGCGCGATCTTTGGGAGCAACGGCTGAACGGCAACGGCATCTGGATGCAGGACTGGTTCGAACACCAGCGCCGCGACGATTTCTACAAGCACGGCTCGATCTGCGAGGACTATTCCGATGTCGAAATCCCGGTCTATGCCGTCGGCGGCTGGGCCGACGGCTATCCCAATCCGATCTTCCGGATGCTGGAAAAACTGAGCGGTCCTCGCAAGGGCCTGATCGGACCCTGGGGCCACAAATATCCGCACTTCGCCATGCCCGGCCCGCGTATCGGCTTCCTGCAGGAGTGCCTGCGCTGGTGGGATCAATATCTCAAGGGCATCGACACCGGCATTGCCGACGAGCCGATGCTGCGCGCCTGGATTCAGGACCCCGCACGGCCGGCGGCGATCTATGACGAGCGGCCCGGCCGCTGGGTGGCGGAGCCGGCGTGGCCGGGACCAGGCGTTGGCGAAAAGGTGCTGAACCTTGCGCCGCATGTGCTGAGCGAGGCCAGGGGCGAAGATACGATCCTGGAGATTTCGTCGCCGCAGACGGCCGGCCTGTCGTCCGGCGCCTGGTGCGGTTATGGCGTCATGCCGACTTTGCCGGTCGACCAGCGCACGGAGGAAGGCAATGCCCTGATCTTCGAGACCGCGCCGTTGACCGAAGCCATCGAGATCCTTGGTTTCCCCGAATTCGAGGTCAGGCTCTCCTCTGACAAGCCCGTCGCCCTTCTGTCCGCCACGCTGTCGCAAGTGTTCCCTGAAGGTGCTGCCTCGCGCATCAGCTATGGCATCCTCAACCTGAGCCATCGCAACGATGATCTGGACATCGCACCCATGGTGCCGGGCCAGGCGGAAACGGTGCGCATCAAGCTGCGCTGCTGCGGGCAGCGTTTCGAGGTTGGCGAGCGTATCCGGCTGGCACTGGCGACATCGCATTGGCCCATCGTCTTCCCGACCGCCGAGCAGGCGACGCTGTCGATCCATTGCGGCGACAGCCGGCTGATCCTGCCGGTGCGCCCACCGCAGAAGCTGGACGACACGCTGGGGGCTTTCCTGGCTCCGGAAAGCGCTGTGCCGATGGAGCAGGAGGTTCTGGCCAAGGGCGACGGCTTCCGGCGCTCGGTTTCGACGGACCAGGACACCGGCGAGACCGTTTATCAGGTCGTCAATGATGGCGGCACGGTGCGGCATCCACATACGCAGATGACCGTTGCGGCGAGGCATGTCGACCGGTTCACCATCCACCCCGACGATCCGAACTCGGCGGTCGGCACCTGCACCTGGGAAAAGTCCTATGGCCGCGGCGACTGGCAGGCGCGCCTTTCGGTGAAAGCGACCGTGCGCGCGCTGCGCGATGTCTGGCGGATCGAGACCCACATCACTGCCCATGAGGGAGATGAAGTGGTCGTCGATCGCAGTGAGGTCAAGGAGTATCCGCGCGACCTCAACTGAAAGCGGCTGCGATTGGCAATCAGGCCATCGATCTCGGCAAGGCGGCAGCCAGCGCATCGACGGCCAGCCGCACCTTCAGCGGCAGATGCGGCGTCTGCAGCCAAAGGGCATGGCAGTCGTAGAGATATCGCGGCTGGTCCGGCAACAGTGCGACCAGCGCGCCGGCTTCAATGCGCTCGCGCACCAGCCACCAGGGCAGCCAGGCAAGCCCCATGCTCTCAACAGCCGCATCGGCGATGGCATCGAGATCGTCGAGCCGCAGCCGCCCGGTTGGCGTAATCTCCTGTACGGATTGCCCCTCGCGCGCAAACAGCCACGGCTGAACGACTTGGCCGAGCCGGCGGTAGACAATCGCCTGATGATCAGCGAAGTCTTCGATACGCTGCGGCTCGTCATGAATTCTGAGATAGGAGGGTGCGGCGCAGACGACCATGTCCTGGCGCGCGACGCGGCGTGCGATCAACCCCGCCTTGTCGCCCAGAGCACCGGTCCGAATGGCGAGATCGTATCCGTCTTCGGCAAGATCGGCGAAGCGGTCGGTGAGCGACAGGTCGAGCTCCAGCATCGGATATTGCCGCGCCAGCCGCAGCAGCACGGGTGCAACGCAATGGCGGCCGAAATGCGCCGGCATGGTGACCCGCAGTTTTCCACGTGGTTCGGAGAACTGGTCGGCGGCGAGCGCATCGGCGGCTTCGGCCTCGGCCAGCACCACCCGGCAGCGTTCATAGTAGGCGCGCCCGAAGTCGGTCAGGCTCTGCCGCCGCGTGGTCCGGTTGAGCAGCCGCACGCCCAGCCGCTCCTCGAGGAACCGCACATGCTTGCCAACCATTGGTCCGGACAGATCGAGTGCGACTGCGGCGGCTGCGAACGAGCCGAGGTCGACGGCCCTGACGAACACGGACATGCTCTCAAGCCGATCCATATTCAAAACTCCTGGTTTCTACTGTTCTTCCCTTACAGCCATTTATCCCCGGCAAGCCTAGCTGCATAGCTCATTCGGTTCAGATGATTTGGAGTATCCCGAATGACACGCGTAGTTCGCTTTCACCAGCATGGTGGCCCGGAGGTTCTGCGCATCGAGGATGTCGCGCTTTCCCCACCGGGGCCGGGCGAAGTTCAAATCCGGGTCAAGGCACTCGGCCTCAATCGCGCCGAAGCGCTGCTGCGCGCGGGCGCCTATATCGAGACGCCGACGCTCCCGGCGGGGCTTGGTCTTGAAGCGGCGGGTGTCGTCGAGACTATTGGCGACGGCGTGAAGGATTTCGCGCCAGGTGACAGCGTCAGTGTCATCCCGCCGCAATCGATGATCCGCTGGCCGGCCTATGGCGATCTTGCCACCTACCCCGCCCGACTTATCGTCAAGCATCCGCAGTCGCTTGACTGGCAAACGGCAGCGGCGGTCTGGATGCAATATCTCACCGCTTATGGCGCGCTGATCGACATCGCCGGGCTGCACAGCGGAGACGCCGTCGTCATCACAGCAGCATCGAGCAGTGTCGGGCTTGCGGCGATCCAGATCGCCAACAAGGTCGGCGCGACCGCGATCGCGGTGACGCGGACATCGGCGAAGATGCGGGCGCTGCTCGAGGCCGGCGCGGCCGACGTCGTGGCCTCGACGGAGGAGGATCTGGCGGCGCGATTGAACCAGATCGCCGGGCCGCGAGGCGTGCGCGTCGTGTTTGATGCGGTCGGCGGCCCGATCTTCGAGCCGCTGACGGCGGCCATGTCGCATAGCGGCATCCTCATCGAATATGGCGGACTGAGCCACGCGCCGACGCCATTCCCGCTGCCAGCGGTGCTGAGCAAGACGCTGACACTGCGCGGCTACCTCGTGCACCAGATCACCGGTAACCCGGTAAAGCTGGAGGCCGCCAAGGCGTTCATCGTCGAAGGCCTGCAGAGTGGGGCACTAAGACCGATCATCGACCGGACCTTTGCGTTCGACCAGATCGTCGAAGCGCATCGGCATCTGGAATCAAACGAGCAGTTCGGCAAAATCGTGGTGATGATTTGAGCGGAGTTGACAAACAAATCGTTCCTGGGGGCGATATCGCTCTTGAAGGCGCCGAGTTGCATTCCTAACTGTCTCACGCGGGCCGGGCCCCTCTGACTATCGCTTTTGGCGATCGTGATGTCGGACCGCTTTAACGGGCCCCTTTCCATGTTTTCGGTCAAGCGGGCTCAATCTTTTTCGGTTTGGAGCCCCGTATGACATCTTCTCTTCTTGGCATGACTTGCCCCTCCTGCCGCGTTGCGCTCGTGATGAGCGAACGCCAGGGTATCGAAATCGACTACTGTCCGCAGTGCCGCGGCGTCTGGCTTGATCGGGGAGAACTCGACAAAATCATCGAGCGTTCCGGCAGGGAAGCGGCGCCCGCGCCGCAGCCACAGCCGGCAGCATTCTCCCAGCCGCAACACGGCCAGGGCCGCGACGACGATTATTCCCGCTCCCACGGCCACCGCTATCCGAAGCGGAAGAAATCATTTTTCGAAGAGTTGTTCGATTGACCGCATGACGCCGGCACCCGGCGGCGGCTGAAAACTTCCGAAACCGCAGAGACAAAGGTTCATCTCCGATGACTTCCCGTACAAGCCGATTTGCAGCCCTCTTTGCAGGACTGTTCCTGGCGTTTTCGATGGTTGCGATAGACCATGCCGAGGCGCGCCGCGGCGGCAGTTTCGGCAGTCGTGGCATGCGCACGTTCCAATCGGCACCGCCGACCAGGACCGCACCGGCCCCGACCGCTCCAGTCGAGCGTTCGATGACGCCCAACACCGGTGCGAACAACGCGGCCCAGCAGCCGCAGGCCGGCCCGCAGAGGCCCGGCTTCATGAGCGGTTTCGGTGGAACGATGATGCGCGGCCTGCTGCTCGGCGGCCTGATCGGCCTGCTCGTCGGCCAAGGCTTCGGCGGCCTGGCCGGCATGTTCGGTTTCCTGCTTCAGGCCCTGCTCATCGGTGGCACGATCATGCTGGCTATCCGCTTCTTCCGCTCGCAATCGGCGCGTGGTCCTGCGCCAGCGCTCGCCGGTGTCGGCAATGCCCAGGCTTCGAGATTTGAGAACCGCGCAACGGCAGGGCAGCAGACTGCAGGCTCCTTCACAATTCCTGGCTTTGGCGGTGTTTCGGGCGGAAGCTCTCCGGCCATCGGTTCTGATGAGATCACGCTGGCTCAGACCGACCTCGACGCATTCCAGCAGCTGTTGACCGATGTCCAGGAAGCATTCGGGCGCGAAGACCATGCCGCTCTGCGCCGGGCTGTTACCCCCGAAATGGTGTCCTATCTGTCGGAAGAGCTGGCCGACAATGCCCAGAAAGGTCTCAGGAACGAGGTAACGGACGTCACGTTGCTGCAGGCCGACGTCGCTGAAAGCTGGCGTGAGGATGACCGCGACTACGCCACGGCCGCATTGCGCTACGAGTCTCGTGACGTGACGCGCGAACGGGCCAGCGGCAAGGTCGTCGCGGGCGACGATGATCATCCGACAGAGACGACCGAGCTGTGGACATTCGTGCGTGAGAATGGCTCGAACTGGAAGCTCTCGGCAATACAACAGGCTTGAGCCCAGGGCGATTTTGTCCAGGGCTTCACAGTTGTGGGCGTTCAGCGCACGATCTTGATGCACATCGGCGTGCCGATCTCGATGGCGCGCCCGGTGTCGCTGAGCATGCCGGTCTCGGCGTCGCGAGCGAAAATCGAGATGCGGTCGGCATTCTGGTTAGCCGAGAACAGATGGCCGCCTGAAGGCGTCAGCGCCAGGTTGCGCGGCGTCGCACCGCCGCAAGGGACATAGCCGACGAGGGCCAGCGAACCTGTCTGCTGATCGACCGCCATGATGACGACGCTGTCGTGGCCACGGTTGGAGCCGTAGACAAAACGGCCATCCGGCGAAATCTGGATATCGGCGCAATGGTTGCTGTCGCGCGCCTCGGCCGGCACCGCCGGCTTTGCGTCGATGATGGACAGCTTGCCTGATGCCTCGTCCAGCGCCATCGAGACAATTGTCGAATCCAGCTCGTTCATGACAAAGACGAAGCGTCCGTTCGGATGCAACGCAAGATGGCGCGGGCCGGCGCCCGGCGGCAGAGCGGATTCAGCGAGCTTGCTGAGCTCGCCATCTCGCCCGATGCGGTAGGACACCAGCCGGTCGATGCCGAGGTCGGCGACGATAGCCATGCCACCACCGGCAATGGTTTCGGTGACGCTGTGGGCATGCGAGCGTTCCTGCCGCGCCGCATTCGGGCCGGTGCCGGAATGCGATACGCTGGCCAGCGGCGCCGACAGCGCGCCGTCCTTTTCGAAACCATAAACCGCCACGGCACAATCCGGACCGCCCTCGCCCATGCCATAGTTGGCGACCAGCAGCCTCGTCCCGTCGCGGGTGATGGTGTTGTGGGCGGTGATGCTGCCGAGCGACGGCTGCTTGTTCAGATAAATGAGCGTACCAGAAGCTCGATCGAAGCTGTAGGCGGAGACGGTGCCCTCGCGCCAGGTGAAGACTTCCGAATTGGCATAGATGTGCGAGCCGTCTGGCGTCACCGACAGGAATGTCGGATTGTCGACATCGTTGGTCTCGGCCAGTTTTCGTGTTTCCAGCGTCGTCTCGTCAAAGCTGTAGACGCCGAGACCGACGCCCCGAGCGCCCTGAAAATACGGCGCCTCGCGGTTCAGGCTGCCGACAAAGACCAGACAATCCTTGCGCATGATTTCCTCCCCTGCCCGCCTGCGCTTCGGCGCGCGGGAGCAGCCAAAATTTCGCCTGTTCACGCTTGCAACGCAACCCCATATGTGAAAATACTATTTACAAAAGAAGATTGACGGGAGGAGACGTCTTGCATTTCGACGCCTTGATGCGTTTTCCGGCAGCTGTGACGTGCCCCATACAAGGCTGGCGGTGCCGGCCATGAACGATTTCGCGCCCACCGTCGGTGTCGCCTCGACGCATCCCAAGAACATGCCTGGGGATCACGCCGCGCTGCCGGTGTGGAACGCCGAAAACTGGTTCTATGAGGATTGGCCGGTCGGGCAGAAGATCCGCTCGTTGCGACGGACCATGGCCGAAGGCGATAGCCATTTGTTCAACACGCTGGTGCTCGACATCCACCCCTATGTGCAGGACCAGATATTTGCCGAGAGCGAAGGCGTTTTCGGCAAGCGGCTGATCGCCGGCGCCTTTGTCTTCTCGGCTGGCCTCGGCCTGGTCGCCACCAATTGCGTCAACGCCTTTTCCTATGGCTACGACAAGCTCCGTTTCATAAAGCCTGTCTTCATTGGCGACACGATCTATTCGATCCGCTCCAACCTCGACAAGAAGCCCCGCTACAAGGAGATGGGGCTGATCCGCGCCAGCTATGAGGTTTTCAAGGGCGAAGGCGAGCTCGTTCTCTATTGCGAGCATCTGCAGACGGTGAAGTACCGCAACCCGGCCGACTTCGTCGGCAAGACGGAGAAATAGCATGCCGGCAGCAGCCGAATTGCCGCTCGCCGGTCTCGTCGTCGTCGACATGAGCCAGTTCCTGTCGGGCCCGTACTGCTCACTCAGGCTGCTCGATCTCGGCGCCCGCGTGATCAAGATCGAGCGTCCGGATGGCGGCGACCTGTCGCGCCGGCTCTATCTCAGCGACACCGAGATCGGCGGCGATTCCACCATCTTCCACGCCATCAACCGGGCCAAGGAAAGTCTTGCCATCGACCTCAAGAACGAGGCCGATCTCGAAGCGTTGCGCGGCCTCCTGGCCAGGGCTGACGTGCTGATCCAGAATTTCCGGCCGGGCGTCATCGAACGGCTCGGCCTGGACTATGAAGCGGTCCGCAAGATCAACCCGCGGCTGGTCTATGCTTCGATCAGCGGCTATGGCGAGGATGGGCCATGGGTCAAACGGCCCGGCCAGGATCTCTTGGCGCAGGCGCGTTCCGGCGTGATGTGGCTGAACGGCGACGAGGATCAGGGACCGGTGCCGTTCGGCCTCGCCATCGGCGACATGCTGGCTGGTGCCGCCTGTGCGCAGGGCATTCTGGCCGCACTGGTGCGGCGCGGCATCACCGGTCAGGGCAGCCATATCGAAACCAGCCTGCTGGAAGCGCTGGTCGATTTCCAGTTCGAGGTGCTGACGACGCATCTCAATGACGGCCGCCGGCTGCCCAGGCGCTCCAGCTTCCGCAGCGCGCATGCCTATCTGTCGGCGCCTTACGGTGTCTACCCGGCCAAGGACGGCTATCTCGCCATCGCTATGACGCCGATCCCCAAGCTGGCCGACCTCTTGTCGCTCAGCGAGTTGGCACCCTATCGCGACAAGCCTGCATCGTGGTTCACCGCGCGCGACGACATCAAGGCGATCATCGCGCAGCGGATCGCCACCAAAACCATCGACGAATGGCTTGATATCCTCGAGCCGGCCGACATCTGGTGCGCCAAGGTACTGACCTGGCCCGAGATGCTGGCAAGCGAGGGGTTTCAATCGCTCGATATGCTGCAGACGGTGACGCGCGAGGATGACGTCTCGATCCTCACGACGAGTTCGCCGCTCCGGGTCGATGGCATCAGGGCCAAGGTCGATCGGGCGGCGCCGCGCATCGGCGAGCACAGTGCCGCCATCCGCGCGGAGTTCGGCCTGTGAGCGTGCCCAAGCTCAAAGGCATGACCTGGAGCCATCCGCGTGGCTACGATCCGATGGTCGCCTGCTCGGCGCTGTGGCAGCAGAAGACCGGTATTGCCATCGAATGGGACAAGCGCTCGCTGCAGGATTTCGAATCCTTCCCGGTCGAGGAACTGGCGCGCGCCTATGATCTCATCGTCATCGACCATCCGCATGTCGGCCAGATCACGGCCGAAGGCTGCCTGGAGCCGCTGGATGTCGCCGGACGCGAGGCGGAACGCACGGCCCTTGCCTCGGGCAGCGTCGGCCAGTCCTATCCGAGCTACAACTGGCAAGGACGGCAATGGGCTTTCCCGATCGATGCGGCAACCCAGGTCCAGGCATGGCGGCCGGATGCGATCGAGGCGCCACCGGCGCGCTGGAGCGAGGTGCTCGATCTCGCCCGGCAAGGCCGTGTGCTGCTGCCGCTGCGGCCGCCTCACGTGTTGATGGTGTTTTACACATTCGCAGGCAATCTCGGCCGTCCTTGCACCACCGATCCATCCCACGATCTCATCGATGTTGACGCCGGTAGCGAAGTGTTTGAAGCAATGCGCGAGATTGCAGCGCTCGTTGATCCGGCTTGCTTGGAGATGGATCCGATTGCCGTCTCGGAGCGCATGGCGGAGGCCGGTTCCAGGTTCGTCTGCGCGCCACTGATCTATGGCTATGTTTCCTATGCGACGACTGGCTTTCGGGCGAACCGGCTGGCCTTTGCCGATGTTCCGGTCATCGGTTCCGGCGGCCCGATCGGTTCGGCGCTCGGCGGCACCGGCATAGCCGTATCAGCCTTTTCCAAAGCCAGGGATGCCGCGATCAACTTTGCCTATTGGGTCTCGAGCGGCGATGTCCAGCGCGGCGCCTATGCCGCCGCCGGCGGCCAGCCCGGCCATGCAGCGGCCTGGGAAGATCAGGCCGTCAATGAAGCGACCGGCAATTTCTACCGGGACACGCGCGCGACACTGGCGGGTGCATGGGTGCGGCCGCGCCATGACGGCTACATGGCGTTCCAGCAGGCCGCGTCCGAACGCATCCTTTCCGGCATGACCTTCCGGCATCAAGCCCGACAGGTCGTTGCCGATCTCAATCGCCTGTTTCGGGAGAGTTCCCCGGTGCAGGTGTCCGGCGCTGCCGGTGGAGGAGCCTGAACCAAACCGAACGGAGGAGAACAAGAATGACAGGAATGATCCGCGGCCTGCTGGCCGCAACGGCGCTTGCCTCGCTTGCAACGGCCGCCTTTGCACAGGATGTGCAAGGCGTCATCGGTGGACTGCCGACCGAACTCAAGGCGCAGTATGACGGAGCGCCCCAGAAGGTATTGCCTTCGGCCTGGGAGAATTTCAACGCGCCGCCAAAGCCGTGGAAATGGTGCCACTCGGAATCCTACCAGGGCAACCCGTGGCGGGTCACGGTGACCAAGGAGTTGAAGCGTCTTGTCGACGGGCTGATCGCCGACGGCACCGTCTCCAGCTTCGAGGTGTCGGATTCCAACAATGATGCCAGCCAGCAGATCAACCAGATCCGCGCCTTCATCGACAAGAAATGCTCTATCATCACGTCGGTGCCGGGCTCGGCGACGGCGCTCGACGATGCCATCGACGCTGCCGCCAAGGCCGGCATTCCGTTCATCACCGCCGCCGGCTCGGTGACCAGCCCGAACGCCATCAATGTCGATTCCAACTATGCGCGCTGGGGCTATGACATGATGACGGCGATCGGCAAGGCGCAGCCGGACGGCGCCAGCATCCTTCTGGTCGAAGGCATCGCCGGCCACCCGATCGTGGTCCAGGAACGCCAGGGCGCGGACAAGGCGCTGGCGGAAAATCCGAAGCTGAAGATCTCGCGCAACGTCAACGGCAACTGGACAGCCAACGTCACCAAGACCGTGGTGCTGCAGGCGATCGCCACCAACCCGGCGCCGATCGATGCGGTGTGGACGACAGGCAGCGAAAGCCGCGTCGTCGCCGAAGCCTTCGCGGAAGCCGGCCGGCCGGCGCCATTGATCACCGGCTCGATCACCGGGGACGCGCTGGGCTACTGGAAGGCCAACCCCGACAAGTACCGCTTCGAAGGCCATGCGGTGCTGCCGCACTGGACCGCGCAAACACTGTTCCGCGTCGGCGAGCGCATGCTCGATGGCCAGAAGCCGAAGCTGAACACGCTGCTGATCCCGATCCCGCCTGTCCACACCGCCGATCTCGGTGCCTGGTACAAGGACTGCATGACGACGGATGCCGTGTCGATCTTCCCGATCCCGCCGAAAGATCCGATGCCGGAGGAATGGCTCGACGCCTATTTCTCGAACCCGGCGCCGACCAAGGGCTGGGATTATTCGAAGGTGCCCGATGCCTGTGCAAAGTGACGCCTGCTAGTCTCTCAGCAGGCCGGCTCCTTTCCGGGAGCCGGCCTGCCAGCATCGAAACGCGACATGCTTGAAATCAAAACCATATCCAAACGCTATGGCGAGACGATCGCGCTCGCGGACGCATCGATCGCGTTTCGGGCGGGAACCATCCACACCATCCTGGGCGAGAACGGTTCGGGCAAGAGCACGATGGTCAAGCTGCTGTCCGGCATCGTCCAGCCGGACAATGGCGCGATCCTGCTGCACGGCAAGCCGTTTTCGGGTGCCAAGCCCTCGGCCTTCCAGGCGCAAGGTTTTGCCACGGTGTTCCAGGAGGTGCTGATCGCGCCGGACTGCAGCGTCATCGATAACATCCTGCTCGGCCTCGACGGGCTGGTCCGGCGCGCTGTTCCCCGCAACGAGCGCCGTGACCGGGCGAAAGCCGCGCTGAAGCGCTTCGCGGTTACCGACGTCCCCCTCGACAAGCCAGCCGGCCTGCTGCCGCTTGCCGCGCAGCAATTGGTCGTTCTCGCCCGCGCGATCGTGCGCAACCCAAAGATCCTGATCCTCGACGAGGTCACCGCCGCGCTCGACTTCGCCGATCGCGAATCCGTCTTTTCCCTGATGCGCGCGCTGGCCGGCGAAGGCTGCCTGATCCTGTTCATCACCCACCGCATGGACGAGGTGATGTCGCTGTCGGATCGCATCTCGATCCTGCGCGGCGGCAGCGTCGTGCGCACCGAGGAGCGCGGCGCTTCGACGCCGGCTGAACTTCTCAAGGCGATGGCGCCACGCACGGCGGCGGAGCTGCAGCATGGCTGATCGCGCCGCCCTCGATTTTGGTGGTCTTGCCGTTCGGGACCTTGTCATCGCGCCCGGCGCCAGCCCGATCACGCAGGCAATCGCTCCGGGTGAGATCGTCGGGCTTGCCGGTCTCGATGGTCATGGCCAGGAGCTGTTTCTCAAGATGCTTGCCGGCCTGGAACCGCCCCATGGCGGCTCGATCGAACTCGGTTCATCGGATGCCTCCCGAAAGATTACCGGGTTTCGCAAGGCTGTCGCCAGCGGCATCGCCTATTTGCCGCGCGACCGACGCGCCAACGGCATTTTCCCGACACAGTCGGTGCTCGACAATTTCGCCGTCTCGACCTTGTCGCGCGACACGCGGCTCGGGCTAATCAGCCCGTCGGCACGCAAGGCGCGCTACGACTTCTATCGCGAAAAACTCTCGATAGTGGCGCCCCGGCCCGATGCGCCGATCACCACTCTTTCGGGCGGCAACCAGCAGAAGGTGCTGTTGGCGCGTGCCTTGGCGCTGGAGCCCGCGATCCTGCTCCTCAACGATCCGACGCGTGGCGTCGACGTGGCGACGCGGCATGTGCTCTACGACGTGTTTCGCGGGCTGGCGTCCGACGGCATGGGGCTCGTCATCCTATCCAGTGAAATCGAGGAGATTCTTCTCCTGTGCCAGCGCGTGCTGGTGTTCCGTGAGAATGAAGTCGCGGCCGAGATCTCTGGCGACGCGCTCACCACCGACAGCGTGATATCAGCCATGTTCGGACGTGCGGCATGAACCCTGTTGCGCGCCTCCTGTCCCTTGGGCGAAATTTCGGCTTCGCGGTGGTGCTGCTGGTCGTGCTGCTTGCGATCAATCTTATCCTCAGCCCCGGGCGGTTCCAGCCAGGTTCCTGGGGCGCGCTGGTCGGATTGGCGGCGCCCTTGATCGGTGCGGCCATTGCGTCCACGCCTGTCATCCTCGCCGGGCGTGGCGGAATCGACATCTCGGTCGGGCCATTGATGGGCTTCGTCAACGCTTTGACGATCCAGGTGCTGTTCCTCGGCACCGGCATCTCATCGCCCCCGGTGCTCGTTCCGGCTGCATTGCTCGTCGGGGCGCTGGTGGGTGCTGCGAACGGCTTTCTGGCGACAATCGTGCGCATTCAGCCGATCGTCGCGACGCTCGGCACCTATCTGATCCTCACCGGCGTGACGTTAACAATCCTGCCGGCGCCGATCGGTCCCGCACCGGCCTGGCTCAAGGCACTGTCCGGTCCGCTGTCGATGCTGCCGCTGGCGGCGATGTTCATCGTCTGGTGGCTGGTGCGGCGCACCCCTTACTACGACCAGCTTATGGCGGTGGGCAGCGACGACCGTGCCGCCTACACCGCCGGCGTCGATGTCACGCGCGTGCGCTTCATCGCCTATATCATGACCGGCATCCTTGGCGGCTGCGCCGGATTGATGCTGACCGCGCTGATCGGCTCCGCCGATCCGAACATCGGGCCAACTTACACACTGATCGCCATCGCCGCGGTAGCGCTCGGCGGCGTCAGCCTTGCAGGCGGCCGTGGTGGGGTGGCGGGTGCCGCCATCGGCGCCATCGACATCTTCCTGCTGCAAAGCGTGCTGACGACGTTCAACGTCTCGACCTTCGTGCTGCAGATCGCCTACGGCGCGATCCTGGTGCTGGCCGTGATGCTGACAGCGCTGCAGGAACGTCTTGCTATGGGGAGACGCTGACATGGTTTTGCGCCAAAACCTCTTCGCCACAACCAACGCTCGCGTCGTCGGCGCCTTCTGCGTCGCCGCCCTTCTGCATCTCGCCGGCACGATCCTCATTCCTGGCTACTCCGCGCCGTTTGCCATACGCGCCATGCTGGTGCTCGCCTCGCTGCTCGCCGTGGCCTCGATCGGGCAGACGCTGGTCGTCATCATGGGCGGCATCGACCTGTCGATCCCTTTCGTCATTGGCTTTGCCAATGTCGTGGCGGCGCAGCTTTATGGCGATGGCTGGCATTTTGTCCTGGTCTGCGGCCTCGTCGGCGTACTGGCGATCATCATCGGCGGGCTGAACGGGCTGATCTCGCGCAGCCTCGACATCCAGCCGCTCATCGTCACGCTCGGCATCGGCATGGTCGTGCAAGGGCTGGTGCTGTTGTGGACGGCGGGTTTCCCGTCAGGCTCCGCACCGCAAGCGGTATCCAGCTTCGTCTCGATCGGCGGATCGGCCGGACCGCTGCCGGTGCCGTGGCTGGTGCCGAGCCTTGTCGTGCTGGCGGCACTCGTCGTCCTGGTGCTGGAGCGAACGCCCTATGGCCGCCGGCTTTACGCGCTGGGCAGCAATCCGGGCGCGGCGCCGCTGGCGCTGATTGACCCGGTTCGCATGTGGGTCATCACCTATGCGGCAAGCGCTTTCTTCGCCGCCGTGGCAGGAGTGCTGCTGCTCGGCTTCACCGGTTCGGCCTATGGCGATGTCGGCCAGCCCTATCTGTTCCAGACCATCGCAGCCGTTGTCGTAGGAGGTGCAGCACTTGTCGGCGGCCGGGGAAGCTATCTCGGCACGATCGCCGGCGTGCTGGTGCTGACCGAGATCAACACGCTGCTGATCGGCCTCGGCTTCCAGCCCGCAGCGGTGCAGGCCGCGCTCGGCTTCGTCATCGTGCTGCTGGTTTCGCTCTATGGCCGCGAACGGCACGTCTCGACAACCATCTGAAAGGACCAGTCAGTCGAGCCGCCACAGCTTGCGGGCATTGCCGGACAACAGCCTGTCGCGCTCGGAGATGCTGCAGCCCGAGAGCAATGCATGGGTCGCCGCCACCCAGGTCGACAGACCGCCGCCTAGCGTGCAGACCGGCCAGTCGCTGCCCCAGACGACACGGTCCCAGCCGAATGAATTGATGGTGTGCTCGACGTACGGCCGCAACGTCTCAACCGTCCAGCTGCCGGCATCGGCATAGGCGACGACACCGGAGATTTTGGCCATGACATTCGGGCGCCGGGCGATGTCGCTCATATGCTCGCGCCATGGATGTTCGCTCTTGCCTTTGATGTCGGGGACGCCGCAATGGTCGAGGACGAACGTCACATCGGGTGCCAGGTCGGCAAGCACGATCGCCCTGGGGATCTGGTGCGGCAGCACGACGAGATCGAAGGTCAGGCCGGTGCCGCCAAGCCGCTTTATGCTGGCGCGAAACACCGCACCTTCCGAGAGCTCGTCGGGCACGACGTGGAGGACGCGGCGAAAGCCTTTTACGAACGGGTTTGCCCGCTGCCGTTCGAGATAGGCCGCGAAGTCCCCTTCCTCAGGACGGCAGGACGCGATCACCCCGGCCAGCATGCTGCTGGGCTGCCGTGACAGGCCTTCGACCCGAGCGGTTTCAGCCTCGATGTCGGCCGCATCGACATCGACCTCCATATGCAGCACGCGCTCGACGCCGACACGCTGCGCCTCCACGGCGTAGTCCTCATAGGAGAAATCGCGGTTGAGCGCCGGCACGCCGGCGAGCCAGGGATAGCGCAGGGCCGAGCGATCGATGAGATGCAGATGGGTATCGATGATCATGGTGAGGCTCCTCCCTCTGGCTTTTCAAATCATCTCACGGGGGAATTCTTCATTCAAATAAGAATTCACACCGATGAGCCTACTGCTGATCCAGCAAGGTGCGACAGCTTTTCACACGTTGCCAGCAACAGTTCGATCGTCCTGGTGATGTCGGGCGCGGAAGGCGCGTTGACCACCGTGATGTAGGGAATCGACAGCGCGGCGATCGCCTTGCCGTCGGAACTGCGCACCGGGGCGGACAGGTTGAAGACGCCGGCTGTCTGCATCGAGGCCATCATCTCGTAGCCACGGTCGCGGATCTGGTCGAGACGGGTGAAGAACTCGGTCGATTGCGCCGTCTTGTCGGTGCTGCGGACGTGTTCGGAAATCATCATCTGGCGCTCTTCCGGTGAGCGGAAAGCGAGCAGCACATGTCCCGAGCCGGTGTCGAACAGACTGATATGGGAGCCGACCCGGATCGATATGCCCCAGTAGTTCGGTGCTTCTTGCTGGCCGATGACGACGGCAGAACCGCGATCAAAAACAACGAGTTGGTTGGCCTGCTGCGATGTCTCGGCAAGCTCACGCATCAGCGGCGTCGCATAGGAGACCAGCCGCCGAACCGGCGCGTGCAACTGTGCCAGACCGAACAGCTTGAGCGTCAGCGAATAGCGGTCGCCGTCGAGCCTGGTGACATAGCCGCGCCGCACCAGCCGGTCGAGCATACGGTAGAATTCGTTGGGGCTGCGGTCGAGTTTCTTGGCGATTTCTGCCTGGGTCAGGCCGCCGTCGACGCCCGCCAGCAGTTCAAGGATATCGAGCCCCTTGTCGAGCGCCGGCGCGCGATAGCGCTCGTCTTCGCTGTCGTCCATGGGCTCATCCTCCAGTGAATTTCACCCTTCATATATGCAGGAACGTGCGCGGCGGAAACAAATTTCGCCTTGACGTGTCTATGAATGTTTTGTTTGTATATGAATGTAGCACTTCTTGTCATCAGACGAGTTGCGGTCGCCGCGGAGGCGGCACCAAGGGAGGATACCGATGAACAGACTGCTGTCCGGCGTGTGCGCCGGTGCATTGTTGCTCGCGCCAGGTGCGGGCGCTGCCCTTGCCGGCGACCTGCCCGGCAAGTTCGAAGGCGTGACCGTCGACGTGAAGCTGATCGGCGGCCAGCAATATGAAAAGCTCTACGAGCGCATTCCCGAATGGGAGAAGGCGACCGGCGCCAAGGTCAACATCCTGACCAAGAAGAACGGCTTCGACATCGACAAGGAGCTCAAGTCCGACATCGCCTCGGGCAGCACCAACTGGTGCGTCGGCTGGAACCATTCGTCCTTTGCGCCGCAATATACGGGCCTTTACACCGACCTCAGCAAATTGCTGCCCAAGGAAGAGATCGACGCTTTCGTGCCGTCGACGATCACGTCCGCAACCATCGACGGCAAGCTGGAGATGCTGCCGCGTGCGCAGTTCGACGTTTCGGCGCTCTACTACCAGAAGAGCCTGTACGAGAACGCCGACAACAAGACCAAGTTCAAGGCGAAGTACGGCTATGATTTGGTGCCGCCGGACACCTGGAAGGAAGTGACCGACCAGGCCCAGTTCTTCGCCAACCCACCCAATTTCTACGGCACGCAGTTCGCCGGCAAGGAAGAGGCGATCAACGGCCGCTTCTACGAGATGGTTGTCGCTGAAGGCGGCGAGTATCTCGACAAGGACGGCAAGCTGGTCTTCAATTCCGAGGCCGGCATCCGGGCGCTCGACTGGTTCGTCAACCTCTACAAGGCCAAGGCCGTACCGGCCGGAACCACCAACTATCTCTGGGACGATCTCGGCCAGGGCTTTGCGTCCGGCACCGTCGCCATCAACCTGGACTGGCCGGGCTGGGCTGGCTTCTTCAACGATCCGAAGTCGTCGAAGGTCGCCGGCAATGTCGGCGTGAAAGTCGCGCCGAAGGGCTCGTCCGGCAAACGCACCGGCTGGTCGGGTTTCCATGGCTTCTCGGTGACCGAGAATTGCCCCAACAAGGAGGCCGCGGCTTCCCTGGTGTGGTGGCTGACCAACGAAGACAGCCAGAAGCTCGAGGCCGCCGCAGGCCCGCTGCCGACCCGCACCGCGGTGTGGGACTGGGATTTGAAGCAGGCCGAAAACGATCCTTACAAGAAGGAGGTTCTTACCGCCTTCCAGGAAGAGGCCAAGCACGCGTTTGCCGTGCCGCAGACGCCTGAATGGATCGAGATCTCGAACGCCGTCTATCCCGAATTGCAGGCGGCGATCCTCGGTGACAAGACCTCCAAGCAGGCACTGGACGATGCGGCCGCCAAGGCGACGCAAATCCTCCAGGACGCCGGCAAGCTCTAGAAACGGGCTCCCAAGGCTGCCTCCCCCATCGGAAATGGGGGAGGCGATCGTGTTTCGCGGCCAGCGATTTACGCTAACCCATCGCCCCCGGGCCCACTCACGGCCGTCCAAATGCAAACACCTCAAGGATTCTGATGAAGGGCTTCAAGCCATCCGCGCCATTCCTGCTGCTGCTTCCGGCCATGATCGTGCTGGCGGCGGTTGTCGTTGTGCCGTTGCTGTTGTCCCTTTACTCCAGCTTCACGCCGTTCCGCCTGACGCGGCCCGAAACGTTCTACGTCTTCATCGGCATCCGGAACTATCTTTCGATCCTGTCCAACACTGATTTCTGGTGGGCGTTCGGTCGCACGGTGCTGCTGCTGACCATCGCGCTCAATCTCGAAATGCTGCTTGGCCTTGGGCTTGCCATGCTGGTCGAGAAAGCGACACGCGGCCAGCGCATCCTGCGCACGCTGATGATGTTTCCGATGATGTTTTCGCCGATCCTGGTCGGCTTTCAGTTCAAGTTTATGTTCAACGACAATATCGGCCTGGTGAACAATGCGCTGCAGTCGCTCGGCATCACGCAAGACGCCATACCGTGGCTGATCGAGGGCCATCTCGCCTTCATCGCCATCTCGATCGCCGAGATCTGGTCGTCGACGGCGATCTTCGCCATCCTGATCCTCGCCGGCCTGCTCGCCATGCCCAAGGAGCCGATCGAGGCGGCGCGGGTCGACGGCTGCACGCCGTGGCAGACATTCCGCTATGTGACGTGGCCGTTCGTCATGCCTTTCGCGTACATCGCCATGACCATTCGCTCGCTCGACGTCGCGCGCGCCTATGACATCGTCAAGATCATGACCGATGGCGGACCGGCGGGCCGCACCGAACTGCTATGGACCCTGGTGGCCCGCACCGCCTACAGCGACGGGCGCATGGGCATGGCCAACGCCATGGCCTATTTCTCGATCCTGCTGTCGATCGCCTTCACTGTCTACTTCTTCAACAAGCTCGCCGCGGCGCGCACGCAGATCGGTGCGGAGTGGTGATGGACGAGAATTCTTCCGCCCGCCTGAAGCGCCGGCTGCTGGGCGTCGTCTATCGCATCGGCCTGTTCCTGGCGATGCTGACCATCTGCCTGCCGGGCCTGTGGATCGTCATCTCGTCGCTGCGGCCGGCGGTCGAGATCATGGCCAAGCCACCGGTGTGGATCCCTCAGGAGATCTCGTTCGACGCTTATGTCGCCATGTTCTCAGGCATCGGCAAGGGCGGCATCCCTGTCATCGAATATTTCCGCAACTCGCTGATCATCTCGGTGACCTCGACAGTCATTGCGGTGGCCATCGGCATGGCCGGCGGCTATGCCTTCGCGCGCTACCGCTTCCGCGGCAAATCCAGCGTCTTCCTCAGCCTGATGCTGACGCGCACCGTGCCGGGCATTGCGCTCTCGCTACCGCTGTTCTTCCTCTATGTGCGGCTTGGCATCATCGACACGCATTTCGGGCTGATCCTTGCCTATGTCGCGCTCAACGTGCCGTTCACCATCTGGCTGATCGACGGCTTCTTCCGCCAGGTGCCCAAGGACCTCGCGGAGGCGGCGCAGATCGATGGCTGCACGCGCTGGCAGGCGTTCTGGCAGGTCGAGTTCCCGCTTGCCGGACCGGGCATCGCTTCGGCCGCCATCTTCGCCTTCCTGACCTGCTGGAACGAGTTCGCGCTGGCCTCGCAGCTGACCCGCTCGGTGAGCGCCAAGACGCTGCCGGTCGGCCTGCTCGATTACACGGCCGAGTTCACCATCGATTGGCGTGGCATGTGCGCGCTGGCCGTGGTGATGATCATTCCGGCGCTCACCCTCACCTACGTCGTCCAGAAACACCTTGTCGGCGGCCTGACCTCCGGCGCGGTGAAAGGCTGATACCATGGCAACCGTTACCCTCACCAAGCTGACCAAGCGCTACGGCAACATCGGGATCGTGCACGGCATCGATCTCGACATCGCCGACCGCGAATTCATCGCGCTGGTCGGCCCGTCCGGCTGCGGCAAGTCGACGACGCTGCGCATGATCGCCGGGCTGGAAGAGATCAGTGCCGGCTCGATCGAGATCGGCGGGCGCGTCGTCAACGACCTGCCGCCGCGCTCGCGCAACATCTCGATGGTGTTCCAGTCCTATGCGCTCTATCCGCACATGACGGTGCGCGAGAATCTCGGCTTCTCGCTGAAGATCGCCGGTGCCGCCAAGGAAGACATGGACCGCCGTGTCGCCGAGGCCTCGGCCATTCTTGGCCTCGACACACTGCTGGACCGACGCCCCTCGCAACTCTCCGGCGGTCAGCGCCAGCGCGTCGCCATGGGCCGCGCCATCGTGCGCGATCCTGACGTCTTCCTGTTCGACGAGCCGCTTTCCAATCTCGACGCCAAATTACGCACGCAGATGCGCACCGAGATCAAGAAGCTTCATGCCAAGGTGCAATCGACGGTGATCTACGTCACCCATGATCAGGTCGAGGCGATGACGCTTGCCGACCGCATCGTCATCATGCGCGACGGCCATATCGAACAAGTCGGCACGCCCGACGAGGTGTTCCGGCAGCCGGCGACGCGCTTCGTCGCAGGCTTCATCGGCTCGCCGCCGATGAACCTGCATGAAGCCACGATCGATGATGGCCAGATGGTTTTCGCCAGCGGCGAAAAGCTGCCGCTGCCCGCCCAGTTCAAGACCAACGTCGCCACCGGCGACAAGGTCGTGTTCGGGCTGCGGCCGGACGACATCTATCCGACCGGCCATGGCATCAGCTCCGGTGGTGCGGCCGATGTCCACCAGATCGAACTGCCGATCACGGTCACCGAACCGCTCGGCAACGAGACACTGGTGTTCGTCGAATTCAACGGTACGGACTGGGTGTCGCGCATGCTGAACCCGAGGCCACTGCGGCCGGGCGAGCGGGTCGCCATGAGCCTCGACATGTCGCAGGCGCACCTGTTTGCCACCGAGACCGGAAAGACATTGCGGAGCTGATCGGCATGGCCAAAATTGAGAAAGTCGACCTTCGGATGGTGGACCTTGTGCCCAAGGTCAAGCGCACCGACGCCATCCAGAGCTTCGTCAGCCAGGAAACGCCTATCGTCACCATCACCGATTCCGACGGTGCGGTCGGCACCGGCTACAGCTACACGATCGGCACCGGCGGCTCGTCGGTGATGCGGCTTTTGTCCGACCATCTGGTGCCGCGCCTGATCGGCCGCGACCCCGACATGATCGAGGCAATCTGGCACGATCTCGAATTCGCCACGCATGCCACGACCATCGGCGCCATCACCGCCATCGCCATCGCGGCCATCGATACAGCACTGTGGGACCTACGGGCAAAGAAGCAGAACCTGCCTTTGTGGAAGCTGGCCGGCGGCGCCAAGGACCGCTGCCCGCTGTACACGACCGAAGGCGGCTGGCTGCACATCGAGACGCAGGCGCTGGTCGACGATGCGCTGGCCGCCAAGGCCAAGGGCTTTCGCGGCTCGAAGGTGAAGATCGGCAGGCCGCACGGCTCGGAAGATCTGGCGCGCCTGTCGGCGGTGCGCAAGGCGGTCGGCGACGGCTACGAGATCATGACCGACGCCAATCAGGGCTTTTCGGTCGACGAGGCGATCCGGCGCGCGGCAAGATTACGCGACCTCGACCTCGCCTGGATCGAGGAGCCACTGCCGGCCGACGACATTGACGGGCATGTGCGGTTGTCGAACTCGACGCCGACGCCGATTGCCATCGGCGAGTCGCTCTACTCCATTCGCCATTTTCGCGAGTACATGCAGAAAGGCGCCTGCTCGATCGTGCAGGTCGATGTCGGCCGCATCGGCGGCATCACGCCCTGGCTCAAGATCGCGCACGCGGCGGAGGCCTTCGACATTCCGGTCTGCCCGCATTTCCTGATGGAGCTGCATGTCAGCCTGACCTGCGCTGTTCAGAACGGCCGATATGTCGAGTACATTCCGCAACTCGACCAGTTGACCGGCAAGCGCCTCCGCATCGAGGATGGCCAGGCGCTGGCGCCCGACGAACCCGGCATCGGCATCGATTGGGACTGGGACGCGGTCAAGGCCATGAGCATCGCCGAATTCACCACGGCGATCACGAAATAGGAGAATGATATGCAGCGGATGGGAATGGTTCTGGGGCTGAAGCCGGAAAAGGTCGAGGAGTATGTCCGCCTCCATGCCGCCGTCTGGCCCGACGTGCTGGCCATGATCTCCGCCTGCAACATCAAGAACTACTCGATCTACCTGAAGCGGCCGGAGAACGTGCTGTTCAGCACCTTCGAATACCACGGCAGCGACTACGAGGCCGACATGGCGAAGATGGCGGCCGATCCGAAGACGCAGGAATGGTGGGCGGTCTGCATGCCGTGCCAGGAGCCGCTGGCGACGCGCAAAGAGGGCGAGTGGTGGGCCGAGATGGATGAGGTCTTCCATCATGACTGAAGGCGGTTTCGACCCTGCCTTGCTCGTTCAATCCTGGCCAAAACCCTCCAAGCCCCGGCAGATCGTCACCTTCGGCGCCGGATCGATCGTCGGCGACGCGCATTTCCCGGCCTACCGGAAGGCCGGCTTTCCGGTTGCCGGGCTTTATGATCCTGATCATACCAGGGCCGAAAAGCTGGCCAGCCAATGGGGCGTGACGGCCTTTGGGTCGGTCGAAGAAGCTGCTGCCGTCGAGGGCGCGATCTTCGACCTTGCCACCCCGCCGTCGCGTCATGCCGATGTGCTGAAGTCCTTGCCTGATGGCGCGGTGGCGCTGATCCAGAAGCCGATGGGCAGCAATCTTGCCGAGGCGACCGCGATCCTCGAGATCTGCCGCGCCCGGAAGCTGCACGCAGCGGTGAACTTCCAATTGCGCTTCGCGCCGATGATGCTGGCGCTCAAAGATGCCGTCGGCAAGGGCTGGCTCGGCGAGATCGTCGACTTCGATGCCTGGCTGGCGCTGGCGACACCGTGGCAGCTTTGGGAATTCCTGCTCAAGGCGCCGCGCGTCGAGATCGCCATGCATTCGATCCACTATCTCGACCTGATCAGGCAATTGCTCGGCGACCCCAAGGGCGTGCACGCTAAGACGCTCGGCCATCCCAATCATGCCGTGGCGCAGACGCGCACCAGCGCCATTCTCGACTATGGCAACACCATGCGCTGCGCGCTGTCGATCAACCACGACCACAAGTTCGGCCGCCGGCACCAAGCCTGCGAGTTCCGCATCTGCGGCACCGAGGGAGCAGCCTATCTCAAGTTGGGTCTCAACCTCGATTATCCCACAGGTGAGCCGGATGTGCTGGAAATCTATCCGAAAGGCGGGACGGACTGGATCGCAGTGCCCTTGGCCGGCGAGTGGTTTCCCGACGCCTTCGTCGGCCGCATGGCCAATGTCCAGCGTTTTGCCACCGGAGAAGATGCTACGCTGATCAGCCCGGTCGAGGACGCGTGGAGCACGATGGCGCTGGTCGAGGCGGCGTATCAGTCGAGTGCGGCACCGGCGACGCCGATTGCGGAAAGACCCTGATGGAACGGATTCAGTATTTCGAAGACTATGAGATTGGCGCGTCGCGCCTGACCAGCGGCCGCACCATCACCGAGACCGACTTCATCGTCCATGCCGGCCACACCGGCGATTTCTTCCCGCACCACATGGACGCCGAGTTCATGAAGACGACGCCATTCGGCCAGCGCATCGCGCACGGCACGCTGGTGTTCTCGGTCGGCATCGGGCTGACGGCAACCGTCATCAATCCTGTTGCCTTTTCCTATGGCTATGACCGGCTGCGCTTCATCAAGCCGGTGTTCATCGGCGACACGATCCGGACGCGCACGACAATTACGGCCAGGGAAGACGACCCGAAGAGGCCGGGGGCGGGACGGGTGATCGAACGCTGCGAGGTGATCAACCAGCGCGGCGAAGTGGTGCTGGCGGCCGACCACATCTACATCGTCGAACGCAGGCCGGCGCAGGGCTGAAGCCCATCGCATGCCCATGAGCCACGCCGTCAGGATTCTCGCGACAGGCCATCTTCCCTGATCGCGCGGACCAGCGTCTCGCTTCCTTCGCGAAGATGCTGCCTCAGAATGCTTATGGCCCTGTCGCCGTCGCGCCGCCGGCAGGCGGCCAGCAGCTCGCGATGCTCCGTCTGCGAGCGGCTGCGATAGTCCAGGTTCGACAGCAGGATGCGGACGTAGCGATCGGCGGCATTGTGGTGCGCCTCGATCAGGCCGAGCAATCGATGGTTGCCACAGGCATCGTAGAGAGCCAGATGAAAGGCACGGTTCAGCGCACCCCATCGGCCGACATTGCGCTCCGCGTCGATCTGGTCGAGCACCTGTTCGGCCTCGTCGAACTTCGCGCCGGAGAGGCTGGGTACCGAAAGCCGGAGCGCCTCGCTTTCGAGCAGCTCGCGTAGCGCGTAGATTTCACTGATCTCGGCGCCGTCCATCCGGGCGACCTGCGCGCCTTTTGTGGGATGAATGGAAACAATACCTTCGGCTTCCAATTGGCGAAGGGCGTCACGAATTGGCATGCGGCTGAAGCCAAACTGCTCGGCCAATTCATCCTGGCGCAGCGGCGTGCCCGCCCTGATGGTTCCACTGGCAATCGCTTCGCGCAGGACATTGGCGACCTGTTCGGCCACGGTCCGCGGCCCCTGCATCACGCTTTCCGCAAATCCTCGCAATCGATGCTCCCCGTTTTCACACAGCATCGAGCCTAATTGAAAAACCCATGCGGATATAGGTATGCCCGTATACACACTGCCCGCGCCAAGCAGACTTCCTCCGCAAGACGCCACCCGCCTCCGCAAGGCAACGTCCCGATTCGCGCATATGAGACGATCGTCTGAAGCACTGAAGGCGCGGCTCGCCCAGCCCTGCGGGCTTTCAGCCAGTCTGCGGCAGGTCAAGCGCGGAGCGCATCCGCCCGACACCACGCTTGTAGAGCATCGCGCCTTGAGCTGGGGCGAGCAGATCAGCATGCGGCGTGAAGTCGGCAACGCACTTGTTGAAGGCGATCTCGCCACACCCGGGAACCAGGCAGTCGAGCTTTCCCTTCGGACACTGACTGAACTTGCAGAGCCGGCCCAGCTATCTGTCGCTGCCGGGTTCGATCAGAAAAACGTCTAGCTGGTGATCGGCAACGCTGATCCCTGTTCCCTTCTCAAACGCCTCACGCAGGGCAAGAGCGGCGGCGCGACGCAGTTCGCCTAGACGAGCCTGCGAGTCAAGCCAAAGCGCCAGGTCGAGATCGCTACATTCATGCCAGACCTCGATCCGAGCGCGCCGGAATTCGCTGAAGCGCGGCACCTCTTTCCAAAGCGGCTTCGCGACAGAGCCGATAACGGCCACCGCCCCCACCTCTCGAAAACGCGTCCAAGCATCGGTGACGACATCCGCCGCCGCGCGGAACTGCTGCTGGCGTTCCAGCATGTAGCGATTTTGCTCGTCAATCGCCGCGCGCCGCATGTCAGGCCAACAGTTTCATGAAATTGCGCTTGCGGCCGAAGCGGTCTTTCACATCCGCCAGATACGCGGCATGTTCGGACGCGCCGCGCAGGCCGGCCATACGGCCGATCAGGGTTGACGCTTCTGCATAGGCGCCGTTACCGCCAAACTGGGCCAGTTGGTTTACGCGTTCCGCATAGATCTTCAGTGCCTCGCGCGGATGCGTGGCTTCACTGACCTGCGCGAGCTTTTCCTTCAGTCCTTCGGAAGCGCCATGTGCGCGCGTGTTCGCCCACGCCAGATCAAACTGCTTCTCCTCAATCAAGATGCTGATGAGCAGATCGGCCGGATAATGCCAGGCGGACGGCTTCTCGCGCGCTAGCCTGGACTGGAGGCGCTCGATTACTCGATCGCGCGTCGCCGTGCCCGTCTTGCACAGCCGTTGATACAGTCCGAAGCTCGGTGCCTTCTCGAATGCGCGCCACAGATGCGCTTCGGCGTCCGCATCGCGACCGGCCGTGGTCAGCAGGTCGACTACAAAGGAAATGAGCCGCTCGTCGGGTCGATCATCCTCGAACACCCACAGGCCGTCCTCGGCCCTGCGCAAAGCCTCTTCGGCGCGACCGTGCGAGAGGCAGAATTTGGCGACTTGCAGATAGGCTTGCTGTGAGGACAGATGCTTGGCGCGAAGGGCGATGCGTGCCTCGAGGTCGCCATCGCGGTCAGCAAAGAAGTCGAGGATTTCCTGCAGCCTGAAATGGTCGCCGGACAGTCCGTGACCTATCCGATTCTTGCCGGCGGTTGCGGGCAGTTCATTCCAGGCTTCGTTGGCCAGGCGACGGTATTCGGCCAATCCTTCCTCGCCGAGGATATCGCCATAGCGCTCAGCCGCGCCACCGAAGGTGTCGTAGCCACCATTCATCTCGCGCGCGAACAGGTCACGCGCCAGGGACAAGGGTTCGCAAGGCGCCTCCGAGACAGCGTTGCAGTGAATTTCGCATGCCCGGTCGAGAAGTGGGGCGCAATGGCCATCGGAATCGTCCACGACCTCGATGGCAGCCTCGATCCGATCGATGGCTCGCATAGCGAGCCGTATAACGATGCCCGCATGCTTGCTCGAGACCGAGGCGATCACATCGAGCGCCTCGTCCACACCTTGGGCCCAGTCGGGCGCCTCGCGGTAATCTATGAAGCCATTCGTGGCGGTTGCGCCGTCGATCATCTTGCCGAGACGCGCCTCGATGGCCGCCTCGTCGCCGTCTTGCGTAGTCAGCGTGGCCATTTCCAGCCTACGCAACAGGATAGGATCGCGCTCGACGACATCCATGATCATATCGACAAGCGCCGCCTTGTTCTTGCCTTCCAGATGTTCGCGTATACGCGTGAACACATCGATGCTTTGCGCTTCCGTGTCGCTGCCCATCGCGTTTGCCGCCAGCGCCGTCGCCACCAAATGCTTGCAATAGCCCCAGTCGCCGAAGGCGCGGCAGGAACACGAACCGTCGACCGACTCGCCACGCCCCGTCAGTTCAACACGGTAGTCCTCCGTGCCGGCAACCTGCGCCAGCACGCGCTTGGGCCCAACGGTCAGCAGTTGCACCAGCCCGTCACGCCAGTAGGCCTCGCCGCGCGAGTACACCTTGGTGCCGACAAGATCGCGCAGGGCATCGACATCGAAACGGGGTCGGCTGTTCTTGCGGTTCATAGTGGCGGCTGGAGCCTCGAGTCAGCCGAGATGAGACGCAGGGCTTCGTCCAACGTAACGGTCGCATGCAGCCGCCCACATGCTCCGGTGTGCCTGTGCCACATGAGGTCGAACCGGGTCTCGGCGAGATGCTCCTCCACATGATCGAGCCGGGCGAAGGGAGCGTTGAATTCTTCACCGTCATCCGAACGGTAGCGCGCTGAGAAACCGTATTTGCTTCCTCGCCACTTGCCGAAAATGTCTAGCGGATGGTCGAGCCGATTCGGCTGGCCGTGGATGAACCGAGGCTTCAGAACCTCGGCGATGAAACGCTCGCAAGTGGCAGCCATGGCCAGCTTCTCGTCAGCCGAAGGCTTCTTAACCCACACCATCGCGTTTTCCCGTTTCGCCAGCGCGATCATTTCCCACTATCCGCCGCCAAGAGCGCTGTGGGGCTGCCCTCAGCCATACGGTATCGCCGTTCATGATAATCGACCGATCCGGCGAGGCAATCCTTTTTGAACGCAGAATGCATCTGGCATCATTTGCGAGAATTACCCGATCGAACATGACCGCTGACCTGCACGCCGTCCTCGGCACGCAGGTACAGGAAGCCGGGGACGGACAGCAACGGGATGACCGCGGTCAGCAGGAACACCTGGTGGAAGCGTTCCGCTGTCACGATGTGGGTTTCTCCTGCGACAAGGCCCAGCACCATGGCGGCGATCGAAACGCCCAGGGAAACGCTGAGTTGCTGCAGGACGCCGCCGAGACTGGTGGCGCGGCTGAGCTTGTCGGCCGGCAGGTCGGCGTAGGAAAGCGTGTTGGAGGTCATGAACTGCGCCGACCGGATGACCCCGAAGACAAAGGCGTAAAGGCCGATCATCCAGTGCGGCGTATCGGCTTCGATCAAGGCGAAGCCCCCGACAGCGGCGGAACCAACCACCGCGCTGCCGATCAGCACGACATTGAAACCGAAGCGCCGCAACAGCGGCGACAGCAGCGGCCGAATGAGCAAGGCGCCGAAGCTGCCGACGAATGTCAGCGAGCCCGAGGTGACCGGGCTCATGCCAAAGCCGACCTGCAGCATCAGCGGCAACAGGAAAGGCACGCCATTGAGGCCAACGCGGCACAGGCCGCCTGCGAGCGTACCGACCCAGAACGAGCGAAATCGAAACAGTGTCAGATCGACTGCCGGTGCAACGACGCGGCGCGCATAGCGCCCGAAGGCGAGCAGCAGCAGGATCGCCGCGGCCAACACCAACGCTGTCGCCGAAACGGAGATGATTGGCCTACCGATGCTTTCCAGTCCGAACTGCAGCAGCGCGACTCCGCATCCGACCATCAGGAACCCGGCAAAGTCGAAGCGTTGCACCGCTTCCTCGCGGAAATCGTCGACGAAGCGCAGCGCCGCCAGAATGCCGAGGCAACCGAATGGCACGTTGACATAGAATATCCAGCGCCATGAGGCATAAGTGGTCAACAGGCCGCCGAGCAGCGGCCCGATCACAGGCCCCATGATGGCGGGCAAGGTCGTGTAGGTCATGGCGGTGATCAGCCCGCTGCGTGGGAAGCTGCGCAGCAGGATCAGCCGCCCGACCGGCGTCATCATGGCGCCGCCCAGCCCCTGCAGGGCGCGCATCGCCAGCAGCATGCCGAAACTGTTGGCCATGCCGCACAGCGCCGAGCCGAGGGTGAAGGTGAAAAGCGCCAGCGCGAACACTTTTCGCGCACCGAACCTGTCGGCGAACCAGCCGCTGACGGGAATGAATACGGCCAGCGTCAGAATGTAGGTGGTGATCGCCAGGTTCAGCCTGACGGGCGTCGTGTCGAGACTGCGTGCGATGGCGGGGATCGCGGTGGTGATGATGGTGGAATCGAGCTGCTCCATCAGAAAGGCGATGGCGACGATGATTGGGATGATCAATCTCAGCCTCGGGTCGCGCTCGGTGGCAAATTGAGGCTGTTCCAATTCTATTGCCAATTCCGTCATGCAAGCGGCTGCTCTATTCCAGGTGGCGCGTCCGCGTTCAAAGGCAAGGTCGCCTTCCGTGCGGCAAGCCAGCCGAGGCCCGATCACACGGCCTGTCTTATGGTCCGACAAGCAGGCAAGCGGTAGTCATTTCCTCTTTGATGGAAGTCAAAAAATTTTGACTGCCGACCCCTTCGAGAGGAGATCGGCAGGACAGCGCATTAGGAGTCCGAACTGCCGTCGCCAGGCACATTTGCGTTTCAGCGGACGCCCGTCCCGATTTCGTGAAGGAACGTGTCAGGTAAGAGGCCGTCTTACCGCCGCCATGAGCGCTTGCGTCTTGACGGCACAGCGAGATTGAGCCACTTGTCGACTAGTATACAAGTGGTGAGGCCATGCTTGAAGTTCTCGTTCGCGCACCGCAGTCGCTGGAAGTCCGGCAGGGCGCCATGCCAGAGCCCGGCACTGGCGAAGTCGTCGTTCATGTCAGCCGTGCCGGCATCTGCGGCTCCGACATTCACATATTGCACGGCTCCAATCCGTTCGCCGTCTATCCGCGCATCATCGGCCATGAATTCGCCGGCACCGTAACAGCGCTCGGACGCAATGTGACCGGCATAGCGGTGGGAGACCGCGTGGTGGTCGATCCCGTGGTGTCGTGCGGCCACTGCTATCCCTGCCGGGTCGGCCGCTCCAATGTCTGCGCCAACCTCGAAGTGATGGGCGTTCACCGCGACGGCGGTTTTCGCGCCTTCGTGGCGGTGCCGGCGGCAAATGTCATACCGGTTCCAAGGGATATGCCGTTTGGGCTGGCGGCACTGGCCGAGCCGTTTTCCATCGCCGCCAATGTGCTTGATCGTACCGGTTGCGGACCCGAGGACACGGCGCTGATCTATGGCGCCGGCACGGTCGGCGTCACTGTCCTGCAGGTCGCCAAGCTCAAGGGCGCACGCTGCATCGTTGCCGATATCGACGAAGCCCGCCTGGAGCGAGCGCTCCGCTTCGGCGCCGACAGGGTGATTCACTCCGTGCGCGATCCCGTGCCGGCCGCGGTGCGCGGTGAAAATGACGGTCTTGGCCCGACGCTGGTCATTGACGGCGCCGGCATTCCCGCACTTCTTGACGAGGCTTGCCGGCTGGCCAGCCCGGCGGGCCGCATCGGCCTGCTCGGCTTTTCGGACGCCCCATCCAACCTCAGCCAGCAGGAAGTGGTGCGCAAGGAACTGACCATCGTCGGCTCGCGCCTGAACCGCCGGCTGTTGCCGCGCGTCGTCGAATGGCTGGCCGACAAGCGGCTCGATCCGCAAGGCATGATCACACAGGTCTTCGCGGCGACGGAGGCGCGCGCCGCCTTCGACCTGATCGAGAAGGAACCTCAGCGCACGCTCAAGGTCCAGCTGGATTTCTCTTGAGCCGGTTTAGCCCTCGACCAGCGCGATGGCGCGCAGCGGTGATCCGGTGCCGCCTTCGATCGCCAGCGGCAAGCTGATCAGGAAGCACCGAGGCGGCAAGTCACCAAGCCGTGCGAAATTCTCGCCGATCAGGATGCCGGCTGAAAGCAACGTATTGTGCGCCGGGAAATCCTCGCTGCCGAAACAATCGATCGACAGGCAGTCCGAACCGACGATGCGCGCACCGCGCTCGACCAGCAATTCGCTTGCTTGCCGCGACAGGCCGGGCCAGTCGGCGAGAAACGCGGCCGGATCGTCCCAGAACCGGTCCCAGCCGAAACGGAAGAACACGGCGTCGCCCTGCCGTACGCAGCCCTGTTCGGCCTCGAAAGCGAAGATAGAATCCGGCTCGACCGCCTGCCGGGGCGCGCAGTCCCGCGCATCGATCGTCACCATGCGGCCGAAGAAACGCTCGACCGGAATGTCCGAGATGGCAGCACCGCCGCGGATGAAATGGACCGGCGCGTCGAAATGCGTGCCGGTGTGCTCGCTCATAGCCAACGCATGGTTGCAGGCGACGTCGCCGCGGTCATAGGATTCCACCATCTCCTGGCAGTAATGCGGGTGCGTCGGCCACACCGGCATGCCGGGCTTCATCGGATGCGTCAGGTCGACGAAGGAAACTGCCTTTGTTTCGAACAGCCCGGCGAGCGTATCGGTGGCGGGTGTCATCTGACGCGAGGCCTCGGCACGAGAGCGACGATCAGGATGATCAGCACGCCGGTCAAAAGGAAGCGCACGCCTGCCTGGATGCCAAAGGTGTTGAGCATGGTGGACATCAGGTTGAAGAACAGCGCAGCCCCCCATATGCCTACCGCGTTGGCCTGTCCACCGGCGACGCTGGTGCCGCCAAGCACCACCACGGCGATCGATTCCATCAGATAGGCGTCACCCATGTTGAGTGCTGCCCCGCCGCTGAAGCCGGCAAGCAGGAAGCCGGCGAGCGCTGCCGCCGTGCCGCACAGCATATAGGCAATCAACCGCACCCGGGCGACGTTGATGCCGGCGAGCCGCGCCGCCGGTTCGCTCTGGCCGGTGGCCAGCAATTGCCGGCCCCAGACCGTGCGTTTGAGGACGACCATGGCGACCAGCGTCAGCACCATCACCGCGATCGGCATGAATTGGACGCCGCCAAGGTTCATCAAGGTAAACCGGGAAAGGCCGGCCGGCGGCTTCAGTGTCGCCTGGCCGCCGAGATTAAAGGCAAGCGACTGGAAGACGAAGCTCCAGGCGAGCGTTGCGATGATCGGCGGCAGCCTGAGCGCGACGATGGCAAGGAAGTTAGCGGCACCCGCGACGGCGCCGACGGCAAGTGCTGCAAGCAGGCCAGGCAGCAGCATGCCGTCGGACCCTTGCATGACCGTTATCGATACATAGGCGGCCAGCGTCAGCACGGATGGCACGGACAGGTCGATATTGCCCGGCCCGGAGGCGACGACGAACATCTGCCCGGTTCCCACCACAACGCTGAAGGCACCGAAGGCGAGCGCCCCCGAGAGCGTGGCGCCGGCGCTGTCGATACCGGAATAGGCTGATGTCACCACCCACATTGCGAGCGCCACGATGAAGCCGTAGGTCCACGGCGCGAGGCTCAATCTTCGGGTCATCGCGCCCGCTCCGACAAAAGCACGCGCCCGGCCAGCACGAGAAACAGGATAACGCCCTGGGCACCGATCTGCCATGTCGGCGGCACCTGCAGGAAAGACAAAAGCGAGCCCGCGAGCGACAGCGTCAGAGCGCCGACCACCGTGCCGACCGGCGAGACGACGCCACCGGTGAAAGCGCCACCGCCGAGGATCACCGCGCCGACGCCGAGCAGCGTATAGGCCGGCGCGACATTGGCGTCGCCCGATGTGGTGAGGCCGGTCAGCGTCAGCCCGGCCAGACAGGCGAGCAGGCCGGCGGCGGCATAGACAGCGACGCGGATGCCGACAACGGACCAGCCGGCGCGCTGGACGGCGCGCGGATTGCCGCCTGCGCCGCGCAACACCACGCCATAGGAGGAGCGTGAGATGACGAGATGGCCGGCAAGCGCCGCCAGTGCCGCCAGCCAGATCGACAGCGGCATCAAAGGCGGCTGCCAGCTCATGAAGGCGGCAAGCCATGCGGGTGCCGAGCCACCCGGTGCCGGCAGTAGGATGACGGCGATGCCGAGCCAGATGAAGGACATGCCCAGCGTCACGATGATCGAGGGCAATTGCCGTGCATGAATAAGCAGGCCGAAGCCGGCATAGGCGGCGATCAGGACCAGGTAGCACAGCGCCGCAATTGCCGGCGCATCCCCGAGATAGAGCGCCGTGATGCAGGTGATCAGCCCGACAAAGGCGCCGTTCGACAGGTCGATGTCGCCCAGCATGATCACCATCATCTGCGCCAGTGCGGCAAAGACCAGCGGCACCGAGAGCTTGAACAGCAGATGGAAGCCGAAATAGCTCATCGCCGCCGGGCGGATGCTGAAGATGATGGCCAGCATGACCAGCAGCGCGATTGCCGGCAGGCCGACCTGCATCGCATTGAGCAAGGCCGAGCGCGGATTGGAAGGAGAACGGGCCGGAACTCGGGCAGGCGCGTCAGACATGGTCGCCTCCGAACGACGCCTGCAGGATACGGCCGGTCTCGATGGCCTCGCCTTCCAACCTGGTCACGGCGCGGCCCTCGCGGAAGACATAGATGCGCTCGCAATTGGTCAGCTCTTCGAGTTCGGTTGTGTACCAGACGAAGGCGCGTCCGTTCTCGGCTTCCGCGCGGATCAGCCGGTAGACCTCCTGCTTGGTGCCGACATCGACGCCGCGCATCGGATCGTCGAGGAAGATCACCTCGGCGTCCGACGACAGCGCGCGGGCGAACAGCACCTTCTGCTGGTTGCCGCCGGACAGCGACAGGATCGGCGTGTCGATCGAAGGCGCCTTGACGTTGAGCCTGTTCGACCAGGTCTCGGCCAGCTTGCGGGCGGCGGCGCCTGAAATCATGCCGCCCCGCGTCAGTGCATTCAGGCTGCGGATGGTCAGATTGTCGGCGATAGACCACAGCGAAAACACGCCTTCCGAGCCGCGGTCGCCGGCGACATAGGCACCCGGCAAGGCCTCGCGTTGCCGGCGCGAGGCATAAAACATCGCGCGCAGCCGCTCGCGCTGGCCGTGGCCGTCGAGCCCGGCGAAGCCGATGACCTCACCCTTGCCGACGTCGATGGTCAGATCTGTGGTGTCGCGACCCGCATGCCGGATAACCGGAGCTTGCACCGAGGCCACCTTGCCGGCCGTGCGCTCACGCGGCCGTTCGATGCTTCCCATCAACTCGACCAGCGCGGCGCGTGACAGGCCGGCGGTGGGCCGCTCGGCGACGACCTTGCCGTCGACCATGACGACGGTGCGGTCGCAGACGGCGAGGATCTCGTTGAGGCGATGGGTGATCAGGATGCAGGCGATGCCACGCCCTGCGGCACGACGAATGTGGGCGAGCAGTTGTTCCGTCGCCTCATGGCCGAGCGCCGAGGTCGGCTCATCGAGAATGACGGCGCGCAATTTGATGCTGGTCTGCGTGAAGGCGCGGGCGATCTCGACCATCTGTCGCTCGCCGATCGGCAGGTCGGCGACCTTCCTGTCGAGATCGATGCCGTGGCCAGGGAAGATCTCGTCCAGCACCGGACCAATCACCTGGCGCGCGCGCCGCCGCCAGCCCAACCCACGCAAGGACCTGTGCACGATGCGGGTGTTTTCCGCCGACGTCAAATTGGCGCAGAGCGACAGTTCCTGGAAGATACAGCGCAGACCGGCCTGCTGGGCACTGGCCGCACTCCAGGCACCGATCTCACGTCCGCCGAGGCGAAAGCTGCCGCTGCTGCGCTCGATGGTGCCGGCCAGCACGTTCATCAGCGTCGACTTGCCGGCGCCGTTGTGACCGACAAGGCCAACGACCTCGCCGGGTTTGAGATGAAAATCCACGCCGCCCAGGGCATGCACGGCATCATAGTGCTTGCGGACATCGCGCACCTCGATGAGGAGGCCGTCGGCATTGACCGTCTCTGCTGCGTCCCTTTTGGGCGACGTGGGATCGTTCATCATTCGGCCATGCTGCTCATTTCGGCGCGGGAACGCCCGGCAGAGGCTCCTTCTTCACGTTGGCGTCGATGATCTTGGCCACCAGCTCCTGCGGGTATTCGGCATTGACCACGCCGCCTGCGGGAACCGTCTTCAGCCAGGCGTCGAGGTCAGGCTGATTGATCTGCAGGAGCGGCACCTCGACGAATTTCGGCACCTGCTTGCCGGCCAGGATCTGCTGCGCGACCCAGAACGCGACCTGCGAGACGCTGGGCGTGGCGCCCAGCGAGAAGGTTTCGTAGCCGCCGGCATCATGCTCCTGCTTCCACAGCGCCAATTCGTCCTGGCGGTTGCCCATGATGATGATCGGCAGCGGCCGGCTGGCGGCCTTGAATGCCTGCGCCGCGCCATAGCCGTCGCCGCCCTGCGTCAGCACCGCATCGACCTGAGGCAACGACGGCAGGATGCCCGACACTTCCTTTTGTGCCACGGTGGCCGTCCACTGACCATAGACCTCGCCGACAGCCTTGTAGCTGGCGTGCGCCTTCATCGCCTTCTCGACGCCCTCATGCAGGCGCTTGTCGAAACCGTCGCCGGCCATACCGCGGATCTCGAGGATGTTGGCCGGCTTGTCGCCGAGCTTGCTGGAGATGAAATCCAGTTCGGCCTTGGCATAGGAATCGAGGTTGTAGTCGACGACATAGGCGCAAGGCTCGGTGACGCCGCTGGCGAAGGCGACGACCGTGATACCGGCATTGCAGGCATCCTTGATGGCGCCATTGAGTGCGGTGTCGGAGCCGGCAAGGACGATGATCGCATCGTAGCCCTGCAGGATCAGGTTCTCGATCTGGCTCGCCTGTTCGGTCACCGAATTGTTCGAGCTGACGACGGCTGTTGCGGCGATCTGCTTGTCGGCCACGGCCTTGGCGCCCATTTCCTCGAAGCTCTTGATCATCACCTGGCGGAAGGAATTGCCGGCGTAGGAATTGCTGAAGGCGATCTTCTTGGCCGAAGTGTCGCCCTTGGCGACGCCTTCATAGGCGCGCGCGTCCAGCGCTGCAAAGCTGGTGCAGCCGAGCATGGCTGCAATGAATAAGGCTGTGGTCTTGCTCATTGTTGTTCTCCTCCGGTTGAAAGTCATAGCGTCCTCCCGACGATCCTTTCGAACGGAAAATGTCAGCCCAGCCCGAGATCAGGCACGGCATCGTTCAAATGGTCGGCGAAATTAGTGTTGGGCAGCAGCGGATACCAGCCCGGACGGCCGGGATCGCGGTCGTAGGCATAGCCGCCCAGCGAGCGATAGAGTTCGGCATAGGTGGCGAGTTTGTCACGATCGAGTTCGACGCCGAGGCCCGGTGCCTCCGGCACCGCGATCGCACCATTCTCGTAGAGCATCTTGCCGCCGACGATGATGTCGTCGGCAAGGTGGTGATAATGCGCGTCGGCGGTGAAGACGAGGTTGGGCAGCACTGCGCCAAGATGCAGCATGGTGGCGAGCTGGATGCCGAGTTCGCCAGAGGAATGCACCGCAATACCGAGACCGAACGTGTCGCAGATCTGCGCCGCGCGCACGCAGGCGCGGATGCCGCCCCAGAAGGTGGTGTCGAGCAGGATCACGTCAACCGCAGGGTCGCGCACATTGGTGGCGAGCTGTTCGAAATCGATGACGATGGTGTTGGTGGCCAGCGGGATGGAGAGCTTCTCGCGCAAGCGGCGCATGCCGGCCAGGCCCCAGGTCGGGTCCTCGAAATAGTCGTTCCTGAGATCGGAGATGGCTTGGCCGAAACGCAGCGCCTCTTCGACTGACAGGGCTGCGTTCGGATCGTAGCGCAGCGTATCGGCAGGAAATTCGGCGGCGAGCGCCCTGAAACATTCCAACTCATAGTCGGGGTGAAACACGCCGGCCTTGAGCTTGTGGGCGTGAAAACCATGTTCGGCCTTGAGCGCGCGGGCATGCTCGAGCAATTGATCGATGGTGCGGACTTCGCCCTTGCCGCTGCGGCGGTCGGCATAACGGAAGAACAGATAGGAGGCGAAGCCGATCCGGTCGCGCACGCGCCCGCCAAGCAATTGGTAGACCGGCACGCCGAGCTTCTTGCCGATGATGTCGAGACAGGCGAATTCCAGCGCTGCGTGCAGCTGCGTGCGGTTGTTGTAGAGCGACGCCGTCGGATTGCAGATGGCGTAGCGCATCCGGTTGAGATCGAAAGGGTCATGGCCGACCAGGTAGGATTTCAGGCCGGCGAAAGCGAGTTCGGCGCCGGCGCCACCACCGCCCATCTCGCCGAGCCCAACAATGCCTTCGTCGGTCTCGACCTCGACCACGGTGCGGACAAAGCGTCCCCAATGCGTACCGTTGCTGTGCCGCAATGCTGCTTCCAGCGGAACGGTGATGGTGGTCGCCTTGATGTCCGTGATCTTCATGCCGGCTCCTCTCCCCTAGCCTGCTGGCGTCATACACACTACCATGGTAGTATGTCAACACAGCTTCAATCCTGCTTGCCGCTTGAGTTGGGACGTGCGCGGTGTCATGACCGGAGCAGTGCAGCGCCATTCACAGCAACGGATTCGTCATGGGGACCAAGCTTTCGGGGGCGACCAGATTTTCAGGCAGTGCTGCCAGGCTGAAAACCGCCGGTCAGCGCGAACCCTCGCGGGTGCTGGAGCCGGTCAACAATCGCATGCCGATCTCACCGCAGATCTACGAGCGCCTGCGCCGCGCCATCACGACGCTGGCGATGTTGCCGTCGGAAGCGCTCAGCGAACAGGACCTAGCCCAGCAGCTCGGTGTCAGCCGGACACCCGTGCGCGAGGCGCTGATCCGGCTTGCCGATGAAGGGCTGATCGACATCCTGCCGCAACGCGGCAGCTTCGTCGCGCCGATCCGGCTAAGTGACGTCGAGGAAGCGCAGTTCATTCGCGAGGCACTCGAGGTCTCCGTCGTGCAGAAGCTGGCCGGACACGGTTCGAGCGCCTTCATCGCGGCAGGCAGGGTGAATCTTGCCCAGCAGGCCAGGGCAGTGGCCGAGGGCGACCGCGAGCTGTTTCTTGAGCTCGACGAGGGCTTCCATCGTAGCCTTTGCGAAGAGGCCGGCCTGCCCAAGAGCTGGCGGGTGATCCAAGTGGTCAAGCTGCAGATGGACCGTGTGCGCTATCTGAGCCTGCCCGAGCCGGGTCACCTCGAAACGCTGCTCGCTCAGCATGTGGCGATCTTCGAGGCCGTGGAGACCGGCGAGGCAAAGCAGGCAGGCGCGCGTATGGCGGCGCATCTGCGCGAAGTGCTGCGCACGGTGCAACGGCTCAACGTGGCTCGCCCGGACCTGTTTGGCCAATGATCCGTTGACCGCTCATTGGGATGCCTGCGCGAAGGCCTGATCCGCGTATGCTACGGGCGCTTCGCTTGTCTGGCGTCAGCTGCCGAAGCGGGGCTCCGCAACGCCTTTGACGCCAAGGCCCGTGATGGCGAACAGGCTGCCGCGCAAAACGCCGTCGCCGGGAAAACGCGGCAACGGCGGCTTGGCCATCGAGGTGACGTAAAGGATATCTAGCTTCGGTCCGCCGAACATGACGCTGGTGATCTTCTTGACCGGCATGTCGATGATGCGATCGATGCTGCCATCGGGCGCATAGCGCACCAGTCTTCCGTCATAGACCAGCGCATTCCACAGATAGCCCTCGGCATCGACGGTCGAGCCGTCCGCCGCACCGCCCCGGCTGGTGTCGACGCGCACGAAGGTACGCCTGTTGGTGGCGGCACCGGTGGCGATGTCGTAGTCGTAGGCCCATATCTCGCCGGTCCAGGTGTCGGCGAAATAGAAGGTGCGGTCGTCGGGGCTCCAGCATGGACCGTTGGAACAGATGATGCCGGAATCGATCCGGGTGACGGAGAAATCCGGATCCAGCCTGTAGAGACCGCCGGACGGCCCCTCTTCCATCGTGTCCATCGAGCCGGCGAAGAAGCGGCCGCGCCGGTCGACCTTGCCGTCGTTGAGCCGGTTCATTGGCCTGTCCGGCTCGGGATCGTGGATCAGCGTCACATCGCCGGAGGCGAAATCGAGCAGATGGAAACCGCGCTGCAGCGACACCACGGCGCCGCTACCGTCCTTGCGTAGCGCCATTGAGCCGATCTTCATCGGCACGTCCCATGACCGGATCTCGCGTCCGTCGGCGGTCGCCCGAAACACGCGCCCGTCGAAGCTGTCGATCCAGTAGAGTCGTTCCTGTTCGACGTCCCACAGCGGTCCTTCGCCCAGTGTGGTCTTCACGTCCACCACGACTTCGATCTTCATGCCGTCCTCCTCGGAATTGGCGCCACGCAACGATTTAGAAAGCGACCTTGTCGCCGCCCTTCAATGACAGGATTTCGCGCGCCTCGTCGGGCGTCGCCACCTCCATGCCGAGCCCCTCGATGATCTTGCGTGCCAGCAAGACCTGTTCGGCGTTCGATTTGGCAAGCTTGCCCTTGCCCGCCCAGAGACTGTCCTCCAGCCCGACGCGGATGTTGCCGCCAAGTGCGGCCGATTGCGCGGCGATGCGCAGCTGGCTGGCGCCGGCGCCGAGGACCGACCAGCGGAACTGGTCGCCGAACAGCCGGTCGGCGGTGCGCTTCATATGGGCGACGTCTTCCGGGTGCGTGCCGATGCCGCCAAGCAGCCCGAACACCGACTGCACGAAGAAAGGCGGCTTCACCAGCCCGCGGTCGGCGAAGTGAGAGAGGTTGTAGAGATGGGCGATGTCGTAGCACTCGAACTCGAAGCGCGTGCCGTTGTCGTAGCAGGTCGCCAGAATGTACTCGATGTCCTTGAACGAGTTGCGAAAGACGAGGTCGCGGGTCGCTTCCAGATGCGGCTTTTCCCAGTCGAACTTGAAGGTCTCGTATTTGTCGGCGAGGTGATAGAGCCCGAAATTGATCGAGCCCATGTTGAGCGAGGCGACTTCCGGTTTGAACTTGGCGGCCGGGCGCACGCGCTCCTCGACCTTCATGTACGGGCTGCCACCGGTGGTGATGTTGATGGCGGCGTTGGTGCCTTGCTTGACGCGCGGCAGGAAGCGAGCGAAGGCCTCCGGCGTCTGGTCGGGCTTGCCGGTTTCCGGATCTCGCGCATGCAGATGCAGGATTGCGGCACCGGCTTCGGCAGCCGCGATCGCCTCAGAAGCGATCTGGTCAGGCGTGATCGGCAGATAGGGCGACATGGTCGGCGTGTGGATGGCGCCCGTCACCGCGCAGGTGATGATGACCTTGCCCCTGGTCTGCGCAGCACTTGGCTTGCGGCTCGTTTCGATCATTGTCCGTACTCCTGGTCCGATTTTTTCTTGTGTGCCGCCAGCGCCATCAGCCGACGATCGCGCCATACCTGCCGTTCGCCGAGGTTTTCGCGTGGCAGGCGCTCGCGGCGGTCGGCTTCGACGGTTTTCATCACCTCGCCCGCCCAGTCGACGCGCCGCAGCATCTGCGGGAAAATGTTCGAATAGATCGACTGATAACGCTCGACATAGTCGCGCACGCCGCCAGGTGCATTGAGATCGATGGTCTCGAACGGACCCATGAACGACCAGCGCAGCGCCAGTCCGTCACGGATACCGATATCGACATCCTCGACGCTGGCGTAGCCGTCGGCGACAAGCCGGAAAGCCTCCTCAAGCAATGCGCCTTGCAGGCGGTTCATGATGAAGCCGTCGAGCTCGCGCTTCATCACCAGGGGCGCATGACCGGCGTCGATGAGGAAGGCGCAGGTTCTCTCGACCGTCTCGGCGGACGTCCATGGCGCCGGCACGATTTCGGCCGCCGGAATGAGATAGGGCGGATTGATCGGGTGCACGACCAGACAGCGATGCCGTCCTTGCAGATGGTCGGTGAATTTCGACGGCAACAGCGCCGAGGTGGAACTGGCGATGACTGTCCGCGGATCGGCAAGCGTGTCGATCAGCGAGAATACCTCCCGCTTCACCTCGAGGTTTTCAGGCGTGTTCTCCTGGATATGGACCGCACCCGCCAGCGCCTTTGCCAGCTCCGCGACAATGGTGATCCGGCCAAGCACAGTGTCGACGGACTGACCGCGCAGCAGGTCGTTTGCGGCAAGGTCACCGAGCACGCCGGCAATGTAGTCGCGGGCGCCGCCGGTCGCAGCGGGCGACTGATCCCACATCCGCACGTCATGGCCGGCACGGGCGAAGCTGATCGCCCAGGCCCGCCCGATGAACCCGCTTCCGACAATTGCGACATTGGCCATGGATCGGCTCCTCAAAGTGTTTCGACATTGCCGTCGACGCCGAGCGACTGGCCGGAAATGTTGATCCCCGCATCGGAGAGCAGGAAGGCGACCATCGATGCGACATCATAGGGGCTGGTCATGCGGCGCAGCGAGATATTCTGCAGATAGCGTCCGGTCATTTCCTCGTGGCTGATACCGACCTGCTTGGCGCGCGCCGAGATAACACCTTCGATGCGCGGCCCTTCGATGATGCCGGGCAGGATGGCGTTGACCCTGATAGCGTGCGGCCCGAGCTCCTTGGCGAGACTCTGCGTGAAACCGATGACACCGAACTTGGCCGCCGAATAGGGTGTGCGGAAGGCGTAGCCATGGCGGCCGGCGGCCGACGACATCGAGACGATCGAGCCGCCGCCCGCCGCCTTGATCAGCGGCACGGCGCGCCGGGCGCACAGGAACTGGCCAGTCAGGCAGATGTCGATGCAGCGCCGCCAGTCGGCCGGGTCGATTTCGTCGACACCGCCGGTCGGCCCGGCAATGCCGGCATTGTTGATCAGCGCGTCGAGCCCGCCGAGTTCTTTCTCGACCGCCTCGAACAGCCGGTCGACGTCATCGTCGCGCGAAACATCCGCCTTCACAGCGGCGACCAGATCGATCTTGCCGGGAGCAGCGGCCAGCGCCTCGTCGGAAACGTCGCAGACGACGATGCGGGCACCGAGGCGTGACAGTGTGTCGGCTATGGCAAAACCGATGCCGCCGGCGCCTGCCGTCACCAGCACGCGCTGGCCTTTCAGCCCGGTCAGAAATTCGTCCGCCGATGCCGGCGCCCTTGTGCTCATGGTCCTGTCCTTTTCATTGCAGCCGCCGTTCGCGCAACGCCATGACGGCGCCCAGAACGACCAGTCCGTAAAGAATTGCCCTCGTGGCATAGGGAAGCGTGGTGCCGGCGAGCAGCATCTGCAGTGCCGTCAGCAACAACACGCCGCCGAGCATGCCGAGATAGTGGCCGCGTCCGCCGGTGATCAGCGCGCCGCCGACCACCACCACGGCGATCGACGGCAACAGATAGTCGTCGCCCATGCCAAGGCTTGCCTGACCCGAAAAGCCGGTCAGCATGATGCCGACAACAGCCGCGCAGACGGCCGAAAGCATATAGACCAGGATCAGCGTGCGCTCGACGCCGATGCCCGACAACCGCGCCGCGCGCAGCCCATTGCCGATGCCGTAGACGCGTCGTCCGAACGGCGTGCGGCCAAGCAGCAGTACCGCCGCGACGACAAAGACGACCATCAGCAGGACGATTGGGGTCAGCAGGCCGGCAAGCTTGGCCGTCATGACCCAGCGCAGCATCGGCGAGGAAAACCCGGCCGGCGTTCCCTGCGAATAGAGCAGCGCACAGCCTTGCAGAATGCCGTTGGTGGCGAGCGTCATGACGATCGGCGAGATGCCGAGATAGACGATGCCGAAACCATTGGCAAAGCCGATGGCGCAGGCCATCACCAGGACGACCGGCAAGGCGTAGACAAGGGCGGCGTCGGAGCCGTTGACCATGCCTGCCAGGATGATGCCGGAGATGCCGATCGTCCACGGCACGGAGAGGTCGAGGCCCCCGGTCAGAATGACGGTTCCCTGCCCGAGCGCCAGGACGGCTAGGAACGACGACAGCACCAGCAGCGAATTCCAGTACCCCGGATTGAGGATGGCGCGGCCGAGCCAGACCTGCGTGACGACCACGATGAGCAGCAGGCAGACATAGGCGGGCAGCGCATAGCGCAGCGTTTCCGCGTTGCGCAGATGGAAGGCAGGGTGCGGCGATGCCGGACTGCGCTGGGCATGGGCTGGTTCGGCGGTCTTGAGACGCCGGTCCACGCGCTCGAGTTGCGAGGGCAGTATGCCGGCGCGCCAGGCGGCGAGCCGGGCACGCGCGGCGCGCAACTGCACGGCAAGCACCGATGCGTGCGAGATGGAGCCGGCAAGTGCTGCCAGCACCAGAATGGTGCCTTCGGCGATGGTCGCATAATAGGCCGATACGTTGAGCACCAGCAGGATGTTCACCACGATCATCAGGATAAAGGCGCCAAAGACAGAGCCCACCGGGCCGCCCTGCCCGCCGCCGAGGCGCGTGCCGCCGACGACGACCGCCGCGAACATCGACAACAGCAGCGGATTGCCGACCAGCGGATCGCCGCTGCCGGTCTGGGCGCTGATGAAGACGCCGGCAAGGCCATAGCAGCCGCCGGCGATGACATAGACGGCAAAGCGCACCAGCACGACATTGATGCCGACGGAAGCGGCCGACTCCGCATCGCTGCCGACCGCATAAAGTGCTGTGCCGAAGCGGGTTCCCTTCAGCCAGAACCAGGCGAGCAGGACGACGCCGATCACCACCAGCGGCATCGGCAGCCAGCCGGCGATCGCGTCGCCAAGATAGAAGGTACCGAGATCGGGCGACACGAAGCCGCCGGGCTTGTCCATCACCAGCAGCGTCACGCCTTGCAGGATGAACATGGTGGACAGCGTCACCACGATGGGCTGCATGCGCAGCACAGCGATGAAGAAGCCGTTGAAGGCGCCCACGGCCATGCCGACGCCGATGCCGACGGCGGTCCACAAGATGATGCTGGCGCCTGGCGCCATTGGGTCCATGCTCGATGCCAGCACGGCATTGACCAGCGATATCACCGCGCCGGCGGACAGGTCGAAGCCGCCCGACAGGATCACGATGGTCTGGCCGATCGCCGCGAGCGCCGAGGTTGTGCCGCCGCTCGACAGGAACGACACATCGAAATAGGTCAGCGGCCCGGCGCTGATCCAGTCGACGATGAAAAGCAGGATGGCCAGGACGACCGCGGCGATCAGAGCGCCGCGATTGCGCATCAGCGCGCGGCGCAGCCCGAAGCCACCGGAAACAGGGGATGAGGCTGCCGTGCTGCTCATGCGGCGGCTTCCCCGGCATCGCCGAGCGCCGGGCGCATGATGGCCGGCTCGGTGATGGCGTCGCCTGCGAGCTCGGCTACGATGCGCCCGTCGTAGAGGACCAGGACCCGGTCGCACTGGTGGACAAGTTCGGGGATCTCCGTCGAGTGCAGCAGGATCGAGCCGCCGGCGGCGACGTAGTTTCGCATCATCACATAGAGCTCGTGCTTGGTGCCGACGTCGATGCCGCGGGTGGGATCGAACAAAAGCAGGATGCGGCTCTGCGCCACCAGCCATTTTGCGATGGCGATCTTCTGCTGATTGCCGCCGGAAAATGCGGCGGCCCGCGTCCACAGCGCACGATCATCGACTTCGACAGTGGCGAACGCCGCCTCGACGGAGCGGGTCTCGGCTTGCGCGTCGACAAGGCCTAGCCGTGTGAAGCGCGATATCACGGGCAGCGTGGCGTTCTGGCTTCCCGACAGTTTCAGGAACAGGCCTTCGGATTTGCGGTCTTCCGGCACCAGGCCGATCGCCATGTTGGGGAGCACGGCATCGGCGGGCGATCCCAGCCAGACCTTGCGGCCATCGACGAGGATGTCGCCGCGGGTGATTTCGGCCATGCCGAAGCAGGCCAGGAACAGATCCTGCTGGCCCATGCCCTGCAGTCCGGCGACGCCGAGGATCTCGCCTTTGCGCAAGTCGAATCCGGCACCGTCGAGCTTGCGCCCGACCTTCAGGTCGCGCACGCCCAGAACCGGCGGGCCGAAGGCCTGGGCACTGTCGGGCTTGGGCGGGAAGGTCTGCTCGATGCTGCGGCCGATGATCTTTTCGATGACGTCGGCGTCAGAGACATCGGCAACCGGCGCGGTGACGATGTGGCGGCCGTTTCTCAGGATCGTCAACGTCTCGCAGAAGGCACGGACCTCGCGCATGCGATGGGTGATGAAAACGATGGTGGTGCCGGCCGCCTTCAGCCTGGCGATGATGTCGCCCAGCCAGTCGACGTCGCGGCCGGCGAGCGTCGAGGTCGGTTCGTCGAGCAAAAGGATGCGCGGCTTGCGGTAGACGGCACGCGCGATCTCGATCTTCTGGCGCACCGAAAGCTCGAGCTCACTCACCTCGGCATCGAGATCGACGGAAAAACCGAGATCTTCGATATGGCGGCGGACGGCCTTGCGGGCGGCACCGCGGCGGATCAGGCCGGAGATGCCGACGGGGGCGTAAGGCAGCATCATGTTGTCGAGGACGGAGAGGTCACGCACCAGGGTCATCTCCTGGAATGCTGTCTGCATACCGAGCGCATGTGCTGCGCGCGGTGCGCCGCAAGCGATCTCCTTGCCGAAGACACGGACATGGCCTTGGCTCGGCCGGACCAGTCCGGACAGCAGCTTCACCAGTGTCGACTTGCCCGCTCCGTTTTCACCGAGCAGGGCATGGACGCTGCCGGGCGCGATCGCAAACGACACGCCGTCCAGCGCGACGGTCGGGCCGAACGCCTTGCTGATACCGTCGATCTCGATGGCGGGGAGCTCGGAATGTTCTGTCATTGTCCTCGATCGCCGGGCTTGGCATGGATTGACGATGCACGGACAACAGTCCGTGCATCGTCACACGCGCCTTGGGAGGCTTAGTTCTCCGGTTGTCCGACGAGGGCAGCATTAAGGCCGACCTCGGGTGTCTGGTCCGAGAAGATCGAGGCAAACCAGCCCGGATTGGAGACCAGCGACGGCTTGAAGGCGTTGCAGCCGGCCTTCATCTCCGCCCATGTGCCTTCGTCGCACAGCTTGATCGTCTCATTGGTGACGAGCGGCAGCGGCAGGATGGTGGTCTTCGGCACGTCCTTGCCTTCGATCGCCTCGACGGCAAGCTTCAGCGCCAGCGCACCCGAATAAGGCGGCGAGGCGTAGGAAATGCGTTGTGCGCCGGCCGGCGCGTAAGGGGCGGCCGCACCTTCGACTTCGGTGCCCTCCGGCAGCATCTGGATGCGGCCGCCATTGGAACCTTCGCCGGCGCAAGGCAGGAGTTCGCTTGTCTTCTTGCCGGCCTCGAGCTGCATCGAGTTGGCGGTGAAGCAGCCGACCTGCATCCACAGCCCGTTGATGTCGTCCCAATTGCGGGTGGCCAGGATTTTCGAAAGTTCGGTGCGGGCGACCGCCTGGCTCCACATGCCGACAGCCTCGCCGACGATCTTGATATCAGGATATTTGGCGAAGACTTCCTTGGCGGCTTTTGTCCGCTGATCGTCGACGGATGTTCCCGGGACACCCGTGATGGCGATGATGTTGCCCTTGCCGTTGAGCTTCTTGACCAGCCATTCGGCGGTCACCCTGCCGGCTTCCAGCTGGTCGATGTGGACGTTGTAGGCACAAGGCTCGGTGATCTCGGCGTCGTAGGCAAAGACCTTCACGCCCTTGTCGCAGGCATTCTTGACGACCTGGTTGAGCGCGGTCGGCGAGATCGGATATACGACGATGGCCTCGGCGCCGCTTTGCACCATTGCGTTGATCTGCTGAATCTGGCGTTGCGCGTTGGGGCCAGCGACCTGGACCTGCAGGTCGACCTTGTCGGCCAGGCTCTTGTGAGCGGCCATGGCCTTGACCATGTTGGCCGCCTCCGCTTGCCAATCATTGCCTATGTAGCTCATGCTGAGAAAGATCTTGTGCTTCTCGGCTGCCTGCGCGGCGGACAGGCCGAAGGCGCATGCAGCCATCCCAGCCAGCAGCGCGAGCCGCCGGACTTTCGATCCGATACCCATGTGAAACTCCTCCCAAACAGAACGACCGAATGCCTCCCAAGGGCACAAAACGTAACCTTTGCCATTCGATGCCAGCGACCGTAACATGATTTGATCAAATATCAATGATGAAATCGTTTATATCAAAACGGCTATGTCAGCCGCTTGACGTGGCACCACGAACCTTGCATTCCGACACAAGCAATAGTGTCGCCCTTGGGCGGGAAGGTTGACCGGAGATGGCTGGATCGGCGTTCAGGAAGCCTGGTGTCGAGATCACTCCACTGTCCAAGGAAACTCTGCAGGACCGGGTCTATAATCAGGTCACCGAACTGATCCTCGACGGCAGCATCGTACCGGGCGAGATGGTCACGGTTCAGAGCCTCGCCGACGCCTTTGGCGTCAGCCCGATGCCGGTCAGGGAAGCGCTGCGGCGCCTGACGGCAGCCAACGCGCTGACCGTGGTATCCGGGCGCTCCATTGGTATTCCGGCGCTCAGCCGCGAGCGGCTCACCGATTTGCGCAATGTACGTTTTGAGATAGAGGCCATCGCCGCCGGCTGGGCCTCACAGAACCGGAGTGATGCGGATCTTGCGATTTTCGCGCGCGATCTGGACTCGCTGGAACGCGCGAATGGCGCGGACGACGTAAAGGCCTATCTGAGGGCGAATTACACCTTCCACTTCGCAATCTACCGAGCAGCAGGATCCGAAACCCTGCTCAAGATCATCAAGGACCTATGGCTGCAGATCAGCCCCTATTTCAATATGCTGCATGGGTCCTACTCGACCGCGAACACATACCATCAACAGATGTTTGCGGCCCTGCGCGACCGGGACGAGCAGGCAGTTCAGGCGGCGGTTCGCGGCGATATCGATGCGGCTTTCGACATGCTGGTCGACCTTTTGAAGTAGCGCCCGGCCCCACCTCCAACCCCCAACAGATGCCTCCTATTTCTAGGGATGGCAGAGCAGCGCCCATGCGCACTCAGCGGGCAAGCGCGGGCTTCTTCTGGTGATCTAGAAATCGTATCCAGAGCGCGCCATCCATGGTTCTCGTGCTGGAGCTTGCCGTCGGCAGCCGATGACGCGGCGCACGCATCGCATGGTCATTATCAGATTGCCAAAATCTGGTAGCGTGATTATACCAGTTGATCAGTTGACGACGGGCGATGCCGTCGGCGAAGAACAGGAGTGGTGACCAGATGACAACGATTGCGCTGTTCGGGGCTGGCGGAAAAATGGGCTACCGCCTGTCGACCAACTTTCGCGGGTCGCCCTACACGATACGCCATGTCGAGGTCAGCGATGCCGGCCGCGAACGGCTGAAGACCGGACTGGGTTTCGATACGGTCAGTGCCGACGAGGCGCTCAAGGACGCCGATGTGGTGATCCTGGCCGTTCCCGACACGCATATCGGCAAGGTAGCGGCCAGCATCGAGAGCAAGCTGGTATCAGGCACGATGGTGGTGGTGCTAGACGCGGCAGCACCCTTCGCCGGCCATCTGCCGAAGCGGCCGGACCTCACCTATTTCGTCACCCACCCCTGCCATCCGCCGATCTTCAATGACGAGACGGACATGGCCGCGAAGAAGGACTATTTCGGCGGCGTGAAGGCCAAGCAGCATATGGTCAGCGCCCTGATGCAGGGGCCGGAAGAGGACTACGCCAAGGGCGAGGCGATCGCGAAGATCATATGGGCGCCGGTGATGCGTTCGCACCGCGTCAGCGTCGAACAGATGGCGCTGCTCGAGCCTGGCCTTTCGGAGACGGTGTGCGCCTCGTTGTTGGTGGTGATGAAGGAAGCCGTCGACGAAGTCGTGGCGCGCGGTGTCGACAAGCAGGCGGCGCTCGACTTCCTGCTCGGCCATATGAACGTGCTCGGCGCCGTCATCTTCGGCGAGACCAAGGGCGTTTTCTCGGACGCCTGCAACAAGGCGATCGAGTTCGGCAAGCCGGTGCTGATGCGTGACGACTGGAAGCGGGTGTTCGAACCGGAAGAGATCGCCGCCAGCATTCAGCGGATCACCTGAGAGAAGACAGGTGCTTGACGCAGCACCTCGAGGGCCCGGCCTGTCATTGCCGACCCTCGGTTTTGGTAGCTCATCAGGTACATGTCACCTGAATTAGTGGTTGACTCATCATACCAGTTGGCTTAGCTGTTCATGGCTCGGATCGACAGGGTTTCGCAGGGAGTTCGAAGCCTGGCGAGTGGAGGATGGCTGGGGAGCAACGATCCGCCTGGGGTAAGCCGGCAACGGTTTTTTGACCCAAGCGATCCGCGGCCCGCGCTGCCTGACGAGTTCGGATGCAGACGAAGCCATTGGCCGATCAAGGCAATTTTCAAACGGGAGGACTTCATGAAACTCACACGCAGAATGACGCTTGCGGCTTTCGCCGGCATGCTGGCGCTTGGCACGGCCGTGCCCGCCTACGCGGCGGATCTCATCGCCATCATCACGCCCTCGCACGACAATCCGTTCTTCAAGGCGGAAGCCGTCGGCGCCGAAGCCAAGGCCAAGGAACTCGGCTATGAGGCGCTGGTGCTGGTCCATGACGACGACGCCAACAAGCAGTCCGAGTTGATCGACACCGCAATCGGCCGCGGCGCCAAGGCGATCATCCTCGACAATGCCGGCGCCGACGCCACCGTCGCCGCCGTGCAAAAGGCCAAGGACGCAGGGATTCCGTCCTTCCTGATCGACCGCGAGATCAACGCCACCGGCGTCGCCGTGGCGCAGATCGTCTCCAACAACTACCAGGGTGCCCAGCTCGGCGCGCAGGAGTTCGTCAAACTGATGGGCGAGAAGGGCAATTTCGTCGAACTGGTCGGCAAGGAATCCGACACCAATGCCGGCATTCGTTCCAAGGGTTATCACGACGTCATCGATGACTATCCGGACCTGAAGATGGTTGCCCAGCAGTCGGCCAACTGGAGCCAGACGGAAGCCTATTCCAAGATGGAATCGATCCTGCAGGCCAACCCCGACATCAAGGGCGTGATCTCCGGCAACGACACGATGGCGATGGGCGCCTATGCGGCACTTGCCGCGGCGAACCGCAAGGACGTCATCGTCGTCGGCTTCGACGGATCGAACGACGTGCGCGACTCCATCACCGCCGGCGGTGTCAAGGCAACCGTGCTGCAGCCGGCCTTCGCGCAGGCGCAGATGGCGGTCGAGCAGGCCAACGACTTCATCAAGAACAAGAAGTCGCCGGCCAAGGAAAAGCAGTTGATGGACTGCGTTCTGATCAATGGCGACAATGCCGCCAAGCTGGAGACCTTCGCGCTGACGAACTGAGTCAGCGTGATTTCAATAGCGAGGGGCGAACATCGGTTTTCGCCCCTTGCCGCCATTTTCCGTGGGCCGCCCACGATGCTGAACGACAGGCCGCCATGCTGAACACCAAGCCGAACTGGCCGATCCTTACCGTGATGGTCGGCATCAGCCTGACCGCCTGCAAGATCCTGCCTACGAAATCGGAAGCCGGAGACAACGCTCCCGCCTTCAATCCAGACAAGATGGTCGAAGAGACATGGGCGGCAAAGGTCGTGCCCTATCTCCAGCAGAAAGCCGGACCGTTTGCGCAGGTTCACACCCTGGCGACAACCGATCCATCGGCTGCCGGCGCCAAATACGGCAATCCGAACAAGCAGGCGAATTCGCCTTGGACTTTCGCGGTTCGCCTGGAAGGCAAGATCGTCGCGGCCAACACGCAGTCGCGGGCGGCAACCGTCGACGTCGATGTCGACGGCGACGGCAAGGCCGATGCACGGGTGCAGATCGGACCGGCGGTGCGCGGCACCGCGCTGCGCGACAGCCTGGACTTCATCCAGTTCAACGACTTCACCAACCAGATCGACTTCGCCCAGTTCGGCAAGGCGTTCAACAGCTACACCGACAAGACGGTGCTGTCCAAGCTGCCGCGCGAGGCGCTGGAAGGCCGCAGTGCCAAAGTGCTGGGCGCCTATACGCTGGGGAGCGGCCAGGACCTGCCGCTGGTGACGCCGGCGGAGGCAGAGATCGGGCCGAAGCCATGAGCGCGACAGCAGAGCGCGAAATCATCCTGAAGCTGGAGGACGTCTCCAAGGTCTATTCTGGCACCGTTGCGGTCAAGCGCGCCAATTTCGAGGTGCGCAAGGGCGCGGTCAACGTGCTGGTCGGTGAAAACGGCGCCGGCAAGTCGACGCTGATGAAGATCATCGCCGGTGTGGAACGGCCGACCGCCGGCCGCATCCTGCTGGAAGGCGAAGAGGTTTCCTTCTCGTCATCCGGTGATGCGGTGAACCGTGGCATCGGCATGGTGTTCCAGGAGTTGAACCTGTTCGGCAACATGAGCGTCGCCGAGAATATTTTCGCCACCCGGGAGATCACCAACCGCTTCGGCAAGATCGACCGCAAGGAACAGGAGCGCCGTGCGGCTGAATTTCTGGAACGCCTGCAAGCCGGCATACGGCCCGACATGCTGGTCGAGGATTTGCGCATCGGCCAGCAGCAGTTGGTCGAGATCGCCAAGGCGGTTTCGCTCGATGCGCGAATCCTGATCATGGACGAGCCGACCTCGGCGCTGAGCGCTGCGGAGGTCGAGATCCTGTTCAAGGTGATCGCCGACCTCAAGGCGCGCGGCGTGGCCATCGTCTACATCTCGCACCGGCTGGAAGAGCTGATCCGCATCGGCGACTACATCACCGTGCTGCGCGACGGCCGCATCACCGGCCAGGAGGAGATGAAGAACGTCGACACGCAATGGATCGTTCGCCAGATGATCGGTTCCGACGCCAAGGATTTCGCCAAGGCTGACGGCCATCTTCCGGGCGAGGAGATCTTTCGAGCCGAGGACATCTGCCTGCCGCGCGCTATCGGCGGGCTTGCCGTCGACCATGTCTCGCTGTCGCTGCGCGCCGGCGAGATCCTCGGCATCTACGGCCTGATGGGCGCCGGTCGCAGCGAATTGTTCGACTGCATCATGGGCCGCCACGGCCATTCGACAGGCGCGATCTTCATTGGCGGTAAAAAGGTCAAGGAGCGCGACACGACGCGGCGCATCCGGCGTGGCCTGGCATTGATCCCCGAGGATCGCCAGCGCGAAGGGCTGGTGTCGATCCTCTCGGTCGCCAGCAATCTGACGCTAGCCAGCCTGTCGCGATTTGCCCGCCTGTTCCATATCCGTGGCGCCGACGAAAGGCAGGCGGTGACGCAGATGGTGCGGGAACTGGCGATCAAGGTCGCCGACCCGGCGCAGGAAGTGTCTTCGCTGTCGGGCGGCAACCAGCAGAAGGTGGTGATCGGCAAGGCGCTGCTCACCGAACCCAAGGTGCTGCTAATGGACGAACCCAGCCGAGGCATCGATGTCGGCGCCAAGGCAGACGTCTTCCGCACCATGCGCAAACTGTCCCGCGACGGATTGGGGATTTTGTTCGCCACCTCCGACCTCGATGAGGTGATGGCGCTGTCCGACCGCATCGCGGTGATGAGCAACGGAAAACTGACCGGCATGTTCGACCGTGCCGAGGCGACGGAGGCGGCACTCGTCGCTGCTTCGGCGCTTGGCCACGGACCGGTCCCACACACGGAGAGCACCGCCCATGACTGACATCCCAGCCAAGGCGGCCGCTCATTCCGCTTCCAGCGGCTCCGTGCTGTTGACGCTGATGAAGCTCAGGACCTTCATCGCGCTTATCGCCGTGCTGATCTTCTTCTCGATCGCGGCGCCGAATTTCCTGTCGACCGCCAATCTGATCCTGATGTCGAAGCACGTGGCGCTGAACGCGTTCCTGGCGATGGGCATGACCTTCGTCATCATCACCGGCGGCATCGACCTTTCGGTCGGCTCGATCGTCGGCCTGTGCGGCATGGTGGCCGGCTATCTCGTGCTCAATGGCATCGACCTGCAGATCGGCTACACCATCTATTTCAACGTCTTCGAGATCGCGCTGATCACGCTTGCCGTCGGCATATTGATCGGCGCCGTCAACGGCTTGCTGATCACCCGGCTGAACGTCGCGCCGTTCATCGCCACGCTTGGCGTGCTCTATGTCGCGCGCGGCCTGGCGCTGCTGTCGTCGGATGGCCGCACCTTTCCCAACCTCGTCGGCAAGCCGGAGCTTGGCACCACCGGTTTCGGTTTCCTCGGTGCAGGCCGGCTGCTTGGCCTGCCGGTGGCGATCTGGATCCTGATCGTCGTTGCACTGGGAGCCGCCTATCTCGCCAAATACACACCGCTCGGCCGCCATATCTTCGCCGTCGGCGGCAATGAACGGGCGTCGCGGATTTCGGGCGTCCGTGTCAACATGGTGAAGATGTTCGTCTATATGTTCTCCGGTTTCTGCGCGGCGATCGTCGGCCTGATCATCTCGTCCGAGCTGATGGCCTCGCATCCGGCAACAGGCGAAAGTTTCGAGCTCAACGCCATTGCGGCGGCGGTGCTCGGCGGTACCTCGATGTCGGGCGGGCGCGGCACGATCGGCGGCACCATCGTCGGCGCCTTCGTCATCGGCATTCTTTCGGACGGGTTGGTGATGATGGGTGTGAGTTCGTTCTGGCAAATGGTGATCAAGGGTCTCGTCATCATCGTCGCCGTTGTCGTCGACCAGGCACAACGCCGGCTTCAACAGCGCGTCACCTTGATGCAGATGGCGAAGGCGGGTTGAGCATGGCGGAGTTGCGTGGAGCGCTGATCGGCTGCGGCTTCTTTGCCGTCAACCAGATGCACGCCTGGCGCGGCATTGCGGGCGCTTCGATCGTTGCTATCTGCGACCGTGACCCGGAACGGCTCAAGATCGTCGGCGACCAGTTCGGCATAGCGAAGCGCTATACCGATGCGGCGGAACTTTTTGCCGGCGAAAGCCTGGACTTCGTCGACATCGCCACCACCGCGCCCAGCCATCGTCCGCTTGTCGAAATGGCGGCCGCTCATCGCGTTCCGGTGATCTGCCAAAAGCCGTTCGCGCCGACGCTCGCCGACGCCAAGGCAATGGTCGGGGCATGCGCGGAAGCCGGCGTGCCGCTGATGGTGCATGAGAATTTTCGCTGGCAGTCGCCGATCCAGGCGGTGCGCGCCGTGCTCGACAGCGGCGAGATCGGCACGTCTTTCTTCGGGCGCATCTCCTTCCGCTCCGGCTATGACGTGTTTTCCGGCCAGCCCTATCTAGCGACGGGAAAGCGCTTCATCATCGAGGACCTCGGCATCCATATCCTCGATATCGCCCGCTTCCTGCTCGGCGACGTCTCGACCATCACGTCGCGAACCGCCCGCGTCAATCCTAGTATCGCGGGCGAGGATGTGGCGACGATGCTTCTGGACCACAAGAGCGGCGCGACCTCCGTGGTCGACTGCAGCTATGCGACGAAGCTTGCCACCGAGCCGTTTCCCGAGACGCTGATCGAGATCGACGGCAGCGACGGAACGATCCGGCTGGCGCAGGGATACCGGCTCACCGTCACCGGCAAGAACGGCACGGTCGTCACCGACGTCTCGCCGCCGCTGCTGCCATGGGCGTCGCGGCCCTGGCATAACATTCAGGAAAGCGTCGTCGCCATCCAGCAGCATTGGGTAGACTGCCTGGCGAAGGGAATCGAACCGGCGACCTCGGGCGCCGACAATCTCAAGACGTTCGCACTGGTCGAGGCGGCTTACACCGGTGCCGCGAGCCGGCAACCGGTGCAGCTCGACGCCTTGCTTAAATGACCGCCGACGCATTCCTGCTCTACGGAACGCATGCCGTCGAGGCCGAACCAATCAGGCTACGCGCAGGCGCGCTCAGCGCCGACTTCGTCAACGGCAATCTGCGCACCATCCGGCATGGCGGCACCGAGGTGCTGCGCGCCATCGCCTATATCGTGCGTGACCGCGACTGGGGCACCTATGAGCCAAATTTGACGGACCTGATCATCAACCAGGCGGCCGACGCTTTTTCGGTCAGCTATTCGGCAAGCTGCCTGGCCCCCGATGGAAGCCGGCTCGGCTTCCGCGCCACCATCAAAGGCTCTGCCGATAGCCATCTGGCCTTCGAGGTCAGCGCCCTTCCCGAAAGCGATTTCGAAACCAACCGCTGCGGCTTCTGCATCCTGCATCCTATCGCCGACCTCGCCGGCAGCCCGGTCAAGGTCGAGCATACGGACGGCAGCGTGGAGGCGACAAAGCTTCCCGAACTGATAGACCCCTGGCAGCCTTTCAAGGATATCCGCGCCATCACCCATCAGGTTCGGCCTGGCGTCACCGCCGAATGCCGGATGGAAGGCGATACTTTCGAAATGGAGGACCAGCGCAACTGGTCTGACGCATCCTACAAGACCTATGTGCGGCCGCTGGCGCTGCCATGGCCGTATGTGCTGCCTGCCGGCCAAACCCTGCGCCAGACGATCAGCCTGCGCATCGCAGGTGAAGGCAAAGCACCGGCTGCCACCGTGACCAGCGAACCGGTCCGCGTTGGACTCGGCGAGGTCGGGCCAAGGCTGCCCGATGTCGGCGTGGTCATCTATCCCGAGGATGTCGAGACGGCGCTGGCGAACCTCTCCACGCTGGCGGCACTCGGCCCACAACAGCTGCTGTTTCACTACGATCCGACGCTTGGCCACGGGCTCGACGCCTTGCGCGCTTTCGCCCGACTGGCAACTGCCTACGCAGCCGAAACGACCCTCGAATGCGTCGTTGCCTGCGCTGGCGATCTCGACGCCGAGATGTCAGGTGTCGCCGGCCTGGTGCGCGAGGCCGGGCTAAAACTCTCGGCCATTGCCGTGTCGCCTTCGGTCGACCGGCAGTCGACACCGCCGGGCAGCACGTGGCCGGACTGTCCGCCGCTCGAGAACGTTTACGCGGCCGCGCGGCGCGCCTTTCCGGACATCCGGCTCGGCGGCGGCATGTTCAGCTATTTCACCGAACTCAACCGCAAGCGCGTGCCGGAGGACCAGCTCGATTTCGTCACCCATTGTACTTGCCCGATCGTTCACGCCGCCGACGATCTCAGCATCATGCAATCGCTGGAGGCGCTGCCTTTCATCACCCAATCGGCGCGGGCGATCTTCGGGGCGAAACCCTATCGGATCGGACCATCGACGATTGCCATGCGGCAGAACCCCTATGGCGGCGCGACCAAGCCCAATCCCGGGGGACAGCGCATCGCCATGGCCGACCGAGACCCGCGCCATGCCGGCCAGTTCGCGGCGGCATGGACGATCGGCTATGCCGCGCGCATCGCGCCCGCTGGGCTGGAACAGCTCACGCTCTCCAGCTTCACCGGACCGTTCGGCGTGCTGGCGTCATTTGGAGAACCCGTCGCGGAAGGAACACCCCGGCCGCTCTTCAGGGCCATCAAGGGGCTTTGCGAACTGGCCGGCCTTGCGCATGTGTCGGCAAGGACGAGCGATGAGACCAAGGTGCTGGCGCTGGCCGGGCGCTCCGCCTCGGGCAAGACAATCGCGTGGCTGGCGAACCTGACGGCGGACGAAGTGCCGGTCGACATTTCGGCTTTTGGCCGCGGCCATCTCGTGATGACGCCTTACGCGATCACCCGGCTCGGCTGAAGTTACTTTTCGGAATTCATCACATAGAGCGCGCGCGAGCGCTCGAGATGCTTGATCATCGCCTTCTCGGCGCCATCCGCATCCTTTTTCTCGATGCGACCGATGATCTCTTCGTGCTCGGTCAGCGTGAACTTTTCCTTGCCGGTCCAGATCAGCATTTCGGTGTGGTATTCCTTCAGCCAGCCCAGCATCGCCTCGCTGACGGCAACATAGATCGGGTTGCCGGAGATCGTGGCGATCTGTGTATGGAACTTCATGTCAGCGGAGATGAAGGCTTCGGAATCGCCGCGAAAGCCGCGCTGTTCGGCGACGGTCGCCCGCAGCCGCAGCACATCCTCGGCGGTGGCCTTTTCGGCGGCTTCCCTGACCATGCCGCGCTCGAAGAAGATGCGCGCGGTTTTCAGATGCTCAAGCGTGTCCTTCGACGACGACAGGATGATCTTGGCGGCACCATCGACCTGCTTGATGATCGACTTGGCGGTCAGTTGCAGCACCTTGGCGCGCTCGCCATGCGAGATCGCGACCAGGCCCATATTGCTCAGCGCCTGCATCGCCTCGCGAATCGCCGGCCTGCCGACCTCGAAACGCTCCATCAGTTCGCGTTCCGACGGCATGTCGTCGCCCGGCATCAATTCGCCGCTGGTAATGAGGCGTTTCAGCCGCAAGAAGACCTCATCGGAAAGCTTGCGCCGGACAATCGGTTCCGAACGGTGCATCGTCGCGAATCACTCCCTTGACCCGGCCTATCTAACACTGCCGCCACAATTCCCGGAATTGCCGTCTGTCGATCCGGCTGCCGGATATGGCTTGCAATACTTATGTACTCATTATACCAGATTTGAAACACCAGTGAACCTTTTTCGAACGCCTCGGCTTGAGACAGCGGACCATGATCACTCTCACCTACCGCATCGAAACGCCTGGAAGCATCGAAGCGCTGGCGGCCAAGATCGCCAGCGACCAGTCGACCGGCACCTTCGTCGCGCTGCCCGGTGAGACCGAGGAACTGAAAGCCCGGGTGGCGGCGCGCGTGCTGGCGATACGGCCTCTGGCCGATGCCGAGCGGCCGTCGCTTCCCGACAGCGGCAACGGGCCGTTCAGGCGCGCCGATGTCGATATCGCCTTTCCATTCGATGCCATCGGCACCGACCTTTCGGCACTGATGACCATCGCCATCGGCGGCACCTATTCGATCAAGGGTCTCACCGGGATCCGCGTCGTCGACATGAAGCTGCCGGAGGATTTTCGCGGCGCGCATCCCGGCCCACAGTTCGGTGTCGCCGGCAGCCGCCGACTGACCGGTGTGACGGACCGCCCGATCATCGGCACCATCGTCAAGCCGGCGCTCGGGCTGCGGCCGCACGAGACGGCGGCAATGGTGGCGGAACTGATCGCCGCCGGCGTCGATTTCATCAAGGATGACGAGAAGCTGATGAGCCCGGCCTATTCGCCGCTGTCGGAGCGGGTGAAGGCAATCATGCCGCTGATCCTCGACCATAAGCAGAAGACCGGCAAGAAAGTGATGTATGCCTTCGGCATTTCGCATGCCGACCCGGATGAGATGATGCGCAACCACGATCTGGTGGCGAAGGCCGGCGGCAATTGCGCTGTTGTCAACATCAATTCGATCGGGCTCAGTGGCATGGCGTTCCTGAGGAAGCGCTCCAGTCTGGTGCTGCATGCTCACCGCAACGGCTGGGACATCCTCACCCGGCACCCCGGGCTAGGTATGGGCTTCAAGGTCTGGCAGCAATTCTGGCGACTGCTCGGCGTCGACCAATTCCAGATCAACGGCATCGCCTCGAAATATTGGGAGCCGGATGACTCCTTCGTCGAGTCGTTCAAGGCGGTGACGACGCCGATCTTCTCACCTGAGGACTGCGCCTTGCCGGTCGCCGGCTCCGGCCAGTGGGGCGGGCAGGCGCCCGAGACATATGCGCGGACCGGCCGGACCGTCGATCTTCTCTATCTCTGCGGCGGTGGCATCGTCAGCCATCCGGACGGGCCGGGCGCCGGCGTGCGTGCCGTGCAGCAAGCCTGGCAGGCGGCGGTCGACGGCATTCCGCTTGCCGACTTCGCCCTGAACCACCCTGAACTGGCGCGGTCGATCGAAAAATTCGGCGACGGCAAGGCAGCCTGAAGCCATGCAGAACCTGCTTCTCAGCTATTATGGCGACGACCTGACCGGCTCGACCGATGTCATGGAGGCGCTTGAGCTCGGCGGCGTGCCGACCGTGCTGTTCATGCGCCAGCCGGACGATGCCTTGCTTTCGCGGTTTGCCCATTGCCGGGCGATCGGCCTCGCCGGCACCAGCCGCAGCGAGACGCCGCAGTGGATGGACATGCATCTGCGCGATGCCTTTGCCTGGCTGAAGACACTCAACGCCGCGATCTGCCACTACAAGGTTTGCTCGACCTTCGATTCCAGCCCAACGGTCGGCAGCATCGGCCGGGCCATCGAGGTCGGCCGCTCGGTGTTCGCGCAGGATAGTGTGCCGCTGCTGGTCGGCGCGCCGCAGCTCAAGCGCTACACCGCCTTCGGCCATCTATTCGCCGCCTATCGCGACCAATATTTCCGCATCGATCGCCACCCTGTGATGAGCCGCCATCCGACGACGCCGATGGATGAGGCCGATCTCCTGATCCATCTGTCGCGGCAGACGGCGCTGAGCTCCGGGCTGATCGACCTTGCAACGCTGCAGTCCGCGTCGCGATCGGCCGCGTTCGATCGCCTGACCGGAAACGGCACCCCCATCGTGCTTCTCGATGTCGACAATCTGGAAACGCAGGCTCTGGCCGGCAAGGAGATCTGGCGCGTTCGCAAGCCAGGCGGTTCTTTTGTCGTCGGCTCGTCCGGGGTCGAGTATGCATTGCTGGCCGAATGGGCGTCGAATGACATTGTCGGCGCTGGACAAGGTTTTACGCCGCCGGGCGCAGCCGAGCGGATAGCCGTCGTGTCGGGCAGTTGTTCGCCGACCACCGAGCGGCAGATCCGGCATGCCCTGACCGACGGTTTCGACGGCATCGAGGTCGATCCCGTCGAGCTGGTTTCGGAGTCTTCGCAGCAGGCGATCGCGCGCGCAACGGCAAGCGGCCGTGCCAGTCTGCAAGCCGGGCGCAGCGTCATCCTCTACACCGCGCTTGGCCCCGATGCCGACAGGGGCGCCGAAATCGACCGGCAGGAAGGCGCCCGCCACAGGCTTGGCCGCGGCCTTGGAGAAATCCTTCGCAGCCTGACGATCGAACAGAATTTGCGGCGCGTGGCCATTGCCGGCGGCGACACGTCGAGCCACGCACTCGGCGAGATAGGTGTCGATGCCCTGACAATTCGCATGCCGCTGCCCGCTTCGCCTGGCTCGCCGCTCTGCGTTGCCCACTCGCGCGTCAAGGCGATCGACGGCTTGGAGGTCGCGCTCAAGGGCGGCCAGGTCGGAACCGATCGCTATTTCTCAGCCATCCGCGACGGCCTCGGCACTTGAACCAGCCGACACCTGGATTTCAGGAGCCGCTGTGCGAGAGCACTTCAACACGCGAAATGCGCCTTGCCGGGTGGAAATCCCGGTAACACCCGGTATTATCTGCGAAAATGCCGAAATCGGGAGGACGTCGGGTGCAGACCAAGAAGATCATCAACGATGGCAACCGCGCCGTTGACGAGATGCTGGAAGGCATCCTGGCAGCGCATCCCCGCCATCTCAAAAGCGTGGACGGCAGTCCACGCTCCATCATCGCCCGCGACGGACCGCGCCAGGGCAAGGTGGGCCTCGTGATTGGCGGCGGTTCGGGCCACGAGCCGAGCTTTCTCGGCTTTGTCGGCAAGGGATTGGCTGACGCTGCGGCCATCGGCAATGTCTTTGCCTCGCCGCCGCCGGACCCGATCCTCGAATGCGCCAAGGCAGTCAGCGGCGGCGCCGGCGTGCTCTTCATGTACGGCAATTATGCCGGCGACGTGATGAATTTCGACATGGCGGCCGAGATGGCCGCCATGGACGACATCGAGGTGCGCACGGTGCTGAGCACCGACGACGTCGCCTCGGCACCGCGCGACCAGCGGCACAAGAGGCGCGGCGTCGCCGGGAATTTCTTCATCTTCAAGGCGGCCGGCGCCGCCTGCGACCGGATGTTGTCCTTCGACGAATGCGAGCGCGTCGCCGGCAAGGCCAACGACCATACCTTCACCATGGGCGTGGCGCTGTCGCCCTGTTCGCTGCCGCAGACCCGCCGGCCGAATTTCGAGATCGGCCCGGACGAGATGGAGATCGGCATGGGCATCCACGGCGAGCCCGGCATCGCGCGCGAAAAGTTGAAAACAGCCGACGAGATCACCGACGAGATGCTGGACAGGATTCTCGACGAGATGGCGCCGGCGCGCGGCGACAAGGTCGCGGTGCTCGTCAATTCGCTGGGCTCGACGCCGCTGATGGAACTCTACATCATGAACCGGCGCGTGAAGCAGAGGCTCGATGAGATCGGTGTGTCCATACACGCAAGCTGGGTCGGCAATTACTGCACCTCGCTCGAAATGGCCGGGGCCTCGATCACTCTGCATCGGCTGGACGGCGAGTTGCAGACGATGCTGGACCACCCCTGCGACTGCGCCATGTTTCGCGCCGGCTAAACCCACTTCTGTGGCAAGGACTAAGACATGACGACAATCGACACCGCCCGCCTTGTCGCGATGTTCGCGGCGATCGCAACCGCCATGTCGGCCGACAGGGACCGACTATGCGCGCTTGACGGAGTTATCGGCGACGCCGACCACGGCATCGCGATGGAGCTTGGATTTTCCGCGGCACGCGATGCAGTCGCCGCACTGGACACCGAGGCCACTGATCCGACCACCTTGCTGAACACGGCGGCAAAGTCGTTCCTGAATGCGGTTGGCGCCTCCTCCGGTCCGCTCTATGCGACCGCGTTCATGCGCGCCGCGGCAGCCGTCAAGGGCAAGACGACGCTCGACGACGCGGACGTGGTCACTCTGTTCCAGGCGATGGCCAAAGGCATTCAGGATCGCGGCAAGGCCGAGCCAGGCGAAAAGACGATGATCGATGCATGGGCGCCGGCTGCGCAGGCGGCGGGCGAAGCGCTGACCTCCGGCAAGGATCTGGCGGGCAGTCTCGAAGCTGCTGCACACGCGGCAAACGCCGGCGCGGAGGCGACCAAGTCGATGGTCGCCACCAAGGGCCGGGCATCGCGCCTCGGCGAACGCTCGCTTGGCCACATGGACCCGGGCGCCGCCTCCGCCGTGACCGTGATCGAGGCGATGCGGGTCGCCTTGACCAGTTAACTCAGCAGCAGGCCCTCGCGTCAGCGCTTGGCGTCGAGCTTGTCGATGGCCTGCACGTTTGTGGCGGAGGGGCCATTCGGATCGAACTCCGAGGCCAACCATGCGTCGGCGATCGATTTCGCCAGTTCGGGACCGATGACGCGGGCGCCCATGGTGATGATCTGGGCGTTATTGGACTTGGCGGCGCGCTCAGCGGAATAGGTGTCGTGGGTCAATGCGGCGCGAATGCCCGGGACCTTGTTGGCGGAGATGCTGACGCCGATGCCGGTGCCGCAAAACAGGATGGCCCGGTCGTAATTGCCGTCGAGAATTTCGTGGCCGACCGAGGCGGCGATATCGGCGTAGAATCCGGCCTGGCTTAGGTCGACGACCTGCAGTTCCGGCTTGGTGGCGAGATGCTTGGCGATGACGTCGAGCAACGGCTTGCCGGCGCTGTCGGCTCCGAGTGCGATCTTCATGATGATGAGCTCCTTTGCTTGGTCTTTTAGCGGTCAGCGCGCGATGGCGGCCGACGCCTTTTTCAGAATGTCGATATAGCCTTCCGCTTGCCACGCCGAGCGGCCGATGAACAGGCCATCGATATGCGGCTGGCCGATGAGTTCGGCCGCGTTGCCGGGATTGACGCTGCCGCCGTAAAGCACAGGCGGGGCAGCCGGCAGCCGGTCGGCGGCAACCTGCTTGATCAGCGCCTGCTGCCTGTCGGCATAGTCGGCGCTGGCGGGAATGCCCTTCTCGCCGATCGCCCAGACGGGCTCGTAGGCAAAGAGGATTTCAGCCTTCAGTTGATCGCCGCTCAGCTCTTGCAGCGCGCCGAGAACCTGTGCCGTCAACACCGCCTCGGCGCGGCCTGATTCACGCTCAGCCAACGTCTCGCCGACGCAAATCAGCGGCACGAACCCGTGCCTGACAGCGGCCGCCGTTTTCAGTCCCACAGTCGCGTCCGTTTCGCCGAAATGCTCGCGACGCTCGCTATGGCCGAGTTCGATCACATCCAGCCCACAGTCTTTCAGCATCACTGGCGAGATCTCTCCCGTCCAGGCACCGGCGTCGGCCCAATGCATGTTCTGGGCGCCGACTTTCACGCGGGTGTTGGCCAGCGCCGCTTTGACCTGGCGCGCGGCGGTGAACGGCGGAATGACGAAAGGCTGTATCGCCTGATCGAAGTCAGGCACGAAGGCCGCCAACGCATCGGCGAACTGCAGCGCCTCGGCAAGCGTCTTGTTCATCTTCCAGCTCGTGCCGACCCAATATGGGGTCATTCTTTTCTCCTTCAACGCGCGTTTTTCCTGGCCACCATCGGTGCCGGCGTCTAGCCAGCATTTCACTCAAGCCCGAGGCTTGAGACTGTCGCGACCGCTGTCGATATGAGGCGCCCAGAAATCCACCGACTCGCGGATCATCTCGATAACCTGATGGTCGACTGGTTCCCTCTCCCTGAAGGAAAGTTCAAGGCAAATTTCATTGTCGGTTCCACCGCCCTGCCGAACCGCGTCCAGCAACTTCTGCGGCACTATGCGGCCATCCTTGTTGTAGGCGGCCGTGAACGGCCAGTGCCCGCCCTTATTCATCGACGACTGCTTGATGTGGATGATCGGCGATTGCAAGGGAAACGCTTTCGCCCAGGCATAGGGATCGGTGTCGGCAGGGTTGGGCGAAGTGACGTCGCCATGGTCGATGTCGACCATCATTTTCATCGGTATGGGCAGCTTCGCCGCGTCGATGGCGCCTTGCAGCGTGGCGCAGCTTTCGATCGTGTGGCCGAACTCGCGGCCGACCGACATCGGCTCCCAGAACAGGTATGTCAGACCCGCCGCCTTGGCGTGTTCGGCCACCTCGCGCCAGCATTCGAGGGCGATATCGAGAAGCACTGCCCGCCGTTGCGGATCGTCAAAGTCCTTGTGGGTGAAGATGGCGAACTGCGTGCCCATGCCCGACGCACCGAGTTCCGCGGAAATATCGGCGAAGGTCTTGAACCAGTCGACATAGTAGCGCCGGACATCCGCGTCCGGATGGCCGAAGTGATTGAGCCGGCCATAAGGTCCGGTCATGCCGGAGGTGATCCGCACGCCGGTCCGCGAAAGCGCCCTGTCGAACAGGCGCAGGAATTTGGCAATCGTTGCCGCCGGCCAGCCCGGATTGACGAATTCATGCGTCAGCTGCACGTCGCGGATACCGATGCCATAGGCAATCGCGTCGATCAAATCGTCCGGATCGGCGAAACGGTTGACCAGCGGATTGGTGTTGAGGGAAAGCGTGAAGGCCATCAGTCTGCCGTCGCCATGATGTTATCGAACCAGTCTTCGAATGCTTTCCGCTCGGCCGCATTGAGATGCAGGCCATGTTTGGTGCGGCGTTCCAGAATATCGGCTGATGTGCCGGCCCATTCGGTCTCGGCCAGGAACCTTGCCTCCCGCTCATACAGGTCGGGACCGAAGCGGCGGCCGAGATCCGCCTCGCGCTGTGCGCCGGCGAGCAATTGCCTGGCACGGGTGCCGTAGCTTCGAGCGTAGTGCTTCACCAGCGACGGGCTGAGCCATAAAAACTCGGAATGCAGATCGCTCAGGAACTGCTCGAAGTCCGCATTGGGCAGGTCGCCTCCCGGCAAGGGGATTTTGGCCGTCCAGGCTTTCTTCATCATCGGAAAAAACGGCTGGATCTTTTCCAGCGCATGTTCCGACAGCTTGCGGAAGGTGGTGATCTTGCCGCCGAACACCGACAGCAGCGGCGCGTTGCCATTGGAGGCGTCGAGTTCGAAAATATAGTCGCGCGTCACCGCGCTTGGATTGTCGGCATTGTCGTCATAGAGCGGACGCACGCCTGAGAAACTATGGACCACGTCCTGTGACGTCAGCTGTCGCTTGAAATAGCGATTGACCACCTTGATCAGGTAATCGACTTCGCTTGCCTCGGCGACCACTTCCTCGGGCCTGCCTTCGTAGGGAATGTCGGTCGTGCCGATCAGCGCCAGATCGTTCTCGTAGGGGTTGACGAAGATCACTCGCTTGTCGTTGTTCTGGATGAGATAGGCCTGCCGCCCCTCCCAGAATTTGGGCACGACGATATGACTGCCTTTCACCAGGCGAACATTGCGGGTGGAGTTCTGCCCGGCGACTCGGCTGACAATGTCGTTGACCCACGGCCCGGCCGCGTTGACCAGCGCCCGCGCCCGGACCTTCGTCACCGCACCCGTGCGACCATCCTGCATGTCGATCGACCATAGTCCGTTTTCGCGGCGGGCCGCGACACAGGCGGTGCGCGTGAGCACTCTGGCACCGCGCTGCCTGGCATCCAGGGCGTTGAGCAGCACCAGGCGCGCATCGTCGACCCAGCAGTCGGAATATTCGAAACCGCGCTTGAATTCGTCCTTGATCGGCGCGCCTTCCGGCGCAGTCCTGAGGTTCAGTGTTCGTGTCCCCGGCAGGCGTTTACGGCCGCCAAGGTGGTCGTAGAGAAACAGCCCGAGCCGGACCAGCCATGCCGGCCTGTCTTGCGGGCTGTGCGGAAGAACGAAGCGCATCGGCCAGATGATGTGCGGCGCTGCCTCGAGCAGCACCTCGCGTTCGATCAGTGCTTCGCGAACCAGCCGGAATTCATAATATTCGAGGTAGCGCAGGCCGCCATGCACCAGCTTGCCGGAGCGCGAGCTCGTGCCTTGCGCGAGATCGTCCTTTTCGCACAGGATGACGGACAGCCCGCGACCTGCCGCATCACGCGCTATGCCGGCTCCATTGACGCCGCCGCCGATCACGAAGAGATCGACGACATCTGTTGTATTGCTCAAGATCTTGCTCCTGTGCGGTGCGCCATGCCCTTCCACACCGGCCGAAGCGCCTGACGCGCTGCAACGAAGGAAGGGAAGAGGGCATCGTAGGTATGCGAAAGCGCCTCGTCATAGGCATCGCAGTCGCCGAGAAGCGGCGTCACCCATTCGGCGGCGCAGTCTTCCATCGAGCCATAGACGCCGAGGCCGACGGCCGCCATCATCGCGGCGCCTGCCGCGCCGGCTTCCTGGCGACTGCTGGTGCGCACCTGCGCCCGGGTCGCCGCCGCGATGATGCGGCGTAGGGAGGGGCTGCGCGCGGCGCCGCCCGACAGGCGGATCTCGCTCGGCACGGCGCCCATCGCCTGGTAGCAATCGCGTGCGGCGAAGGCCAGTCCCTCGAGGACGCCGCGTGCCAGATCGCCAAAGCCGTGCTTGACCGAAAGGCCGATGAAGCCAGCGCGTGCGTCAGGATCGACGAACGGTCCTCTTTCACCGGCCAGCGATATATAGGGCTGGTAGATCAGCGAACCAGGCTCCGATGCTTCCACCCAAGCGTCGAGGGCCTTCAGCAACTCGTCATGAGAAGGCTTGCCGCCAGCCGTCGCGAGCACGTCGCGCGCAAGGCCAAGCACCCAGTCTATGTTGAGCGTCGCCGCCATGTTGGATTGCAATTGTGCAAAGGCGCCTGGAATAGGCATGGCGATCGTGTAGCCGGAGCCATCGTCGTTCAGCACGACATCGTCGGGAGTGGCGGCAAAGCGTGTGTGTATGCCGGTCGAGCCGATGACCGTGCAGCCGACATTGCCCGAGGGATCATAGAGGCCGGCTCCGAGCGCCGTCATGACCATATCGACGTAACCCAGCACCACCGGCGTGCCTTCGAGCAGGCCAGTCTCTGCCGCCGCCGATCGCGACAGCGGATGATGGTCGGTGGTGCCTTCGAGCATGGGAGGCAACAGGCGGCGATGCGTCGTCAGATCCAGGATGTCGAGGGCTTCGTCGGAATAGCTGCGCGACCGAAAATCGCCGAAGGTGAAGGTTCCCTCGGAGGGATCCGTGGCGCGTTCGCCCGTCATCTTGAAGTAGAGCCAATCCTTGCAATGCAGTGCGGTCGCCGCCCGCTCCAGCATGTCGGGATGGTTCTTTTTCATGAAGGCAAGCTGGGCGCCTTGCTGGCAGGAATTCAGCCCCGTGCCGGTCAGCTCGAACCGCCTGCGATCCCGGGGATCGGCGCGCATCTCGTCCACCAGATGTCCAGCTCGGGCATCAAGCCACAGCCAGGCGCGCGAGACAGGCAAGCCGTCGCCATCGATCAGCCAGGTTCCGTCGCCCTGCCCGGTGATGGCCACCGCCGCGGTTCGTTGCGCGAGGTCGGGAACCTTGGCCGCGAGATCGCGAACGGTCCGCGCCATGTCGCGCCAGGTCTGGTCGAGGTCCTGCTCGGCGCCGCCGCCTTCCAGCGTGACGAAGCTATTGGGCACCGACGTCATGGCGAGCTGCCGCCCGGACAGGTCGAAAGCGATCGATTTGATCACCGACGTTCCCGCGTCGATGCCGATCAGCAGGTCTTTCATGCCGCAAATTCCGGTTGGTTGCGAAGGCGGTTCACGAGGGCAGTCATTTCGTAGAAGAGGCAGGGAGTGTCCGCAAGGACACCCCCTGTACAGGTATTACTCAGACAACACGAAGGGTGCGGTGTACTTGTCGACATTGTCCTTGGTGATGAGAAGGCAATCGAACAGCTGCTTCTCGGTCGCCGCACCGGTGGCACCCGTCTTGATAAACGAATCCGCCTGCTGCACGGCCTTGGCCGAGAAGATGGCGACCGGCTGAAGCACGGTGTACTGCAGTTCGCCGGACTTGATCGCCGCAACCGCATCCGGGGAGCCGTCGAAGCCACCGACCTTGATGCCGGCGAGCTTGCCGGCTTCCTTCAGCGCCGCAACCGCGCCAAGCGCCATCTCGTCATTGCCGCTGATCACGGCGATGATGTCGGGATTGGCCTGCAGCATGCTCTGCATCTTGTCGTGGCCCTGGGTACGATCCCAGTTGGCGACCTGCGAAGCAGCCTTTTCGAGATCCGGGTACTGGCTCAGCACAGTCGCGTACCCGTTCGAGCGCGTGGCGGCGTTGTTGTCAGACGGGGCGCCGAGCAGTTCGACATATTTGCCCTTTTCGCCGACGGCCTGCACCCACTGCTGGGCACCGAGAGCAGCACCCTGCGCGTTATTGGAAACGAGCTGACCCTTGGCGAGGCCTTCCTGATTGATCTCGGCATTGACGAGGAACACCGGGATGTTGGCTGCAATCGCCTTCTTCACCGCACCGACAGAGCCGTCGGCGTTGGCCGGATCGAGGATGATCGCCACCGACTTGTTGGTGATGGCGGTGTCGATCAAATTGCTTTCGGTATTGGTATCGCCCTTGTGGGCACCGACATTGGCCGTATAGCCAAGCTTTTCAGCCTCGGCCTTGGCGACGTTGCCCTCGGTCAGCCAGTAGGGGTTGGCCGGATCGTTGACGATGATCGAGATCAGGCCCGCGGCTGACGCGGCGGCCGTGAACCCGACGACCATCGCGGCGGCGAGCAGACTTTTCAGCATGGTTTTCATGTACATTCCTCCAATGATTACGCGGTGTTGCTGCCAGTTCACCTGGCAGTCTTCCCTTGGGCAGGATTGGCCGGTTCGGCCTTCCCCCGTTTCTGAGAAGTCGGTTGGCCACCTGACGCGCTTGGGAGCTTGCTACGGCGGCGATACTGAACGGCATTGAGGAGCACGGCGAGCACGATGACCGCGCCCGTGAACACTGTCTGCCAGTAGGATGAGATGCCGATGATCACCAGACCGTCGGACAGGAAGCCGATGACGAAGGCCCCAAGCAGGGTTCCGCGGATGTTGCCGCGCCCGCCGGTCAGTGCCGCGCCGCCGATGACGACGGCCGCGATGGCCGTCAGTTCGTAGGTGGTGCCGGCGGTCGGTCCAGCCGACGTCAACTGCGAGGACAGGATCAGGCCGGCGATGGCGGCACAGATGCCCGACAGCACATAGACGGAAATCTGCACCGTCTTGACCGGAACGCCGGAGAGTTCGGCCGCGCGCTCGTTGCCGCCCGAGGCGTAGAGCCAGCGCCCGAAAGCGGTGCGGTTCAAGACGATGCTGCCAATGAGCGCGATGACCACGAGAACCACGACGCCCGTCGGCACGCCGAACAGGCGGTTGAAGCCAAGCGCATCGAAGCCGGTGTTTCCGAGCTCGGGCTTGCCGCCGAGATTGTTATAGGTCAGGCCGCTGGTCATCAGCAGCGCCAGGCCGCGTGCCATGTACATGACGCCGAGCGTGGCGACGAAAGCCGGAACCTTGAAGCGCGCGATGAGCACGCCGTTGATCAGTCCGACGACGGCGCCGAGCATGCAGGCCAACACCGCGACCACCCAGACCGGCGGATAGAGAACGACACCCAGCCAGGTCAGCGTCACGCCTTGCATCAGGAACCCGGCAACGACACCGGCCAAGCCCAGCGTCGACCCCACCGACAGGTCGATACCGCCATTGAGGATGACGAGCAGCATGCCGATCGCGAGGATTCCGAAGATGGCGACATGCGAGGCCATGGTCAGGAAATTCGCCACCGAGAGATAGTAGGGCGACAGGATCGAGAACACGACGATGATGACGATCAGGGCAAAGAAAGCGCGACCCTCGAGCAGCAGCTTGGCGAGATCGAAGCCTTCGCCGCCCGCGCTTGGACTGGACTGTTTTCTGGCCTGGCTGACGTCGGTCATTGGTCTGGGCTCCGAAATTCTGGTGATCAGGCGACCACGGCTTCGCCAGAGGCGGCCATGATCTGCTCTTTGGTGGCGTTGGCGCCGAATTCAGCTGAAATCCTGCCACGCCGCATGACGACGATGCGGTGGGCAATGCTGAGGCATTCGTTGACCTCAGAGGTCGAGAAGACGATCGCAAGCCCTTGCGCGGCGCGTTCGCTCAGCAAGCGGAAGACCTCGGCCTTGGCGCCGACATCGATGCCACGGCTCGGTTCGTCGAGAAGGATGACTTTTGGGTTGGTCGTCAGCATCTTGCCGATGACGACCTTCTGCTGATTGCCGCCCGACAGCGATCCGATCATGGCATTGCCGCCTGCGGTCTTTATGGTCACCTTGCGGATCGAATCCTCGACCAGCCCACCCTCCTTGGAACGGGACAGAAACAGCCCCTTGGCGAACGCCTCGATGCTGGCCAGCGAGAGATTGCGGCCGACGGTCATCGTCTGCACCAGCCCGTCGCGCTGGCGGTCCTCGGGGACCAGCACAAGACCTCTGGAGATGCGCTGGGCAATGCTCAGTCCCGAAACGTCCTCGCCTTCCAGAAGCGCGCGGCCGCCCGCCATCGGCACCCGTCCGGCGACGGCTTCCAGCAATTCCGTGCGCCCGGCGCCCATCAGCCCATAGATGCAGACGATCTCGCCTGCCCGGACATCCAGCGACAGGTGGTCGACGACGGAACAGCCCGAGCCCGAAGTGTCGACGACGCTGACATCCTCGATCGACAGGGCGACCTCACCGAACGCATGGCCGGTCGGCGGCGAGCCGAGATCGAAGTTCTCGCCGACCATGTTGCGGACGATCCACTCGAGGTCGATGTTTCTGGCTTCAGCCGTCGCCGTTATCGCCCCGTCGCGCAGGACAACGGCGTAGTCGGTGATCTGCAGCGCCTCTTCGAGGTGATGTGAGATGTAGACGATGGAAACGCCGCGGCTGGTCAAATCGCGGATCACCTTGAACAGCACCTCCACCTCTGTGGCGCTGAGCGCCGAGGTCGGCTCGTCCATGATCAGGATGCGCGAATCGACCGACAGCGCCCGCGCGATCTCGACGATCTGCTGTTGGCCCAGGCGCAGATCCTCGACCAGGGTCATCGGGTCGATGTCCTCTTCGAGATCAGCCATCAGCGCGCGCGCCTGGCGCGATTCTTCGGCGAAGTCGAGGCCGGTCCTGGTGCGCAGTTCGCGGCCCATGAAGATGTTGTCGCGAACGCTGAGATTGGGCGCCAGGCTCAGTTCCTGGTGAATGATCGAGATGCCGCGATCGCGTGCGTCCGAGGATGAGGAAAAACTGACGAGATTGCCGTCGAGCACGATGTCGCCGGATGTCGGCGTGACCACGCCGGAGAGGATCTTCATCAGCGTCGACTTGCCGGCGCCATTTTCTCCGAACAGCGTGGTGACCTTGCCGCGATGGATGTCGAAATTGACGCCCTTGAGTGCATGGACGCCGCCATACGACATGACGATGTTGCGCGCCGAAAGCACGGCGTCGCCATTCGCGGGTCCGGTGTCGGCAGCCGCGCTCATTTGACCTCCAGCCTCACCGGAGTGACCAGCCAGCTCTTCGGGTTGACCAGCTTGAATGCGCCGACCACCGATATGGTCTTGCCGGTCAAGGTGCTCGTATCGACCTTGGCCAGGATTTCCTTCTTCATCTCGTTGTTCAGCGCCGAACCGGCGTCCTGGTATTCGATCTGGTTGGTGAACTGGCCGAATGTGATCTTGCCGGTGGCGTCGCGAAGCTCGGTGCCGTTGATCGCCGGTCCCGTCTGCACGCGGATCATCAGCGTGTCCGGCACACCTTCGACGGCGACTTTGTAGATGCCCGATTTTCCTTCGCCGACGACGCCGGTGAACTTCACCGAGATGACCGGCCCAACGCCCGCCGGCACGCCGTATTCCTTTTCCGCCGTTGCCCTGTCCTTGGTGATCGCCGTCGCCACCGTTGCCGCGTCGGCGGCACGCGCTTCGACATCGGCCTGCACCTTGGGAAACTCCGACTTGCCGTAGTCGGCGGCGGAAAAGACGGCGCTGCGGACATCGCCGGCAGAGCCGATCCTGACCACGTTGGTGTCGAGCGCCATGGCGCCGAGCAGGACGACAACCGCAGCGCCGGCAAGTACCCGACGCAAGCCGGGCGAAGCCGGCCTGGTTGGTGCGGGGGCGGCCTTCGCGCTCATGACGCAACCGCCGGCAAGGCTGATCCGCGCTTGTCACGCATTTGACGATCCTCCGTTCACATGGCGCTTCGCACCATTGGGTTTGTTCTGTTCGACAAGGGCACGGGCGGTGGACTCGTCAGTGATCAGCCCGCTCAGATAGCGGCTTTCGAGCACCGCCTTGATGGCGCGTATTTTCACCTTGCCGCCGGCGACTGCGACGATCCGACGGCCCTTCAACTGGTCCCGCGGAAGCGCCAGGATTCTGTCCGACAGCGCCGTTTCCACCGGGCGTCCCTTGTCGTCGAAGAAGTGGGCGAGCAGCTCGCCGACGCCGCCATCCCGTTTGACCTCATCGATTTCGGAATGTTCGATCATGGCGGTAGCGACCAGCGAGGCTTCCCGTTCGGCGGTGCCTATGCCGACGAACATCAGGTCGGACCGGCTTGCGAGGTCGAAGACATCGCTGATGCCGCGCTGGCCAAGCAGCACTTCACGGTCCTCGGCGGTGTTGGCGACGAAAGGCACCGGCATCACATAGGCCTGCGCGCCGGTCCGCTCGGCCAGCCGATGCATGACATCGTGCGGGTTGGCCGCGAATTTGCGCGTCACGCCGCCAAGCAGCGAGACGAAACGGATATGGGCAGCGGCGGTGCGCGTCAGATACTCGACGCTTGCGGCAAGGGTACGGCCATGGCCGACGCCGATCAGCATGTCCTCGCCGCGATCGATCTCCCGCTTCAGAAACTGAGCGCCGGCGATGCCAAGGGCCTTCAGCGGCAGCTCGTCCTGATCGAGATCAGGAACGACCTCGCAGTAATCCAGCCCGTAAGCATTGATCAGCTGCTGCTCGAGGTCGATGCATTCGCCGACATCGCCGTCGATGATTACCCTGACAAGGCCATCCTGGGTGGCCCGGGTGATGAGCCGATGCGCCTTGAGGCTGGTCAGGCCGAGCCGCTTGGCCACCTGGGCCTGCGTCAGCCCCCCGGCATAGTGAAGCCAGGCCGCGCGGGTGGCGAGGCTGGACTCATGATCGCGGTTAGCGGCTCCGCCGGATTTCAAGACATCTCCTCCCTGAGATGATATTATTATCTTTGTGTGCAAAAATTTTCACATCCCTGCATCGCTGTCAATCCCTCGCCGGATTTGGCGCATGCACATACGGGGAATTCACAGTTCTCGCCCTTCCCGAAACGCCGGTCTGCCGGCATTTCGGCGGGCAACATCGACCTATTAGGAGGTGAGCATGTCACTTGATCATACGGCTATGTTAATTTAACGTCAATCTGTGTTATTTCGTGTCTGAGCCAGTAGAATTGCACAGCCATCGGCTATCCAATTTTTTGCTAACTAACTGTTTCTCAATAATAATATCTAATATCGCAAAATCCCAACCCGCCTGTGAGTTGAGCGATTGGGGATGCGGCGCATCCTTAGGCAAACCGACCGGATTGCCTTGGGAAAGAGCATCGGCGACGGAATGATCAGCCCAGCCGCATCAGGTTCCGGTCCTCGAGTTCCAGGGCGGCGGCCTCGACTTCCTCTGCGAGGCGCCCGGCGCTCCAGCCCAGCGCCCGTCCGGCAATCGTCGCAATCTCCTGCAGATCCCGGCCCGTCAGTGACCCTGATATCGCCAGGGTGCTGCGGCGCATGACGATATCGGCCAGATGTTCGACGAACTCGGTGCGGACGATGTAGTCGATTTCCGATTTGCTGTAGCTTTCTGAATCCGGCAGCCGACCCTCATCACCCGACCCATGCGTGGCGATCTGCGTGGCTCTGGTGCCATATCGCGACAGCAGCGCCTCGAGACGCCGTCCTCCAGCGCCCGTTTCCGAGTGAGCCAGAGCCAGCCAACTTGCTCGCGCTGCGGCATCGGCCGGGAAATCCCTGCCGCCGCCGATCGGCATGGCCTGCGTCGTCACCTTGCGGCTGCGCTGCAGGCGGCCGAGCACGGTGTCGGCGACTTCCTCGGCGAAGCCGCGAAAGGTCGTCCACTTGCCGCCGATCAGCGAGATGACCGCGAAAGGTCTGTTCCCATCCGGCTCGGCGACTGGCGCCGAGTGGTCACGGCTGATTAAGCCGGGCACCGATGCATCCGAGGCCGGCAGCGGCCGGATGCCGCTATAGGCATAGACGATCTGGTCGCGTTCGAACGCCATCCCCGGCAGCAGCGTGCGTACGCTGTCGAGCAGGTACTCCACTTCGTCAGGCTCGCAGCGTACCGCGTCGGGATTGTCGGCCTTGATGTCGGTAGAGCCGACCAGCGCCAGGCCGAGATAGTCGTAGACAAGGCAGATGCGGCCGTCATCGGCCTCGAAATAGAGCATGCGCCCGGCAAGGCTTCTGACCAGCTCGTCATGCTTCAGCAGGATGTGCGAGCCCTTGGTACCGCCGATCATCTTCGACGGCGCGCCTAGCAAATCGTTGACATCGTCGATCCATGGACCGGCGGCATTGACCACCAGCTTCGGCCGCACCGAAAAGGCCGCGCCGTTTTTCGGCTGGAAGGTCAGCACGCCATCGGCGGACTTCGCCAGCGCCGTGTAGTTCGCGCTGGCCGAGGCCGTATTTGCCTGCAGCCCATCGAGGATCAGTTCGAGCACCAGCCTTTCGGGATGGCTTATCTTGGCGTCGTAATAGGTGCCGGTGGCGACGATCGAGGGGTTGAGCGCCGGCATCTTGCTGAGCGCCTGGCGCCGCCCGACCATGCGGTGGCGCGGCATGACCTGGTTTCGCGAGCCGTAGAAATCATAGATCATCAGGCCGATCTTGATCAGGATGGCGCCGCGGCTGCGCGGCGCGCTGGTCGAGCCGAACAGCGTCCGCAGCGCCGCCAGCATGCCCTTGCTCCAGGAAAAGATCGGGATGACGGTCGGCAGCGGGCTGACATAGTGCGGCGCGTTTTTCAAAAGCAAATTGCGCTCGAGCGTCGATTGCGCCACCAGCCCGAATTCGCCAGTTTCTAGATATTTCAGGCCACCGTGAATGAGCCGCGATGGCGCGGCACTGGTGCCGGAGCCGAAATCCGCCTTGTCGACGATCAGGCAGCTGACGCCCTGCGCGCACAGGTCGCGAAACAAGCCCGCCCCGTTGATGCCGGCGCCAAGGATGACGACGTCGACCTCGCCGGTCCCGGCCATGGCGGCCAATCGCCCGGCGGGATTTTCCGTAAATGTTGCTTCGCTTGAGCTCATGGCGCTTTCGTCTTGACGATGCGCAGCTTCACGCCGGCCCGTTCGAGGGCCCGCGCCCGCGCATCGCCCAGGCCTTCGGTCGCCAGCACGACGTCGAAGCTGGTCAGATCGTCGAAGACGTGCAGTGCGATCCTGTCGAACTTGGCATGGTCAATCAAAAGGATGCGCTTGACCGATGCGGCCATCATCGCCTGCTTGACCCGCACGACATTGGGGTCCTGGATGAAGGCGGTGGTTCCAGTGATGGCCGAAGCCGAACAGATCAGCACATTGGCGCGCAGCTGCGCCACGGCGTTCTCGCAGACGATGCCGATATAGGCGTTGTAGGTGCCGTGGTACTGACCGCCGAGACAGATGAAGTCGAGTTCGTCGACATTGGTCAGCAGGGAAGCCGTCGCCACTGAATTGGTGATGACGGTCAGCGGCTTGACGTCGAGCAGCAGCGTGGCGACGGCGTTTGCCGTCGAGGAATCGTCCAGCATCACCACTTGGCCGGCCTCGACAAAATCGAGCGCCGCCCGCGCCAGCGCATCCTTCTCGGCCCGATTGACCGTCACCCGGTAGCGGAAGGCGCTTTCATAGAGGCCGGAAGGCTGAACCGTCACCGCACCGTGCAGCTTGCGCAGCACACCCTGCTGCGCCAGCCGGTCGATGTGCCGGTGGATGGTCATGCGCGATACGCCGAAATGTTCGACCAGATCGTCGATGCGCACCTGGCCGAGCTTGATCACATAGTCGGCGATCTCTTCGCGTCGTTCGTCGGCCTTGATCATGCGGTTCCCCCAGTGTCTTGCCGCGCCAGCTTCTCGATCTCCGGCCACTGCGGTTCGAGCGCACCGGCTATGCGGCCATAGAGGGAAAAGCGCTCGTTGAACACAGCACTTGAGGCCGCCATCGGCTCGTATTGGCGTGCCGTCATGCCGGCTTGCCTGGCGCCTTGTTGCGGCGTCGCGAAGATGCCCACCGCGGCACCCGCGCAAAGGGCCGCGCCAAAGGCCGCGGCCTCGTCGGTCGAGGTGACGGTGACCGGGGCATTCAGCACATCGGCAAACATCTGGACAAAGGCCGGATTGCGTGAACCGCCCCCGGTCAGGCGGATCTCGCTGATAGCAAAGCCCTCGCGCAGGGCTTCGACATGGGTGCGATGATTGAAGGCAATGCCCTCTAGAACCGCCTTGAGCATATCGCCGCGATCGTGCCAGCCGTGAAGGCCGACAAAGCTGGCGCTGGCGACATCGCCAAAGGGGGAGCCGAACAGATAGGGATGAAACAGGATGGTCGACCGCTTTTTCAGCGCCGCGTCGATCTCGCCTGCCAGAAACTCGTGGATCGAGCCACCACCGACCGATGCCCTCTCCTGTTCCGAGCGGCAGAACGTGTCGAGAAACCAATCGTAGTTCGCGGTCGAGGCCGGCGATATCGCCATGTTGTTCCAGCGGCCGGCGTCGATGGCGTTGCGACAGAGCCAACGCGGATCGACGCGCGGTTGCGAAGAGACTACTTCGTTGATGGAATAGGTCCCGGCAACAATGGCGAGCACGCCCTCCTCATGGCCGCCCATGCCAAGTGCGGAGCCAGTTACGTCATGCAGGCCGCTCGCGACCGGTGTCCCCTTGGCAAGGCCGGTCATGTCGGCGGCCTCGGCGGTAACGTGGCCGGCGATCTCGGCCGAATGCGCCATCGGCGGCAGCGCGTCGAAAAGATCGTCCAGTTCGAAGATGCGCATCGCTTCCAGCGCGTAATCCTGCGTGCGGAAATCCGTGAATGAGGTGCTTGCCTCGGTACGGTCGGTGCCGATCGTGCCGGTCAGGCAAAAGCGCAGCCAGTCCTTGCAGGCCAGTATATGCCCGATGCGGCCATAGCGGTCGGGTTGGTTCTTCCTGATCCAGGCCAGCAGCGCCGACGGAGCCGAAACGTGCGGCGCCTGTCCGGTGCGCGCCAACGCATTTTGGAAGACCCCGTCCGCCGACCATTGTTCGACAATCTCGCCGGCGCGGCTGTCAAGCGACAGGATACCGGGGCCTAGCGGCCGGCGATCCTTGTCGAGCAAATAGAGACCATCGCCGTGTGCGGTCGCCGCCACCGCCTTGATATCGTTGGCGGGCCGGCCGCACAATGCGATCGCTTCGCGGATGGCATCGGCGGTGGCTTGCCATAGCCTTGCCATGTCGCGCTCCACCCAGCGCGCATGGGGCATCGACTGCGGAACGCGCCGACGCGCCACCGACAACTGCGTGCCATCGGCATCGAAGATCACTGCCTTGGTGACCGTGAGACCGTTATCGATTCCGAGCAAACTGGGCATGGGCGCCGCCGCTTTCAGCAACTGGTGAAGGGCGCTGCAAGGCTAACCTGCAGGTTGGGATAGGGATGACAGACATGACGACAATCAACGAGCAACGGTGATACAAAAGCGACGCATCCGACGCGGTAAACAGACCATAATAGCATGTTAAGTTAACGTCAACATGTGAGATATTTTTGCGGAAAAGTCTGACGTCATCTGCGACAAAAATTGCCATCCACTCGTACCGCATCCGATGCGGGACGAAGTTCCGGCCAATGCCCAACTGGCCGGATGACCCTCAACCCTGCGCGGCGAGCCAGGGAGCGCGGTACGACTGACGCCGAACGCGCTTCGACTGGCTTTGCAAGTTCCGTGCGCAACGACCGGACAACCCGCGCTTCGGCGCCGTTCAAAGAAAACGCGACGACTCAAGAAGCTCAGCCACCCCGTCCAGTTCCTTGTGCAGGCGATGCCAGCGACGGTCGAGATAAACAAGCGAATGCGCCTCCGGGGGGACCTCGTCCGGCTGCACCTCGCCGTCAAGGAGTTCGGCCGCGACCAGCGTCGCGCCCTCGATCGGCAGGATGCCGAGCCGACGGGCGCGGAACCAGGTCGAAACGCCGGTATAGCGGGGTTCGCCCGTAGGCAGCCGCGCCCAGGCGCCTCCCGGCGGGAAACGTTCCGCGCCGCTCGACGCGCAGAGCTGCGCCAGGTCGATATCAGTGAAGCGCAGCAGGTGGATCACCATGGTCTCGGCCCGTAGCAAGGGCTCGGACGAAGTCGATTTCATGGAGAGCGAGAAAGCGACGACCGGCGGCGCAGCACTTACCGAGATCAGCGAGGATACGGTCATCGCCACCGGCCTGTCGCCGGGATCGGCCGTGATCACGGCAACACCGGCCGGATGGTGGCGAAAGGCTTCGCGGAAGGCGTTGGTCATCGGATGCGGGAAGCTCATCGACGTCTCTCTTCTGCAGCGTGAATAAGGGCCGGACGGCGTCCGCCGTCCGGCCCTTGCGGGCTACTTCTTCTCGATCAGGTCGTAGAACTGCCAGGTGCGATCGCTCCACAGGCCGCCGATGTCGCGACCGGCCGAGGTGACGATCGACGGCGCGATCGTGAAATGGTTGGCCGCCACCATCATCTCGCGGAAGGTGCGCTGGATCACGCCGGCGCGCAGCGACGCGCCGCCGCCGGCGCGGTAGGCGAAGTTGCAGATATCCACGCCAACCTCGTGAATCTCGGATTTGGCCAGATGGACAAGGCTGATCTGCCGCGTCGATACGCTGTTGCCGGCTTCGACCGTCGCCTCGATGTCGCGCCAGACTTCGAAGACAAAGGCGCGGGCAGCGCGATAGCGGGCTTCGGCGCGGCCATAGTCGTGCCAGAACTTCTCGCTTTCGCCGATCAGTCCGGCCCGGCCTGACTTCGAGCGGGCGAACTTGGCGATCTCGTCCAGCATCCGCCGCCCGGTGCCGAGCGCCCAGCCGGTATGACCGATGGCGGCGAGGCCAACGACCCCGAGACTGAAGAACTCCTTCTGGCGCAGCGGTGGTGCGGTCAGGATCGGGAAGACGAGATCGTCGGCGATGAAGACATCCTCGGCCGCATAGTCGATGCTGCCGGTACCGCCGAGGCCCAGAACGTCCCAATTGCCGACCTGCTTGTGCTGGGAGATCGGGGCATGGGCGCACATGATAATCAAATTGCCCTTGTCGTCCTTGGCGGGCTTGCCGGTGCCGTCGTCGACGAAGGCGGCACTGTGGCTATAGGTGGCGTGGCTGAAGCCGCTGCCATAGCTCCACTTGCCGTTCAGCCGGTAACCACCGTCGACCTTCTTCAGCATGCCGAGCGGCGCGCCCTGCCCCGAGAAACGGTTGTCGGTGCCCGGTGCGAACAGCCGCTCGACCGCGCTATCCGGCAGAAAGGCCGCCGACATCGCACCGATGCAGCAATGCACCATTGAAACCCAGCCGGCCGCCCCGGAGTGCCAGGTGATCGCCGCCAGCAGTTCGAGACCCTGGGTGGGTCGCAGCTGCGCACCGCCGAGGCTCTCCGCGGCGAAGATATGCGACATGCGCAGCGGCTTCAGCAGCTCGAACGTGGCCGCAGTCAGTTCGCCATTCTCCTCATCGGTGGTGGCGTTGGCTTCCAGGGCCGGCCCGATCTCCGCGATCTTGCTGAGCAAGTCGCGATAGTCGGTGGTCGTCCCCCACGAGCCGTGCTTGATGGGTTTGTTCATTGTCTTCTCCTCCTTTTCAAATGCGGTCAGCCGGCGAGGAAATCGCCGATCTTCCTGAGTGTTTCGGGTTTCTCCTGCATGACGAAATGGCCGGCATCCTCGACCAGGATCAGGCGTGCGTCGGGCAGGGCTTCGACGAAGAGCGGCGCCTGGCCAGCTGGCAGCAGACGGTCCCTGGTGCCCCAGACGACCAGCGTCGGATTGGCGATGCGCGCCAGGAAGCGCCGCAGGTTCGGATGGCCCATGCCGAACGGCGCCAGCAACCGGCCGAGCGTCTCTCCTTCGCGGGCGCGATCGGCGCCGAAGGCCTCCGCAAAGGCGGGATCCGAGCCGTCCGGGAAATAGCGCAGCGCCACCGAGACGTCATGCGCCAGATAGGCCGGCAGCTCCTGCGGCGCGACCGCGCCCAGATCGGTGGCCGGATGCGCGGGGTCGTTGAGCCCTGCCGGCGCGATCAGCACCACCTTGTCGAAACGCTCGCGCGCAAGGCCGGCGAGCTCCGTCGCCATCCAGCCGCCCATGGAAAAGCCGATGAGATGAGGCTTCTCCGGCAGGTTCAGAACATCGAGCAGGTTCAGGTAGTGCAGAACCATGTCGGACATCCCGGTCACATGCGGCGCAGCGCCCGAAAAGCCGAAGCCCGGATGGCTCGCGCAAAGCACGCGGAAACGGTCGGCGAGGCCTTCGGCGAAGTCGAAACCTTCAAGCGTCGAGGCGCCGTGCAGGAACAGCACGGGCTTTCCCTCACCAATGGCCTTCACCACCGTTTTGGTGCCAGCGACATCGTATTTGAGCGTTTCGAATTGAACGGCCATTTTATTCCTCCTCAAACAAGGTCCGGCTGGATCAGCACTTTGCATTGCGTTGTGCGGCGGCGAAGGCTCTCGAATATCTGCGGAACCGGCGAGAGGTCGATCCGATCGGTGATCAGCGCCTGCGGTGCGAAAGGTCCGCCGCGCAGCGCATCGAGGGCGACGCCGAATTCGTTGCGCTGATGGAAGAAGACCGAGAAGAGCAGGTTCACTTCCTTCGTCAGCGCGACGAATGGATCCCATTCGTCGCCGCCGATACACAAGCCGACACCGACCACCGTGCCCTGCGGCCGAACCGCCTTGACCGCCGCGTCGATAAGGCCGCGCTTGCCGACGCATTCGAAGACGATATCGGGGGCTCCTCCGCAGAGATCGGCAAGGCTATCCGCCAGCTTGTTTCCGGACAGCGCGAAACCGGTTGCGCCCAGTGCGAGCGCACGGTCACGCTGATGGCTGTGAATATCGGCCACGACCACACAAGACGCTCCCAGCCGCCGCGCCCAGAAAGCGACGAGCAGGCCGATCGGTCCGGCGCCAAGGATGGCGACCCGGTCTCCGGGCTTCATGCCCGAGCGGACGATGCAGTGCAACGCGACCGAGAGCGGTTCGGCCAGCGCGCCATCCTCCAGCGCAACGTCGTCGGGCAAGACATGGCACTGGCGCGCGGCGACGGCCGCGTATTGCGCATAGCCGCCACCAATCAGCACCATGTCGGGACAGCGGCCTGGATCGCCGCGCCTGCAGGCCTGGCAGTGCCCGCAGCCGTGCATCGGCACGACGGCCACACGCTCACCGATCCGAAGGCTCGCCACCCGTGATCCCAGCGCGATGATGTCGCCGGCGAATTCATGGCCAAGAACGAAACCTCCACCGATGCCGAAAGGCACCGGATCCTCGGTGATATGCAGGTCGCTGCCGCAGATGCCGCAGGCTGCGATGCGCAAGACGACCTCATCCGGCGCCGGCGTCGGATCCGGCACCGTGCCGATCCGCAGCGGACTGCCGACCGTATCGAAGATGGCTGCTTTCATAAAAACCCTCCCTCTCAGCGGTTCGGATCGACGAGCCTGCGTCGGATCGGGAACCATGGCGCATCCCACCGTTTCGAGATCAGGCCCCAGATGCCGGTGCGGGCGTAGAGCGCCACCAGCAGCGTCATCAGGCCGAGGACGACGAAATAGCTCGCGCCGTATTCACCGAACCAGCGGTCCGCGATGAAGAAAATCAGGGATCCGATCAGAACGCCCTCGATGGACCCTATCCCGCCGACCATGACGATGAAGATCGCGACGTTCGCCCACATCGGATCAAAGGCCGAACCCGGGGTGATGCGCAGTTGCGCCATGAAATAGATGGCGCCCGCAAGGCCGCAGCCGACCGCCGACGCGACGTAGATCAGGAAGCGCAGCTTGACGACATTCACGCCCTGGCTCGCGGCCGCGACCGGATTGTCGCGCATGGCGATCAGCGCAAGGCCGAAGCGCGAGCGAAGCAGCCAATAGCTGCCGCCCAGCGTGACGAGCAGCATCCCCGCGCAGAGCAGCGACATGGCGACATTCCGCTCGAAGGCCGAATAGTCCTTCATCACGCGAAGCGACATCCCCGCGCCGGAATTGACGAGCGGGAGATTCGAGGCGGCCAGCCGGAATACCTCGGCCACCACCCATGTGCCGATCGAAAAATAGGGGCCATCCAGGCGATGCAGCAGCAGGTAGATCGGCACGGCCAGCGCGGCCGGCGCCAGCAGCGAAAGGAAGACCGCCACAAACGGATTGATGCCGTAAGTCTGCGCCAGCACGAAAAGCGCATAGCCGGCAGCACCCATGAAGGCGTGCTGGCCCACCGAGACGAGGCCGGCATAGCCGGCTAGCAGGTTCCACATCTGCGCGACGGCGATGTAGCAGCACAGCACCAGAATCGACCGGATCGTGCCGGTCGAGGCCCACCACGGCATGGCGGCGACACCGATCAGCGCCAGCACAGCCAGCGTCATCGCGATGCGACCGGACCGGGTCTGGCGCTGGACCAGGACCTCAGGCACCTCGGTTGCCACATAGGGGATCGCACTCATGACAATGCCTTTCCAAACAGGCCCTGCGGGCGGGTCGCCAGCACGATCAGGAAGACGATGTGTCCGGCGAGCACGCCGAAGCCCGGATCGATGCGGAAGCCGACGGCCTGCGAGATGCCGAGGACCATCGAGCCGGCGAAGGCGCCCCATACCGTCCCCATGCCGCCGATGATCACCGCTTCGAAGGCGTAGATCAGTTGGGCAGGTCCGTCGGCCGGCGCGACGGTCGACCGCAACGCCTGGAAGACGGCTGCAAAACCGAGGATGCCGACCGCTGCCGCTGTCGCCATCGCATAGACAGCGCGCGGATTGATGCCGGTCATTGCCGCTGCCTCGACATCCGCCGACGCGGCGCGGAGCGCCCGGCCGAAGCGCGTGCGCTTCAGCGTCAGGTCGAGGCCTCCTGTCAACCCCGTGGCGACGGCCAGCACGATCAGCGGCAGGAGGCCGACATAGATACCGCCGATCTCGATGGATTGACTCTCGATTCCATGGCCGGGCAACGATCGGCTGTTCGCGGACCATATCTGCAGCATCAGGTTCTGCAGCGCGATCGACAGTCCGAAGGTCGCGATCAGCGAGGGCAGCGGATCGCTCCCTACCACCCGGTTCAGCACGGCCTTCTGCAGCACCCAGCCCATCAGCACCGCGAGCGGCACCAGTACGATCAGCACAGGCAGCGGCCCCAGACCCCAGGCCGTGGCGATCGAGATGCCGATCAGCGACAAAAGGATCACAAGATCGCCATGGCTGATGTTGACGATCCGCATGACGCCGAACATGAGCGCCATGCCGAGCGCATACTGGGCATACATGCCGCCCAGCAGGACCCCCTGCACCAAGGCGTCAAACCACTCCATGGCCTGCTCCAAAATAGGCTTTGCCGATCTGCTCGCGCGTGATCTCGGCGGACCTGCCGGTCAGGGTCACGCGCCCCTCCAGCATGCAGTAGAGGCGGTCCGTGGCGGTTCGGGCGAGGCCGACATCCTGTTCGACCACAATCATCGCCGTTCCGGTGGCGCGGATTTCGGGCAAGGCGGCATAGATCTCGCGGATCACCTTCGGCGCAAGACCAAGGCTGATCTCGTCGCAGAGCAGCACGCGCGGCTGGCAGAGCAGCGCGCGGCCGATCGCCACCATCTGTTGCTGCCCGCCCGAGAGGCTCTGGACCTGCGTGCGGGCCTTCTCCTTGAGGATCGGGAACAGCTGATGCAACCGCGGCAGCGTCCATCCGCCCTTGGCGCCTATGCGCGCGGCCTGGTCGATGGCGACGCGCAGATTGTCCTCGACCGACATGCCGGTGAAGAGCCGGCGGCCCTCCGGCACGATGGCGACACCCTTCTGCACCATGCGGTCGGTGGTGGTGCCGCCAACGGCCTCCCCTTGCAGCAGCACCATCTCGCGCCGGACCGGGAGCAGGCCCATGATCGAACGCAGGAGTGTAGATTTTCCTGCCCCGTTGGCGCCGATCAAGGCCACGGCCTCACCCTGGTGCAGCTCGATGTCGACGCCGTAGAGCGCCTGGAAATCGCCATAGCGGGCCAACAGCCCGTGGGTGGAAAGAACGGCCGTCATGCCTCGATCCCCATGTAGACGCGTTGGACCTCGGGCAGCGCAATCACTTCGGCGGGCACGCCTTCAGCGATCTTCTCGCCGAAGTTCAGCACCAACAACCGGTCGGCCACCGCCAGCAGCGCGTGCAACACATGCTCGATCCACACGATGGTGATGCCACGGTCGCGGATGCGGCGCACCAGCGCTACCAGCGCCTTCGATTCATCGTCGGTCAGCCCACCCGCGATCTCGTCCAGCAGCAGCAGCTTCGGATCCGACGCCAGCGCGCGCGCCAACTCCAGCCGCTTGCGATCGAGCAGAGTGAGAGCGCCGGCCGAGACATTGGCCTTGTTGGAGAGCTCGCAATCGCGCAGGACCTGGGCGCAGAAAGCATAGCTCTGCTTCTCGGACCGGCCGCCGCCGCAAGCGGCGGCGCCCAGCAGGGTTTGGAAGGTGGTCATGCCGGAATAGGGACGCGGGATCTGATAGGTCCGCCCGATCCCCATCTGGCAACGCCGGAAGGGCGGCTCGCCGCGAAGCGCGGTGTCGCCGAGCTGGATCTCGCCGCCGGACGTCTTCAAATCGCCGCTGATCATGTTGAACAGCGTCGTTTTGCCCGCCCCATTCGGGCCTAGGATGCCCAGGACCTCGCCCCTATGCACGTCGAAACTCACGTCATGCAGGACGCGGACAGCGCCGAAGGACTTCGACACGCCGTGCGCTTTCAGCAGGATTTCCCTACCCATAACTCTGCCCGCGTTCCCGCTCATGTCACCAGGCGATCGGCTGGATAGCCTGCTGCGGCGCGAAGAGCTGATTGACCGTGTTGTCGACGATCTTCAGGTCATAAGGCCATTTCTCACCCTTCACCCACTGGCCGCCGAAGATCGGCGTCTTGCAGATGTTCTTGTGGGGCGAGCCGTCGAACTTGATATGACCGACCAGCGTCTGCAGATCGGTAGCGACCAGAGCGTCACGATTGGCCGCACGGTCGAGCGGATTGGAAGAGCGCTTCAGGATGTCGAGCGCGACCTCCAGCAGCGCGTGCGAATAGCCAAGCGGCTGCGTCCACTGGCGCTTCGTATCGGCTTCCCATTGGCTGGCGATGTCGCTGCTGATCTGCCCGGTCAGCGACGACTTGAACGGGAAGGCCGGGGTCCACCAGACCTCCGAGGACATGCCGTTGCCAAGCGGCCCCATCGCCTCGACACCGCCCGGGAACAGGAGCGCCGCCGCCACCGTGACCGCCTTCGGCTTGAAGCCCTGCTGGTTGCACTGGGTGACGAAGGTCTTCAGATCGTCGGGATAGGTGATGCCGCCGATGATCTCGCAGCCCTGCTTCTTGAACTCGGCGATCTGTGCGGAAAAATCATTGGTGCGGGGCTGGAAATAGCCGGGCACCACGACCTCGTAGCCGGCCTTGCGGGTCGGCGCTGGCAAGCCATATTCGTCGTTGCCCCAGGTCTCGCCGTCGATGTTCTGCGGGAACAGCATCCCGACCTTCTTGTTGGTCTCCAAATGGTTCCAGAGCCCGACGAAGGTGTTCAACGCCTCGTCGAGGCCCCAGAAGAAATGATAGGTCCAGTCGAAGGTCTGCTTGCCGCCGCCGCGCGGCATGATCACCGCTTGCCAGGGAGCGCCCGAGGAAATGCAGGGCGTTTCATAAAGTTCGGCCTGCTCGGCCGCGGGCAGGATCGTGTCGGTGGTCGAGGCCGGCACGAGCAGATGAACCTCGTCGTTCAGGATCAGATTGCCGGCGATTTCCGATGCCTTGTTCGGATTGGACTGGCTGTCGCGGTCGAGGATCTCGATTTCGTAAGTATTGCCGTCGGCGCATTGCAGCTGGCCGCCGAGCAGGGCGCGTATCTGCTGCAAGGTGTAGTCATCCGTTTCACCAAAAAGGGCGAGCGGTCCGGTCGTCGGGCTGAGGTAGCCCAGCTTGATCTTCCCGGCGGTCGCGGCGCGCACATAGGCCGGCATGCCCAGCGTGCTGGCGGCAACGCCGGCTCCAATCCCCTTCAGGACACTTCGGCGGCTGGGCCGCAAGCCCGATTTCACCAGTCTGTTGTAGTAGCTCATCGTCGGTTCCTCCCTGGGTTAAGTTTCTCCGGCCCACGGGACCGGTCTCAGTTCAAAGCGTGTTCAGGTCATCCGCAGCAGCGAGCCGCCATCGATGACGATCAGCGAGCCCGTCACGTAGGAAGCGGCAGGCGACGCCAGATAAAGCGCCAGGCCCTTGATCTCTTCGGGGTCGCCGATCCGACCGAGCAGCGACTGGGCCTCGAAGGCCTCGCGGTCCGCCGGGTTGCGCAGCCGACCGCCGGCGATGTTGGTGATGAACGGTCCGGGCAGGATGGCATTGATGCGGATGTTGTAGGCGCCAAGCTCCATCGCCATGTGGCGAACGAGATGGTTCACCGCGGCCTTGGCGGGCATGTAGGGCGTGCCCACGATGCTCTCGTTGATCAGCGATGCAATGGACGACGTGACGATGATCTGGCCGCCGCCATTCGGCTTCATGTGCCGGACGGCATGTTTGATCGTGGTGTAGACCGAGGTCAGGTTGATCTCGATCACCTTGTCCCAGTGCTCGTCGGGCAGGTTCTCGATGGCGCCCTCGGGGTTCCTTTCGCCCGTCTGGGTGTTGAAGCCCGGCCCGGCATCGATCCCGGCATTGGCGAATACGACATCGATCGAGCCCGCCTTCCCGGCGACCTTGTCGAAGGCTGCGGCCATGGCCGCACGGTCGCCGACGTCGACAACCTGGCCCCAGACATCGCCACCCACCGCCCTGATCGCGGCCACGGTCGTGTCAAGCCCGGCAGGGTTCAGGTCGAAGATGCAGACCTTCGCCCCGTGCTCGGCCATGATCTCGGCATAGGCCTGCCCGATGCCGCTGGCGCCGCCGGTGACGATCACCGACTTGCCTCTGACATCGAACATCTCCTCAAGTGCGGCCATCAGTTTCCTCCTTTGTGCGACAGCACGAAATCGAACTCCACGTCGTAGAACGGGGCCGCAACCTCGACCCTGGCGGCAGCTTCGGCGTTCTCGACCTTGCGGAATTCGGCGAGCAGGCTCTTCTTCACGCCGAAGACGGCATCTGAATCGATGTACGGGTCGTCCGGGTCGAAGATGTGCGTGGTCAGCGCTTCGAAGCCCTCGGCCTCGACGATGTAGTGGAGATGCGCCGGACGATTGGGGTGACGCCCCAGCGCGCCCAGCAGCTTGCCGACCGGACCATCATCCGGGATCGGATAGTATTTGGGCTTCACGCCGCGGAACCAGTAACGTCCGTCGGCGCCGGTGCGAAAGACGCCGCGCAGGTTGAAGTCGGGCTGGATGCCCTTCTGCTGCACGTCGTAGAAGCCCTCGTCATTGGCCTGCCAGACGTCGATCTTGGCGCCTGCGATCGGGTTGCCCTCGGTATCGAGGATGCGGCCATGCACGAACATGGGCTCGCCCTTCTGGTCGAGGCAGATGTTGGAGCCCATCGGCAGTTCGGGGGCGTCGGCGACGTGGAAGGGTCCCAGCACCGTCGATTCCGAGGCGCCCGACGGCTTGCGGTTGTTGATCGCATCGACCAGCATCGAGATACCGAGAACATCCGACAACAGGATGTATTCCTGCCGCCACTCGTTGCAGATCTGGCCCGTCTGCGTCAGGAACATGATCGCGCCGAACCATTCCTCCTGTGTCGGCTCGATCTCCTTCACCGCCTCGTGCAGCTTGCGGGTGATGACCTCCGTCACCTCTTTGAGCCGCTCATCCCCAGCGTTCCGGTTCCGCGCCACGACGACCTCGGCCGAGTTCGCTTCGGTGAAATAGCCGGATTCGTGTTCGTCGATCATGGGATCCTCCTCAGCGCGCCAGAACGGATTTGAAGACCCGGCGTAGTTCGGCCGCCGGATCGGCCGCCAGCGTTTCGCTGCGCCAGGCGACGTGGTGGTCGGGACGAACGATCAGGCAGCCGGTGTCGCGGATCTCCCGTGCGCCGGCCCAGTCGCCGGTATGATCCTCGATCGCGCGGCGTGGGCCGATCACATGGCTGCGGATCGGCAGACCGAGCTCCGCGCCCACCGTCTCCGCCGCGGCGACCCACGCCTCTCCGCCAATGCCGGTCAACAGCGTGAACTCGCCATGCCCGCAAAGATCGAGCGTCGAGACCTTCCTGCCCGAGCGCTCGAAGACCCAGACATGCGGCAAGCGCGCGCCCGGCCAGGTTGTCGGCGCATAGTGCAGCTCGCGATCCTTCTCGAAGGCCGGCTCGCGCTGGCCGTCGGTCACCACCGCGCCCGAGGCATAGCGCTGGTTCATCTCGACGCCATGGGCGTCGAACTCGTACTTCTTGAAGGCGATGGCCTTGCGGAGCGCCTCGCGCTGCGCTTCGGCGACGGGCGTCGCATCGGCGCGAGCCTCCATGTTCCTCTGGATCTTGTCGTGATCCACGCCGCCGTCCATGCCGAGCGCCTCGAAGATCGGTCCGAATTCGGCGATGGACTGGTTCGCCCGTGTCACGATCTGGCGCGCGATCGGTGCGCGCTCGGCCGAGAAGCTGTCCAGAAGCCCGACCCCCGCCTGCCCCTTGATGACCTTGGCAAGCTTCCAGGCGAGGTTGAACCCGTCCTGGATCGATGTGTTCGAGCCGAGCCCGTTCGAGGGCGGATGCCGGTGCGCGGCATCGCCCATGATAAACACCCGCCCCTTCTGCATGTGCGTGGCGAAGCAGTTGTTCACGGTCCAGGTGTTCGCGCCCAGGAGCTCGATCTCGAGCGCGGGATCTCCGACCAGTTGACGCGCGACGCTGGTGGCCAGTTCCGGCGTCACGTCCGGCGGCGGCTGGTTGATGTCGTAGCCCCAGACGATCAGCCACTCGGTCCAGGGCCGCACCATGCGAACGAGGCCCATGCCGATGCCGCCGACGTCGGCGCCGGGCTGCATGACCCAGTAGAGGACGCTTGGCCGGTGGGCGACATACTTCGAGAGATCGGCCCTGAACAGGATGTTCATCGAGCCGCCGACGCCCATCTTGCCTTCGAGCGGCAGGCCCAGATGCTCGGCCACCAGCGAGTTGCCGCCGTCGGCACCGACGAGGAACTTCGACCGCACGGTGAAATCCTTGCCCGACAGCCGATCGTGGCAGGTCGTCGTCACGCCGTCCGCATCCTGGACATGGCTGACATATTCCGTGCTCATGCGTGCCTGCGTCCCGCGGGCGCAGGCCGACTTGAACAGGATCGGCTCCATGAAGGTCTGCGGCAGATCGTTCATGAAGCAGGGAGACGACAGGAGATGTTCGGCCTTCGAGAGCGGGTGGATGCCCCAGCTCTTCATGCGGCCGATCTCCTCGCCGGCCAGGCTTTCGCAGAACACGTTCTCGCCCATCAGCTCCTGCGGCGAGGCGTGCATCATGGCCTCCGCCTCGACATCCGGACCGAGGTCGCGCAGCACTTCCATGGTGCGCTGGTTGGTGATGTGGGCACGCGGCGTGTTCGACAACCAGCGGTAGCGATTGACGATCATGTTGGCCACGCCGTAGCTGGACAGAAGTGCCGCCGTGGCCGAGCCGGCTGGGCCCGTGCCGATGATCAGCACGTCGGTTTCGATATCCGCCATCAAATTCCTCCCTCGATCTTCGGACCGGTCAGCCTGCGGCGAACCGGAAACAGGTGCAGGCCATTGCGGGACGCGATCAGGCCCCACAGCCCCTTTGGTGCAAAAAGCATCACGACGACGGCGATGAGGCCGAGCGTCATCAAGTACCAGCTGCCGTAGTCGGCCAGCGCCGAACGCAGCGCAAAGAAGACCAGCACGCCGAGGATCGGCCCCTCGATGGTGCCGATGCCGCCGATGACGACAATGAAGATGACGTTGGCGGTCCAGTCGGTGACGGCAAAGGCCGCGCTCGGCGAGATGCGGGCCGTCTGCAGGAAGATCAGCGCGCCGGTCAGCCCGGTGGCGGCCGCGGCGATCAGAAAGACCGCCCATCTGAGCCGGCCGGTATCGACGCCCACCGATTGCGCCGCGTCGACATTGTCGCGCACGGCCGCCAGCGCCAGCCCGAGGCGACTGCGCAGCAGCCAATAAATGCCTCCCGTCACGGCCACGAGCAGCGCCAAAGCCAGCCAGTAGGCCATAACATCGCGTGCCGCGGCCTCGCGGACCCCGAACAGCGCCCGGACCGCATCGGTGCCCAGGATACTGCTCGTCGCCTCGCGCGGCAGCGAGGTGCCGGTGCCGCCACCGAGCGCCTTCCACTGCGCGACCAGCAGTCGCGTCACTTCGGCGATCACCCAGGTGCCGATGGCGAAATAGGCGCCCTGCAAACGGAACGCGAAGAAGGCCGTCGGAACCGCCAGCACCAGAGCGGCAAGGCCGCCCAGCGGGATCGCCAGGACCGGATTCCAGCCGAGCAGGATCACGCCGGCGAACATCGCATAGGCGCCGATGCCAACGAAAGCCTGCTGGCCCACCGACACCAGGCCGCCATAGCCCGCCAGCAGGTTCCATATCTGCGCCAGCGTCAGCATGGTGAGGATGAAGAAGAGATCCTGTATGACGCCACGCGAGGCCACGGCAGGCAGCGCGAGCGCGGCGACGATGAAGATCGGCACGATGATCGCGGTCACGGTTCCGGCGCGGGTGCGGGTTGTCAGTCGATACATGCCGCCCTCAATCCACTGCGCGCGGAAAAAGCCCGCGCGGCTTGAGCAGCATCACGGCCAGGAAGGCGATGTGGCCGGCCAGGATCTGCCATTCCGGATTCAGCGCGGCGCCAAACGTCTGCGCCACGCCGATGATGATCCCGCCCGCGAGCGTCCCCCACAGGCTGCCGAGGCCGCCGATGATCACCGCCTCGAAGGCATAGATCAGCCGCGCCGGTCCGATCGAAGGATCGAAGTTCGCCCGCATGCCGAGATAGAGTGCCGCCAGCGTCACGACGACCATGGCGATCCCGGTGGCGATCGCGAAGATCCGCTTCGGCTCTATCCCCATCAGCCCCGCCGTCACGACGTCGTCCGAGGTGGCGCGGAAGGCACGGCCGAGGGCGGTGTGGTAGAAGAGCGCGTTGAGCGCAATGATCATCACGATCGCCGAGGCAAAGGTCATCAGCGGCATGATCCCCACCGTGACCAGCCCGAGATCGAGCGATGCCCCTTCCAACGCGCCCACCGGGATGCGGCGGCTGTCGGCGGAGAAGGCCTCGAGCAGGCCGTTCTGCAGGGCGACCGACAGGCCGAAGGTGACCAAAAGCGGCGGCAGGATGTCCTTGCCCAGCACGCGGTTCAGAACGGCGGTCTGCAGCAGCCAGCCGAGCGCGAACATCACCGGCATGGCGACCAGAGCGGCAATCCAGGGCGACAGGCCGAGCAGCGTGACGCCCATCAAAACCAGATAGGCGGCAAGAATGATGAGGTCGCCATGGGCGAGGTTCACCAGCCGCATGATACCGAAGACGAGGCTCAATCCCGCTGCGAACAAGGCATAGAGCCCGCCCAGCAGAATCCCTTGCACGAGGGTGTCCAGCCAGATCATCGCCGCGCCACCTCGATCAGGCCATAAGAGCGCTGCGCGAGCAGATGACAGAGCCTCGGTTGCCGCGTCATGCCGCCACTCCGAAATAGGCGGAATGGATGTCTTCGCGCGTGACCTCAGCCGCCCTGGCGGCCAGCGTGACGCGACCCTCCATCATGCAGTAGACGCGATCGGCCACCGCCAGCGCCTTGCCGATATCCTGCTCCACCAGCACGATCGCGGCGCCGCCTTCGCGGATCCTGGGAAGGGCTGCGTAGATATCGCGGATGACGACCGGCGCGAGGCCGAGGCTGATCT